>JAHEZM010000007.1 GCA_023251075.1 Flavobacteriales bacterium | reverse complement strand
TAATCTTTGTCTTCATCGATACGCAAATATTGTTCAATGAATTTTTGAGGTGTTAAGCGCAAATGTTTGGCAATTCTAACAATATCTTTATCGGTAAATAGCGGCCCTGTAGTTTTACAGCAAATAGCACATTCTAAACAATCGGTTTTTGCAAAAACTTCATCGTGTGCCTGATGAAATAATTTATCTACCTCGCGGTGATTTTTCTTCTTAAGTTGTTGCAATAATTTCTTTACGTCTTTGCTCATTTTTTCTCTCGCACTTTAAACGACCACGTAAAATAAAAAACTGAAACTACTGTGCCATCGCTCATTGTTCCTGTAGTTTTTGCAGTATAGGTGTGAGCTTCTTTGGTGCTGATGCATTTTTCTATAGTTTCAGAAAATCCCTGTATGTCTTCACAAGTAAAAGTGATTTTAGATACTCCTTTTTTATAAAATTCCGATTTATTTTCTACCACTAACATCGCTACCGATAAGTCGTGTTTTTCTATCGCAATCATTGCGGGAATAGCGGTAGATATTTCTGCTGCCATAGCTTGCACAGCAAAGTACATGGATTTAAAAGGATTCTTATTTAAATGTTTGAAAGGAACAGTGGTTTCGCATTTTTCAGCATCTAATTTTTTAACTCTAATACCTGCCACAGCCACCATGGGCACTTTAAAAAAAGTGAATAAAAAGAAGATAAAAGAATTGAGCATTCTCTTTCTCAGCTTCTCTTGTTTGGGTGTAAACGTTAAAGAATGATTCATTTATTTCACTACTAAAGGTTGAGTGATTTTTTCTTCTCCGTTTGATAATTCAACAAAGTATAAACCATTACTTAAGTTTTGTAAGGATAAGTTGGTACTGTGATTTCCACTGTTTAATGAACCTAAAGGCTGATTGTAAATTTTTTCTCCCAATACGTTGTATAAGTTGATGGTTGCCGTTGCAGTAGAGCGGGTATTGAAATTTATAGTGGTATTATTTCCTGTAGCAGGATTAGGATAAATAGTCATTCCACCTATTGATGATTGAACATCTTTTACGGCTACATCCAAAGTAATGGGAGTTTTGAAATAAATGATATTGGCGTAGTTCGGTAAATCATTTTCACTGGAAATATACAAGCCTGGTTCATCATCTTCTTGGGCAATTACGTGCAGGTAACTATCGACTTTTCTGGCAACAGAAGGATACACATATTCTCTTTGATTGTCGTTTACTTTAACTGGTGAAATATCGTTGGGAGTGCTCCAGTTTAATCCGCCATCACTGGTTTTAATGGCATATAAATGTCGGTAATTCTGCGGTTTCAAACTTGATGAATAATACAATTCGTTAAAAGCAGAGTATACTAAATAAATTGTTCCGCTGGCATCAATTCCAGCGCTAGGCATGGAAGCAAGAGAGCAACCATAAGAAGGAAAAGTAGAACTGGGATCGGCCACTTCAATTCCGCCGGTATTGTCTAAATCTGAAGCGTATGCTATTGGATGGGCAGCAGAAGTTTCGTTCCAGTAAATCAAACTGTTTATACCAGGGTAATAAGAAATAGAGGTATCGGTTAAGCTTGTATTTAGTAATCGTGTTAAGCCAAACCAAACATGTGATTTTCCATTTTTATCAATCAGCACTTCTAAAAATCCATCATTGGTATAAGCGGTATCCGTAACCAGAGTTTTGGTTTCATCGAATTTATCATAAGGAAAATCATTCACCAGCTGATTGGTCCAATTCAATCCATTGTCGTTTGATTTAAACAATTTCACATCCATCCATTTTGCACCTACCACAATAGATACGTTGTCTCCATCACAATCTATGGTATAGTTATCTCCGGTAATTCCGGCAGTCCATGTGGTATCAATTCCTGGAAGAGGAATGGGAGTCGACCAATTAATTCCACCGTCGGTGGAACGCAAATAGTACAGAGCACCATTCAATCCATTTACCAAAGCACCACCATCTTCTACGGTTAAAGAGTTTCCTATAACATGAATAGTAGAATCATTTGCTCCGCCTTGCACGGCTCTGCTCCAAAAAAGATGATAACCGTTGGCCAATTTTTGTTCTGTCCACGAACCACTTCCTTTGGTGTTTCTGTAAGTCATTACTAAAGAGGAATCAACATTTCTGTGAGAGATAATAATTTCTTTACCGTAAGGCATTACAATCATGTTGGGCCAGCCTGTTTTTTGGGTTTCAATTCTGCTGTTGATATTGCCAGGAAGCAAAGCCCAGCTGGTTCCGTTGTAATAGTTATACCCCGAACCTCTATCGGCAGGTGTTTTAGAGGTTTGCCCGGAAAACATCCATGTTGCCGAAAGGGTACCATCGCCATTGTTATGAATTCTTTTTTGATTGGCGCCGTACCATTGTAAATCGAAAATGGTAGTTCCTATGGTAGTTTCATTGAATGCTCTGTAATCGCCTGAAATACTTTGTTTGGCTTCTTCGCTGAAAGGATTCAGCTCATTAGTGTTTTGTTTGGTTGAAACCAATTGTATTTGATTGTCGCTTTGTAAAGTTTGAGCATTAAGTCCTGAAATCAATGCTGTAGCTATAAAAAGTAAATATTTCTTCATAAAATTATGCTTGTGAAAATGAAGGTAAGGAAAATTGAAATAAGTCGATAATTAAATTGAGGCGCTATTTGGTTTTTCCCATCTCTTCTATAATCGGACTAAGATCGATACGGATTTGTTTGAGTAGATCGGCCGACGGTCGGGTTTTAACAAAAAGGAAGAGTTCGTTTTCCATGATTTGGATATTGTCGATAAAGTAATAATCGGGAGCGTGAGCCAATAAAAAATCGTGATTCAGTTCAAAGGTTCTTCCTCTTTTCCAATCCACGATGAATAAACTATTTTGAATGGCAGGGTAAGGTTGATTCAACACCAAAATAAAATCTTTATATGTTTCTATTTGTTGAATGCTTTCCCATTCAAGTTTTTGAATGTTGTTGTATAACCCGCCATCACTGGTAAAAACCCAACAATAGCTACTGTCTTTTTTGATGTAAACGCCGTGTCCGGTTTGGTAAATCTTAAAGGTTGAAGTTGAATCCAACAGTATTGGATAAATAATATTTATGTCGGATTTAGTCATGGAAATTGCACGCGATTGAAATTTCCCCAGATAAGTAACGTAGGCATTTGAACTTGTGTCTTTCAGGTGCTGACTCTCATACATTTTGTAAAGCAGGGTGGTATCACTGATTGCCAATCGGTAATTGTTAGGTAATTCAGGTGATTTCGAAATCCATGATGGCTCAAAAGAACTGATATTACTGAAATATTTAGAGGTGCTTTTGGTTTTGGTAACGTAATTGTCTAACAACCAAACCAGCGATGGATCAATATTTTTGGTGAGGGGGATGTTAAACAATAAACTATCAATTTTAGGTAAAGCTTTTTCTCCTTTCTCTGTTTTGAAATAATAGGGAATAGGCGTGATTTTAACGATGCCGTGTTTGGTTTCCTGACGTTGAAAAATGAACTTGTATTGTGTTTTGGTGAGTCCGTCGGTATACATAGCATAATCCAACATTCCTAAAAAATAATTTACAATGAAATCGTCGCTAATACCATCTTCATTAAAATCTTTGCTGTAAAATTTAGGAGCAGTTTGTGCGTTTATCGAAATGGCAGTCAAAAGGAGTGCTGCGAAAAGCAAAACTTTCCACTGAGATCTATATTCTGTAAACTCATTTGCCATCTCTCCGAAATTAATGTTTTTTCTGAATAGCCTATTATTGTTGTTCTCTACGATTTTAAAAATCCAATGTTGAAAACTACAAGTACTTATTTTGGAACTTACAAAAGCCATGCCTCGTTAAAGAACAAAAAATCTTAGCATGGATATCAATCAATACAAAAATTTAAATACCAAAGAAAGTCTGCTGGTACTTAACAGAAGAGGCTTGCTTTTAGATGAAGTAATTTATAGTGGTATGCTTCGTTTGAGAATGTATCGTTTGGCAAATTATTATGTTCAGGCGGTGTTTAATAAACACGACGATACTGTTTTGGAAATTAAGCCTATGTTGAGTGAAGAAGATTGGACTCCATATTTGGAAACCAAAGATTTGAAGAACTATTTTTAGTTTGAATTTATCCTTAACATTGAGGAATGAAATCTTCCTCTTCCCCTGATGTAATTGGTGTTGCTTGTCGCGATTTTGTGAAGCATGGTAAAGCGGCCGATATTAAAGTACAAAGCAACATTCCCGAAAATTCTATAATCCCTGTAAAATATTTATTTAGATCTTACAAAGAAATGCCTGAGCTGGAGCATAAGGCTTTATCTTTCTGTAAGGGTAAAGTTTTGGAAATAGGAGGAGGCGTAGGATCTCATTCCTTGGAATTACAAAATAGTAAGATGGATGTTGTTTTGCTCGATAACTCCAAAGAATGTTGTGCTATTGCTCAGGAAAGAGGAGTGAAGAAAGTGGTTTGTTCTGATTTAGAAAATTATTTCGATAAAGGATTCGATACTATTTTAATGATGATGAATGGAATTGGAATTACAGGAACTTTAAATGGGTTAAAAATATTTTTAGATAAAGCCAGGTTGATGCTCAATAAAGGCGGACAAATTATTTTCGATTCCTGTGATATTTTGTATATGTATTTGGAAGAAGATGGAGGTTTAACCATTGATTTGAATGGTAAGTATTATGGAGAGGTGGAATACACCATGCAGTATAAACAACATAAAGGAAATCCTTTTCCATGGTTGTTTATCTCTAAAGAAGTAATGATGGAAACTGCTGAGCAAAATGGTTTTTCATTGGAGATTCTTTTTGAAGAAGAAGATGGAATGTATTTGGGGAAGCTTAGAGTTATCTAGTTTTTTTATTGAGTCGATATTTTTTCGATTTTTTGTTTTTAGTATTTTTACAATACCCTTTCCTCATTGTCGTTGGAACATTCACAAACTACTTAAAGATGAATGTTATGAAGAATTATGCGTCAACCCAATCCTTTCTGTTTTTTTTAATGATAGGATTTTCAACTTCTGTTTTTTCACAGATCAGCAACAAAGACACTTTATTTTTTAATACCAAAGATGAAGGAGAAATGGTTTCTATTGATTCTGTGAAAGCCGCCTACGAAAGAGAAACCATGTGTTTTTACGCACATACTATATCAGATAAAAAAAACAATTACCGATGGGTAGGAATTTTTTCCAGAAAAATTCACAATCAAATCTATCGTTCGGTGGAAGGAGGTAAAGAACTCGATTTATATTTTAAGAAATTAATGCTGGGTAGTGGATTGGGATATTTGGCGCTCACAGGGGCAATAGTTTTTACCTTTGCGTCTAATCCGCTGATAGCATGTGTTTTTTTGATCCCATCTTTTGTGGGAGTCCATATTACTTATAAAGCCTATGATCATCTTGAAAAAGCAAAATGGTTGTACAATAGAGATGTGTTATTACATACTTTGAAAACCGGCTTAAGAAAGTAGGCGAATGAGAAGCATAAGAAAATATTTTCTTAAATCACTCCACTACTACATTGATGCCTTGTGTATGTGCCGAAAATTCGGGTGCGTACATACATTCAATAGTGCTAATTCCATTGGAGAAAGTTCCTTTGTGTGTAACGGTCATTTCATATTCCAGCTGATGTTCGCCCACCTCAATTTTGTCGAAGAAGAAATCCACAGCAGCATCTTTCACACTTTGGTAATACCACGCTCCGGTAGTGTAGTGGTATTCGCTCACCACATCGGTGGGTTCGAAAGCTGATGCGCGCATATCACGTAAATGAATGAATTCCATAGCACGGTCGCTACTTACATATAAGCGTACTTTTATTTTATCGCCTACATGTAATTTCGTTTCACTGTTAATATTTTCTATTACGTTGCCATTAATTCTGTAAAATTCTTTTCTCACTTTTAAAGGAGTATTATTCGCCGTAGTAATTTTATCGAGTTGCTCAAAATATTCCCAGTGCGCAGCGCCAAAGGCAACTGATGGTCCGTTGTTTTTCACTTTGATATTCGATAATTTATTTTGATCAATTTCTTTTCCTTGCCAAGCTGTTTTTACATAACCTGTTCCGGCTTCACTTTGTACGGTGTAAGGATTATTGTCGGTGGTATATTGATTGGAAATTATCAAAGCTTTTCCTCCAATTTGCACTTGTAATGCATTATCGGTACTTAACCAATCGCTTCCTTGTAGCAACAAAGCATAACAAGCTAAGGCAGTTGATTTGGTGGAATTCCATGCATTCGTTTGTTTGTTTCGTAATAACCACAAACGCATTTTTTCTACCGCTTCTTTATCGTTGCTCACTTCAGCAAAAGCTTCAATCAATAGTGAATGCGTTTCAATAGGAGCAGTCCACCAGTAGTAACTACTTTCATTTTCTTTCCAAAACATTCCCATTTCTTTAGTGAAAGAAGAACGTTCTTTCAATGATTTCATAATAGCGTTAGCAAATTCTACATCGCCCATTCTAAAGAAAGCCAGCGCAATCATTGCCTGATTTTGTAAGTTGTATTTCGTCCAATTCGCTTTCACATTTTTTTTGTAGTAAGCAAAAGCATTTTCGTATTTCGATTTGGATGGGTAAAAAGAACGAGAATATAAATAATGAACAATTTCGTAAGATGGAGTAGGTATCATAATATACTTACGTTTGATTTCTTCCTGGTGCCAAGTATTTACTTCTTTATCCAAAAACTCAATACCATCCATTAATTTTCCTTTCAAAGAAGGATGATCTTTAAATAATTCCTCACTTACATTTAATTTAGTAAGGTGTCCGAATCCTCCCACAATATGTTCGGTGATGTAGAAAGAAGCGCGTCCGCCATCAAACCAACTCCATCCGTTATTTTCTAAATCCATCAAGCGTTTTACACCCAATGAAATATTTTTATCTAATTCTTTTCCGTTGAATAATTTCGCCAATCGTCGTTTGGCTTCTGTTTCATCTTGTGCTTCATTCACCCACGGAGTTTCTTTTAGAAGAACCGATTTCAATTCCGGATTTTTATCTAAAGCAGAAATTAAAGCATCGGCACTTCCCGAAGTTTTTTCCCATTCGGCGTAGATTGCCTTTATTTTAGGTGAACTGTTCATGATATGACGCGTTATGGCATTGGCGAAAACTCTACTGAAAGTTTGTTCGGCACATTCATAAGGATATTCTGCTAAATAAGGCATTGACTGAACGGCGCTCCAAGCAGGGTTGGCAGTAAATTCCACAGTATATTGATGGTTGCTTAAGGTAGAAGATTTTAAATCTTTCATGCGTTGAAATTCGAAAGATTCTTCTTCGCCAGAATAAATGGTGAAAGGCATTGTTTCGCGCACCAGCATTTTGTTTTTCAATACCGGAATAATGATTTCTTCACCATCTTTAAAGTTGGGAGATTCAGCAGAAATTCTGCAAACAATGGCATCTACATCTTCAGGAACAGAAAAACTCCATTCTGCTTTTTCCGATGATTTTGCTTTAACAGCAACGTTTAAAGTTGCAATGTTTGTATTTAATGGTTGCATTGTTTTAGCATTCAATAATTGCAGCTTTGTAGTGGCATCAATTTTTTCTTCCGATATATTATCCAACTTCGCAGAGAAAACAATTTGATCATTTGCTCTGAAAAAACGCGGAGCAAAGGAAGTAATCATCAAATCTTTTTGCGCAACGATATCTTTAGTGGTGAATCCGGTAAGCAACTCTTGCGTATGCGACCAGGTTCTGAATTTCCATCGTGTTAGCGACTCAGGTAAAGTAAATTCAATAATGATTTCTCCCTCCCTGTTGGTGCGTAAATGAGGGTAGAAGAAAGCAGTTTCATTGAAATTTTTGCGAAGCTGAAGAGGAGCATTAGAATTTATTCTTTTTTGGCTTGTAATCATTGTTGAATCTGCAGTGGCAATACTGAAACCGAAAACACCTACTGAATTTGCTTTGGAGTCAGAGACCGTAACAGTATATTCAGCAGCGGCAGGTGCCTCCATGGCTATCATTTTTTTAGATTCATCTTTTAAAACATTTCCCTTAAATGCTCTAAATTCATTAACATCATCTCCTTCGCCCCAACCATAAGTTTTGTATTCACCATAAGATCCAAGATTAGCATATCTGTAATTCCAACTGTTTATATAAATATTATCATTCCCTAATGAACAACTGTTTGTTTGGTTGTATCTGAAATTATTTCCAAATAAGTAGGAAGAATTTTGACCTGTTGTTTCGTAAATATGATTGTTCCATTCTTGTCCGTAACCTCCAACTCCCAATTCATCCAACGCAGCATCGTACATACTGGCCAGCATCTCTGCACTTACTTTTGTTGCCTCCGGACCACTTAAGACCAACTTCCATTTTTCCGCTTGTCCAGGGGTTAATTTATCTCTGAATGTTTCAAATTTCACGTCCAGCCTTTTGTTCGAATAAGGAACTTGGATAGAAATATACTCCTGGTAAGTTCTGTTGTTGATGGTCATTGAAATTTGAACACTTATTCCACCGCGGTGGTTTTCTGTAATTGGAATTTCTATGAGTTGCTGACTATTATTTAAAATAATTTTTTTAATCCACTCTCTTTTATTGTCGTTGATTAAAATGATGGTGTAGTGTGCATTCTCAAAAGAAGAGGCTAAAACAAAAGCCGCTTTTTCTCCCGGTTCACCTTCTGTTTTTAATTTTGAAATCCAATGATCTACATTGATGGCTGGTTGATTTGCATTTTTATCGAACAACAAAAACTCTTGTTCCGATTCTACAGGTGTTCCGTATTTATCGGCACTTTTTAATTTGATTCTGTATTTGCCATTAGGTAAACTTTTAAGCGAAGAAAGATCCAGTGTTTTGTTTTCAAGCGTGTTGAATTTCCCACTTGAAATTACCGATCCCTTGCTTTGTTTTTCAATCGTGTTGTATTGTATTTTTTCTAAAGGAAATTTATTGTAGAATTCACTTTCTGAATTAAGAAGGGTATCAATTGCTCCCCAAATATTATTTCTGGTAATTCTGCTTTCTTTTTCCAATGCTTCTATTTCATAGGTTCCGGAAGCATCAGTAAAATCATGTTGCAGGTTGGTGCTGTTTATTTTAAATTTTAAGTCGCTGTTTTTTTCAACCGTTTCTCCAATTCCTAATGCAATTTCCATGGCTTTATCTCCAATAGAAATAGAAGTATTGTCTTCTCTGCTTTCTCCTGTTAAATCGGTTACTCTTGCAGTAATAGAAAAGGTGTAATAAGCATCTTCTTTTTTCTTAGGCGATAGCGCGAAAAAAGTATAAGTGAACTCACCTTTTTCATTGGTAGTAACTTCATGCTCATCGATATTGGTAATTTCCTGGTTTCTCGGTTGTCTCCACCAACACCATGAATAATAGTACTGGCGTTCACGATTTACGGTTAAAATAACTTTCTGATTAGAAATTGCGGCGCCTGAAAGTGCAATTGCTTTTCCGCTAACAGTAACTGAATCGTTTAACTTGTATTCTCCTTTGGGCGTATTTAAAGTGACTTCAAATTTCGGACGCTTATATTCTTCTACCTGAATGTAGGTATATTGGTCGCCCACTTTGATATGCCAGCTTCCATTCATTCTTCCTTCAGGTAATTTGAAATTTCCCGAGCAGGAACCAAATTCATTGGTGGTTAAAACAGTGTCTGAAACGTCTTCGTAATTTGCATCTTCTAATGAGATGGATACAGGTTTGTTTTTCAACAAAGTAATTTCTGGTTTACTTGCAAAAGCTTCATTTTTTTGAGAGGTAGAAATTACTTTAAAATAACAGGTTTGTCCTGGGCGATAAATTGCTCTATCGGTAAATATTTTATTGATTGTTTGGTTGCTTTCCTCATCTTTGTAAATGTAATAGTAGTCGTTAAACACTGCCATTTCATTGTTGTATTCTACTAGGAAAGAGATATTGTTGGCTTCTTCTTTTTTCATAATATCCACACCGTTCGAATCGGTTTTTCCACTGTGAATTAATGAGTTTTTCTCATTTTCCCAATAGTGGTATTCGTAAGCAGAAACTTTGGCATTCTTAACAGGCAAGCCATTCTCTCTGTTTTTAATAGTAATCTCTGTAGTAGCGCTAGCCACCATACTTACTTCGGCATGAAGAGAATTTATTTGTAAGAAGGATTCTGCCAACTTTCCGTTTTTACGTTCTTTGATAAAATCTTCTTTGCTGCTTACGATCAAGGTGTAAAATCCGCTAGCTTGTGCAGGAAAATCAATAAATGTAGAGTATTCGTTATAGTCATGTTTATTAAATAACTTGATTTTATGGGTAGTACATTTTTTAAGAATATTGGTATCAATCCCTTTTTGTTGCGCTTTGTTGTACGACTTCATTCCGTTTACTGTGTGCTGATATATTTTGTAGTAAATGAAATGTTCTTTTTGGTTGTTTTGCAGATTTTTAAAAGTCACTTTTGCCAAAAATGGTTGGTTGGGTAAAATCTGTTTTTCGGTAGTTAGAGAAACATAAGGCGCTTTTATTCTATCCATTAAATTATTGAATTCACGGATGTCTTTTCCGTGTTTGCTGGCTTCATCTTTAGCATGATTAAGATAATCGACAGCCATTTTGTAATTCGCCGAATGTTTTTCTGTGTTTCCTAATTCGGTATGCTCATTAGCCAGTTGAGAATAAACCTGATCTAAAAAATAATTGTTTTCAAATTGTTGGGTGAGTTGTACTAATTCTCCTCGGTAAATTTCTTTTTCATCGGCAATATCAAAATTGTCTTTAGCCAAAGACAGGCGGCGCAGGATAGTATTTAAGTAGGCCGATTGCGGTTTTTTGTTGGAGTGGAATTTTTCCAATTCCTGAAATAAGGAAATGATGAAGTAGTTTTTTTCTTTATCGATGTTGAGTGGCGTATGCATGAATTCTTCCTCCACCTGAAAAATGGAAGAACTTAATTCTTTACTAAGTACATATTCAGAAATATTTCTGTTGTTGAACCCCATTTGAGTTGTAAGAATTTTATTGGCAAAAACATCATATAAAGTAGGGTAGGCTTTAACTTCTGCAGAACTTAAGGAATCGAAAAGATGCGTGCTGAGGTGTTGTAATTTATTGCTGTGCAGCAATACTTTTTGGTGAATGGCAGTAATGGTGTCGATGAATAGTTGTTTGTTCCATTCTTTGTAATTTTTACTAAGCGAACCAGTATTGTCGTTGTCTTCCAGTTCCCAATAATGACTATTGTAGTAGCTTTTAAGCTCTTCTGCATACATTAAACGAACGAATTCTTTAGAAGGAAAGGATAGCGCCGAATCTATTTTATTTAAATAATTGAGTTTGAAATCGGTTGAATTATTTTCAAATCGTGCTTGTAAATCGAGTTTGTAGTTAATAGCTTTAATAATATGTTTGTGGTGCTGACCTTTAATGCTTTTGCTTAAGATTACTTCAATTATTTTTAGCGCCGATTTAGGAAGGTTGCTGTCTAATTTAGCTTCTACCTCTTTCCATTCTTTTTTGTATAAATTATCGGGGGTGAAAGCCTCTAATTGGTAGTTTTCTAATGTTTTTTGTTCGGGTGCTATAGCGAGCAATAAACCGAGGCTCACCATTCCTAAAACCACTGAAAATATTAATTTCTTCTGCATATCCTTAATTTTGTTTCACACTAAATTTCATTAATAAAGACCACAAAAACGAAAAAGGTTGGAAATATTTTTCTTTTGCTGTATTAAATTTAGATTAAGCGCCGGATATAATATAGCAGCACTTAGTTAAACTGTATTTTGACTTAGTGAAAAAGCTGTGCCGTTTGTTTGGCTTTAGTGCTTTGAAATGCAGATATTTCGGCCAAAATGAATTTTTTTTCGGAAATTGTGTCACATTTTTGCTATTCCGTATTAGTAAGAAAAACGTAATGTATGAGAAAACTATATTTTAGTACACTTTCTATCGTAACAATTGGAATTTTTTCCTGCTCAGTTCCTGCAGAAAAAGTAGCTGAATTAGCTCTTAAAGCTAAAGAAGCCAATATTTTCACTTTTAAAAATAATAAAGCTGATACCTTTAATTTAAGCACAGGGAGTTCAATAGTGGTGCCTGCAAATAGTGTGGTAGATGCCACTGGTAAACTTGTTAGTGGTGAGGTGAAGATTTCATTTGAGGAATTTCATAGCAAGGGCGAAATAATGTTGAGTAAACTGCCTATGACTTATAAGGATTCTATATTTGAGTCGGCCGGCATGTTTTCTATTCAAGCCAATTGCGAAGGAAAACCTGTGTTTGTGGATAGTAAAAAACCTATTACTGTAAGTATTGCTTCCGATAAAAAAGAAGATGATTTTAACTTGTACTCACTTAACGACAGTGCATGGAAATTTGTGGAAAAAGCGGTCATTAAAGAAGAACCTATCGAATGCACCGGCGATGAAATAAAATATTTAACTTTTAAAATTAGATCGCAAGACGATAGAGATCTTAAGTTGATTGATTTTGATATCGATTATTCTAACATGCCTGAGTTGAAGGAGTTTAAAGATGTAATGTGGACTTATGCCGGAGAAAGTGATGAACAAAATCCACATATTAATAAATGGGTGATGAAAGAGGAGTGGGAAGATGCTATTATTACCCGTTCTTCAGAGAAAGGATTGTACAATGTTGAGCTCACTAAAAAAGGCAAAAAATTTACAACCCTTTTGAGTCCGGTATTCACTGCCAAAGACAAGGAGAAAGCAGAGCTTGAATTCGAATCTTCACTAACAAAGTTGCAAGAGTTTAAAGAATATGAGTCGAATAATGAGAAAAGAGCATTCAGTACCCGTGAAGATTTGAATAAGAAAGTGCAGAGAATAGCTAATATCATTGGTTTCGGTACTTATAATTTTGATAAGTGTAAAAAAGGAGAATTAATGCAGGCTGCTTTTGAATTTCAATTGAATAATAAAACTGTTAATGCTTCAAAAGCCTATCTCATTGTTCAAAATACGATGGTTCCGTTCAGTGGAGAAAAGGGAATTGTGGTGTTGCGTGTACCTTTGAACGAAAAGTTTAAAGTGGCTGTAGCCATTAATGACAGTACAATGGGTTTTGTAAAAGCCGAAGACTTTACTAAAGTAATGAGTCAGAAAAGTTCACGCAGTAATAATCTTAAGCTAGAGGTTAAGAAGTATGCTGAGACAATTAATAATAGGGAAGCCTTAGAGAAATTCATGACTGAAATTTAAGTAATGAGAAAACTATTATTCTTTTTTCTTTTATTGTCGATTTCCTCCTTTTCGCAGAGTTTACTTCCTGTGAAGAAAAATAATTTATGGGGTTTTATTAATGATTCGGGTAAAGTGATTATTGAACCTCAGTATGATTTTGTGGGTGCCTTTGGCGACGATGGATTGGCAATGGCCAAAAAGAAAGGAGTGCTTACCTTGATTGATCGTTACGGATGGCAGCTTGCACCAGAAAATGCACGTGAAATTAAATTGTTGGGTAACGGTAATTTTCTCATAAAAATAGGAGAGGAATGGGGAGTGATGAATCGCCAGAAAGAGTATGTTGTACCTGTAGTATATAAGGAGTTGAAGGTGCTGAACAAGCAGCTGTTGGCTGCAAGAGATTTCAAAAATAAATGGGGTTGTATTCGTTACAATAATGATACAGTTTGTGATTTTTTTTGTGAGTTAATTTACAGAAAAAGCAATGGCTGGATTCAGGCAATGAAAGGAAAACAAACTATTTGCTACAATGAAAATGGTTTGCTTTTATTTTCTAACGACAAGGATATTCAGATTTTAGACGATAATTATTTCTTATTCCGTGAAGAGGGTTTGTGGGGCGTGAAAAATAAAAATGGTGATGTTGTTGAACGCGCTCGTTATGATGAAGGTGTTTTTGATATTTATGGTTTTGTTAAATTAAATCGTAGAAGTCGTTCGGTACTTTTTTCTCTTTACCATGGAGCAGTGATTGCCGATTCGTTAACCAATTTATATTTGGTAAAAACCAATATTTTTTTATTTGCTAACCGCGGCTACAAAGGTCTGCTTCACTCCACCGGAAAAATTATTTGTCCGCCAGAATTTGCCTCCTTTCAATACATCGGTAACTCAATAATGGCAGTAACTCCTAAAAACAAATGGCGACTATACAATGATGATGGAACAAGGGCTTTGGTGGGCGAATTCGATCAATGCGATATTTATCAATATTGCAATATTGCTGTTATTCGTGATGGTGCCCATTGGGGAGTAGGAAATCTTTCAGGGAAAACACTGTACACTTTAGGTGCTGATCAAATAAAGGTGGAGGGATTAAATATTAAGATTTACGACGAATCTAAAATGATACTTCTTCTTGTGGATAGCTTAGGAAATGAAGTAGAAAGAAAAACTTATACGGATGTATCTCGAATAAAAATTCGGAAAAAAAGAAGTGATACTAATTGGGAATCCTTTGCCCTTTCTACACAAAACATTAATAGAAATGATATGCTGGGCGCAGAAATTTTGATAGGCGATACCATTTTTAGAGGAGATTGGTTTTATGTAAATAGCAAACAAAAATGGGGACTGCGAGGCAGGAATGGCAAAATAGTAATTCCTCCAACTTTCTCTGATATCATGATCAATCAGGAAAAAGGATATACCATCGTTTTTAGTACTCCATGGCTTCCTAATAATTATTCTATGGCAGGTTATGCATTGAATCCTACTATTACTATGGGCGTTTATGATCACCTTGGATATCGATATTTATTGGAACCGCAATACACCAGTTTACGCTTTCAGGATTTTGAATCGGGTGCTTTTGCCCGTTGTATTCCTAATTATGAAGATGCAAAAATTGCGCTTATAAATTTAAAAGGTAAAACGGTTTCTGATGATTTTAAATATATCGGAGAATTTAAAGAAGGCAGAGCAAGGTGTTTGGTGGGTGGAACTGTTGTTTCGGTACCCAAAATGAACGATAGCACATTTATCGATTATCATTCTTATTTCGATGATTTAAAAGGTTCGAAATTAAATGCCGCTGCAAACTCAAATTACTTTATGAATATGGGTGGAAAATGGGGTTTTATTAATGCTTCAGGAGCTTATGATGTTGAACCTCTTTATACCAATGTTGAAGATTTTAAATACGATGTAGCGGTTGCAGCGGTGGGAAATAAATGGGGAATGATCAGCAACAATAATGAAACAGTTATTCCTTTTCAATACGATAAAATTTCACGTGATGGAGAGATGGGTGATAGTTTGTTTTTTGCTACGCTGTCGAATGATAAATGGGGAATATTAGATGAAAATGGAAAAGTAGAAACTACCGCATTGTTCGATGAAATTTCTTTAGAAAAAAATGGATTTTATCAATATAAAAAAGGAAGGTGTTTAGGAGTGCTCGATAGTAATTTTCAATTGTTGTTTGAAGATACTTGTTCCCGCTTAATTAGTTTGAAAGGGAGTGAGTTTTTGTATAAGAGAGATACGGTATGGAAGGTGATGGATGTTTTAACCAAAGAACAAAAAGTAGTGAGCAGGCAACAGGCAGATCAGGCGCGCTTACTGAAAATTGAAGCTCAATGGAAAGAAAAGAAAGAAAAAGAATTTGTGCAAATAAGTCCTTATGTGAATGGAAGAGCAATTGTTCAGAAGGAGAATTTATTCAATTTTATTGATGAAAAAGGAAAGGTGATTTCTAAAGATTGGTTTGAACAAGCGCAGGATTTTCACGATAATATAGCCGTAGTTCAGTTTCAAAAAATGTTCTATAAAATTGATTATGATGGAAACAGAATGCCCACCGCCTATCAGCAACTGCGCTATTTGAATCATGGATTGTACCTCGCGTCAAATACTTTAAACTCATACATCGTTGATGTTAATGAAGATACTTTGGTTTGGTTAAATTTTGCAATGGATATTCAATTGGATAGAGAAACAGGTGTGATAGACATTAGTGGGAAAAAGGGTTTGATTAATGCCTATGCCGATTTTGTAATTGCTCCTAAATATGCCGATTTGAAATATATGGGCGATGGAAAATATAAATACAAAGTAAATGCTTTTACGAGTGTTTTTGATCTTGAAGGAAATAGGGTTATTGGTATTCCCGCTGAAAATATTGAAGTGATTAATTCTAATTTATTTTTAATTGAAACAGGAAATAGAATTGGCTACTTAAAACGAAATGGAGAATGGTTGTGGCCAATGACCTATTGATTACTATAATGTGAGTTCGATATAAGAATTCCGAGTTGTATTTTAAGTTCAGGACAATAGTTCCTTCGTGCCTCAGGATGACAACCACCCCCGAAAGACAGAGTGAGAAAGAGTTTTGAGAGTGGTTGTCATCCTGAGGCACGAAGGAACTATTGTCCTATATATGAAAGAAAAGTTGTTAACCTACTTAAATAAATCTTCAATACTATTCGGTTTTTCTTCAATTCTCCACATGAAATTTTTCAATTTCATTTTTTCTAAATCCACTTCATGAATAGGATAAAAGGTGGCATCGGGTTTTTGGTAGAATTTAATTCTTGATACCTGATTGTCTTTAAATAAAATCATTAAGCTACTGCACTCCGCTTTGTTCACTCCAGTATAAGAACTGTCTTTTTCCTTAGCAAAATAAACGGTTTCACCATTTCCAGTTACTTTCATTTTACTCATTTTACTGTTCTCGAAATAACCCACCATATCTCTACCTTTAATTTGATCGTAGGCACCCGGACCGTTTTCGGAAATTATAAATCCATTTTTCTTAATGCGTAATTCATGAATTTTATTACTGTATAAAAGTATTTCAATGTACTCACCGCTAATCTGACTTTTATTGGTCCATATAATTGGATTTTTAAATAAGCGGATTAAAGAATCGCTAGGAAAATAAGTTAGAGAATCGCATTTTCCCTGCATGTCTGATTTAAGGAATTTCACGTGGTGGTAGGCGTAAACTTTTTTGTCTTTTTTCTTTTCATCGTTTACTGCACGTAAAGTATCGGCATGAAGAAAAAGGGTGTCGCCATCAATCATTTGTTCTAATAATGCTTTACCAGTCATCAAACTTTTTCCACCTTTTTCAATGAAAATCCCATGTTCTCCGGTAATGGTAACATTGTCGGTAGTATCGGTAGCACGTACATTTCCGTGGGCGTGACTAATTTTTGTTTTATTGTTTCTGTAAATAGAATCGGCCGTTAGAATCATCGTTTTGTCGATCACCTTTGCATTTTTTTTGAAAACAGCTTCATCTTTAATATTATCGAAATATCCTTTTTCACAAGTAATAATTCCTGTTTTGGTAGTGATTCTACTAGGGCCATGGAAGTAAGTGACTTTTGTTCCGGTGTGGTAGTCGAGGGTATCCGACATGATACTAAAATCTTCACTTTTCACCACTACATTTGATTTCAATGAAATCATTTTTTTAGCAGCGACATAATAACCTTTATCACTCCAAATTTTTGTTTTCTCTTGAATAATGTGCGCTTTGTTTTGATAATATACTTTTCCGCTTTCATTTTCATAGTAAAGCAAATCGGTAGTGAGTGTAGTTTTATCACTGATCATTTTTACGTTACCGCTGAAAATAGTTAGTTTTTTAGCAGCGATATAATTCATTCGATCGCAATAAATGCGCAATGAATCTTTTTTATTCATGTACACACGGCCCTCAGCAGTGAAGTCGTTTGTTTTGTCTTCAATTCTTGCTTTATCGCAATTCAATAAAAGGCTTCCTTGTTTTAATTTTACATGACCAATTAAGTTTTGTACGCCAGGCTGATCCGATGACAATTCATCGGCTTGTAAAATTTCAACGTATTCGTTTCTGTTGAATTGGGCGCTAAGAGAAAAAGAGAAGAAAAGCAACAGTATTATAAGGTTGCTTTGCCTTGAGTACAAGGACTCGCAATGACGTATAGTACTGTTGCCGAACATTGAGATTACACCAAAGCTTTATCGCGGATTAAAGTTTGTTTTCTATCCGGACCAACTGAAACTACGGTAATTGGAGTTTCTAATTCTTTTTCCAGAAAAGCAATATAATCGTTCAATTCTTTAGGCATATCTTCTACATTGGTTAAGCCAGTAAGATCTTTGTTCCAACCTTTCATGTCAACATAAATAGGTTGTACATTTTCTGGTTCAACATTGTAAGGAAATTTATCGGTTTTAACACCTTTGTAATTGTAGTGAGTGCAAACTTTAATGGTATCGAAAATACTTAAAACATCGGCTTTCATCATAATTAATTGAGTAACGCCATTAATAGAGATAGAGTATTTCAAAGCAGGTAAATCAATCCATCCGCAACGGCGTGGGCGACCCGTGGTTGAACCAAATTCATTTCCTTCTTTACGCATTCTTTCACCTGTTTCGTCTTCTAATTCTGTAGGGAAAGGACCGCTACCTACGCGAGTGCAATAAGCTTTGAAGATTCCGAATACTTCACCAATTTTATTGGGAGCAATACCTAAACCCGTGCAGGCACCAGCACAAATAGTGTTGGAAGAAGTAACGAAAGGATAAGAACCAAAATCAATATCCAACAATGAACCCTGTGCACCTTCAGCCAAAACGGTTTGTCCGCCTTTAATGGCATCTGCCAAGTAATGTTCGCTATCGATGAAGGTCAAACTTTTTAAAGTATCAATGCCAGTAAACCATTCTTTTTCTGCTTCAGCTAAAGCAGAATAATCGAAACCGTATTGATCCAACATTGTTCTATGTTTAGAAACCAATACATCATATCTTTCTTGAAAATCGCTTAATTCAATATCTCCTACACGTAAACCATTTCTTCCTGTTTTATCCATGTAAGTGGGACCAATACCTTTCAAAGTAGAACCGATTTTAGCTTTTCCTTTAGCTGCTTCAGAAGCGGCATCCAGCATTTTATGGGTAGGTAAAATCAAGTGCGCTTTACGCGACACAATCATTTTCTTTTTAACATCAACTTTTCTATCGGTTAATTTTTCAATTTCTTTTTTCAAGATAACAGGGTCAATTACCACTCCATTACCAATAATGTTCATGGTGTCTTCGTGAAAAATTCCCGAAGGAATAGTGTGTAAAACGTGTTTTATTCCGTCGAATTCTAAAGTATGGCCAGCATTTGGCCCACCTTGAAATCTTGCGATAATATCGTATTTAGGAGTGAATACGTCAACAATCTTTCCTTTTCCTTCATCGCCCCATTGGAGGCCTAATAATACATCAACTTTTGTCATTTTTTTTGAGTGATTTACAGGAAGAACAAACGCCATAGAGATTAAGGGAATGGTGCATTACCTCAAAATCGAGTAGTTCGCCTACTGTGGATTTAATATTTTGCAATCTAGGGTCGCAAAACTCCATCACTTTGCCACATTCGGTGCAAATAAGATGGTCGTGTTGCTTGAATTCGTGTGATTTTTCGAACTGTGCGAGGTTTTTTCCAAACTGGTGTTTTCTAACTAAGTTGCAAGCCAGCAGCAAATCCATAGTGTTATACAGGGTAGCTCTACTTACACGATAGTTTTTCTTTTTCATTTTTTCATAGAGTGATTCTATTTCAAAATGACCTTTTTGGGAGTAGATTTGATCAAGTATGGCAAATCTTTCGGGAGTTTTACGGTGACCGTTTTTCTCCAGATAGGCAGAAAAAATCTGCTTTACTTTTCCTTGAATCTCACTCGACATTTTCGTTAAAAAACAAATACCCGCAATAATAAGTCTTTTTGTGGAGATATGTAAGTAAAAAACAGAGTTTTTTTAACCTGTTTTTAACGCAGCTTTTTTTTGCAATCGGAGCATAGCGTTTTCCCTTCTTTATCAACGGTTTTAATAGATTCAACTGCATCGCGCATAAAGCAGTTTTTGTTGGGGCAGTGGGGTAGGCCCATGTTGTGTCCCAGTTCATGCAGGCTAATTTTCTGCATTCTGTCTATCACCAGTTTTTGATTGGGACCCTGAACTCTAAAGGTGGAAACCACCGATCCTGGTTTTCCAACATAGCCATAGCCAAAAACTCCCCAATCGGTATAAAAGGCCACGGGTTTTAAAATTCTGCCGAGTTTATCTCTTTTGGTTACAGAGATATCTACGCAGGTGAGTCCTAAAATATGAGCAAGACTATCGGGTTTGCGTTCATTGAGCATGTTTATTATAGAATCGGCTCTGTAGCGGGGCGATTTTACTTTAATAAAATGGCTATCTGGAATTTTAATGTTCGGCATTACATAGGTGTCGTATCCATAACATCGATGAATAGCGGCCGAAATAGAATCTAAATAAAAATCGGGAAAGTAATTGAGCGTTTGTAAACCAATGACTTTGTTTTTAGGTTCATCTTCGCAAGAGCTGAAAGAGAAAAGTTGAAGTAGTAAGAATATTGAAAAATATCCTTTAAAGCCATGCTTTATGATGGATTTAAAATTCACTACTGTATTTTGTTTTCTTAACTTTTTTAAGTCCTAAATAAGTATGCAGCGATAAAACATGGCGATTGTATTGGTCTAATCCTGATTTGGCAATATTGAAATTGTATCCATATGATACGTCGAAAAACCACATTCCAAAACCAATTTCCGGACGAAATTTAAGGGCATATCCTTTTTGTAAATCGGTATATAGAACGGTAGTAATAGAAGGACAGAAATATCCAATGTGTAATCGGGTTTGAATTTTAGGACCAAGTACTAATTTATCGGCCATTGAAATTTCACAGGCATAATTAGCTAAGGCAGAAAATTGGGGATATTTTCCTGTTTTAAAAACATGACTTTTATAAAAGCCCACTTCGGCAAAAAGATATTCGGCATAATTTGCACCTAGTGAAATTCCATAAACCTTTGTGTAATCTATTTTGAATTTCGGTTTCTCGAATGCTGTTGAATCTACTTCAGTATCGCTTTGGGCGAAAATATTTAAACAGAAAAAAGCGGTGGAGAAAAGTAATAAATGTTTCATGAATTGATATTTAGTTGCCTGCAAATGTAAAAGAAATAATATATTACTGCACTTTAATATTCATACTCTTCCACATAATTTTCCTAACGAGAATTAAGTGAACGAAAGTATAATTTAAAATAATATTTATTTTCCTATTTTAGTGGAATCTGGAAAATCACAAATTAATTAAAATGAAAGTATTTAGGTTAGCCTTAGTGGGTATATTTATTCTTATTTCCATAATAAGTGTTTCTTTTATAAATAATCAAAAGAGTATTCGTTCTAAATATATACCAAAAGATATGTTATTGATAGAAGGCGATTCTATAACACCTGCCTTTTATATTGGAATGCATGAAGAAACAAATATTGATTATGCAACTTATCTCAAGTGGTTGCGTGAGGTGTTTGCACAATCTTATCCTGAAGTTTATCAAAAAGCTATACCCGATTCTGTTTGGAATAATTCTAATTTCAATGATCCCATGGATGATAATTATTTTTCTCATCCTGCATTTTCGTATTATCCCGTGGTTGGTTTGAATTGGCAACAAATTCAACGTTATTGCGAGTGGAAGACTGATCGGTTAAATGAATATATATTGATACAGGAAAAAATATTGAATTTTAATTCTGTACAACTAGATGAAGATAATTTTAATACGGAAGCAGAAATGATGCAGCAATATTATGGTAATCGAAAAAGTGCAGAGAAGAATTTTGTGAAATGGGAAGATCGAATTTATTTACCTGCTTTGCGTTTGCCTTCTGAATATGAATGGAAAATTGCTCGCGAAAAAATATTGAAAATCAATAAAGAACAATTAGAATCAGAAATGAACATGTATTTAAGTAGCGACAAATATTACATTAATTTGTGGACTAAATTTTACGGTATCAAAGGAGGTGATAATACTTTTTTTTCAAGTAATGATTTTGGATTTCATAACAATATCAACGAGTGGATTTACAATGAATATTCAATAGATATGGGTCAAAATAGTGCTGTAGAATTGTATGAGAGATTTAGTGTTCCTAATGATCATAATACACTTGAGATAAAAGATAGTTTAGGGAAAATGCCTTTTGTAGTGATTGGTGAAGATGTGAATGGAAAGCCCATTGCGGTGAAAAGGCATGTTAGTTCTGATAGAATTTATGATATGTATGAGTCAAAGCAATTCAGAGCTAATTTGGATTTTTCTTATGGCGTTCCTATTTATTCAAAAGGAAAAAACAAAGTCATTGTAAAGTATGATGAAAAAAGAAAGATTTGTATTAGAGATAGTATGAATGAACTAAGAAGTAATTCTAATTTAGGATTTCGCTGTGTAATGTATAAGGTAGATTAAACTCCATTCACCTTTTTCCAAACAGCAAAACTCAACAGTTTAAATATCCTTCTGTTTTCTGGTAAATGGCGTTGATCGAAAAACTTATGGTAGTTTTTGTTGAGGTAATCAAGATTAATATAATCTTTTAAATCGTTGGAGAAATAATCGCGAACATCCTCTTTTATTTGATAGAGCCATTCGTTGTTGGGAGTAACGTATCCAAGTTTGTCTTTGCGCAAACGAACATCTTCAGGAATATATCCTTTGATGCTTTCCTTCAGCAAATGTTTCATAGAGTCGTTGATGATTTTGTATGTTCCCGGAATAGAAAAAAGCAATTCAATTAATTCTATGTCATCGGCAAAAGGAACTCTCGATTCTACTGAAAACCACATAGAGCAGCGGTCTTCACATTTGAGGTATGATTTTAAACTTGTATTGTAAAATTCACTCGCTAATCTTTCGTTTAAAGAATATTGCTTATCGTTTTTAAAATGCTTGAATGCTGAAGTGGAATAATTGCTATACAAATCATCACTAATCATTTTAAAATCACTGAAATTTGCTTTGTACATTTGTTTCAGCAGTGAAGTGGGTAGCGATTTTATTCCGTGTTGTTTCAACCATTCTTTGCTGAATTTCCCTGAGTTATTTTCTCTCGCTAAAAAATATTTGTGGTGTGCATATCCACCAAAAAGTTCGTCGCCACCTTGTCCGTCGAGTACTACTTTAATCCCACTTTCTTTCACTTGTTTCATCACGCGCCATTGGGCGTAGGTACTGGTGGAGAAAAGAGGAATATCTTGGCAAAGGGTTAGTTCTTCAAGGTCTTTCAATAGTTCATTGGAAGTGGGTTGAATCAAATGCCATTGTCCGTTCACATGATCTACCACTTTTTTAGCCCAAGAGCTTTCATCCAAATTTTTATCACTTGTACCTGCTGTGTACAAATGAATTTTTTGTTTAGGAACCAAGTGATGCATTAACCCGACAATCACAGAGGAATCTAATCCACCACTCAAACAAGAGCCTACTTCCACATCGGCACGCAAACGAAGTTTTACAGAGGAGATTACTTTTTCTTTTACGGCTTCTACATAATCATTAATCTGTTTTGAATTAACCACAACACTAGAAGTATTGTAAGTGAGAGAATAGTATTTTTTAATTTCAACTTTGTGTGTGGATAGATCAAGATATAAATTGTGAGCAGGCTCCAATTCTATGATTCCTTCTAATAATCCTTGAGGTGTTGTTTCAATTTCGTTGAAGCTTAAATAATCGAAAGCGGCTTGAGGATTTATTTTCTTTTCAATTAATCCTGAATGTAAAAGTGCTTTTTGTTCTGATGCAAACAAGAATTTATTTTGATCGATAGAATAGTAAAAGGGTTTAACACCAAAGCGATCGCGACTAGCGAATAAAATATTTTTTTCTTGATCGTAAATCACAAAGGCCCACATTCCATTGAAATAGTTTACACAATCGTTGCCCCATTCTTTATAGCTGTTGATGATCACTTCTGTATCGGAATGAGAAACAAATGAATATCCTTTTTGTTGTAGTTGCTCTCGTAATTCTTTGTAGTTGTATATTTCACCATTGAAAGTAATCCAAATATTTTCTTCCTGTGAACACATGGGTTGGTGACCAGAAGGGGAGAGATCAAGAATGGATAATCGTCGGTGTGCTAATGCTATGGTATAAGGTTTTGAAGTATCATCGATATTGTTTTTGGGTGAAAAAGAAAAAGAACTTTCACGTACATTTTGAGGTGTAATTTCGCTAAAACATATTCTTTTTTCTTCTTTGTTGAATAATACAAATCCTTCATCATCGGGTCCGCGATGTGCAATCTTGCTATTCATTTTCTTTACCGCAGCAGCAGTATTGAAAGCAGGGTTGAATTGCACTATGCCGCTTATTCCACACATTTTATAATAACCAGTGATTTAAATTTTTATCAATTAATTCGGAAGTTTTTTTAATGTCTTCTTTAAAGAAAGAGAGCAATTGTGAGCGTAGTTCATTACTCATGTTTTCTTGTTGACCCACGTGAATATTCTTTTGGTAAATTTTATCTAATATTTTTTTGCGCAATTTTTTTGAAGGGAGAAGAAAGCGAATGATATTTTTTTCGAAGTTATTGGCTGTTTTAAATTTTTGATGAAGTACTAATGAGCCATATGATTTCCCTTCGTTCTTCACATCAGAGTTCATGTTTTCTAATGGTTTTTCTCCCAGAAACTTTAAACAATCATTGGTTGTTTCTAAGGCATTACTTCTTAATTCATTTAATAAAACAAAATGCACATTTTCTTTTCCAAATTCTTTTAGCCAACGTTCTATATGCCCACTATATAAACCATTTTGTTTGTAAAATAAACATTGTTCAAATCGTGCTTTAAGTGGAATGTTTTGATGCGTAGTTCTGCTGTATTCCAGGGCCAATGCTTTTTCAAAATCTTTTTCATTCTCATCGGCATTGTACAAATTTTCGCTGTGTAAGGAGTGAATCATTTCT
This sequence comes from Flavobacteriales bacterium, assembly GCA_023251075.1. Lineage (GTDB taxonomy): Bacteria > Bacteroidota > Bacteroidia > Flavobacteriales_C > JAHEZL01. Next base: position 120,499 of record JAHEZM010000007.1, on the reverse strand, counting down.
ACCGGATGTCGCAAACAAATAATGATTTTAGGATTCTGCATCATTTGTTTTATTTCTTGTGGAGCACTTCGAGAATAGAGATACCAAACCGAAGCATCACCTCTTAACGGTTGAGTGGATTTGTTGAAGTAATTCAAATATTTTTCAGTGTCTTTTAATTGATTTACAATTTGTAAATCTCTGCCGAAGAAGTGAATTTCTTTGGGGGCAAAAAAGATATTGGGACTTTGTTGTAAATAGTGTACCAATGATGTGGTGCCGCATTTAGGCGCCCCAACAATAAAGAAATTAGGATATTTTGTTTCAGTATTTGTCAATTTTTTCGTTTTGGTAAACTAAAGGGCAAAGGATTAATACCCGTTTTTTTAAGCAGGTAATAAAGCATAATGAAATTCCACGCGGCTATAGCCAATGCTGTTGCAAAAGAAACACCTTCAATACCGTATTCATCAATAAGCAAATAATTTAAAGCAATATTTAAAACAACACTAATGCCCATACCCCAAAAGGAATATTTTTCATTTTTTGTTACGAGCAATAAATATCCTACTGATCCTGTAAACACATTAATGAATTGTCCGATCGTTAAAATGATCATAGAGGTATAGCCTTCTTCATAGCCTTCACCATACAATCCAAGCAACCATTTTCCAAAGATGATTAAAATAATAACCGGAGGAATAGTGATTAACGTTACCAGTTTTGCAGTTTTAGTAACTACATTTTGTAAGCGATCCATTTCGTTGGAATAATAGAGTTCGGCAACCGACGGACCTAAAACATAATTGGCAATAAGCAATGCCAATGATACCCCTTGAGCAGCTTTGTTGGCAACGTTGTAAACGGCAATTTTATCTAGTGCAATACCTTTGTCCATTAACATTCCAATCATTTGTACATCAATTTTTGCATTGATCACCGAGAGCATACTGATAGGTACAAAAATCCATCCCTGTTTGATCCAATTTAATTTATCGTATTCTTTGCCATGTCCTTCCGGAATTTCAAATTTTAATCCACGACGCATTAATGAATAATTGATCAGGAAAACAATGATGCATGCAATCAAAAATAAATTGATCAAATCACCGCCATCGGGTAATCCATAGAAATAAAAAATAAGTGCACTTCCTGCGGCCAATAAAATCGGACGAATAATTTTTTCGCCCAACAAAGCTTTTCCCGTGTGTTGTAATGCGCTAAGTACTGCCTGGTGATAACTCATTAAAGCCAAAAAGGGCACAGTAGATAAACCAATAATTAAGTACACCGGATTGTCGAGACCTTTAATCAAATCAAAATGCACACAAGCTAGATAAGTAAGAAAGGAAAGAATAGCCGAGCTGGTGAAAATAAACCAGGCGCTGAAGTGATTCATGCCTTTAATTAAAGCGAATTGTTTTCCCGATTTATATTCTCCAATTTGTCGGATTACCAAAGTGCTCAACCCTAGCGGAGCGAACAAAGCAATAATGCTTGCTAAATTATTTACCGCCACATAAGCACCGTATTCAGCCTTGTTGGTAATATTGGTTAAAATAAGATTGGTGAGATAGGTGATTAGAATGGAACCTACGTTCAAAATAAAACTTGAACTTAGGTTTTTAAGGTATTTTCCTTTGAAAGATTTTTCCTTTGTAGCTGCAGTGTATTTATTAAAAAGGGAACGAACCAACTTAAATATGCTTTAAATAAATATCGTTTAACTTACTACCAATCACATTTGATCCAAAGTGTTCCAGTGCATACTGACGAATTACGTGAGGATCGAATGTTTTATGTCGCATCATTTTTTGCATTGCATTCAACAGTGCTTCATTGTCGTTAGCTTCCACTAAATATCCGTGCTGTTCTAGTAAATGTTCTTTTATTCCACCTACATTGGTTGCAATAACAGGAGTGCCACAGGCAAACGACTCAGCTATAACGCAAGGTTGGTTCTCGAAATTGCTGAAGAGAACTGTTGCGGTGGCATTTTGCATATGATTTCTCACTTCTATCGGATCTAAAACGCCTAAAAATTTCACAAATTCATTGAGTTCTAAATTGGTAACGAGTTGTTCTAATACACCACGGTCTCTACCATCTCCAATTACAACCAAGCTGGCATGGGAATCTCTTTCAACCAAATGTTTAAAGGTTAGAATGGTACCCGAAATATTTTTTTGTTTATCGTACAAATCGGCTACGATCACAAACTGATGTTTTCGGGTTTCGATAGGAGTGGTGTAATAAAAGAAATTGGTGTCAACTACATTCGGTATGATACTGTATTTGTTTTCCAATCCATGATGCCGCATCGCTTCTTTTAATCCGCCAGAGACAGCAATTACTTCTTCTGCATTTTTCACCACTTTTTTAGATATCCACTGCATCATTTTAGAAGCAGTATATCTATTGTCTTCTGGTAAATAACCGGTCCAGTGTTCAGTAATAATATAAGGAATACCCTTCACCTTTTTCCAGATCAGGGCCATGATTCCAGCAGGATAAACAACATTTACGTGAATTAAATCAGGACGATATCCCATTACTTTCAATGCTCTCCATCCCAACTGGTGTCCTATGTAGTAACGGGCTCTATTGATAAGTTTACCAATACCCATTTTTTTTGTGCTTTTGCGAAAGGTCACCATAATTTCAGTGACTCCTTTATCGGAATGAATTACGGTATCGAAATGATTTTTTTGATGGTCGACACCCTTCACGAAAATAACACAAACGTTATTTTTAAGGTGAACGGCTTCGGCATGTCGCTTAACGAAAATACCTAGCGTAGGATCCTTTTTATGTGGATACCAGCTACTTAGAAATAATATGTTTTTTCTCTCTGCCAAAACGGGGTCAATTTAACACTTTTGTTTTGATACGTAAAGAATTTCCAATAACAAACACATCTGAACAGGCCATTGCAATTGCAGCAAACATTGGCATTAAAAATCCAAATGCTGCAAATGGTATTGCTATAACGTTGTATAATAGGGCCCAAAATAAATTTTGTTTGATGGTGCGTAAGGTGATTTTTCCTAAGCTCAATACTTCTTTTACCTGAATTAAGCTTTGGTTGTTGAGCAAAATAACCTGCGCCGATTTTTTAGCTACATCAGTGGCTCCACCCAATGAAATACCTACATAGGCCTTGGTTAAAGCGGGGGCATCATTAATTCCATCACCCACCATGGCGGTTTTCGCTTTTTTGTTCAGCTCCTCCATTACGCGCAATTTATCTTCTGGTTTTTGTTCGAAATACACCTCTTTAATGCCCACTTCTTTTGCCAGGTTTTCGCAATTTTCTTTTTTGTCGCCGGATAATAAAATAGGTGTAATTCCTTTTTGATGAAGCCAGGTGATCACTTCTTTGACTTCTTTTTTTATTTCATCTTCAATGTAAATGTGAGCGATTTCAATATTTTCTTTCAATAAAATTAATTCTCCGGCTAAGTTCCCTGCTTTCAATTCTATCGATTGATTTTGGTGTTTTCCTATAATTCCTTGTCCTCTTATTTCTTTTACATCATTCAATTCTACTAACTGAGCTGTTGATTTTAATATTTTACAAATTGATTTAGCAATGGGGTGTACCGATTTGCTTTCCAAAGAAAAAATAAGATTTTGAACATCTGATAAGCTGGTATTATTTAGTACCTCAATATTTTTTATGCGAAATTCTCCCGTTGTTAAGGTTCCTGTTTTATCGAAAACAATTTGTTTAATTTCCGATAGCTGTTCAAGAGTATTTCCACCGCGAATTAATATTCCTTGTTTTGCAGCTTTACCAATGCTCACCATAACAGCGGTAGGGGTGGCGAGACCCATGGCGCACGGACAAGAGATTACCAATACCGCAATGCTATTCATTACTGCTACTTCGCTACTGGTATTGAAAACGAAATAACACAACAGAAATGTTAAGGCCGATATTCCTAAAACAACAGGAACAAAAACAGCACTTACTTTATCGCCTATCCTTTGAATTTCAGGTTGATTTTCCTGAGCACTTTTTACTAAAGAAATAATTTGTTGAAGGGTGGTGTCTTTTCCAATTCTGTTTACAGAAAATCGAAAATTTCCTTCTTTACATAAGGTTCCGCCTATTACCTGATCTCCCTTTTTCTTTAAAACAGGAATGCTTTCACCTGAAATTAATGATTCATCTACCCAGCACTCTCCCTCAGTAACAATGCCATCCATGGGAATTTGCTCACCTTCACTTACCATTACTACATCATGAATTTGAATGTCTTTTACTTCTACTTCCATAAAACCTCCCTCGGCAAAACGAGAATACAAACGAGCCGTAGATTTTTGTAGTTTACTTAATTCACCAATGGCGCTCGTGGTTCTTTTCACCGATAAATGCTCTATCCAATTGCCCGTTAGCACCAAAGTAATGATGGACGCAGAGGTTTCGAAAAACAGATAAGAATGTGCATGATCAGGATGTAAAAAGAAGGCACCGGCAATACTGTAAAAGTAAGCTGCACTCGATCCCACGAAAATCAATACATCCATATTCGGAATCATAATTTTTACAGATTCCCACGCACTTTTACCAAAACGAAAACACCCCACAATGAAAACAGGTGTGCTTAAAATCAATTGTAACCAAGGTTGGTTTAAAATAGAATCTTCGTCGAGGAACATATGCAGCAGGAGTGGTGCAGTAAGCAGAGCGCAAAAAATCAATAGATTTTCTATTCTAAATATTCCTTCTTCTTCGTGTGAATGAGTGTGATTTTCTGTGTGCATTTGTTCCGGAGCGGCTATTGCCACACCATAACCCAAATCCTTTACCGATTGAACAATGTTGTTGAGATCATTGTTTTTTAATACAAAGGCCGCTTCACCGGTGGTGAAATTTACAGAAACATCAGATGCACCAGTCTTTTCAATAACTTTTTTAATGGTCATTGCGCAATTGGTGCAATCCATTCCCGATATATCTAAGCGTTGCTTTTCCATTGGTTTTTAAAGGTACTAAATTATCTATAGAGAGAAGATTGATAATTGTCAAGGTTTGTGAAAATTTCGTGGTTACCTTTTTCAGGTTTGCCCATTAAAGAAGAAAAAACGTGTATGAAAAAACTAACTTTTGCTTTAATGGTAGCACTTTCATTAAATATGAAAGCAGGAACCATAAAAAATTCTGAATCGATTAAAGTAGATGACTTAAAAACAGTGGCTTTCGTTCAGTCGGGAATCAATGAAATTACCCTGGAGTTTCCTTTTGCCAAATCTACCGTTACTAAAGTAAGTGATGGTGTAATAGGAAATGTGGTGATGATCGACTATTGTTATTCTAATTATCAAAGGGCGGAAGTATTTAGTCAGAATACTATAGATGTTCAGCGTTTCGATGCTTTGTATGCTAAATTCCCTTCGCTAAAAAATCAGAATATTAAATACAGAATGATCGGACAAAAAGCGAATTCCATTGAGGAAGCAGGAAAATTATTTCATGGATTTAAAATTTACTATCAGCCGGCTCCCACTAAAGAGGAAATGGCGAAACAGGTGGATATGCTGGATGAGTTGGTATTGGGGAAGAAATCGGGAACTAAAAATACTTGTGAAGCTTTATCAAAGATTGAGAATAAAAAATTAAGTACATTTTCTGAAGCAGCAATAGAATCCGCTGATGGACTTATTGTTTATCGTTTGGATGGTTCTTCGGTGGTATTAAGCACAAATGTAATTACTCGCCCTGATAGCGTTGTTTCGGCAGTATTCAACAGAAATAAAAAATGGAAAAACATGGTGATTTTAACCGATGTGACCGGGAGTATGTATCCTTATATAGGACAAGTTTTCCAATGGTATAAATTGAATTCGATGAATAAAAAAGTGAAGGATTTTTATTTCTTCAATGATGGTGATAACAAAACGGTAAAAGAAACCGGAAAGGTAGGAGGAATCTATCATGTGAAAGCAATGGCCTTTGATTCTGTTTACAATAAAGCGAAATTGGCCATGTACAAAGGTGGTGGTGGCGACTGTCCGGAAAACAATGTTGAAACGATGATTTTGGCAGAGAAGAAATGCGGAGATTCTGCAACTTATGTCATGATTGCTGATAATTGGGCTACCCCACGCGATATGGAATTGTTATCGAAAGTGAAACATCCTGTTAAAGTAATTGTTTGTGGAGCTACAATGGGAATAAATATAGAATACATCAATTTGGCCTTAAAAACCAAGGGATCTATTCATACTATTGAAAAGGACATAAATAACTTAGCCACTTTGCATGAGGGCGAGAAAATTACGGTTGGTAAACAAACCTTTCAGTTGAAAGGAGGGATTTTTATTGAATTACATGGAGTTTAAAGTGAAAATTTGGTTCAATTGAGAATTTGATTAACTTTGCCGCCAATACGGCGATGTTAGCTCAGCTGGTTAGAGCATCGGTTTGTGGTACCGAGGGTCGTGGGTTCGAGTCCCATACGTCGCCCGAAAAAATCCTCTCAAGAAATTGAGGGGATTTTTTTTGCAATTAGATCTAATTATAGAGGCTCATGCGTGAGAGATTTATTAACGTTGATCTCCCTCTGGTATTTATTTTCATGCTGTTTTACCCCAGTTCCTTCATGTAAAAAATTATGATTATTAGATTGCGAAATCTTTGCTACTAAACTAATATTAGGGCGTAGATTCATCACACTATTAATTAAACTAAAAAATCATGAAAAAGGAAATTCTATCTATTGTTTGTGTACTTGTATTGGCTGTTGTTTTTATGGCAGACAGTTCAGGGAAATTAAAATACACAGGTGCTCCAGGGGAACAAACTTGTTCGGAAAGCAATTGTCATGGTGCGGGAAATGGAAGTAATACCTCAGGAGGACTTGCGGATAATGCTGGTCCTGGAAGTATTTATCTGACTAGTATTCCTAGTATAGTAAATAATTTGTATGTGCCCGGACAAGTGTATCAAATGACTATACATGTTACCGAGCAAGGGAAATCTCTTTTTGGTTTCAGTTTCGAAGCATTGGATGATAGTGGAAATACCGATTGGCATATTGATAATGGTTTGGGTAAAATAACGGTTACCGATGCGGTACACACCCAGCTTAGACAGCTTTATGGATCAGGGCCAGGGCGTTTTACACTTACTCAAACTAATAATGGAGGTGTGTCGAAAGATATGGCTTCTTTTAACTTTAATTGGACAGCTCCTGTTTCGGGCGTTGTGAATTTGTATTATGCAGGTATAGCCTCTTCAAATAATGGCTTACCAGATGCAAAGGATAATGTATACAAAGGAACACTGAAGCTTAGTGCAGGCTCAGTCACAACTCCCATTGGTATTGTTGATAAAACTGCTTTTACTGTTTTTCCTAATCCCGCAATTGATATTTTGAATGTAACTTTCGACAATACACAAAATCAATTGGTGAAGATTGAACTTTATTCTTTGGAGGGAAAAATGCTGAAATTATTGCATAATTCTTTTATTCCACAAGGTCAGTTTTCTCATAAATATTCTGTTTCTGATGTAACATCTGGAGTTTATATTCTTAAAATGTGGGGAGAGAGTATTGATATCAATCAAAAAATAGTGATTGAATAATAATGACGCATTTCGGGATTCATTTTATTTCGAAAAATTAAAATAGAGAAATAGTTATTCAACAGTAATTTCTTTTTTGAAATGTGCAGCATAACAATCGCCCATAGGCTCATTGCTTATTTTTGAATCTATCCAGGCGTTAAATAAATTCATTTCATTTAAAACTTTCCATTCATCTTCAGTAGTCATTTTATTTAAACGACTTTTTATTTCCATAGCGGATTGAGTAAGCGAATCGCTATGATTAATTTTTTTCAAAAAGTTTTGAAACCACCGAAGAATATATTTAGTTGCTTCCTGATCGTTGTTTTGTTTTAAAATATCTCTATAAATTGCTTTGATCTGATAGCTTATTAATTCGTAGTTTTTTAATTCATAATGCAAAATAAGCTGCTGGAATTTCATCGATAAGCGAAATTCTTTACGGAAAGAAGTTTTCATAAAAAGAATTTTATTCAACCACGGAATACATTTTCTGAATTCACCTTTTAAAAAATAAACTAGAAAGATACAGTTGTAAAATAAAATTTTAAAATAATCGGAAATTGAATTTTCATTCATTTCAAACCATTTAGAACTCTCTTCAATCAGTGAATAGGCTTTATCTATTTGATTGGTTTTAGTAAGGTAGGTAAAGTATTGAATGTAATAGGTTGAAGTTTTTAGTGGTTCAATATGCTCGAAAAGAGTTTCTTCCGATTCGTAATTTTTTAATTCTTCCAAAAGCGCCGGAATGGGCTCGAAATCATTGATTATTAATTTCGCGTTAACCACATTTACCAAATGTTTTACATAACGCATAGGTGTTTTATTGGTAATAGTTTTATTGGCGCGTAAAAAATCGAGTTGTTTCATTTTTATCTCTTCGGCCATTTTGTTTTCACCCAATAAATAATAGCCATGACTAAACAAACACATTTTCCCCCATTGTGTATAAAAGCTATCATCGCTGGATATTTCATTCAGTAAAGGATGAGTGAGTATGTCATTGATTTTTTTTATTTGTTCATCATCTCTGTTGAAATTATCGGAAAACATTAATTCAGTAATCTGATTACTCAAAGAAGATATTTTTTGTTCCTTCTGAATTTTTTTTGAAAGTTCAGCCATTTCATTTTCATAAGGAAATTTTACACCCATGTTACCACTAAGATAAATAGCGATCATACTAGAATATATTTCATGGGCAATTACCAGTTCTTCATTTTCAAGCGATAGTTTCAATGCCCTTTCATAATGGCTAAGAGCGTGTTGATGCAAGCCTTTTTTATACAAAATAAAGCCTTGATTCAACATTCCTTTGATTTTAATTTTAACAATATTCTCTTCATGAAAATGCACCAATCTTTTCAATATGAGATTGTACAAGTGGTTTTTACTTTTAGAGATATTTTTTATGAAAATCTCCCCCTTAAATTTTTTGATAATTTTATCTTCATCATATACTTGCTGATTCGCCACAGCATCAAATAATTTGATATAGAAATTTTCCTCTCCTTTTCCTGAAGACAATGCTTTTTTCTTAATGTATCCCTTTTCGCTCGGAGAAAGAGAATGAATTAATTCAAATAATTGTGCTGAAACCATAGTAGAATTAATGTAGTTGTTAATTTCTATTGTTTTAAGGTACGGCTTTTTTATAATCATTGTCAATAAAAATAAAAGCCTGAAATAGCTCAGGCTCATCAGAGATTTATCTATTGTAATTACCGTAAAATCAATTGTTTGTGATTTAATTACAGCTTCCCTAACTGTAAAAGCAGAGGGAAACATGACTTGTGCTGAGTGCCATTCTCTTTTCACATTTGAATCATCACTAAACCAGATATTATGAAAAAAATGTACTTTTTGATTACCGCTATTTTTAACCTAAGCCTATCAACAGCCTTTTCGAAAATAGTCTATACAGATATACCTGATGGACCACTTATTACAGGAATAGATTTTAATGGAGATGCGATAATAGATATTGAGAATAAGCAAGGCAATGGGAATGGTATAGACTACCTAATCTATGATTCTGTTCCTGGTCAAAACAGCGTTATTGTTTGGGGAAATATACAAACCACCGGATGGGATGAAGCAGCTCCCTTAGCAGGTGGTGTTAAAATTGATGCTGCCTCTAACTGGGCTGGTGCTGAAGCTACAGTTCCAAGCTATAATCCTCCTGGTAATCCTAATAATTTCCCTAATGGTATTGATACATATTTAGGAGCAAAATTCATGGTAGGCGCAAATACTTATTATGGCTGGATTAGAGTTAATGGAATAGTAGCTGGGGGGAATTGCACGAATACATACAAAGACTTCGCTTATGAAGATGTGCCAGACAAAGCTATTAATGCAGGTGATGTAGGAATAGGAACTTCAGTCTCTCCCGTAAATTCAATTTTAACCAATACTATTTTTACTTATACCTCTTCTGGCGTTTTAAATTTTAATTCCGCAGAAACTTTTCAATTTGTGAAAGTTTGTGATGTTAGTGGGAGAGAACTGCTGCATCAGTTAAATGTGCATAAGGTGTTGGATTTATCTCATCTCGTGATTCCCGGAGTGTATTTGCTTTTCGTTGGTATTTCAAATCAAATTTCCACCAGTAAAATACTACTACAGTAAACTCTTTAAAGAGTATAGTTATTAAAACTTCAAACTAAATTTTATGAAAAAATTACTACTACAACCTATCACTTTTTGTGTTTTCTTATTTTTTATATTGTTTTTTTTATTTCCTGTTTTTTCCCAGTCGACTACTCCAATATGTTCCATTCAACCCCAAAATAATCAACAGGGTATAACTTTACCCAGTGCCTTAGTTCCTGTTTATTTACCTTATGGCAATGGAGCTACTGCAGCTGCGTTGAAATTACAAAGTAATCCGGGCGCTACTAATTGTGTTTACCTTGATTTTGATGGTGATAGTATTGCTTGGGACTTCAATGTTGCAACGAACTATATAGGTTCGTGTAATGCCACTAATGATCAAATAAGATTGATGTGGCAGGTGATTACTGCTGATTTTATTGCCTTTGATGTTAATGTTACTACGGATAGAGCAGTGTATGACGCTCATCCTGTTACTAATAAAACGATTTGTGTTTTCGGACCTTGTTATACCGGTGGACTCAGTGGGAATGGAGGAATTTCTATTTTTTCTTTTGGTTCAGGAAAAGGAGCGGCTATAGTTAATACTAAAAATGTAGCGATTGATGTTGTAGTTGGCGGAAATGTAGCTTCTCATGAATTAGGACACAACGTTGGTTTGAATCATCACACTGGATTCACAAAATATGGAGAATGGGAGCCTATTATGTCGGGAGGTGCAACCTATGGAAATTTTGCTCAGTGGAGTAAAGGTGAATACAGCGGTGCAGATGGGCAAGATGACATTTCTATCATTTCTTCTAAATTGGGATTTAGAAAAGATGATTACATAAAAAAAATGAATCTCAATATTTCCTCTAATGATTCTTTATATGGAAATGCTAATCATGGCATTATTGAAAATCAAAATGATATGGATACATTTTATTTTGAACTTACTGCAACCACTCCCATTCATCTTTTAATTGATCCTTTGGTGGCTTATACCGATTTGGATATTGAGGTGGATTTGTATTCCGATAAAGGAGTGATCATTAGTAATAAAAATCCTATAGCACAAAGAGAAGTTAGTATTGATACCACTCTCGCCAAAGGAAAATATTATCTGGTGATTAATCCAGGTGCTGAGCTTAATCCAACTACAGGCTTTAGCAAATACAGTTGTTTTGGTTACTATGAAATAATTGGCTTTATTCCAAATTCATTAAAAGCCAATTATGATATCGTTCTAGAAAGTGTTCAGAATTTGAGTGAGGTATGTAGCGATCACTTGCAAATTCCTTTTACTTTGAAAAATAATGGACAGCAAAACATTACTGCTTATTATGTATCGGTTTATAAAAATGGTGTTCTTGTAGATAGCACCAATTATAATAATCCTCTTTCCGCACAGTCTTCTGTATCTTATGTTACGCCTATTATTCGTGCTAGCGGGAATTATACTATTGAAATAAAAACCGGACTTATTTCCGTTACTGACGAAATACCGCAAAACAATTATCATTCAGTTTTTGTTGCATTTCACAATGGTGCTGAGTTTGTTTTTAGCACCAATCATCCTGATTACAATGCAATTAATCCAGTAAGCTGGACCATTCAAAATACCGATAAAAATATTCAGGTTTTTCAAGGAAAAAATGTTGGTACCATAACAAGTAGTAATATTATTTCTCAGAGTTTTTGTTTGGATACCGCTTGTTATTCCATTAATATTTCCGGGCAGGTTTATAAGTGCAGTGATTACAATGTGTATTCTTCGCAAAGTTATTCAGGCGGACAAACAGTTTCTTATCAGGGAGGTGTTTATCAAGCGAAATGGTGGACACTTAATCCACCCAACAGCAACGATTGGAATAGAATTTCAAATTGTTATGACAATAATTTTTATTTCAAATTGGAAAATAAAACTAATTCTGATGTGTTGGTGGATTTACAGAGCAATTCTTTTTCCTCCCCTTTTAATCAGTCTTTTTGTTTTCCTGATAAAACTACGGCCATTACAGCAGTAAATTTAAGTGAAAGGAATTCAGTTTATCCTAATCCTTTTCATGATGAGCTGATTGTAAATGTTGATGGAATTCGTTTTTTTGAAATGTATGATATAACAGGACGACTTTTATTGAATGGTGTAGTTAATTCAAATACTATTTACACAGAAGAATTACCCGAAGGATTTTTTGTTCTCAAACTTCTTGATGCTCAAAACAACACAATTCAATCTTCAAAACTGATTAAAAAACAACTATAGATCTGTATAATTTCGTTCCTTATCTCTCTCTCTTAGTAGTTGATCCGGAAAGCAGGAATAAGTTCTGCTTCCGGTTTTTTCCACGAATCATTGCTTCGTACTTGTAAATCAGTACTGCTTGTTTTCCACTGAAAATGGTTGTTATACAGCGTTATTGGTAATGTCTGGATGTAAAAATCATAGATTTTAAAATTGTTTTGAATATGAGTTAAGCCTCATATTTAGAATGCACTAATAAATGGGAAACTTATGAAAACTATTACCTTAATTCTATTGTTTTCTTTTTCTCTTTCTTTTGCACAATCGGGAAAAGAGGGTAGTGCTACTATAACGTCAACAAGGGTAGTGAATGAGTACACCGATTTAACTGTCGATGCTATAGCCGGAAGTACTACACTTACAGTAAGTCAAAGCATTTTAAATGCAAACAATCGTTTTCCTTCTTCTTTGTCAGCAGGAGATTTAGTATTGATTGTTCAAGTGCAAGGAGCAACTATTGATTACAGCAATAGCGTTTCTTATGGAACAGTGAATTCTTATAATACTTGTGGTTTGTTCGAATTAGCGCAGGTAAAATCGGTAAGCGCTAATAATATTGAATTAAAATGTCCGCTCAAAAATTCATACTCTTACAAAGGAAAAACACAGGTAGTAAGAGTACCTCGTTATACCTCACTAAAAGTTACTTCTTCCGGAAAAATTAAGGGCGATTTATGGAATGGAATATATGGAGGAGTAATAGCTGTTGAGGTAATGGGGAATTGTACTGTTGATGGTGTTATTGATGCTTCTGCAATTGGATTTCGAGGTGGAAATTACGATAACAATACTTCTAATGATTTTGCAAATCCTCATACCGAATATGTTTCTCCTAATTCTTCTTTAGGAGGAGAAAAAGGAGAAGGTGTTGCAGGTTATTATGCAGAATACGATGCTAATGGCGGACGCTATAGCAGGGGAGCTCCTGCAAATGGTGGAGGTGGTGGAAATGCTCATAATGCAGGTGGAGGTGGAGGCGCAAATGGAGGTGATCTTTCTTTGTGGACAGGCAAAGGAAATCCTGATATTAGTACTGCTTCGTGGATTAGCGCCTGGAATTTAGAAGGAGCCGCTTTTGCAAATAGTTCTTCCAGCGGTGGGGGAAGGGGAGGTTATACTTACGCATCTAGTACACAAGATCCATTAATAATAGGCCCCTCCAATAATTTGTGGGGAGGTGATCATAGGAAAAATGTGGGCGGTTTTGGTGGTCGGCCACTTACGCATACCGCTATGCGTGTGTTTATGGGCGGTGGTGGCGGTGCAGGTGATGGTAACAACAATGCGTCAAGTGGAGGAGGTAAAGGCGGAGGATTGGCATTTTTATTTAACTACGGAAATGTTAATGGCACAGGTAGTATTGTTGCGAATGGAGAAGATGCTCCCAATACCAAACCTAGTCACAATGATGCTCCGGGCGGCGGTGGCGGCGGTGGATCAGTGATTATTCAATGTAATAATTCTCTTTCAGGAATCAGTATTCTTTGTAAAGGAGGAAAAGGAGGGAATCAATTAATTACACAAACTGAAAATGAGGGCCCCGGTGGTGGTGGTGGTGGCGGATATATTGGTGTTTCTTCCAATACCTTATCTATTGTTAATGTAATGGGAGGAGTTAATGGTACTACCAGTAGTCCTTCTGTTAAAAAATTTATACCCAACGGAGCTACTTCTGGAGGCGCTGGAACTATTGATGTATTTCCTGCTTTGCCAACTGTGGAATTGAATGTAAAAGATGATACAGCTTGTAGCGGAAATCAAGTGGTTTTATCGGCCAAAGAAAAAGGAAGCAATGGAAATAATGTAGAATGGTTCACTTTGCCGCAAGGAGGTACTCCTGTTTATAAAGGAGAAAATTATAGTTTTATTCTGCAAAATAATATTTGCTATTATGTTGAAGTGTGCGGTATGTTTGCTCGCGATACAGTTTGTGCTGTTTCTTTGAATCAGGTAAATTTTGATTTGGGTAAAAATATCGACACCTGTGAAAGTGCTATCATTAAAATAGGTGTTCCCACACACGTTGGCTACTCTTATCTTTGGAATACTTTAGAAACCACTAACTATATTGATGTAAAACAATCAGAAACTTATTCTCTTACTGTGAATGCTGGTTCTTGTGTAAGTGTTGACTCTATTAAAGTTACTTTCTATCCATATCCCAAAATTAAAGTGAGCAATGACACTACGGTGTGTGAAGGGCATGCAGTTGTTTTTTCTGTTGAGGGAACTAATGTCAATCAAATTTTGTGGTCTACTGATCAGTTTACTTTACAAATATCTGTTGCTACGGCAGGGCTTTATACCGTTGAGGTGAAAAATGCATTGGGTTGTAGCGTTAGTGATTCGGTGGTTTTGAAATTGAATAAAAATCCTAAATCTTTTCTTCCTGAAAAAATAGAATACTGTTTCAACGAGGGTACATTGTTGTTGAATCCTAATGTTCAAGGTAAACATGATTTTTTATGGAATACCACAGAAAAATCAGCTACAATAGAGGTTAGAAAAGAAGGATTGTATACCGTTAAAGTAATAGATACTACAGGTTGTTGGGTGAATGATACTACTTCAATAATAGAAATTTGCCCTTTTACTATTTTTATTCCTAATGCTTTTAGTCCGAATAATGATGGGGTAAATGATTTTTTCTTACCTGTAGGAACGGATATTCCGACTGATGACTATCATTTTTTTATTTTCGATCGTTGGGGTGAAATGATTTTTGAAACCTCTACGCTTGGCTATGCCTGGAATGGCAAACGAGATAACAATATGCGTGAAGCACAAATAGATGTTTATGTATGGAAATTAATTTATTACGATACTATAAAAAAAGAGAAGGTGATAGCTTATGGTCGTGTTAGTTTGGTAAGGTAATATTCGGTTTTATGTGTGTTTTTGATTTCCAATATCCTCTCAAGAAATTGAGGGGATTTTTTTATTCTGTTGGCTTTGGCATGTTTTGCTCCATCATCTTCTTGATCAATTCAAGTTTCTCTTTATCGCCCATTGTTTTCATTTTTTCAGGATCTAAAGTAACGGTGTTTTTGGTATATCCTTCTGGAATAGTAAATAGAGAATCAGCCAATGTGGTGCTTTCGTATTTTATTAATTCCATGGTCATCGTAACAATGGTAGTACCAGGTTTTAAGAAAGCCATTTTCACCGGAAAACCTTCAATGCTTTTGCTTTTCATTAGTGTTTTCATTTTTGAAGTTACTGCATCATTGTTCGGAGAGAAATCAAAGTTAGCGATGTCTTTGGTGAGCCACATATCCCATGAATTGTTGTTGGAGGTCATACGTACATGCTCACAATTATAAGTTCCTATTTTCTCATTTCCTATAACAGTGAGGGTGTAGTTATTGGTGTCGGTTTTAGGGCTTTCTTTTTTAACCTCAGTATAGGTTTTTGAAAGAGAATTAAATACCAAAGAAACGTCGGGATTGCTTGTTAAGTTTAATGTAGTAGTGGTGTATTCTTTTGTTCCGGTATGCAAGTTGGTTTCGGTTCTTCGATTGCCATCTTTCAAATATATTTTACTAATGGAAATCTGGTTTTCTCCACGTGTCATTTTGTATTCGGCATAAGTGTCACCAGCCAATAGGTTGATGAATAATGCGGATAATAAAAGGAGTAAAAGATATTGTTTCATAGTGAAGTTGTTTGCAATAAATATAAATGAAATTATTTACCTTTTTTCTTCAAGTTCGCAGTTTTATCTCCTTTTGTTCTCGGACCTTTATGTTTGTTTTTTAATTTTCTTTTAAGGTTTGAACCCATGTTTACTTTCTTGCTGTTTTTTTCACTCTTCTCATGAATTCCTTTTCCATGCTCTTTGATGGTGGTTTTGCGATTTCTTTTCACCGGAATTTTTTCTTGCTCTTCTATAGTGAGCCTTTCGTTTACTTCTACTTCATCCGGAAAAAGCATTTCCGGAATTTGATAGTGCATCATTTCCTCAATTGCAATTTTATCGGCCTCCTCTTTTTCGGTATAAAATAAAATTGATTTCCCATTTTGATTAGCTCTTCCTGTTCTACCAATACGGTGAATATAATTTTCTGGAAAATTTGGAGTATCAAAATTGATTACATGAGAAACATTATCTAAATCAATTCCGCGAGCTATCACATCGGTGGCAATTAAAATTCTTATTGTTCCTTCATCAAATTTCTGAATGATTTCGTTTCTATAGTTTTGCTCTTTATTTCCGTGTATTACACCCACTCCCGATAAATATTCCTGCATTTTTTCAAATACATCGCTGGCTAGTTTTTTAGTAGAAACAAAAACAATTACTTTTTTGAATTCTGATGACTTTGCCAATAAATATTCAAGGAGGTTGATTTTGGTGTAGAAATTTCTTACCTGATAGCAACTTTGTTCAATGTTTTTTAAGGGCTCTCCGCTTGCGGCAATAGCAATGGTAACGGGCAATAAAAAGAAATCGTGAATTAAACTATTTACTTCGTCGGTCATTGTTGCAGAGAACATAATATTTTGCCTGCGCTCAGGAAGTAAATCGAAAATATTAGAAAGCTGAACTCTAAATCCTAAATCCAACATCACATCTACTTCATCAATCACCAATTTGCTAATGGTTTTTAATTTTACGGCTCTGCTTACCGCTAAATCAAATAATCTTCCCGGAGTGGCTACCAATATATCTACACCATTTATAACTTCTGCTGCTTGTGTATTGATATTGGTTCCGCCATATACGCCAAGTATTCTAAAGCTTTTGTATTTGCATAAGCTTTTAATGTTTTCAACGAGTTGAATAACGAGTTCGCGGGTAGGGACAAGTATTAAAACTCTCGGACTCATCTGTTCTGAGAATTTCAACTCTTGCAAAACCGGAAGCATGTAAGCCAGTGTTTTTCCGGTTCCGGTTTGTGCAATGCCCACTACATCTTTTCCTGAAAGAATCACAGGAAATGCCTCTTCTTGAATAGGTGTGGGATTTGTAAAACCTAAATCATCTAGTGCATATTTAAGTTGTTTCGAAAGATTGAAAGATTGAAAAGTGTTCATGACTAAATGTTTTTCCAGAGGCAAAAATAGTCTTTTAGAAATTAGAACTCAGCAACTGTAAAACCCACTAAGATTTTTTCTTTAATTAATATGTTAACTTTGAGCCTCAAACTTTAAGCGTTGAACGGATTTTCAGAATACAGTTTTAATAAGCAAATTCTATCTGCGATAGAGGAGCTGGGCTATACAGAAGTTACTCCTATTCAAAAAAAGTGTATTCCGGTAATCAGTGGTGGAAATGATTTGTTAGGTATTGCGCCCACAGGAACAGGAAAAACCGCGGCTTATTTATTACCTCTTCTAAAAAAGTTAGGTTATGCACAGGGTAGTGAACCTCGTGTTTTAATTTTGGTTCCTACACGTGAACTGGCAGCTCAGGTAGAAGATCAGTTCAATCAACTGGCGAAAAATTTAGATCTACGAATGGTGGCCTTGTATGGTGGAGTGGGAATGAAACCGCAAATTGAAGCGATTCAAAAAGGAGCAGATATGGTGGTGGCGACTCCCGGAAGGTTTATGGATATTTACCTGAAAGGAGATTTAGTGGTGAAGCAAATAAAAACGATGGTGATTGATGAGGCTGATAAAATGCTGGATATGGGCTTTCGTCCGCAAATCAATCGCATTTTGGAGGTGATTCCCGTAAAAAAACAAAAACTTCTTTTCTCTGCAACTTTTCATCCTAAGGTGGAGCAAATGGCAGGTGATTTCCTAGAATTTCCGGTAAGAGTAGAAGTAGAACAGGAAGCTACGCCTATAGGCTTAGTAGAACAACGTTTGTTTGAAGTACGCAATTTCAAAACGAAATTGAATTTACTTCTTTTCCTGCTTAAAAATGAAACAGATATTTCTCGTGTGATTGTGTTTGTTAAAACCAGAACCAATGCCGAAAATGTATATCGGTTTTTAGAGCGCAGAGACGTTGGAGAAATAAGAGTTTTACACGCGAATAAAGGTCAGAATACCCGCTTAAATTCCATCGCTGATTTTAAAGAAGGAAATATTAGAATTTTAGTAAGTACCGATATTACCGCCCGTGGAATTGATGTAGCTATGGTGACGCATGTTGTTAATTTCGATGCACCTATCATTTACGATGATTATGTTCATCGCATAGGTAGAACAGGAAGAGCAATGAATAAAGGCGTGGCCATTAGTTTTGCTAATCAGCTTGATTTGTACCATTACAAAAAAATAGAGAAGAGAATTAGAATGGATATTCCGCGGCATCCCATGCCAGAAGGAGTTCTTCCGGGAGATGATATTGAATTTGAGATGAAAGACATTGCCCGTGAATTAGATGATTTACGCAAAAAAGACGATCCCACTTTTCAGGGTGCTTTTCATGAGAAAAAAGGACAAGAGTATATCAAGAAATTCAATAGATCTTTTACCTGGAAAAATAAAAAGAAGGATAAAGACAAGGATAAAAATAAAAAGAAGAAACGTTAGTTTTACGTAGGTGTGTAATGCACAAAGAAATTAATCCAAATTATTCTTGACAGTCGATAAGAGATAGGCATCATGGCTATCAATATTACTAGTCCTAAAACTAAAAGGACATAAAGTTCTACATCGAACAATAAAAAACAAATAAATACAATAGGTAAGGTTAAAGCTACTCCCATTAAATAGCTGATGTACATTGCACCAAGATAAAAGCCAGGTTCCATATCGTATTTTAAATCGCAATGAGAACAGCGTTCGTGCATTTTTAACCCAAGGGAGCTGTAAGGATTTTTTCCAATGAAGTAATCGCCTTCATTGCATCGTGGACATTTAGATTTTAAAATACTGTAAGCCGCGCTTCCTTTACTGACCATTTGCTTTCTTTGTCATTTCTGCATTGTAGTACTCTTCGAAAGTCTTTGTTTTATAATGGTTTTCGTTGATGTATTTTAAACAAAGTAAATATTGATCGGCTGTTAAATAGCCAGGAATTGCTTGTGCTTTATTGCTGTTTTCATCTAAATAAGTAATGGTTGGAAATCCCATTCTTCCATTATCAGAACCTACTTGTAAGGCAAAATCATGAGTAGCTCTTTTGTTGAATGCAACACCTTGATTGATTAAGATCTGATTTTTATAAAAAACAGTATCGCTTGTTTCGGCATTGAATTTTACGGCATAAAAATTTTGATTCATGTAAGCTGCTACTGCTGAATCAGCAAAAGTTGTAACGTCCATTCTTTTACACCATCCACACCAATCGGTATATAAATCAATCGCTATTTTTTTTGGTGCAGTTTTGTTTAATTCCAGAGCTTCTTTTAAGCTTATCCATTTAATGGTGGGAGTTTTGGCTTGTTGGGCATTAGATGACAAAAACGTGAAAAGCCCTATAATAGTGAGGAGGGATAGAATGATTGTCTTTTTCATAAGCTTGATTATTAAGTGAAAATACAGTTTTTTTACCTCTTCAATAATTATTCCTTTTTCCTTTTATTAACTTTTTCTCTTTTTTAAGAAGCGTTTTGTTTATAAATGTTGTAGAGATTTATCGGCAAATTATTTCCTCTTTCCGTAAATTCGCACACGCGTATGGAAAAACAAAAATTACAACAGCTTGCAAATGAACTCGAAGGAGTTCTGCATTACGATCATACTATGAGGACGCTTTATGCCACCGATGCATCGGCGTATAGAGAAATGCCTACGGCAGTGGCTTTTCCAAAAACTCAAAAAGATTTACATACATTAATCGATTTTGCTTCGAAAGAAAAAACATCGTTGA
The DNA here is from genome assembly GCA_023251075.1 of Flavobacteriales bacterium. Taxonomy (GTDB): domain Bacteria; phylum Bacteroidota; class Bacteroidia; order Flavobacteriales_C; genus JAHEZL01. Next base: position 100,267 of record JAHEZM010000007.1, on the reverse strand, counting down.
TTCCTAGAACGGCGGGGACTTCCTTAGCCGGACAAGTAGTAGGTAATGGTATAGTGGTGGATGTGTCTTTGCATTTCACTAAAATTTTAGAAGTGAATAAAGAAGAGCACTGGGTGCGTGTTCAGCCATCGGTTATTCGTGATGAGTTGAATTTACATTTGGCTAATTTCGGATTGTTTTTCGGTCCGGAAACCAGTACCAGCAATCGTTGTATGGTGGGCGGAATGGTAGGTAACAACTCTTGTGGTGCCCGTTCTGTAATATACGGAAGTACGCGTGAACACTTGCTGGAGGTGAAAGTGATATTGAGTGATGGTAAAGAAACTACTTTCAAAGAAATGACTTTGAAGGAGTTTGACGATAAGTGTGCTGGAAGGAATGTGGTAAGTCCGCTAGAACAAAAAATTTATCAAAACATTAAAGATATTTTAAGCAATCCGGAGAATCGTACGGAGATTGAAAAAGAATATCCGAAAGCTACTGTTACCAGAAGAAATACAGGTTATGCTATCGATTTACTGAAAGATGCAGAACCATTTAAGGCTGGTGGAGAGAAATTCAATTTTTGTAAGTTGATTGCGGGTTCTGAAGGAACTTTGTGTTTCATGACGGAGATTAAATTGAACTGTTCTCCAACCCTATCGAAACATTCGGCAATGATGTGTGCGCATTTCGATTCTATTGATTCTTCACTAAGAGGAAACCTAGTGGCATTGAAATATAAGCCATCTCAGGTAGAATTGATTGACCACTATGTAGTAGATTGTGTTCGCGAAAATATTGAACAAAGTAAAAATGGAGATTGGGTACAAGGTACACCCAAAGCCATTATGATGATTGAGGTGCATCGCGATACGATGGAAGAGGTGATGGCAGTAATGAAAGATATGGAAGCTGATTTGCGCGCTTCAGGACATGGATATTACTTCCCTGTTTTGGTAGGGGAAGAAACCAAAAAACCGCTCACTTTGCGTAAGGCCGGATTGGGTTTATTGTCTAATATTCCGGGTGATGCTAAAGCAGTTCCGGTAATTGAAGATACTGCTGTTGATGTAAACGATTTACCTGAATACATTGCTGAATTCAATAAAACAATGGCTGAGCGTGGTTTGTACTGCGTGCACTATGCGCATGCTGCAACGGGGGAGTTGCATTTGCGTCCTATTTTGAATTTAAAAACAAAAGAAGGGAATGAAATGTTTAGAACTGTAGCACAAGATATTGCTACGTTGGTTAAAAAATACAAAGGTTCATTAAGTGGTGAACATGGTGATGGTAGGTTACGCGGTGAGTTCATTCAATTTATGATTGGTGCAAAAAATTACGAGTTGGTGAAGTCGGTGAAGAGAGCTTGGGATCCACAAAATATTTTCAATCCCGGAAAAATTGTGGATACTCCTCCAATGAATACTTTTTTGCGCTATACAGTTGGTCAAAAAGATCCAAAATTAGATACGATTTTCAGATATTCAGAAGGCTTGTTGAAAGCAGCTGAAATGTGTAATGGTTCTGCAGATTGTCGTAAAACCGAATTGTCGGGAGGAACGATGTGCCCAAGTTATATGGCTACGCGCAACGAAAAAGATACTACGCGTGCCCGTGCCAATATTCTTCGTGAAGCCATCACTTATTCTGGTAGGGTGAATCAGTTCGATGCTCCTGAAGTGAAGGAAGTAATGGATTTGTGTTTGAGTTGTAAAGGCTGTAAATCTGAGTGTCCGTCGAATGTTGACGTTGCCAAAATGAAAGCAGAAGCGACTTATCAATACTATAAAGTGCATGGAGTTCCTTTCCGTTCACGTATGATTGGTGATGTAATGAAAACGAATGCAATGGGAGCAATGGCGCCAGGTTTATTCAATTTTTTCCTATCTGCTCCTGGTTTTTCAAATGCCATTAAAGGGGTAATGGGTATGGCGCAAGAGCGGCCAATGCCTAAACTTTATAAGTATACTGTAGAGAAATGGTTCAGGAAAAATAAAGGAAATAATTTCGGCGTAAAAACGAAACCAACGCAAGGAAAAGTTTTGTTGTTCAATGATGAGTTCACTAATTATTATGATGTGGTACAAGCTGAGAAAGCCGTATTGCTACTCACTCATTTAGGTTATGATGTAGAAATTCCAAAACATACTTTTAGCGGAAGAACATACTTGTCGAAAGGCATGGTAGATAAAGCAAAAGTATTGGCCAATGAAAATGTGAAATTGCTAAGAGGAGTAGTGACTGAAAATACACCGATGGTAGGATTAGAACCATCGGCAGTGCTTACTTTTAGAGATGAATATTTGGATTTGGTGGATGAAAAGGATTTGGAAGCAGCGAAAGAAATTTCTAAAAATACGTTCTTTATCGATGAGTTTATTTCCAATGAAGTTCAGAAAGGGAAAATTACTTCTGATCGTTTTTCTTCAGAGGAAAAAGTGCTGAAAGTGCATGGGCATTGTCATCAAAAGTCTTTATCTTCATTGACTCACACCAAAAGGATGTTGTCGTTACCAAAGAATTATAAAGTACAAATGATTGCATCAGGTTGTTGTGGAATGGCAGGTTCGTTTGGTTATGAAAAGGAACATTACGATTTATCGATGAAAGTGGGTGAGTTGGTTTTATTTCCTGCTGTTAGAAAAGCAGATGAAGGTACAGTAATTGTTGCTCCGGGGCACAGTTGCCGTCATCAAATTCATGATGGTACAGGTAAAACCGCGTTGCATACAGTAGAAGCGCTTTATGATGCTTTAATTAAGTAGAGATGAAGTTAAAAAGGATATTAATTTGTTTTTGTTTTATCACGTCGTCGTTGTTTTCGCAAGACCGATTAGGTTTGGCGAATAGCAATTATATGCCTGTAACCACCAATCTTTTTAATCCTTCTTCTATTGTTGATGCCTATACCTGGTTAGATATTAATTTAGTAGGAGCTTCCGTGTTTTTTCACAATAACTATTTATCTATTCCCGGTTCAGGCTTATCACCATCAGATCGCTTTCAGTTTAAATTTAAGTTCAGTAATGATTTAATTGAAAATACTTCTCCCTTCGATAAAAACATTTATGTTGATGCGAATGTGATGCTGCCTTCTGCATCTGTAGTAATTGGTCGACATAGTGTGGCATTAAACACCAATTTCAGAACCGTGGTAGATATAAGAAATGTGGAGATGGAGTCGGCAAGGGGATTTTATAAAGGCTTTCAAAATCTTCCGGAATATTTTGGAAAAGAAGTTGATGCGAAGCACATCAAAATAAATGAATTATCGTGGTTGGAAGCCGGTGCTACTTACGGAACTTTTGTGCGCACTTTTGATGAGCATGTTTTCACCGCAGGAATTTCACTAAAAAAACTATGGGGTATTACTGCTTTTTCTGCCGTGGTAGATGATTGGGATTACACTGTTAAAAGTTCAACGTTGATGCAGATTAATAATTTCGATGCTAAAGTGGCAATAGCCACAGGTTTTGGAAGTGGCTCAGGATATAGTACCGATTTGGGTTTTACATACAAGCGATTTTTTAAATGGTCGAATGGATACCGTCCCAATGATTATAGAAAATCATGTAACAGAATGAATTATCGTTACAAAATAATGGCAGCTATTATTGATTTAGGTAGTATAAAATTCAATAAAAATGCTACTCTCACTACTTTTAAAACTTCGAATGACGACTGGAATAATTACACCCATAATTCTGTTTCCGGAGTAAGTGATATAGCTAATTTTTTCAGTACAATGGGCACCAAGGTTCAATCTACCACTACCAATTCATTTTCTATGGGATTGCCTACGGCATTAACAGGTGCTATAGATTTTAATTGTGGTTATGGTTTTTATGCCGGAGCGAATACGGTAATTGGTATTCCTAATTTTTTTGGGTACGGACCGCAACGTCCCTTTCAATTGGGTGTAATTCCCCGTTTCGAAAGTAGATTTTTTGAAATGGCTATACCAGTCTCTACCATTAATTTTCAGGATTTTCGATTGGGCGTAATGATGCGTTTATGGTTTATTACGGTAGGTACAGATAGAATAAATACATTTTTATATGGCGATGTAAACGCAGCCGATTTTTATTTAATGATCAAACTTCCATTCTTTACTTCACCCAATTGTAAAGAGAAAACATCGGGTGCTAAGAAAGCTCCTTTTTGCCCTAAATTTCGTTAGATTTTGAAAGTAAGGAATATCATCGATCAATCTTTTGGTGATCATTACAGCGCTGTTTATTTTGAAGGAGAGGAGTTGAAAAAAGATTTTCAAATGCTGGCCACAGGAAATGCTGTTCTAATTTACTCCAGTTTATTTGCATTGGTAAATCAGAAAATTCATCAGCAATCAGATAAATTAAAAGATTGTTTAGTGCTTAACTTAATAGTAGTAGAGCAAAGAAATAAAAAGCAAGGTACAGCGCTTTTAAATAAATTCCATATCGATAATAAGCATTGCAATATAGTTATTCCGGTATGGGATTATGAAGGAAGTGTAGGCTTGAAAAAATGGATATCCAATCAAAATGGAAGATTGCTCAAAAGAGTTGAAAATTATTGGAGAGGGGAGAGTCAGCAGTTGCAATATTTATGTAAAGGGTGTAGTGTTATTCCTTGTGTTTGCGCTATGGAATTGTATTTAATGGAAAAATAGTTTACTGAGATTTTGGTGTAAGAATGTTCCGGTTATGTTTTTATGTTAAGGACAATAGTTCCTTCGTACCTCAGGATGACAATCACTCTAAAAACTCGATCTCACTCTGTATTTGGGAGTGGTTGTCATCCTGAGGTACGAAGGAACTATTGTCCTCTGCAAAAAGTTTACTTGTTCGAATTGCATTAATTTTTTATTCCGAATACTTTACCCCATTTTATCGGCACCATAAACAATTAAAATCATCATGGTACATAAGGTTAATGCTTGCCAATGCATTGATCTTTCTGAACTTTCTTCCTTTCTTTTTACAATAGATCCAACAAAAAATAAAAGTGCTGTGATGCTGTAAAACAACAGATCTATCCAATCGAATCTTCCATCGGTAAAATGCAGGTATTGAAGAAACTCTAATAGTATTGCAAAAATAAAAGGAGTGATAATCCATGTAATACTTTTAAAATTAATATTGAATTCCCACAACCATAACAGCAAATTCATACTGCTTAATAGCCATAATGCTCCCGGGAGTGAATAAATGGCCCATGAAGGAAGTGGAAGTAGATTTTGAATCTCCGTTTGTAATATTTTTATCTGGGGAAGTAAATTTAATAGATCAACACATTTAAAAATAACAAGGTTGCTGTTTCTGTAAAAAAGGTAAATGAGTACGGCGATGAAAAGAGGCGCAATAATTCCCAATGCTATTTCATTAAATTTTTTCATCACCTCAAAAGTATTTTTCTTTTTAGTTGAAAAAAAATGAAATCAAATTTTGTTCCCTAACATTAACCTCTTAATTTTGCAGCTTCTTTGTGAGAAATCTTTGAAACCCTTGTTATGATTGAGAAAAGATGGATTATTTCGTTTTCGCTAATTGTGGTAGTAGCCCTTTTGGCGGTGTTTTGGGAATTTATGGGTGGTGGAGTAAACACTGCTGTAACGGTTATCAATGACCCTAAAATTGTGGGTGCAGATGTAGCGTGGATTCTTACTTCTTCTTGTTTAGTGTTGTTGATGACTCCTGGTTTGTCGTTCTTCTATGGAGGAATGGTGGGTATGAAAAACACTATCTCTACCATGTTGCAAAGTGTTATTTGTTTGGGGGTAATTAGCATCTTGTGGGTAACTGTTGGATTCTCTTTGGCTTTTGGTGAAGATTGGGGTGGATATGGTTTTATTGGAAATCCTTCTACCTATTTTATGTTCGATAATGTTAGTCAGGCCGTAGAAAGTAAACTTGCACCTACTATTCCATTAATCTTATTTGCGGTTTTTCAATTGAAATTTGCCATTATCACTCCTGCTCTCATTACCGGTTCATTTGCTGAAAGGGTGCGTTTCATTTCTTATTTGTTATTTGTGTGTTTATTTAGTTTGTTGATTTATACTCCGCTTTGTCATATGATTTGGCATCCAGATGGTTTGTTGAGAAATAACTTTAAAGTATTGGATTTTGCTGGAGGAACAGTGGTGCATATGTCGGCAGGATTCGCTGCTTTAGCGGGAGCATTGGTATTAGGCAAAAGATCGAAATCGAGTCATGGTCCTACCAATATTCCTTTTGTTCTTTTAGGAACAGGAATGTTGTGGTTTGGTTGGTTTGGTTTCAACGCAGGCTCGGCATTAGCGGCTAATGGAACTGCTGCTTTGGCTTTTGCAACCACCAATGCTGCTTCGGCAATGGCGATGTTAACATGGATTTTCTTTGACAGGATTAATGGAAGGAAAGTTTCTGCAATGGGTGCATGTATTGGCGCGGTGGTAGGTTTGGTTGCTATTACTCCGGCGGCAGGATTTGTAACTATTCCGCAAGCTGTATTTATTGGATTTATTTCCAGCATAGTTTCTAATATTTTAGTGAATTGGAAGAAGATGAAAAAAATGGATGATACTTTAGATGTATTTGCTTGTCATGGCGTAGGAGGTATTATGGGAATGATTTGTACTGCTGTTTTTGCCAATGCAATTGATTCAACCACCGGCAAAAAAGTAGGTTTAATTTATGGTGGGTTTCACGATTTCTTTTTGTCGATGCAAGCTTTATTAATTGTATCGGCATTCACTTTCTTTGGTGCATTTGTTCTATATAAATTTACCAATATGATTATTCCTCTTCGGGTAACTGAGGAATCTGAGAAAATAGGATTGGATATTTCTCAGCACGATGAATCTTTGGATATGTCGAAGATTCATTAAGAGAAATTTTTTCATCATCTTTCATTTTTTAAAAATTCAAATTTTCACACATTTTTTGTGTAGCGATTTATTTTATTATAAATAATTGAATATCAATATCTTGTGTTTTAGTATCCGTGTTTTGTCCAGATTTGTTTTTGCAGATAATTAGAAAATGGAAATAGTATTGAATGAATCGGGTGTTTCTTTACCTGGGGCCGATTTATTTTTTACTAATGATGAAACTGAGGGAACTAATCATTTTACTGTCTTTGCTGGTAGGATCTTTCCAACTCCATGCTCAATATACTATAGAATTTAAATTAACTGCTCGTCCAAACCCCGGAGGAAATACTTTCGATGGTGATGTGGTAATATGTAACAACAGCGGAGTAAAACCAAATAATTTTAGCATTGATATAAAGTGGCCTGCGTTAACCAGTTTAACTGGTGGTGAACTGCTGGGTGTTCAAAATGGTACAGGGGCTTGTGATACCTGGCAACTCACACCTGCTGCGTGGAATATGCCCGGAGCAAATGGCTGTAAAACAATATCTGTTAATGGTACTTACAATGATCCTTTTTCTTTTCCAGCTTATGGCATAGCGAGTACAGGAGATACGGTTAAACTATTGGTGACCAAAACTGCTTATGTGCCGCAATCATACAATCAAGGTCCTAGTGAATTTTATTTCGATCCCAATTGTTTTATTCCTTCTCCTTCTGATATTTGTTTAGGTGAAGCACACATAAGAGAATGGAATGAAGAGGCTGATGTAAGGGTTCCTACCAATAGAAAAAGTTGGGCTTTGGCCGCAGCATTTAGTCATCGATTGTTTACCAATTTGGTAGGACAAGAAATTACCTCTATCAATTATGCTTTTGCACAATCGATGATTGAGGGACGAATGGGTTGCGATCAAAATTTTATGCCTCCATCGGGAGATCCTAATCCCTTGGATTATCGGGCAATTTCTGTAGCCGATGGATGTTTTCAAATTTCAACTACGGGTTTTGCTCAGTTGTATCAATTGTATCCTGATGTGAGTGCTTTTGATCCTGGTAATTATAATTCTATTATATCAGGAGATAATTTTGTTACCGCTTGTGCTTCAAAAGCCATTTACGATTATGCCACTATGGAGTATTGGGATAAAATTATGTGTTATAAACCTCTTGATTTTTTTAATACTACTTGCGATCAATACGCAGCAGAAGAGATGCTGGCTTATGCTTATCATGATGGTTTGGATATCGTTTCTCGTACCAATCCTGTATTTAAAACCCAACGAGCTACTTATCAGTCGGATTGCGATATTGCACTTACCATTTCAAAAACTCAGGGTAGCAATAATGCTGTTCCCGCAGGTTATCAATATGCGGAAAGAATGAGGAATAATTTAATGCGTTTAGATAACAATTTGACTTCGCCAGGTGGGCCCTCTCTTAATGGTAATTACGCCAAGGAAAATTGGGATCCAGCTACAGATAAATATTACGGATGTTATGATCAACCTTTCACCATCATTGATATAAACGATTTCATTGATGCCTTAAGTCCGCTGTATCCCACCGCAAATATTTCTGCTATAAAAGCAAAAGCTCTTGCTGCTTTTAATGCTTTGGGAGGTGGGGTTGTAAATTATTCAAAGTTAGGACCGGTGATCGACGCAATTGTTTTGGGTTTTCCAGCATATAATCCTGATAAAGGAATGGGACAAACTTATGGTGAAGGAGCCTGCCCTTCTCCTGCTATATCGATGAGTACTTGTGATAAAATTTGTCCGGGACAAACAGGCGAACTATGGGTGCAGCTGATGGGTACTCCTCCTTTTTCTTTTGTTGTTCAGGGGCCAGATGGCACGTTGTATTCTAGAAGTAATGTCAATAAGTCTACAGAATATCTTAAAGTAAATCAACCAGGAACCTACAAGGTAATAAGCTTTTCCGATGCTAACGGAGCGGCAACTTTAAATTGTAATATGATTTCTGCTACTATTCAAAATGCTGGAAATGCTACAGTGAAATGGAATAAAACGGCGGTAGTAAATGGATGTGCATCAGGTGATTTGAAAATAGATTTAACAGGTACAGCTCCTTTTGTGATTGACTATAAGGATGCTACCGGGGCTACAAAAACAGTTACGATCAACAGTAATGTATCTCCCTATACATTGATTCCTGCTACTGTTCCCAGTGGAAGCTATGTATTAACACACATGACTGCCGGTGGATGTAATTCTACTTTAAATGATTCTATAAAATTTTGTTCTGCTTGTACCAATCCTACTGCAGTTTTAACAGGGGGACTTACTATTTGTGCAGGAGATAGTACTGAACTTTCTGTGACTTTAACCGGAACGGCTCCATGGAAATTAAAACTGAATGATGGAACTGTGAAGACTTATAAAACAGGAATACTAATTAGCCCTTATAAATACTGGGTGAAAAGCACAGGAATCTATACTGTTGATTCGGTTTATGATGCATCATGTGGGGCAGTAGGAACAGGTTCAGCCAATGTGACTGTAAAAGCCTTACCTGCTATTGAATTGGGAAATGATTTTGCATTGTGCTCAGGGGCCACTGCTACCTTAGATGCAGGAGCAGTTTTTTCATCTTATTCGTGGACAGGTGTAAAAACCGGAAATGCAAAAAACATTTTAGCCGATGCTGCTGGTTGGTATAAATTAGCTGTTGTAGATATTAATGGCTGCAAGGCGAAAGATAGTGTACAGGTTTCTTTAGGAAATGCTGTAACTATTGACTTTGGTGCTGCTACCAAAACAATTTGTACAGGAACAAATATTTTTCTTCAGCCAGTAATTGGTGGGGGAGATGGTTCTTTTACTTATCAGTGGAGTAATGCCGCTTCGGGTACTATGAGTTCTTTTACTGCCTCTAACGCTGGTTTCTATACTTTAGAAGTTACCGATGGAAAAGGTTGTAAAGTGAAAGATAGTGTTAGTGTTACGCTGAGTAGTAATTTAACAGTGACTCTTCAAAATGCTGGTATTTGCAGTGGAGATAGCATGATACTCAATAGCGGATATAGTGGGGCGGGTTATACTTTTTTATGGAATACAGGCGAAACAACTTCCACTGTTAAAGTTAAAAATGCAGGAACATATAGTGTAAACGTAAGCAACAATGGATGCAATGGAAATGGAAGTATGAATCTTTCCTTGTATGCCGCACCAATAGTTAATTTAGGAAATGATAAAAATGTTTGTTCCGTATCCACCACCATTTTAGATGCAGGTGTTTTTTCTTCGTATTTATGGAGTAGTGGTGAGAATACTCAAACAGTGAGTAAAGGAGCAGGATCATATTACGTAACGGTTACTGATAATAATGGATGTAAAGCATCTGACACCATAGTGGTGAATAGTATTGCTAAACCAATTCCCAATACAATTATTGATGTTCAAACCTGTAGTGGTAATAATGTTGTTTTTGATGAAAGTATATTTGATAATGGTAACGGCCCCTTTACTTATAAATGGGATGATAATAGCACAGCAAGTACTTTAACCATTAATAATGTAATAAGTAATTCTACACATTTTGTAGATGTTACAGATCAATACGGATGTACAGGAAGAGATAGTGCTAAAGTATCGGTGAGTTCAAATCTTGCGGTTCAAATTATAGCGAATCCTGATAGCATGCTTTGTGCTGGTGAAAGTCTTACTCTTTCTTCTAACTACAATTCAGCTGGTGGGTATAATTTAATTTGGAGTACCGGTGCTACCACCGATAATATTACTATAAATACTGCTTCTTCTATTACTTTGAGCGTGGATGATGGAAATGGTTGTTCAGGTAGCGATGGAATTAATGTGCTAATGAATCCTTCTCCTAACCTAAATTTAATTCCTCTAACTTCTTCTGTATGTAGTGGTGATGCAGCTTTAATCGGTCACGATTATGGAGCAGGTTATAGTTACTTGTGGACTCCAGGAAACCTTACTTCAGCAATCATTAGCACCAATATTGGTGGAGCATATACGGTTAAGGTGACCGATAATTCTACAGGTTGTTTTGCAGATACTAGTGTCAATGTTACTTTAAATAATAAACCATCTGTTGATTTAGGTTCTGATATAGATAATTGTGTTGGTAAAACTTTAAATATTCAGGATTTGAGCGGACAAACAGGAGTTACTTATCAATGGAGTAAAGCGAGTAGTGGTGGTAGTATCATTTCAACTTCTGGGGTATTACAAATTACCAGTACCGACTTATATCACCTAAAGGTAGTTGATGCCAACAATTGTTATAATACCGATAGTTTGAGTGCTGTTTTTAAAGCAATGCCTGTTGTGAATTTATTGAGTGGAGCCGATAGTGCGTGGCTTTGTGGCAATGAAACATTGAGTTTGGATGCAGCAAATAGTATAATGAATCCAAGCTATTTGTGGAGTCCTACAAAAGTATCTTCAAGAGTAATAACGGTGAATAATACAGGAGATTATTCGGTAATAGTGAGCAATGGAAATTGTAAGGATACTGATCAGGTACATGTTGTATCGGTGGTTCTTCCCGAAGGAGTATTGAATGATGTATTGGCACCAGTGAAATCATATTATTGTTTTGAAGAAGAAAAAAATGGAGTCACTCTTTCGGCGCTTGGTATTGATGGAATTACCTATAATTATTTATGGAACACGAATGCTACCTCATCATCTATTGTGATTACTAAAGAAGGTACTTATTCGGTAACAATAAGTAAGGATGCTTGTGAAGTAACAGATGTGGTTGCGATTGGGAGCTATTGCCCATCTAGTTTATATATTCCTAATTCTTTTACTCCTAATGGCGATGGTAAAAATGCAGTATTTAAAGCGGAAGGAATCAATGTATCGGAATTTGAGTTGTTGATTTTCGATAGGTGGGGTGAGCTTATTTTTAAAAGCAATGACATTGATAAAGGATGGGATGGAACCTATATAGGAAAGAAAGTTCAAGAAGATGTTTATGTATGGAAGTTATCGTACAATACTAATCTTGAAACAGGTAAAAAGCAAAGAAATGAAAGAATAGGTGTAGTAACTCCTATATTTTAAGAATATTTTTCCCACTTTATTTTACTCTTTTTGTTTTGAAATTTCTGGGAAATAAAACAAAAAACCCGTTAAGCAGTGCTTAACGGGTTTTTCAATTTTGGTATAACTAATACTAGTAACCTCCACCGTATCCACCTCTGTCGCCACGGTCTCTTCCACCGCCACCACCGCCGCGTCTGTCGCCACCGCCGCCTCTGTTGAAGCCACCGCTACGAGCTGGTCTTTCTCCTTCTGTTCTAGGCTTAGCCTCGTTTACAGTAAGGGTTCTAGTCATGAATTCTTTTTTGTCTAAAGCCTCAATAGCTTGGCTTGCTGCTGAATCTTCTGCCATCTCAACGAATGCAAAACCTTTAGATCTTCCTGTGAATTTATCTGAGATAAGTTTCACTGATTTAACTTCTCCGAATTCTGAAAAAAGATTCGTTAATTCTTGTTCTCCCGCTTGATAGCTAAGATTTCCAACGTAAATTGTCATTGTACTGATTTTTTAATTAATTACTTTTAATATTGTGATGAGTCATAAAACAGAAACAGCACAATATTTGTCAAATATAAAAATAATTTCGTAACAAATTGATTTTCAGTTTTAAAATGAATTAAATTCCTTAAAATGAAGCGTTCAAAAATTGTATTTACATTGATTTTATTGGTTTTTTCGACGATTGTATTGGCATTTGTAGCAAGTGTTGGTCCCTCTGTAGTGGATAGAAAGGTTTCTTTTGGCTATAAACTAGCCAATCCTCCTAGAACCATTGATGCTATTATCATTCACTCTACTTATAATGCTTCGGGAAGGGATAGTTTTAATGTGGACAGTTGTATCAAGCAATTTCAAACCTACCAGGTGAGTGCTCATTATATTATTGATAGGTTAGGGGTGATTTATCGCTTGGTAGACGAGAAAGACATTTCATTTCATGCCGGTAAAAGTTCTTTACCCGATGGAAGAACTAAGGTAAACGATTGTTCTATAGGAATTGAAATTATTACTACTAAAAAATCATCACCCACCGAAGCGCAGTATAAAAGTTTGGTGGGATTGGTAAAAGATATTAAATCGCGTTACAGTATTAAATACATTCAAGGTCATGAGCAAATTGCTCCCGGAAGAAAAACGGATCCTTGGAATTTCGATTGGGGCAAATTTAATTCAATGATTCAGTAACTATGAAAATAGGTATAATAAGAGAGGGGAAAATTCCGGCCGATAAAAGAGTGCCATTTACACCTGAACAATGTAAATTCATTAAGAATGCTTTGGGTATAAACGTAGTGGTGCAAAGTAGTGAAGTGCGATGCTTTCCAGATTCTATGTACGCTGAGGTTGGGATTGAAGTGATAAAAAGTGTGGAGGATTGCGATGTGCTCTTTGGAGTTAAAGAAGTACCTCTTGATGAGTTGATAGAGGGGAAAGCTTATTTTTTCTTTTCTCATACCATTAAGAAACAAGCACACAACAAAAAGTTAATGAAGGCTTTGTTGGCAAAGAGAATTTCGATGATAGATTATGAGTGTTTGACTTATACTAATGGCGATAGAATTATTGGTTTTGGAAGATATGCCGGAATAGTGGGAACCTATAATGCTTTATTGGCTTATGGCTTACGAAATGAATTGTATCATTTGAAACCCGCCTATCAATGTATAAATAGAGTAGAGATGGAGCAGGAACTAAAAAAAGTAAAACTGCCTCCTATAAAAATTGTTATCACGGGTGGGGGAAGAGTAGCCAATGGTTCTTTAGAGATTCTAAATACTTTGGGATTGAAAAGTGTGAGTCCGGAAGAGGTGTTGGTGAATTATTACGATGAACCCGTTTTTTGTCAGTTACATGGTGATCATTACTATCATCGAAAAGACAATGGCCGATTCGATATGAAAGAAATGGTAGAGCATCCTGAGCGATATTTTTCTGTTTTTGCGCCTTATACCAAAGTGGCCGATGTTTATATTTCTTGTCATTTTTGGGATCCTAAAGGTGATGTTTTTTTTACTAGAGAAGACATGGTAGCCAGCGATTTCAAAATGAAAGTAATTGCCGATATTACTTGTGATATTAATGGCTCTGTTCCTTCTACTATTCGCTCTTCAACAATTGACCAACCTTTGTATGGTTTTGAACCTATCAGCGGAAAGGAAGTAGATGCTTTTGATTCCAAAGGAGTAACCGTGATGGCCGTAGATAATTTACCTTGCGAATTACCTCGAGATGCTTCCAATGATTTCGGGCAAGCTTTAATAGAAAAGGTTTTACCTTATTTGAATAAGGAGGATAAAGATCAAATTATTCACCGTGCTACTATTTGTAAAGATGGTAAACTAACCGATAAGTTTTCTTACTTAAACGATTACGCTTCGTAGGAGCCGAAATACTTTCGGCTTTTGAGTTAATAAAAAAACCCCTGGTTGGGAACCGGGGGTTTTTCGCCTAACTAAACAAAATTCTGGATGTTGGATAAGAATAGGATGCTAATATAAGAAGTCGAAGTACTTTTCGCAAATAATTTTCACTCGAAAGCACTATTTTGCATAAAATACTAAAAAAATAAGTTTAAATACTGATGCTCCAGCCTTCGGTTTTTTTGTAGTATAATTTTTTTCCTTCGATATGAAGAGGTGAATGGAAATTATTGGTGTACAATTGCCCGGTGCCCAATCCTTGTGGTATTTTTAAATCAAAATTGGCAGTCCATTGTGCTATAGCATTCAATCCAATGTTTGATTCCAGAGCGGAAGTAACCCACCATCCAATTTTATTTTTACGGGCAATATCAATCCATTCTTCGCTTGCTTTCCATCCTCCCAATAAACTAGGTTTTAATATAATGTATTGAGGAAGAATTTCATCTAATAAATTTTGTTTGTCGCTGAGATTTTGGTGCGAAATTAATTCTTCATCCAGCGCAATAGCTAAAGGAGTTTTTTTACACAGTTCGGCCATTTTTTTTACTTGTCCTTGTTGTATGGGTTGTTCAATAGAATGCACATAAAATTTACTCAACTCATCTAATTTGAACAAAGCCTCTTCTGCCGAAAAAGCACCATTGGCATCTACTCTGATTTCTAAATCATCAGCAGAAAAAGAAGTTCTTATTTCTTTGATTATTTTTAATTCACTATTAAAATCAAGTGCACCTATTTTTAATTTTAGGCAGTGAAATCCGTTCTTTATTTTTTCTTCAATTTGTTTCACCATTTCTTGTGGTGAGCTCATCCAAATTAATCCGTTAATAACTATTCCTTTTTCTTTCATTGAAAAATCATTTTCAAAAAGAATTTTTCTTCCTCCATTTTTTAAATCCTGAAGAGCTGTTTCTATAGCAAAACGAATAGAAGGAAATTGAAGAAATTTTGAGTGTGAGATTTGCAGAGAGGAGTCGATATAGTCATTGATATTATTTGTGATTTTCTGAAGATGTTCTTCAAAATCATCACGGTCATCAATACTTAAACCTACTAAGGGATTGCATTCACCAATACCAAAAACAGAAGGATTTTCTTCTTTCCATAATTTGATCAACCAAATTTTCTTGTGTGTTAAAATCCCACGAGAAGTACCACTTGGTTTTTTAAATTGAAGTTGATATGGATGAAAAGAAGCTTTCATCAAATTAAACTTCCTACACCCAAGAGAATTGAAAATAGGAGGGTAGTTAAGGCTATTTTTTTTAATTCTGGATCGAGTTCTTTTGGGTCATTGTAGGTGAATACTTTTTTAATATTCAATACATGAACTGGCAATACCAAAAGAAATAGAAATTGCCATGCGCTGTGGAGGTGAGTGATAGTATATCCAAGTGCTCCATACAATGCAAACAGCAAAAGAAAAAGATGATACAATTTGCTTTTTTGTTTTCCCAGCATCACAGGAATAGTAATTTTTCCAACTTCAGCATCGCCAATTCGGTCGCGCATATTGTTTAGGTTTAAAACGGCCGCGCTTAAAAACCCAATAGAAGAAGCGGGTAATAAAACCGACCATTGGAATTCATGATGAAATAAATAATACGAACCGGAAACACCTACAATTCCAAAAAAAAGAAAAACAAACAAATCACCTAAGCCCCTATACCCATATGGATTTTTTCCCGCTGTATATTTTATTGCAGCAGCAATGGCAGCCAATCCTAAAACAATAAAGAAAAGAGTAAATGAAAGATCAATGTCTTTTAAACTAATGAGTACCAATGATACTCCAGAAACCAAACTCAATAACACAAACAGGATCATTGCTTTTTTCATTTGAGTAGGTGCAATCACTCCTGATTGCACTGCTCTTTGCGGACCAACACGTTGTGCATTATCGGCACCATTTTGTGAGTCGCCATAATCGTTTGAAAGATTGGAAAGTATTTGTAAAAAGATGGTAGTAGTAATAGCTAAAATAAAAATATCCCATTGAAAAAAGCCATCGGCTTTGGCTAAGAGAGAACCCAAAACGATGCAGGATAGCGCTAAGGGTAGTGTTCTTAATCGAAAAGCTTGTAACCAATGCTTCAGCATATTATTTAGTTTTAATACTTCTTAAAAATGAAAACCATTTTAATCGTGTACTAATTTTATGGGTTATCATTTTATCGTTAGGTTCCAGTAATGAAAGATCTACGTGTTTTGCTAAATCTCGCATTTCTTCATTACTCACATTTTTGTCGGTATAAAATATATTCAAGTAATTGTAAACATTATTTTCATTGATAGATCTTACTTCTTTTTCATCGAATGTGAAGGGAAGCTGAATTTTGTATTTTTCTACAATTTGATTTTTCGCAATTATTTTTTCAATCTTGTTTGCGTTTTTTTTATCGTTAATTGCTAAAGCCAGCTGATGGAAAATAGAGAATACATCACCATGAAATTTATTCAATTGCGAACCTGTTTTTGAAGTGTCGTGAATTCTGTAATGTGAAATGGTATCAGGAATCACACGAATTCCTTTATGTCCTTTCATCAAAAGTATTTTAATGTACAATTCTGTATCCATTCCGTAATGAAGCGATTCGGTACATTGTCCTACTTTCTTCACATCCTCTAAAAGCATGTATGCCGATGGTTGCCAGAAATTTATTTTAGAAATGGTTTTTCCTAAAGTGGCAAATTCATTGGTTATGATTTCTGAAGTGGTATTTTTTCCAAGATCATGAATTTTAGTAGTGCCAATAATAAAATTACCTCCGCTGCTAAGATAGGTTCTTGCAATTTTGTGTAGCGCTCCCGGTTCCAGATAATCATCAGAATTTAACCAATTGAAAATTTCACCAGTACATTTTTCTAAACCTTTATTGATAGCATGACTTTGTCCGCGATCTTTTTCACTCACCCAATACGTAATTTGCTGATCGTATTTTTTTAAAATTTCAAGGGTATTGTCGCTGCTGCCTCCATCAATCACAATGTATTCCAAGTTTGGATAATTTTGATTCAATACCGATTGAATGGTTTGTTCAATGAATTGTCCCTGGTTGTAGGAAGGGGTAATTATGCTGATTTTTGGCAGTTGTGTCATTTGTCTATGTAGTACGTCATTGCGAGGAGGAACGACGAAGCAAACTTATTTTGACGATGAGGTTGCTTCGGAGTACCTCGCAATGACGGAGTGTTAAGGAAACTTAGGATATTTTTGAAAATCAGGATCGCGTTTTTCCAAGAATGCTTTTTTACCTTCTTGTGCTTCTTCTGTTAAATAATATAACAGTGTTGCATTGCCTGCTAATTCCATTATACCTTGTTGTCCGTCGAGTTCAGCGTTTAGCGATGCTTTAATCATTCTTAAAGCCAACGGACTTCTTTTCATGATGATTTTGCACCATTCAACAGTAGTGTCTTCCAATTCTGCTAAAGGGACAACTTTGTTCACCATGCCCATTTTTTCAGCTTCTTCAGCAGTATATTGTTCACACAAAAACCAAATTTCGCGTGCTTTTTTTTGTCCTACATGACGAGCTAAATAAGAAGATCCAAAACCACCATCGAAAGAACCTACTTTCGGACCAGTTTGTCCGAAACGCGCATTATCACTCGCGATTGTTAAATCGCATACCACGTGTAAAACGTGTCCACCACCAATCGCATATCCGTTCACCATAGCGATTACCGGTTTAGGCAACGAACGAATTTTTTTATGCAGGTCAAGAACATTCAATCGCGGAGTTCCATCTTCGCTGATATAACCACCAATTCCTTTTACATTTTGATCTCCGCCTGAACAAAAAGCTTTGTCGCCTTCGCCTGTGAATACCACCACATTAATATCGGCGCGTTCTCTGCAAATATCCATTGCTTCTAGCATTTCCATGTTCGTCTCCGGACGGAAAGCGTTATAAACCTGCGGACGGTTAATGGTTATTTTTGCGATGCCTTCAAAAAATTCAAAGCGAATGTCTTCGTATTTTTTGATGGTAGTCCAATTTCTTGTTGCCATTTTAATTCTGTTTTAAATAATCGAAATATTGTAATAATATATCTGAATTCAAATCACCTTTTGTTTTAATTTCTACCACACAGCATTGATTGTATTTGGGGTGGTATATTTTTTCTAAAGTTGATTTCAGTTTTTTTCCTTCTGTGCAAAGGTAATAATCTATAGTAAAAGCTTTAGCGATAAATTCTGCCGACCATTGATGTTTAGTTTCGAAGAATTTTTCCAGCTCTTGAGTTTGTGATGGTCCGTCGATGATTCGGAAAATATTTCCTCCACCATTATTGATAATGATGATGCGTAAATTGGAGGGTAGATGCTGATTCATCAATGCATTGCTATCGTAAAAAAACGATAAGTCACCACTAATCACCGTAGTTAATTTTTTTGATGCATAAGCTGCACCCGCAGCAGTACTGATGGTTCCGTCAATACCGCTTGTTCCTCGATTACTATACCCAAATAAATTTCTTTTGGCCATAGTGTTGAAGAGGTTGGAATATCGAACAGGGGTACTATTCGATAATTGCACATTGCTTTTCGAGGGAATATGATCCAATACAATATCGAAAGCTGTTAAATCGCAGAAAGGAATTTTATTCAAGAATTTTTTAAAAACATTAAATAGTTTTCTGTCTTTGTTGATCCATAATTCTCTATAATTCGATGTGGTTTTATTCGCCTTTTCAAAGTGAGGTAAAACCTGCTCAGGTGCAACCGGAATAATTTTACTTAAGCATTTGAAGGTATCTACAAAATCGTTTGAAGCATTGATGTGCCAATGTATTTTGGGTTGATTTTTTCTTAAAAAAGTTTTCACTTTCGCTGATACAATGGGGCCACCAATAGTGATCAATAAATCGGGAATAAACTCAGCTGCACCTTCATCTTCAATGCTTATAATTAAGCGATCAATACTTCTGTTGAAATTTTCTCCAAATAAGTTCGATGTAGTTTCGGTAAGCACCACCACCTTATTTTGTTTTGAAATTTTATTGAGTGCTTCGTTAACTTTTTTATTTGGTTTAAGCAGTCCGGTAATAATCAAAATCTTTTTTGCCTTGTTCCATTCTTTTTGCAACTCTTTAATACTTTCGGTTGGAAGAGAAAGTTGAGTGCTTAATGTTTCGAAAGTATTTTGATGTGTGTTTTTGCTTTCTATAGTATTGTAAAGAGGTTCGCGCAATGGAATGTTGATGTGTACTGGTCCGAACTCAGGAAACTTTGTAGTTTCAATAGCTTCAGAAACAATGCGCGATGCATACCAAAAATCATCGGCATGCGATGGTTCCTGAGGTAATTGAAAGCTCTTTTTGATGTAATTGTTGTAAATATTTTGTTGACGAATAGTTTGCCCGTCCACCTGATCAATCCATTCCATCGGACGATCAGCAGTAAAAACCAGTAAAGGAACTTTTTGGTAGTAGGCTTCTGCAATAGCCGGAGCATAGTTTAATGCTGCGGTACCACTGGTACAAACTACTGCCACGGGTTCACTCAATTGCTGAGCCATTCCTAAAGCGAAAAATGCGGCCGAACGCTCGTCAATAATAGAAATACAGTTGATTTTTTTATTGCGATTAAAGGCGATAATTAATGGTGCGTTGCGTGAACCGGGAGAAATTACAATATGACGTAAACCTTTTTCTACGCATATATCTACCAAATTCTTGATATGAGCTTTTGCTGTGGACACTTCCTTTTTTAAGGGTAAATATACTACACCACCGATAAATTAAAAATTTATGGGCCTCAACTTGTAAAAATCCTGTAAACTCAATTATTTCGGCCTATTTTAGAAATAAACTAGTTATTCCTTAAAACTAAGCTTACCTTCACCCGAAATCAATTAAAAAATTATATGGACATATTTGTAGGTAGCTTACCGTTTAAATTAAAAGAAGAAGAACTAAGAATGTTGTTTGAACAACATGGTACTGTTGAATCTTGTAAAATCATTATCGATAAAATTACTCGTCAGAGCAAAGGTTTTGGTTTTGTTACGATGATGAATGATGAAGAGGCAAATAAAGCCATTGAGGAGTTGAATGGTTCGGAGGTATTGGGTAGAAATATTGCGGTAAGTCAATCACAAGAAAGAGGAAGCACCGGAGGCGGCGGTGGATATAGTGGCGGAGGCGGCGGTTCCAGTAAAGGAAAATTTAGAAATGCAGATAAACCGAAAGGTGGTGGTGGATTTAAAGGTGGCTTTGGCGGAAAGGGTGGAGGAAGACCAGGTAGTGGTGGTGGTTTTGGTAAATCAGGTGGCCCAAGAAGATCGAGTTATTAAGAGATAGTATCGATAAAAAAACAAAAAAACTGCAGAAGTTCTTTCTGCAGTTTTTTTGTTTCTAATTGTCCCTTAACGTGGAGCAGAAATCTAGTTTTTTAGGCATGGGATTCCCTCTCGGAGGAGAGGGGTGTGAAAGCTTTTTCGCGGGAAGTAGGGAGATGGAAATAAAGGATTAGGAATATCTATTGAATCCATCTCCCTGCCATCACACGATTCCACCACACCCCTCTCCTCCGAGAGGGAATCCCATGCCCGAAAATTACTTGAAAGTGTTTTAAAGTTCTGGTTCTTATGGAATAAAATATTACTCTGCATCAAGTAGTAATTCCGTTTTTATTCCTACTTATTATTCAACCAAACTACTTTTTGTTCTGGTTGATGTTCCTGACTTAAAATATTTCTATATAAATCTGGTCGGCGTGCTTTAATATATCGATATCCACCTGCTTGTGTAAGCTTTTCTGGAATTAGGGTAGTGGTTACAAAACTATCATCGAAGTTGGTACATTCAGCAAGCACATCTCCAAATGGATCTAATATCATTGAGTGCCCGTTTTTCAATTGATCGTCATCCATACCAATGGGATTAGAGAATACTACATATATTCCATTGTCGTAAGCACGTGCTGGTAGCCATTTCATCAACCATTCTCTGCCTTTTAAACCATCAAATTCTTTGCGTAAAGAGGTAGGATCATTTTCTCTATTTTCCCAAAGTTTAGGATCAACAAAGCCTGCGCCCGGACGAGTGGAAGGGGTGCACATGGTTACGTGAGGCATAAAAATTACTTGAGCACCCAGCAGTGTAGTAGCTCTTACATTTTCAATCACATTATTGTCGTAGCATATCAATATTCCACATTTCCATCCATGTAATTCAAATACACAATAGCTATTGCCAGGGGTTAGGTGAGGATTAATGAAAGGATGTAGTTTTCTGTATTTTGCTTTTAAGCCCGAACTATCGACGCACACATATGCTTTGAAAAGGTTATTGTCTTTATCTTTTTCGAATAATCCGGCCAATATCGTAATGTTATATTTTGTGGCTATTTCCTGCAATTTCAAAATACTTTCTCCCGAAGGAATGTGTTCGGCCAGGGTTAACATTTCTTCTTTTGAAAGTTTCATCGCAAAGGTGTATCCTGTTATGGAACACTCATGAAAGGCGATAACATTAGATCCTTCATCAGCTGCTTTTTTTGCTAATTTTTCTATTACCGATAAGTTGTATTTTTTATCGCCACTTTTGTTTTCGAATTGAGCTGTTGAAACTTTTAGTTTTTCCATTTTTAATTGTTTAAACCAAAGATAGGTGGAGGAATATTTTCATGAATAGACTTTAATTTACTTAATAGCCTTGGCCGTTGGTGTTTTCATGAAATTATTGGCCTGGGGATTATTAGGATCTAATTCAAGAATTTTTGTGTAATATCCTTTTGCTTTTTTGTAATCTTTCTTTTGAATGTAATAGAAACCTAAATACAGACATCCGTCGATGATTTCTTTTTTGTTTTTTTCAGGGTTAGCCATTGTTAAAACAGTTTCATAGGTGGCGATGGCTGTTCCTTGTGTACATTGAGGATCTAATTTAGCATTCGATTTAGCTCTCCAGTAATATGCGCCAGGAAATACTTCTGGTTTTAACTCGATTACTTTAGCAAATAAGCTGTCGGCAATTTTGTATTCCTGATTGTAATAATATGCTTTCGCTAAAAAGTCGTAATCACGTGTATCTGATTTATCTCCTTTTTTCTGAATTTTAATCTGATGGTATTTTATAGCTTCAGGAAATTGTTTTAAGCGGTAATGTGCATTTCCCATATCAGAGTACAACTCTAAATTATTAGGATCATTTGCGATAGCTTTTTGCAAATAAATAACGGCTAAAGAATCATTAGCAATTCTGAAATAACTTTTGCCTAAATACAAGTAATCAGTAGGTATTACTTTGTAGTTGGTATCAAGGAATGATTTATTAACGAATGATTGAATATACATTGCGCAGCTGTCATATTTCCCCAATTCAAAGAAGCTATAACCTCCCAAGCGATACATATACAAATTAGTGGTGTCATAGGCTTGAAAGCGTTGAACTTCGCTAATTACTTCTCTATAATTTTGATTTAACAACAGGTTTCTTGTTAGGTCGATTCTTGTTTGAGGATTTTCGTTGAACTCTAAGTATTTTCTGTATTGAATTACAGCGAATTCATAATCTTCAGTATTCTCACCCATTTGCGCTTTGTATTTATAGGCAGGAGCGAAAGCGGTATCTAAAATATTTACTGTAATGAAATATTCACGTGCCTTCTCATAATTTTTAATAGCAGCATTGAAATTTCCTAATTTTATTAAGGCTTCAAAAGAAGTGGAGTCGATTTCGTAAGCAGTTAAATAAGAATCATAAGCATTGTTATTGTCTTTTTTAAGATCAAACAAATCTCCTTTTAGCAGATGCAGTTGCACATTTTTAAAATGTTTCTTTTCGGCATTACTCAGAAGTAATTGAGCTTCATTTAATTTTTTATAATCGTAGTTGATGTAAGCATCGGCAATAGCTAAAATAACAGCAATGTTCTTTTTTCCCAGTTTTAATGCGCTTGCAATATTAATGTTTGCAACAATGGTGTCTTTTTGCGACCATTGAACTTGTGCTAAACCAGCAAAGTTTAATCCGCTTTTAGGGTTTGCCGCAATTCCCTGTTGGAATATAATTTTAGCAGAATCGGCTTTATTCCATTTGAGATAATTTTCACCGCAATAGAAATAATTTTCTGCATTGGTGGGATCATTTTTAATGAGTTGATGAAAAGCGGCAGATGCCTTAGAGTATTTTTCCCCTTGAGTTAATTTAATAGCATCATTAAGTGTTTGGGCAAAAATGCCATTTGCAGAGAAAGCTAAAATAAATAGCAAGCTGATTTTTTTGATAGAAGTATTCATATGTCGGTATTTTTTTTTAAAGGTCATATGTTATATCCATGTTATCTTTATCTCTATTAGTGTACTGTGGTACATGGATATTTCATAGCGCTAAAATAATTCATTTAATTCATTTGTATAATTCGTGCGGGCATTTTTGCTGGAACCATACCCGATTTTAATAAAATTTGTTGTCCTTTGATACCAGCCACAAACGATGCAAAGCCCGTGCCCAATCCGGCCCGTGCTTCTCTGCTGATAATGTACACGTTTCTGGTAAGTGGATATTGGTTTAGCTTAATGTAGGCCTGGTAAGGTTTGTAATATTCGTCAATTGACGCATTTGTTTTTTGAGACAGAGAGACCATGTTTATTTTTTTCAGAAAACTCATGGTTAAAGTATCGTCTTTATCGCTTACCCAATTTACACCAATCATTCCAATTGCATTTTTGTTTTTCGATACATAATCAATTACCTCAGCATGTGAAGAAGCGGCGTAACAATTTTCCGGTAAAGCTTTATCGTTAAGAAATTTTTCTCGCATCCATCTGGCATTGGAAGATTCCGTATTGTCGAATACTATTTTTATTTTTCCTAAATCAGATTTAGGATTGATGTTTTTCCACGATGATATCTTCTCGTTGAAAATCAAATTCAATTGTTCCATAGAAATAAGGGTATCCAAATTATTTGGGTGAACAATTATCGCTAAAGCATCATAAGCAATTTTTGTGATTCTGGGTTTCAGATTTCTAGCAGAAAAATTTGCTTTTTCTTCTTTGTTTAATTCTCGGTTGCAAATAATCAAGCGAACAGAATCGTTCATTAATAAATCAAAAACTTCACTTTCTTGAGCGTATTTTGCATTTATTTTTGCCTTCTTGTAAAAGGCTTCGAAGGTGTATATTTCAGCATCAATAATAGGTTCGTAAGAATTATCGACAGCAATTTTTATATTGCCGGAAGTGGGTGTGTCGGTGAACTTAGCACCGGGTTCAGCACAAGAAAAGATAAAAACTAAAAGAATAGTTGCTGTAAGAGAAAAATAATATAGATTACTTTTCTTCATTCGATTGAATAGATATTTTTTTTCTGTTAATGTTGAAACGGTAGAACTTAAAAGCAGCGTAAAGAA
Source organism: Flavobacteriales bacterium (assembly GCA_023251075.1). Taxonomy (GTDB): domain Bacteria; phylum Bacteroidota; class Bacteroidia; order Flavobacteriales_C; genus JAHEZL01. Next base: position 75,612 of record JAHEZM010000007.1, on the reverse strand, counting down.
GTATAACGCTAGCTAATATAATTCTGTTGGTTGATTTAAGATTGGGTGCGATGGAGTCGTTAAACAATAAGGTGAGCGCAGCAATAATATATACGATAACCATTACGAGGTTGAATATATTCAATGCTTGTTTCATAAATACTATTGCTGAACTATGCTAAAAGAGATGGGCAAAGTAATAGTAAATGATACCGGACTACCATTTTGAATAGCCGGGCGGAATTTAGGCAATAAAGAAACCACACGAACAGCTTCTTTATTGAAGGCAGGAGTGGAAGGTGTTAGTACTTTTACATTTGTTACTTTTCCTTGTGCATTTACCACAAAGGAAACTTGAACTACTCCTTCAATTCCATTTGAATATTCGAATTCTGGATATTCAATGTTGTTTTCAAAAAAAGTTTGATAATCAACGCTAGATTTTGGTTCGGTTGAAACGTATTTTTGGGGTCCATTCTTTTTTCCTCCTCCGGTAATAATTCCTCCCGATAGAGAGGGGTCAATAAATGCTGGATTTTTATCACCATCCTGATTCTCAATTCCGGGATTCATATCTTTAGGATCGAATATAGGATCTTTATCAGGAGTTTCACTGGGTTTAAACTCAGTGAATTTAACTGTTGCTATTTTAGGGATTTCCAGAGGTTTTTCTTCTTTTTTCTCCTCTTTTTCTATTTGTTTTATAGTTACTTTATTTTTCTTTTTAACCACTTTCTCTATAATAGGTGCTGGTTTTAGCCAAATAGCAATTAAAGGAATCATTGATACCGATGATACAAGAGAACCTGTGATGAGTAAAGCCAATAAGATTGTTTTATTGTAGTTTTTTCTAAGAGCAAAGGCACCATATTTTTGATTCTTTTTTTCAAAAACAATTTCATTTCTGTCGATCGATACCGGGCTGTTCCATTCAGGAACAAACATGTTGTTTTGTTCCATGGTTTATAATTTCAGTTTCGTTAAATGATTTTGTTCTTGAGTGCTAATATCTCCGATAGAGAATTTTGCAACATCACAAATGTTTAATTCATCTACTAGGTCAACAATGTTTTTGTATTTTGTTTTATCTTCTGTTTTTACAATAACAGCTAAGGTATTTACGTCGCTTTGAACTTTTTCTTTTAATTTTTTTAAAGTTGAATCAGCAATAGCACCTTTTTTATACTGTTCTTCCAGTTCATGTACTTTTGTAACTACATCTTTATTGCTTTCTAACAAGAGTTTTCTTACCCCTTCCTTAGAGTAATTGGTAATTCTGATTACTGTTTTTGCAGGGTCGTAAATACCGTTGTAATAATAAATAGAATCAATGTTGTCGGTCAACAACATCGTAATGGCATTATCGCTAACTTTTTGTTTTTGATCTTCATTTTTAGCTTTTACAGGCATATTGAGCTGCATGGTTTTCGGTTTACCGAAAGTGGCCGTTAAAACAAAGAAAGTAAGTAACAAGAAAGCCAAGTCAACCATAGGAGTCATATCTACTTTGGTAGATGATTTTTTAGCGCGCTTTTTCTGGTGCTTGCCTCCTTTGGAACTATCGTCGGTGTTTAACTCAGCCATAATTAATCTTTTTAACTACTATTCCTGTTCCAGATTAGTAACCAAATCAAAGGTGTGTATATTACTTTTTTCAAATGCGTTAAATAGTTTCCTCATCACCCTGAAATCTGTTCTGGCATCGGCTTTAATAGAGTACCTGAAATTAGAGAAATCGGTTCCTTTTGTTTGAGATTCGCCATAAGCGGAGATTTTTCCGAAGGTAATCCAGTCTCCCAATTCATTGTTTAAAGAATCCATTGGAATGCCGGGAGCATTTTTGTCCATCTTGGTTCTTTCATTTTTAGTGGCATTCAAATAAGTTTTTAATTCGGAGAAAGGATGACCGAAATCTTTCATCAACTGAAACTCTTTAATTTCATCTTCAGAGAAAGTGACACTGTATTTTTCTCCCATTTGCATAAGAGTATTTTTTTTAATTTCTTCTCCGTCAATAGTGTAAAAAGCTCTTCCAGCGGTATCCATAGTTACCATCATCGCGTTATCGGGTAGCATTTCATCTGAAACCGATTTTGGTGCATCCACCACAATTGCCTCTTCTGTTCTAAAACTCGCTGTTAACATAAAGAAGGTAACCAATAAGAAAGCAAGATCAACCATTGGAGTCATATCCAAGGATGGGTTACTTCTGGGTACTTTGATTTTAGGCATGGTATTTTTCTAAAAAAGAATTAAGCAGCTACTTCGTTTTGAACAGAAACTGTTTTCACTATACTGAAACCAGCTTCATCCATTCCGTAAGTAATCGCATCAATTTTAGTAGTAAAGAAGTTGTACATAACGATAGCGATAGCAGATGCAATAATACCTAGAGCAGTGTTTACCAGTGCTTCAGAAATACCAGTTGCAAGAGCAACAGTATCTGGAGAACCCGCCTGAGCCAAAGCACCAAACGCTCTAATCATACCGAACACCGTTCCTATTAAACCAACCAAAGTGGCAATAGAAGCACAAGTAGAGAGAATCACTAGGTTTTTAGATAGCATTGGTAATTCCAGAGCAGTAGTTTCTTCCAGTTCTTTTTGAATAGATTCAACTTTTTGTTCTTTACTCAATGATGAATCATTTTGAACCAATTTATATTTTTCCAATCCTGATTTTACCACATTGGCTAAAGACCCTTTTTGCTCATCACATGCAGAGATAGCGGCATCTAATTGATTGTTTGAAATAAAGCTTCTGATGTTTTTAATGAAAGAGGTAACTCTTCCTTTTCCTTTGGCTTTAAAGATGGTGATGAATCTTTCTATAGAAAAAGCCAAAACAATAATGTTTATAGCAATAAGAACTGGTACAATAGCAATTCCGCCTTTGTGAACGGTACCTAAAATATTAATAGGATTGTTTTCAGGATTATTGTCTTCAAAATTTGCGGGATTGCCCAAAATACCGATGTATATAGCGTAAGCCAATCCAAATGCAATTAAGATAGTAGCAGATGCAAAAACTGATTTTAAAGTTTCTAGTGCTGAATTGTTGTTCTCCATAAAGGTGGTTTTATAATATTTTTTTCAAGTTTAAAGCTCTTTCACACAGCGCGGCAAACATACTATTAAATCGCCGCTTCCTTGTTAAGCCAATATTAATTTAACTTAAAGTTTGTGCGTGTGCGAAAATACTAAGATTCTTTGAAATTAATCAAAGAATCTTAGTTTATTCTGAGGCACTAACGAGAGTTGTTTTATCTTATTATGTATTATAGTCCAAAACCATAATAAGCTTTCATTCCATTCGGATAAACCCCTTCAATCAAAATGCCTCCCTTTTTATTCAGTAATTTACTGCTTACTTCATCAGGACTTTTAACGGGTTGATTATCTATACTGGTGATAATAAAGCCTTGAGTAATACCTTGTGCTCTTAATTTACCGGCATCCAACTTAGATATTTTCACGCCGTTGGTGATACCCAATTTTTTCAATTCATCTTTTGAAGCCAGTTCTAAAGTTGCACCCAGCACATTTTCTTCTTTTTCGGCTATTTCGGTTTTGCCGTTGGTATTTTTAAGAATCACTTCAGCAGTTTTTTCACTGCCATCTCTCATATAGGTAATATTCACTTTGTCGCCTGGACGGAAGAGCGACATTTGTTCTTGAAGTTCAGAGGATTTAGTTATTTTGATATTGCCCACTTTGGTAATGATATCACCTTCTTTGATACCTGCTTCTTTAGCAGCACTTTCATCGAAGGCACCTGCCACATAAACACCTTGAACTTCAGAAAGTCCTTTTTCTTCTGCGAGTTTTTGATCGATATCACGAATTTGAACACCCAATAAACCTCTCTGTACTTTACCATATTTCAATAAATCGGTAGTAATTTTTTTCACAATATTGGCTGGAATAGCAAATGAATAACCAGAATAAGAGCCGGTATTAGAGGCAATAGCGGTATTGATTCCCACTAATTCTCCACGGGTATTTACCAAAGCACCACCGCTATTTCCGGGATTTACAGCAGCATCGGTTTGAATAAATGATTCAATGGCATATTGATCTTGAAGAATATGTATATTTCTTCCTTTGGCGCTAACAATACCGGCAGTAACGGTAGAGGTAAGATTGAAAGGGTTACCTACTGCCAACACCCATTGTCCTACTTTAACATCATCAGAATTACCATACATAGCAGGAGAAAGATCTTTAGCATCTATTTTAATCAAGGCCAGATCCGTAGTAGGATCGGTACCAATTACCTCTGCTTTGTAAGTTTTATTGTCATTAAGGGTAACTTCAATTTCGGTTGCTCCATCCACTACGTGGTTATTGGTAGCGATATATCCATCGGTAGATATAATTACACCTGATCCGCTGGCCGATACATTTCTTTGTTGGGGTTGCTGAAAAGGTTGTCCGAAAAAGAAATCCTGAAAAGGGTCAATTCCTTGCTGAACCTGTTGTTTGCTTACCGTTTTAATATGTACAACAGAGTTAACTGTTGCAGCGGCAGCGATGGTTAAATCGGTGTTTTCAGCATCGGGAGGAAGATTACTTACGAAATTAAACTTTGTTGGATTTTCAGAGGAAGCATTGTTTTTTTCTGTAAAATAAAGCGTTGTTCCAGCGGCTATCGCTCCACTGGTGAGCGCTAAAAGGAATCCTGTTCCAATTTTTTTCATATCCATAAGTGTAAATTTTGTGGTGTTTAGATTTTCAAAAATAACGCGTTTTTTGAATTTTCAATACACTTATGGTGTGTTAAAAAATTTTAACTTTATACCCTCAATAAAAAACAATGGCAACAATTCAGTTTTATAAAATTCAGGGAGCGGGTAACGATTTCATTCTAATTGATGATAGGGATGAGCATTTTGATGAGAAGAATAACCAATTGGTGAAATTTTTATGCGACCGAAAATTTGGAATTGGGGCCGATGGATTGATGTTGCTGAGAAATAAAAAAGGTTACGATTTTCATATGATCTATTACAATTCAGATGGTAATGAAAGTTCTATGTGTGGAAATGGAGGCAGATGTATCACTGCTTTTGCCAATGAGATTGGATTAAAAAAAGAACTGTATACTTTTTTGGCGGTAGATGGAGATCATGAAGCAGAATTGACTTTAAATAAGGATGAATATTGGGTGAAATTGCAAATGATTGATGTGGCGGAAGTAGAAGTGGGTTCCGATTATTTGTATATGAATACAGGATCGCCTCATTATGTGGTTTTTGTAAAAGACTTAGCACATTTTCCAGTAGTGGAAGAGGCCCCAAAAATAAGATATAACGATCGCTTCAAAGAAAAAGGTACTAACGTTAATTTCGTTGAAATAATTAATGATATATTGCACATTCGAACTTATGAAAGAGGTTGTGAAGAAGAAACCTTGGCATGTGGAACAGGTGTAACGGCGGCAGTAATAGCAGCATTTCATTCGGGAAGAATTAAAGAGCATTCTTTTGCAGTTAAGGCAATAGGAGGGAGTTTGAGAGTGAGTTTTGAGAGTGAGGGAGGGAAATACAGAAAAGTGATTTTAGAAGGGCCTGCAAAAACGGTATATAAAGGAGAAATAAGTGTTAGTATTTAAAATTGATAATATTAAACCATTGGTGAGCGATGAATTGCTGAATCATGGCATTTATTTGCATATAGTTCATGCTACAACCGCGCCACCTCATTTGGTTTTAAGTATCAATGGAAAAATATTCGCTTTAAGTACTAAAGGGCCGTCGATAGATGGTAATATGGAACAGAATCTAAGGTTTTTACGCTATAAAAGAGTGAAGACTTTGTTTGTGAAATTGAAACTACCTTTATTGATAAGCTCCACCGACTTACTTAAAAAAATTCGTTCCATTGTTACTGCTTATCCGCGTGTAGATATTGGTATTGCTACTTGTTTAACCCCTATTAAAGAGTTTTGCAGCGAAATTTATCAAACCAATACGCAAGATGTTCAGTTGATTTTCGACTTGTTTCCAAAATTAAAAGATCAGCAATTGGTAGATGACATTTACCATTTGCATTTAGAAGATGATTTGGTGGGTAATGATTTGCTGATCGATCAGTATTCTGTTTTTGAAGTAAACGAATGTATTCATTCATCTTATAAATACTCAAGGAGAGCTTAATGTTAAAATCAGAGAAAATAACACTGCGTGCTCTTGAACCCCAGGATTTAAATATTCTGTTCAATTGGGAGAACGATACTCGGTATTGGGTAGTGAGCAATACTTTTGCTCCTTATTCAAAGCATATTCTATTGAAATATTTAGAAAATGCACACTTAGATATATATGAAGCCAAGCAATTGCGTTTGGTGATTGAGTTGGAAAATAGAAAACCTATTGGGTTGATTGATCTTTTTGAGTTTGATCCTTTTCATATGCGTGCAGGAGTGGGGATTTTAATTGCAGATGAAAAAGAACAAGGTAAAGGTTATGCTTCGGAAGCATTGAAATTATTGATAGAGTATAGTTTTGAAAGATTACAACTTAAACAGTTGTATTGTAATATTACTTCTGATAATGTTAGAAGTATTAATCTTTTCACAAAGTTGGGTTTTTCTAAAATAGGAGTTAAAAAAGCCTGGTTCAAAACCAGTGAAGGATGGAAAGATGAAGAAATGTTTCAAATGTTAAATGCAAATTTCGAGATAGAATAAATGAAAAAGTTGATTAAAATTCTTTTTGTTGGTGCTTTATTGTGTGCTGTAGTGGGTGCGGTTTTGTGGTTTACCGTAGTGAATAAAAAGATTAATGTAGAAGGAGATAGTGTGAGGGTTTTTATTCGCAAGGGAGAAGGGTATGATCAATTGTTGAAACAATTGGAGGATAAAGGTATAGTGGAAGATGTATGGATGTTTCAAAAAATGGCCGAACTTAGAAATTTACCTGCCAATATTTATGAAGGGCGATATACTTTGAATTCGGGAATGACTTATAACGATTTGATCGTTTATTTCAGAAGAGGAAAGATAGATGAAGTGTTTGTGGATTTTCATTCTATAAGAACTAAAGCAGAATTGGCACAACGCGTATCGGCACAAATTGAAGCAGAGTCAGATAGTATTTTATATTATTTGAATGATGATAAGTATATGTCGAAATTTGGTTTAAATTCCGAGAATTCTTTGGTTTTATTTCTTCCCGATAAATACAAAATGTATTGGAATACAGGCGCCGATCAATTTATTCGATTAATGGCAAAGCAATACAAGAAATTTTGGAATGCAGATAGAAAAGCAAAAGCGAAAGCACAAAGTTTATCGCAGTCGGAAGTTTCTGTTTTAGCATCAATAGTGATGGCCGAGCAAAGTAAAGTAACAGAGGAATGGCCTGTTATTGCTGGTTTGTATTTGAATCGTTTACATACAGGAATGCCTTTACAAAGTGATCCAACAGCGGTTTACGCTTCCGGAGATTTTACTATCAAAAGAGTAACACATGATATTCTGGCTATTAATTCTCCATACAACACTTATAGAAATACGGGTTTACCGCCAGGGCCAATCTATCTTCCTATTCAGGGAGCAATTGATGCTGTGCTGAATGCGGAAAAAAACAATTACATTTTTATGTGTGCTTCCGGAGATGGTTCTTTCAAACATAATTTTGCCTGTACTTTGAAAGATCACAATCAAAATGCTCAGTTATACTGGAAACAATTGGATAAACAGAACATTCATTAGGAATATTGATTTCACATTACTTTTTATAAATTAGCCCCTTTCATTTCTAAAGCTTTAAATAATGACGAAGATTAAATTTGGTACCGACGGTTGGAGAGCAATTATCGCAAAAGACTTTACTGTTGAAAATGTTGCTCGAGTTACTGTTGGTTTGGTGCAATGGTTAAGAAAGGAAAAGAAGGAGGGGAAAGGTGTGGTGATAGGTTATGATTGCAGATTTGGCGGACAACTTTTTTCTGAAACAGTAGCAAAAGTATTGGGAGCGGAAGGAATTAAAGTTTATTTAAGCGATAGAATTGTTACCACTCCAATGACTTCTTTGGGAACTTTGGAATTAGGTGCTGCAGTGGGAGTGGTAATTACGGCAAGCCATAATCCACCCGATTACAATGGCTATAAATTGAAAGGTGAATTTGGCGGTCCTTTATTAGATATTCATGTGAATGAAGTGGAAGCAATGATTCCCGATTCTCACCATTACGATTTAGAATCGATCTCTCTGGAAGATTTGAAAAAGAAAGGCTTGTTGTTTAGTGTTGATTTAGAAGGTGCATATATCAAAAGAGTAGAAGCTAATTTTGATTTAGACCTGATCAAAAATTCAGGATTGAACTTTGCTTACGACGCTATGTATGGTGCCGGACAGTTTGCAATGAGAAGAATTTTACCGGATATCACTTTTTTACATTGCGATTACAATCCTGGATTTGACGGTACTGCACCTGAGCCTATTCACAGAAATTTAAAAGAGTTTTCTGAAATGATCCATTTGGCGGGTGATATTGACTGTGGGTTGGCAACCGATGGAGATGCAGATAGATTAGGTTTGTACAATAGTAAAGGGGAGTTTGTTGACTCTCATCATATCATTTTGTTATTGATCAATTATTTGAAGCAGTACAAAAAAATGAATGGAAAAGTGGTGATTGCTTTTTCGGTTTCTGATAGAATTAAAAAATTATGCAAAGCTTTAGGATTAGAAGTAGTAACTACTAAAATAGGTTTTAAATATGTTTGCGATCATTTGATTAGTGAAGATGTTTTACTAGGTGGTGAAGAATCGGGTGGAGTTGCAATTAAAGGTCATATTCCTGAGCGTGATGGTATTTGGATGGGTTTAACCATTTGGGAATATATGGCGAAAACAGGAAAAACTTTAGATGATTTAGTGAAAGAAGTTTACGAAATAGTGGGCGCTTTCGCTTTTGAAAGAATTGACTTGCATATTAGCGAAGCCATTAAACAAAAGGTGATGGACAACTGTAAAAATGATAAGTATACTGAGTTTGCCGGGAGAAAAATAACAAGAGTTGAGAAAATCGACGGATATAAATTTTTCTTTGGTGATGACGAGTGGCTAATGATTCGTCCAAGTGGTACAGAACCTGTTTTGCGTACTTATTGCGAATCTTCTTCAAGTGAAGAAGCATTTTCTTTGCTTAAAAAAGCACATCAATTATTGTTGAGTTAATGAGATTACGAGCAAATATTTTTCTTTTATTATTTGTTTTTTCTTTCAGTCTTTATGCCCAAAAAAGTGATTCTATTCACGCTAATCTTTTTGAACCTAGTAAAACCTTTAATAAAACCAGAAGAAACTTTGTGGTGGGTGCCGAAATTATTGGTGGTACAGGTATTATGCTTGGTTTAGATCAATTGTGGTACGCACATTATCCTCGTTCCTCCTTTCACTTTTTTAATGATAATGATGAGTGGCTTCAGATGGACAAAATGGGGCATGCCCAAACTTCTTATTCGGTTGGACAAACGGGATACAATGTTTTGAAGTGGGCCGGAGTGAAGGATAGAAATGCTTTGTGGGCTGGAGGAACATTAGGCTTAATGTTTACTTCGGTGGTAGAGGTGATGGATGGATTTTCTACTCAATGGGGATTTTCTTTGGGCGATTTTGCTGCAGATGCAAGCGGTACACTGCTTTTTGTTGGTCAGCAAGCCTTATGGCATGAGCAAAGAATAAAATATAAGTGGACTTTCATGCCTTCTCCTTATGCGCAATATCGCCCGAATGTTTTAGGGAAAGATTTATCGCAACAGTGGTTGAAAGATTATAACGGACAAACGTATTGGTTCTCTGTGAATGTAGCTTCTTTTCTTCCTGAGCAAAGTAAATATCCGAAATGGTTGAATTTGGCTTTGGGTTATGGTGCAGATGGAATGACAGGGGGGAGTGAAAACCCTTTGCTGGTTAACGGACAAGCAATTCCTTACTTTGATAGATCGCGCCAGTTTTATCTTTCTTTTGATATTGATTTTAATCAGATGCGTATCAAAAATAAGTTTTTGAAAAGCATTTTAAGTTCAGTAGGGTTTATTAAAATTCCTGCGCCAGCCCTGGAGTTTTCTCCTGGAAGAGGAGTGTTTTTACATCCCTTGTTTTTTTGATTTTTAAATATTGTAACCTAACAGTGAATGTGCCGTAAGCAGATTCAATGCTGAAAAATTTACTTTCAATTTTATTGTTTTTCTGCACCTTTGCACTTCGTGCTGTAAACAGCGCTCCCACTAACATTTTTCTTAGTTCTACCTCAATAGCAGAGAATAATGCTCCTTTAGCTGTTGTTGGTAATTTGTCTTCTGCCGACATTGATATTCTTGATACTCATACTTATTCTTTGGTTGCAGGAGCAGGGGGTACGAATAATGCTTCTTTTAGCATAGTGGGTACGCAATTGAAAGGCAATGTTGCATTCAATTACGAATTTAAAAATTCTTACTCTATAAGAATTCGAACAATTGATGGTAGTGGTGCGGCGTATGATAAGGTTTTTATAATTACTATTAATGATGTAAATGAAACTCCTGTATATAATGATGCTTCGGTAAGTATAGCTGAGAATTCAGCCAATGCAAGTAATATTATAACAGTAACAGGTACTGATGTGGATGCCGGGCAAACTTTAAGTTATAGCATTGTTTCAGGAAATACAGGTGGCGCTTTTGCTATCAATTCGGTAACTGGTCAGCTTACAGTAAATACCTCCTCAGCACTAGATTATGAAACCACTCCTGTTTTTAATTTGGTAATTCGAGCTACCGATAATGGTGCAGGTTCTTTATTTGATAATGCAGCACTCACTATTAACTTAACTAACGTGAACGATGCGCCAGTGAATACTGTTCCGGGAGCTCAATCGGTTTTTGAATTTACAAATCTTAGTATCGCAGGAATTTCTGTTAATGATCAGGATATCGCAAGCGATTCCTTATTAATGAATATTTCAGTGAGTCATGGTAAGGTAACATTGTCTTCTCTTGCTGGTTTGCGTTTTACTCTTGGAGACGGAATTTATGATGCTTCGATTACTTTTTATGGTAAAAAAACGGATGTAAATACCGCTCTTAATAATTTGGTGTATAAGAGTGATGATGATTATGTAGGTGCCGATGTATTGGTCTTAAGTACTAATGATCAAGGATCAACTGGACCAGGAGGCGCTAAAACAGATATTGATAATATTGCAATTACTGTAAATTCTGTGGCTGTTACTTTTAACACTCAACCAAGCGGAGCAACCATTTGTCAAACACGCCAACATCTTTTTGTAGTAAATGTTTCGGGAACCAATCCTATTAGCTATCAATGGAAACATAATGGATCATCTGTTTTATTGGCAACGAATGATAGTTTGTTGATTGATTCTGCTGATGTTGGAGATGCAGGTACCTATCAATGCTTTGTAAGCAATCCTTCAGGCACCGTTACTTCGAACCTTGTAAATTTAGTAGTGAATGCTAACCCTCTACCTTCTTTTACTTACAATGAGGTATGTGTAGGGGGTACTACTTCATTTACGAATACTTCAGTGATCGATTACGATAATTTGATTTCTTATTCATGGGATTTTGATGATTTGGGAACTTCTTCCATTGCTGAAGATCCACAAAGAATTTTTTCAAACGATGGAACTTTTCAGGTACAATTAATTGCGGAAAGTGATTTAGGTTGCATTGATACTGTTGTACAATCGGTAATTGTAAATCCTTATCCCCTTACCAACTTCGTTATTGGAGACATTTGTTTTGTAGATTCATTAAAGCCACTCAATACTACTACTATTAATGTTGGAACGGTAAGTAGTTTGTGGAATTTTGGAGATGGCTCTACTTCATCAGTTACCAGTCCGGCTCATAAATATGTATCTACAGACTCCTATATTTTATCTTTGGTATCTACCAGCAACAAAGGGTGTAGTACTTCTAAAAACCAAACAGTAACAGTGAATCCTTCGCCTATTGCCAATTTTGTGGTTGACAATATTTGCGATAGTACAGAAGCACTTTTTCAAGGTGTAAGTTCTATTAGTTCGGGAACCATCGATTATAGATGGATTTTGGGAGATGGCGATACGGTATATAATGATGTTAATCCAATACATTTATATGATGGAGCTGCAACTTATAATGTACAATTGTATGTATGGAGCGATAAAGGTTGTGCTGATAGTGTTGTGAAGTCGGTAATTGTATATCCTAATCCTAGTGTTAATGTTGTAAAGGATAACGTGAAATGTTTTGGTGAAACTACCGGATCATTTTCCATTATTGCAGATGGAAGTAAGGCACCTTATTTTTACTCAATAAACGGAGGTCTTTTTACTTTAGATCCTGTTTTTGAAAAACTACCGGCTAGTGTTTATCATATATTGGTTCAGGATATAAGAAATTGTAAAACACTACAAACCATTGAAATTACTCAACCTCCTAAACTGATGATGAATTACAATTTAATAGAAGATGTTAAATGTGCAACTGCAGCTACAGGTTCTATAGAAGTGGGTGTTTCCGGTGGCACCTATCCTTATATTTATTGGATGAATAAAATGGATAATGATACTAATTTATACAAGTATGATACTCAGGATACTGGTGTGTTTTACAATTTATCAGCTAAACTTTATCCGATGTATGTGAGTGATATATATGGTTGTGGTTTCCGTTTTGCTTCTGATGTTCATGAACCCGCTGCACTGGCTTTATCTATTAATCAAACTAATATTAGTTGTAAAGGTTTTTCTGATGGAGATTTAACTTTAAATGCCAATGGTGGAGTGGGGCCTTACACTTATTCTGTGAATGGGGGACTGACTTATCAGGGATCAAATTATTTCAATAATCTTAATGCTAGCAATTATATAGCACATGTTAAAGATTTTAATGGATGTGGAAAATCGTATGGAATTAATTTGGTTGAACCTACCGATACATTGAGAATACAAAGTGTAATTCAATCGAATGTTGCGTGTAAGGGAGACAGTAGTGCGGTTATTAGATTGTATGGTAATGGAGGAACAGGGGTGGTTGAGTTTGCTTTAAATTCTAATGCTTTTGGTACACAAAGTATTTATGAATCGATACCCGCAGGAATTCATAAATTCTTTTCAAAAGATGAAAAAGGATGTTTAGATTCTGTTTCAGTTAATGTTACGGAACCCAATCAGGTTTTGCAAATTGATAGTGTAGATATTGATGATGTAAAATGTTTTGGTGCACACGATGCATCCATTCAGGTTTTTGCACAAGGGGGTACTGGGTTCAAGAAGTTTTGCATGTTTAATTCTTTTCAAAGCGATTCAGTTTTTAGAGATTTAGGCATAGGTGATTTTACGGTATGTGTGAAAGATGCAAATAGTTGCAAAGATTCACTTATGGTGCATATTTCTCAACCACAATTATTACAATGGAATAGTGTTAGCGCTAACTCAGTGGATTGTAAAAATGAGTTGAATGGAAATATAATGATGGATGCTATAGGAGGTGTATTGCCTTATTCTTTCAAGGTTAACAATCAATCTCAAAACAATGGTAATTTTTCGGGTTTGGGTGGAGGTGATTATTCTCTTAAAGTAGTTGATGCGAATTTATGTTCTATGGATAGTGCTATAAGTATCTCTTACAATAAGGAATTGGCGAAGGCTGATTTTAATTCTTTTATATCAGGTAAAGCAATAACATTTAACAATCATTCTCTTAATGCTTTAAATTACGAATGGTTGTTTGGAGACAATGCCAGTTCATTGGCAACTATTCCTGTTCACCAGTATTCAAGTAATGGTGTTTATACCGTTAAATTAATTGCAAGTAATACTTGTAATTCTGATACCTTAAGTGAGTTGGTAAATATTGGTGGAGTTGCAATTTCAGTAGTGGATGTCGAGAATTTGTTTGCAGTTTATCCTAATCCGGCCGATCAGCAATTAAATATTAAATCAAATGTATTTTCTTTAGATAATGAATTTGTTTCTATTGAAGTTTTCGATATGCTGGGAAGATCAATGTATCAAGATCAATTTAAATCTTCAGGTGTTATTGATCTTTCGAAATTTAGTAATGGCAAATATTTTTTGAGAATTAATTCTAAACAAAATAATATTATTTATCCTTTTGATGTAATTCATTAATGAAGTTTTTTACTAAAATATTATTTGCACTATTGATTACATTGAGTTATCGAACGGAAGCTCAAAACATAGTTGATATTAGCTATGTTCCTGGTTGTGAAAATGCTCCTGTTGCCATTAATTATGTAGTTAATTTAGGGAATGATAGTATTGTTAATTACGATTGGGATTTAGATAACGACTCTCAATATGATGACGCCCATTTACCTATTATTTCTTATGTTTTTCCGGGTTTGGGTTCCTTTCCAGTGGAACTTAGAATTATTACCATTAATAATGATACCGCTTATGGCAATACGTCTGTTACAGTGAATCCTGTTCCTATAGCCGATTTTACCGTTCAGGAAGTTTGTTTAAATCAAAACATACATGCTTTAGATGCAAGTATTCCAAATGGTTCATTTATTCATAAATATGAATGGAGTTTTGATGGAATCACTAATTTAGCAGATACTTTTACCACCACACCTACTCATTTTTTTAGTACAGAAGGATTACATGATATTCAATTAAAAATAACTACAACCGCTAAATGTACTGCTAAGGTTTTGAAAAATGTTTTTGTGAATCCAATGCCATTAAGTGATTTTTTTGTGAGTAATACTTGTATTGGCGACTCCTCCTTATTTTTACAAAACACCACTATTAATTCGGGGGGTATAGTTAATTTTTTATGGGATTTTAATGGCGATGGAGTGTATGATGATGATCAAGGTCATGAAGCTGATTACATGTTTTTTTCTACAGGTAACTGGCCTGTGGCTTTGCGTTCGGTGAGTAATGCCGGATGTTATCATGACACTTTAAAAACCATAGCGATTTATCCTCGTCCGCACGCTTCATTTATCATTGATAATAATTGCCAAAATCAAACATTAACGATTAATAATATTTCTTTTACCGATATAGGTGCTCTTAATTATTATTGGAATTTTGGAAATGGTGATACTTCAACTGCCGAAACTCCTTTGTATAATTACAGCGTAGCAGGTAATTATCAAATTATATTAAAGGTAAATAGTTTGTTTAATTGTGTTGATTCAATTTCAAAATCTATTGTTATTCATCCTTTACCTGTAGTACAATTTACTGCCAGTGATGTGTGTTTAAATCAAACCAATACTTTTACGAATCAATCTACTTCCGTTGAAAGTATCAAAGGATATGTTTGGAATTTTGGTGATGGAATAGGGTCCAGTTCTGTTAATCCTCATCGTACATATGTGGGATCAGGAATTTATAAAGTTACTTTGAAAGTAGAAACAGTGAATGAATGTATTGATTCTCTTTCAAAAAATGTAGAAATTTTTTCTTTGCCTAAAGCACACATCTTTCCTTCCACTGAAGTAATGTGTGACGGCGATAGTGTTTTACTGGTGGGTCAGGATTTAGCGGGTAAAACCTATTTGTGGAGTAACATGGCAGTGGGTGAAAGTATTTATGTAAAAGAAAGTGGAGAGTATGAATTAATTGT
Source organism: Flavobacteriales bacterium (assembly GCA_023251075.1). Classification (GTDB taxonomy): domain Bacteria; phylum Bacteroidota; class Bacteroidia; order Flavobacteriales_C; genus JAHEZL01. The sequence goes on along the minus strand of JAHEZM010000007.1, from coordinate 60,024 downwards.
TTTTGATGCCCATAATTGTTCGGCTAAAGATTCAATAGATATTAAAATGGTGCCAGTTCCTCAATTCAAATTTTCTGCCGATACTACTCTTGAATTAGGAACTCCTGTTACATTGCAGGCTGATGGATTTTTTGATTTCAGCTGGACGGATGCCAACAATAATTTATTGGCTCAAAGCCCATTGCTAAAAATTACAGCTCTTGAATCTCAAACTTATTTCGTTACCGGAAAAAATGATGATGGTTGTTCTGCTACTTTTCCAATTCATGTGGAAGTTTTTAAAGATTATCATTTAGTAGCCAACAATTTAATTACGCCTAACAACGATGGTAAAAATGATATTTGGAAAATCAATTATATCACTGCTTATCCCGATTGTGATGTAATTGTTTTCAATCGTTGGGGTGAAGAGGTATGGCGATCTGTAGGAGGTTATCACAACGACTGGGGTGGGGTTGCCAGTAATGGATTTGAATTGCCTGATGCAACTTACTATTATGTTATTTCATGCACGGGAATGAAAAAAGAGATTACGGGTGCATTAACCATTTTACGCTCTCGAGAATGAAAAGGAAGTCAATAAAATATCATTTTATTTTGTTGCTGTTCTTAATGGCTTCATCGTCTATTTTTGCGCAACAATTACCTGCTGCTGATTTGTATTTCAATAATTTGTTTTTTGTAAATCCTGCCACTGCGGGTGATGCAGGCTGTCCGCGCTTTGCAGTGTTGAATCGCCGTCAGTGGGTGAATATTGAATCGGCACCTATGACTTCCTTCTTCGCTTTAGATATGCCCGTTAAAGGTAAGTTAGGAGTGGGGATGAATTTGGTGTTTGATCAAACCAGTTTTTTGCGCAATGTAAAAGGATCTATTTCTGCGCGTTATAAATTGAAGTTGAGAAACAATCAACATTTATCGGTAGGGATCAATACTGCGATTTACGATACTTATCTGAATTTCGCCAACGTTAAAGCGGAAGACTATTCCGATGATATTCTTTTAATTGGTAATGCCAACCGAGCATTAGCGATAGGTGCCGATTTCGGTATAAATTATCAAGTAAAAAATTGGCAAATCGGAGCTTATCATTCTCAGTTGTTTAACAATTCAAAACAATCTTATTTTAATTCAACCCTTAGTTCTTATAGAATGCAAGCGCATTACGGAGGCTATATCACTTATAAAAAAATGTTGAACGAATCTTTTTCAATGTTGCCCAGGATTGGATTTAGATATTTACCTGGTGTTTATATGCAAGCCGATTTAGGAGTGGCTATGGAATGGAAGAATAAAGTAAATGTAGGATTGATGTATCGTACACAAGAAACAGTTTCTGCTTCGGTGTATTATAAAATCAATGATATGTTTTCTTTTGCCTATTCCTATGGCTACGGTTTACAAGGTATTTCTGCCTATTCAGGGGGAACACATGAAGTGATGTTGCAAATGTTGTTGAGAGGAAAAGATAAAGACAAAGAAGAATGGATGATCCGACAAATTGATAGTTTAGGATTGACTCTAAAAGATTTAGATGGGCGTAATAAAAAACTAGATTCCCTAAATAAAGATTTGGAAAAACGTGTGGTGAAATTAGAGGAAATGAGTATTCAATATGTTGATTCGATTACCATTCTTCGAATGATTCAAACACGTGTTAAGTTTGTTCAGGATAGTCTTGATCAGGTTCAAGCACCGCAAATGCGAAAAGGAAAACGTTATGTAATTGAAAATATTCATTTCGAATTTAATTCAGCAAAAATTAAAAAGGAATCTGAAATCACCTTAGATCAGGTAGTAACTTATTTGAATGCTTATCCTAATGTAATTATGGAAGTAGATGGACACACCGATGCTATAGGAAGCGATGCTGCCAATCAAAAATTATCTGTAGCCAGAGCAAAAGCGGTGGTGAAATATTTGGTAGATCATGGAATTTCTGCTTCCCGTTTATCGCATCGTGGTTATGGAGAAACAATGCCGGTAGATGTAAACACAACAGATGCAGGAAGAGCGCTGAACAGAAGAATCGAGTTTATTATTTTGAGAGAAAATTAACCCACAGCTACTTTTTTTAATCCTTCCAAATATTTCTCTCCTACACTCGCTCCCAATCCAATCTTATCAGGCATAATAATCTCTCCCTTTGCAGTGTATTTTATTCCATCCACCACATGATCTTCTTTTAACATCAATGGAGAATCAAAATCGAAATGAATAATATTGTTGCTGCTTAGCGCCAAATGAGCCGATGCGGTAAAAGCCAATCGCGATTCTAAAAATCCACCTACTTGCATTTTAATATTGGCAGCTTCGGCCAATTGAATAATTTTTAATGCCTTAAAAATTCCTGATGATTTACCCAACTTCACATTAATTTGGTGACAAGCATTCAGGTTTATTAATCGTTCTGCATCATGATGATCGCAACACGATTCATCGGCCATAATTTCAATCGGACTCTCTTTTTTGATTTTAGGCAATTTCATAAAATCCCAACGTGGAATAGGTTCTTCACAATGTTGAATTTTAAAAGGGGATAGTGCTTTTAAAATATCAAGAGCTTCTTCAGCTTTCCATCCTTGATTGGCATCTATGCGCAATGGAATTTCATAACCCACTGCCTCACGAATTTTTTGAATTCTTTCTATATCCTGTTCTTTGTTTCCACCTAATTTTACTTTAATACATTGAAATCCGCTGGCTACAATTTTTTGTGCGTCACTAGCCATTTTATCAGCATCAGAAATACTTACAGTATAATCAGTAATAATTTTTTTATGGTTGTTTCCTTTTAAAAAAGCATACAATGGTAGTTGTGCGTTTTGTGATGCAATATCATACAATGCAATATCAAAAGCGCTTTTAATGCTAGAGTTTCCATAGATTACGGTATCCATGATAGTTGAGCATGTAGCAATATCTAAAGGATTTTTATTTATTAAATGTTGCGCTAAATATTTACCTACTTCAAATGCCGATTCCATCCCTTCTCCATTGATGCTTTTAAACGGACAACATTCTCCAAAGCCTACCAATCCTTCATTGGTGCGAATTACCACGATCACATTTTCTGCATATTCGTGTCGGCTTAAAGAAATTATAAATGGTTCTTTTAATTTGATGGGAGATTGATAAACTTCAATTTGTTTGATTTTCATTGCTTGCGTAGCTATATTAACTATTTCAATCCGTTTTGTTTTTTGGTGCCACGAATAGCGGGGTGATTCCAAGGATCATCAGGCCATGCGTGTTTTGGATAGCGAGGTTTTAATTCTTTGCGTACTTCAAAATAGGTATTCTCCCAAAAGCTTTTTAAGTCGCCTGTAATTTGAACGGGTTTGTAAGCCGGAGAAAGTAAATGCATCAACAAAGATATTTTATTGTGGTTTACTTTAGGTGTTTCGGCCAAACCAAAAACTTCCTGAATTCTCACAGCTATTACTGGTGCCGAAGCATTGGCGAAATACTCCAGAGTGATATGTGAACCACTGGGTACTTCCATTTTTGCAGGTGCCAATTTATTTAATTCCTGCTGTTTGTTGTAATCTAAAAAGTGAAAAAGAATATCGTGTAAATTCAATTTTTTTAAATCATCATTCGACTTTATATTTATCAAATAAGGCATGAGCCATTCTTCTGCATTTTGCAATAATTTATCTGTTGATAGATCTGGCCAATTTTGTTCTTCATTCCATTTTTTCAACGATAAAGTTCTATTTTGAAATTGTGTTACTTCTTTATTCCAATCGAGCAAATGGCTACCATCTTTTTTAATGGCTTCACAAATTACTTGTTGAATTTTTTCAGGGTTGGGCTTAGGTAAAGGAGTTGATTTTAAAACAATGCTACCCAAACGCATTTCGCGAACTGCCACGAGCGCACCCTTTTTAGAATTCCATTGAATAATTTCTTTTTCCTTTAATAAAGGCATCAAATCTTTTGGGTTGAGTGATGAAGCTAAAAATATTTTCCCCATACCATCGCGTGCATCTAAATTGGCAATAGCCAGCCAGGCTTCATGTGCTAAATCATCTTTATGAGAGGCCATAGCCAGATTTCCTCCGGAGAGTTGAAATTGCGCATTATTTCCCGGCCTTGCGCAAGCAATTCTTTCGGGATAAGCATGAACTAAAAGTACTCCCGTTTCATAAGGATCTACCGGAGAATTGTTTTCTTCAGCACTGAACATAGATCGATATTGTTCGGCAATTTTGGCAATGCGACTGAATTTTTTTCCTATAGATTTTCGCGCCCTTTCTCTACGCAAAGCCTCAATTCTCAAATTTATATCTATTCCACTTTCTTTGCCTAAAGGATCTCTTTCTTCCAGTAGCGCGGCAATATCTGCTGCTAAATGCACTTTATTGTTTTCTGCTGCAATGAGCATCATGTGCGCAACGCGCGGGTGACAAGGTAAGGTGTGCATCTTTTTTCCATGCTCGGTAATTTTTCCATTTTCCAAAGCATTTAATTCTTCCAGTAATTCTTTGGCAGTAATAATATGATGCAGAGGAGGAGGAGTAAGCCAGGTTAAGGCATTAATATCTTGCACTCCCCACACCGCCATGTCTAAAACAAAAGAAGCCAAATCGGCTTCCATAATTTCTGGTGTACGATGTTCTGCTAATTTTGCATGCATGGGTTTCGACCATATTCTGTAACACACTCCGGGCGATAATCTTCCGGCTCTACCTGCACGTTGATCGGCACTGTCTTTTGAAATTTGTATGGTTTCTAATTTTGATAAACCCGATTGCGCATCAAATTTTTGTACTCTTCCATAACCTGAATCTACTACTACTTTAATGCCTTCAATGGTTAAAGAAGTTTCAGCAATGGAAGTGGCAATCACTACTTTTCTGGTTCCTGATTTAGAAGTCATGATGGCCGCCATTTGTTGATGCGGTGGTAAGTTTCCATACAAAGGATGAATTTCAATTCCGGAAGTTCGTTGTAAAATCTCTTCACATTTTCTAATCTCTGCTTCGCCGGGAAGAAAAACCAACACATCTCCCTTTTGTTCGATCAAGGCACGATTCACCGTGTGTGCAGTAGTTTCTGCCAACAGAAATAAATCTTGCTGTTCGGTGTAAATTAAATCTACAGGATATTGTTTTCCTGAGCTTTCAACAACAGGAGCCTGCAATAAATTTTTTAATTCTTCTAAATTGAGTGTTGCCGACATTACTAAAATTCTTAAATCATCGCGCAAAATTTGTTGTGCGTCTCTGCATAAAGCCAAAGCCACATCGGCAAAAATACTGCGTTCGTGAAACTCATCGAAAATTACAATACCAATTCCTTCTAGTGAATTATCTTGCTGTAACATTCGGGTTAAAATACCTTCTGTTACTACTTCAATTTTGGTTTTTGATGAAACACGTGATTCAAAACGAATGCGATAACCTACTGTTTCGCCAATTTGTTCACCCAGTAATTCCGCCATTCGCGTAGCTACTGTTTTTGCAGCCAATCGACGCGGTTCCAGCATAATTATTTTCTGGTTCTTCAGCCAACTTTCTTCTAGTAAAGTCAGAGGTACTAAAGTACTTTTCCCCGCACCCGGAGGGGCACTTAAAATTACAGTGGTGTTTTGTGTTAATGAATTCTGCAATTCATCAAGCACATCACAGATGGGAAGATTTGTTTGTTGGAGGTTAATCATTGACGCGAAGATAGTGAAACAAGTACATAACTTCTGTAGGGGCGAAGTTTCGAATTATTTTTTATTTTCGCTCCAACTAAACGAACAATATCTAATTTTATGGAAAAAGAAAAACGACTGCAGTATGGCGGTCACATTAAATGCTTTTGCAACTTACAAATAAAATGTTTGCAATCTGAAAACATTTTATATACCTTTATCCAGTGAATATTATTGTTAAAAGGGCTGTTTTATTTTATATAGATAAATATCCACAAGCTCAAATAGCACTATTAACGTGGTATAAAGAGTTCTTGAAAGAAGAATTTAAAAACTTTAACGAGTTAAAAGCTACTTATGGAAATGCCAGTATTGTTGGTAAAAACAGAGTGGTATTTAACATTAAAGGTAACGATTACAGATTAGTGGTAGCCGTTAACTTTAAACAATTAGCAGCTTACGTTATTTGGTTCGGCACACATAAAGAATACGACAAAATAAAAGTAGAAACAGTAGAATTCGATACTAAGATTTTAAACTACAAAGCGAAGTAATATGACTTGGAAAGTAATAAAAACAGAAGCTGCATATCAAAAAGCGATCAAAAGAACGATGACTATTTTTCATGCTGAAGAAGGAACACCCGAAGGCGATGAATTTGCTTTGCTTTTAGTGTTGGTGAGAGATTATGAATACAAATATATTCACTTACCTGAAGTTGATCCAATTGAAGTAATTAAATTAAAAATGGCCGAAAGAGGAATGAAAAATAAAGATCTTGAACCTATCATTGGTTCTAAAGGTCATGTTTCTTCTATCCTTTCTGGAAGACGTGAATTAACACTAAAAATGGCTCAACGGTTAAAAGATTATTTTCAATTGCCTGCGGAGATATTTATGAAAACTGCCTAGTGCTACACTGTGAATAAAACCATGGATTATCTCATTGAACATAGCAACATACACTTATAAATAACATGAACCCAAAAGTCGATACCTTTCTTTCTAACGTCACACAATGGCAAGAAGAATTAGAACAATTGAGGAGTATTATTCTTGATTGCGGACTAACAGAAGATTTTAAATGGATGCATCCCTGCTACACTTTTGAGAAAAAAAATATTGTTTTAATTCATGGATTTAAAGAGTATTGTGCACTACTTTTTATGAAGGGAGCGTTGCTGGCCGATACCGAAGGTATTCTTATTCAGCAAACAGAAAATGTGCAGTCGGGCCGACAAATTCGTTTCAGCTCCCTCAAAGAAATTAAGAAGATGGAAGTTGTTTTAAAAGCTTATATTTTTGAAGCTATTGAAGTAGAAAAAGCAGGATTGAAAGTAGAGCATAAAAAAACTGAGGAGTTTAATTTTCCTGAAGAATTGAAAAATAAATTCAAAGAAAATGCTGTACTTAAAAAAGCATTTGAAGCCTTAACTCCAGGTCGACAAAGAGGCTATCTTCTTTATTTTTCGGGTTCGCAAAATGCCACCACGCGCGAAGCAAGAATTGAAAAATATATCTCGCGAATTCTTAAAGGAAAAGGAATTACCGATTGTGTTTGCGGGCTTTCGAAAAAAATGCCTGCCTGTGATGGATCGCATAAGTTTGTTAAAGGAGTGAAAGAATGACGTTTTGAAAACATTTATAAATATGTCAAAAAGAATACTTCAAATAGATCAATATATTTTAAAATCACAAGATTTTGCACAACCTATACTCATTCATTTGCGAGAGTTGACTCATGCCGTTTGTCCGGAGGTAGAAGAAAAAATGAAATGGAGTTTTCCTCATTTCGATTACAAAGGAGAAATGATGTGCAGCATGGCGGCTTTCAAATATCATTGCGCCTTTGGTTTTTGGAAAGCATCATTGTTGAAAGATCATTCAAAAATATTATTGAAAGGAGAGGAAGCTACTGCAATGGGGCATTTTGGTAAAATTACCTCTTTAAAAGATTTACCTTCTGATAAGATTTTGATTAAGTATATACAAGAGGCGATGGTACTGAATGAAAAAGGGATCAAGCTTACAAAGAAAGAGTTAGAGCCTAAACCTAAAACACTAGATATTCCCGATTATTTTACCGAAGCTTTAAATACTAATGACAAAGCATTGGAAACATTTCAAATTTTTTCTTTAAGTCAGAGAAGAGAATACCTTAATTGGGTAACTGAAGCCAAAACAGAAAAAACTAGAAATGAAAGAATGAAAACAACATTGCTGTGGTTATCGGAAGGCAAAATCAGAAATTGGAAATACCAGAAATAGTACATTATTATTTGTTGTTCAAGTAGCTTCTATTTACTTTAACTGCAAATTAACTATAGCTATGAACAGTGTCCCGAGCATTAAGCCCGATAAGTTATTTCGACTTATTGCTGTATTGGATAAATCGGAAAAAGGATTTATAAAAAAATTTGCTTCTCTTCATATTGGTGATAATGCCAATAGTCTTCGTCTTTTCGATATTTATAATTCCCAAAAAGAGTATAGTAAAAACAAAATTGAAAAGCTGATTCAAAAAGAAAAATTTACAACATATCAGGCTAAAACCAAACATTATTTATATGAATTGATTATACGGGCAATGCGCGTATATCATGCTGAGAAAGATGACTGGAACAGTATTCGTGTTGCTTTGCTGGATGCCGATTTACTGCGCAAAAAAAGATTGTATTCTGAAGCACAATCAATATTAAAAAAAATAAAAAGTGAGGCTTTAGAAAGGGAATGGAATACTATATTGATGGATGTAGTAGTGCTGGAAGGAAAAATGGTTAAAACCTTCGATTTTTCTTCTGAAGAATATTTAATGAAAATGCAACAATTGCGTGATGAATTACACCATTATCAACAGTTGGATACGGTGCGTCATTATTATCGCGAAGCAATGAGTGAATTGTTTAATTTATTGTGTCAGATCTCCAAAAAAAACAGAAGTGAATTGATACTTAAAGCCGATGAAATAATAAAAGATGCTCAGTTTATTTCTTATCAGAAATATAAAGGTGTGAAGATAGATTTGTATAGAAATTTAACCTATTATCAGTACTTTTTTCTTCAGGAAAAGAAAAGCGAATTTAATCAGTACGCTCATGAACATCTCGATTTTTTAGCTCATCCAATTACTGAAAAATCGTTCACTACTAAGTTAATTGTTGGCTATCTTAATAATCTTGCCTCTTTGAGTTTGTTGATGGGTGATGGGGAAATAGTGGAGCGTTGCGTAAAGCACATTGAAAAAACGCTGGAGTTTATAAAAGAGAATGACCTAGAGAATTATTTACATTGTACCAATTCATACCATAAATTTTTATTGGAATATTATTTTAGGAAAAAAGATTTTAAAAATGGATTGGCTATTATAGTCAGAATTAGAACGGCCAAGGAGGAGGTTGATGATGCCATAGATGGCAATAAAGCTACTTCATTTTATTACGAAAGTGTTTTCAATTTTTTCAATAAAAAATATGAGGCCGCAATTAAGGTTTTAAATGCAGTAGAACTTTTTTCTGAACAACAATCCGTTATTCATCACGAGCATACAATGCTTAAAATATTGTGTCATGTTGATATGAATAATATTGATAGTGCTGTTTATTTAGCAAAAAAACATGTACAGTATATTAAGCAAAATGAACTCATTTTTGAACAACGAAAAATGCTTTTGCACTTACTGATTAAACATACTCCACATAAAAAGGAACTATGTAATTTATTTTTGAAGGAAGTTTCAAAAAAGAAAATTGCCGGCGATAAAACAGTTGAAATTTCTATGGTTGATTTGGTGGAGTGGGCGAAAGAAAATTAATTAATGCGAGTTCGATATAAGAATTCCGAGTCGTATTTTAAGTTTAGGACGATAGTTCCTTCGTACCTCAGGATGACAATCACTCTCAAAACTCACTCTCACTCTGTATTTAGCTTGATTGTCATCCTGAGGTACGAAGGAACTATCGTCCTACGAAAATTGTTGATATTACTTTTATTTTTGCGTCGAACTCACGTTAATTAACGTTAGAATTTTTTGTTATTAAAAAGGCATCCCTCAGTGAAGGATGCCTTTTTTGTTTTAATGAACATGCCCTTGTGGCTGTGTAGTAGTATGGCAGTCTGCTCTTCTTTCGAAAACAAACTCACATCTTACTTTATCGTCTTGTTCAATTTTTTGCCAATTTTCAAGACTACTTATATCAGGAACATTTGTAGGGCCACTAACATACTGATAATGGTGATCTTCACAGGTGCTAGGAGCATTAACCACTCTATTCGAGTGAATAATTTTCTCTTCATTTGGATTGAGTACAAAGGTATGAGATCCACATGATGCACTACCTTCATTAATAGTAATGATGGTATCGGTATGGTTTACTACCACTTGCTCATACGTTACGCCTTCGCTTTTGCACGAGGCTAACGCAATAATTGCAGAAGCTACAGCCACAGAAAAAAGTTTGATTTTCATAGTATAATTTAATTGGTTTATATCTCTTAGATCTTTTAAAATGGATTTAGTTACAGAGGTTGTTAAATAAAGCAAAACATTATAATTGGATAGGGATTTGGTAGTATTTTATGGAGTAGAAACTAAAGTATTGAAACAAGTTCTTAAAAAAATTCTACTTGTCGGTTTCACGACATTTTATTCTTAAATTATTTCTCAACTTAGCGCCGTATCTTATTGCAGGAAAATGAAAACATTAAAAGCTAAAAAAAATATTGTTGCCGATACTTCCTATCAGCTTAAAAGATTGAAGGAAACAACGCATGTTCCCCCTTTTCATGAACAGATAAAAACATTAAATCGTTTTCCTTTTACGCCCACCGTTCTAGAAATAATGCAAGTAAATGTAGGAAAGATGTGTAATCAGGTTTGTGAGCATTGCCATGTTGATGCTGGTCCGGATCGTGAAGAAATCATGACTAAAGAAACAATGCAGCAATGTATAAATGCTTTAAAACAAACGCCCTCCATCACCATTGTGGACCTTACCGGAGGCGCACCCGAAATGAATCCTGATTTCCAATGGTTTGTTAAAGAAATTAGAGCATTAGGTAAACAGGTAATAGTTCGATGCAATTTAACCATTTTGGTTGCCAACAAAAAGTACCGAGAGTACCCTGCGTTTTTTGCAGAGAACAACATTAAAGTAATTGCGTCTTTACCCTGCTATACCGAAGAAAATACCGATAAACAAAGAGGTGATGGTGTTTTTAAAAAATCAATTGAAGCTATTAAGCTGCTGAACGATTTGGGATATGGCAAAGAAAATACTGGTTTGGAATTGGATTTTGTATTTAACCCAGGTGGAGCCAGCTTGCCAGGAGATCAGATGAAGTTGGAACTTGATTACAAGCGAATTTTAAGTGAAAAGCATGAAGTTATTTTTAATCATTTGTACACGATAACGAATATGCCCATTAGTCGGTTTTTAGAGTATCTTTTGGCGACTGAAAAATATGAAAATTATATGCGTTTATTGGCTAGCTCTTTCAATCCACAAGCTATTAATGGCTTAATGTGTAGAAACACTTTGTCTGTAAGTTGGGATGGTTATTTATATGATTGCGATTTTAATCAAATGTTGGAATTGGAAGTGGAGACTTCTTCTTCTCAACATATTTCACAATATAATTTAGAGGTTTTAAACAAAAGAAATATCGTTTTGGGTCAGCATTGCTACGGTTGCACGGCAGGAGCCGGAAGCAGTTGTCAGGGCGCTATTACTAGCAAGTAAAAAGTTAAAAATCAAAAGCCAAAATGAAGAAAACTTATGACAAGTAAAGTGCTAATGGTTTTTGTTCGCAATGCGGTTTTGGGTAAAGTAAAAACCCGATTGGCGGCTACTATGGGAGAACAAAAAGCACTAGAAATATATTTGAATTTGCTGCTCTACACCAGAAATATAACTAAAGAAATAAGTGCTCAAAAGGTAGTGTATTATTCTGATAAGTTGGAAGAAAATGATGCGTGGTTGAGCGAAGGGTTTGAGCAAAAAATACAGCGTGGCAGTGATTTGGGAGAAAGAATGAAAAATGCTTTTCAAGAACAGTTTGCTGCGGGGTTTTCTAAAGTGATTATCATCGGCAGCGATTGCTTGGAATTAACAAGTGATATAATTGAAAATGCTTTTTCTATTTTAGATTATAAAGATGTGGTGCTTGGACCTGCTGCCGACGGTGGTTATTATTTATTGGGCATGAAAAAATTACATCCTTCTTTGTTTGGAAATAAAATTTGGGGATGTGATACAGTGATGGCAGCAACTATACAAGATATTATTAACGATGAATTAAGTTTTGAATTATTGCCCATCTTGAATGATATTGATGAAGAAAGAGATTATATAATGCTTGAAAAAAGGAGAAAGGTTAATTAGAATATGGATAAGTATTTCGATATTATCGAACACTCTTTTTTTGACTACGCAAACTATCTTTATTTTGAGTTGTCTAATTTGTCTTGGCACAACTATTTGTATTGGCTTATAGGTCTTTCTTTATTGGTTTGGCTTATAGAGCTTCTTTTTCCTTGGCGAAAAGAGCAAGCTGCCTTTCGTAAAGATTTTTGGCTCGATGCCTTTTATATGCTTTTCAATTTCTTTCTTTTTTCCTTGACTGGATTTAATGCCTTATCGAATGTGGGTGTAAATCTTTTTCACGATTTCTTATCACTCTTTGGGTACAAAAATATTGTTGCCTTGCATATTGAACATTGGCCTCGTTGGGCAAAGTTTATTACGATTTTTGTGGTGGCCGACTTCATTCAGTGGAACATTCACCGCATGCTACATCGCTTTCCTTTTTTATGGCGTTTTCACAAAGTACATCATTCGGTGGAAGAAATGGGATTTGCTGCGCATTTGCGTTTTCATTGGATGGAAAGTGTAATTTACAAAAGCATACAGTATGTGCCTTTGGCGATGATTGGTTTTGGCTTAGAAGATTTTTTCATTGTGCATATTTTTACTTTGGCAATAGGTCATTTGAATCATGCCAATATTAAACTCACTTATGGTCCGTTGAAATATGTATTCAATAATCCAGTGATGCATTTGTGGCATCACGCTTACGAAATGCCTAAAGGGCGCGAGCAGGGAGTGAATTTCGGTTTGTCGTTAAGCATTTGGGATTATCTATTTCACACAGCCTATATTCCCGATGAAAAAGGAAGCATAAAACTAGGTTTTAAAGGAGTAGAAAAATTTCCTAAAGGTTTTTTATCGCAATTTAAAAATCCGTTTTAGTTAAGTAGACTCGAAATGCATCACCTATTCTTAAATTGCCGATTGACGCAATTTCACAAGATTGACGCAATGCGTAAGTTTAACCATAAAAAGCTGTTTTGATTGATTACTAAATTCAATATATTAGCAACAACTTATGCAATGCGTAAGTACAGATGTTAGCGGTCAGGCTAAAAAGACACAGCAACAAATAGACTATTAAACAAAATGACAAAAGACAGAAAAGTAATTTTATACATCGCAGCAAGTTTGGACGGTTACATCGCCAAACCAAATGACGACCTAAGTTTCCTTTCGCTTATTCAAAGCACAGGAGAAGATTATGGTTATGATGATTTAAAAAAATCTATTGACACGGTAATAATGGGGCGGAAAACTTTTGACTGGGTAATGAAACAAATTGGCGGAGTGCCACATCCCGACACTGACACATACGTTATTACACGAACAAAACGACCAGACATCGGGAAAACAAAATTTTATACTGAAAACTTGAGTGAACTTGTTCGCAATCTAAAGGAAGAAAAAGGTAAAAACATTTATTGTGATGGTGGTGCAGAAATTGTTACAGAACTTCTCAAAGAGCAACTAATTGATGAGGTTATAATTTCAATCATTCCGGTATTACTTGGTGAAGGCACACGACTTTTCAAGGACGGTAGGCCTGAACAAGAGTTAACACTTGTTTCAGTAAAGCAGTTTAAATCTGGACTTGCACAACTATATTACAAACGTGCAGACAAGATATAAACACGGGACAAGAAGTCCGAACTGCCAACAGCGCCTACACGCAAGTGGAGGTTCAGTACTTCTATGAAAGTGAAGTGCTAAATCTAAGTTCTGTACTTTTTATGAAGTTCAGTGCTAGTACTGCACTAGTTCAGTGCAATTAGTAAACATTTTCCTTGAGGGGTTGAAGTTAAGAATACGGCCAATATTATTTTTGCAAAATCAATTTCCAATTGGCATCTGCTTTTGTAATGTGTAGCCCATCGTTTTTCCATGCGTTCCATTTCTCTAGAGTATTTGTTCCAAAGCTGTTGTAAAATAAAAGCAACTTTCCGTTTACTATCTTGTAGGTTTTAGGATCAACGCTTACTTTTTCTGCATTAAGCGCCATAGCATAAGCACACCAACCGCCGTACTGGGGCAAGTAGCTGTTTGGATTTTTATTGAATTTTTCTTTGTTTGTTGCATTTGCAAAATAAAAGTGCAAACCATTATAAATTACTTCATTTGCTTTTGTTCCTTTTGTTGGTTTTTGACTGAAGTAGGAAACCACATCATAACCTTCTATAAAAATATTTTTTTGGTGGTTAAAATGTTTTTCTTCTATGGTTAAAAGAACAGCTACGGCAGCCAAAGAAATAAGGATAGTTTTTAAGTGTAACATAATTTTTTATTTTAACTGTAATGTAATTTGAAAGCGTTGTAGAATTCGCCAATACTCTCTTTTGGTTTAAGCCCGCGTGAGCGAAGTTCTTTGGAAATTGTGTAAACCACAGTATAATGAAACAGCACATCTCTATAGGCTTTAAGCAATGATTGTCCGGGTTGATAAATATGTGCCGCCTCTGAGTTAACGCCATTTAATTCAAAAATTTGAATCCCTTTTCCTTCGTACATTTCCTCGATTGAATTTACTTTTAAATCGAATCTACCATAATGAAAATGGGCATCGTTGCGCACAATGTCATCAAACACCGTCACTAGCTTTTTGTTTATTAAATGATTGGCATCTTTAAATACGGTGCCTCGGCAGTGATTACCTATTTCTTCCAGCAGTAATTCTTTTCCATCGGGAAGTATAGTTAACCAAAGCGTAGCAAATTTTTGTTGAAAATAGTTTGCTCTTTTTTTGGCGCGCAAATTTTCTTCCACCAAACTTTTAAGTGTTTTTTTTCCATCGCCTTTAACCTTTAAAAATTCTTTTATTACTATAGAACTTATGTTTGAATAACCTGATGGATAGCGGTAATATAGTATGCCCAGTTCAATAGCGCTGTCATTGTACTCTTGCAAAATAAAGGATTGGTTAATGTGCTGATAGATACTTTGCCATTGCTCTATATTACGAACCAGATGAACGTCTTTTCCTCTTTCTCCGGCATTAGGTTTAATGATAAAAGGGAAATTAAAATCACTTTGGTAAAAAAAAATATCGCTAGGTTTTTCTTCGTACAATTTTGAAAAAACTACACTTTCCTTTTTTAAATTCTTAATCATCTCGTACTTTGAATACCTAAGAAGTCCGCCAAAAGCAACGTGATGGTTAACCACCGAAAAATAAAGTATGCTGCGCGACCTTAGGCAATAATATACCCAAACAAAAAAGAAAGGAGCATAGAAAACATAAGAGGGCCAAAACTCAAAGGCACTAATGGTTTTCCATAAATTACGCATCTTAATTTTTCTTTTTTAGTTTGTAAAAAAGTCCGGCAGTGATAGAAGGAGCGGCAATAATATTTTTGCCAAATGCCGCGAAACCAGCTTCTAATGAAAGTCCGAAGTTATTTTTAAATTCATAAAGAATTTGCGGTGTTATACCCAGGTAACTTAAGTTGTTTGAATAAATACCAAAACTTTCTGTTTCATTTCTGCTGCCGTTGTACAAAGGCAATCTTGCATCAATTTTTAGTATGAGGTACAAAGATGGAAATCGACGACCTGCCTCGGCGCCAAATTGAACATCATCTGAGAAATAGGCGTTTCTATTGTTGAATCCAGCATAAATATTGGCGTAATTTTTACCGAAAGATTGGCTAGCATCTAATCGAAATAGCTGACTTAAATCGCCATCGCCCAAATGAAGATTTTTGGTGTTGCCAGCGTTATAGTTACCGCTGGGAATGCCAATGTATAATGAAGCCGATGCTACAAATGTTTTATTGTAAAAATTGTATTTCAATCCTAAATCAATGTCACCTAATCCCAATGCTTTATCAGCTGTGAAATTATTTCCAAGTTGGTCGATGCCTGAGCCCTGTTGGGCAATGGTGATAAATGGACTGTATAGTAAAGCAGCCCATTTTTTACCTAAGCCATACTCCGCAAAAACATTAGTTGTTAAGATTGAAAAATTGGGCGAATTTACTGCTGTACCTTTTTCCGAGAAATAATAATTTCCCGAAATGGAGCGTTGCGACAACATAAAGAAACCTTCACCTTTATTGGGTACCCATCCTCCCCCAGCAAATACAATAGTTGATAATAAGAAAAGTGGAATAATAATAATATTTTTCATAATGTTTGGTCTTGGTTTTTTGTAGAATAGGAAAGAGTATTTTCAATTTCAGATCGTTCATTTAACAACAAGTCTTGGTAAGTAAAAATTGTTTTTTCATTATCAAGGCAAATCTGACTAATACTTACCGTTCTAAGTACTTCATTTTTTAACAACAGTCCCCCATCATTAATATCTTTGTTAGATTGATGAAAATTAAATATTTCACTTGCATTAGGGTTTGAAAAATTCAGCAAAAATTCTTCAAAGTGTTTATTTTTACGGGCAATGATTTCGTTGGAATACAAAGTGACCGATGACCATATTTGCGCACTGTGATTATCTAATTTCTTTATGTGCTTGTTTTTCCCATCCCACTTAAGCTCATAAAAGAATAATTCGTTAGCGTTATTCTTAAGAATGAGCAGTGTAAATGGTTCAACATTTTCAAGTAGAACGGCGTTAACAAAAAATTCTACTGAGTCGAACAAAAGACTTTCGAGTAAAACTTGTCCGCGACTTTTACTGTACACTTTATCTTTTTTATGCTTTACAAAAGCACCGTTTAGCAAGCACGAAACATTTCCGTTTTCATCCATAGCAATCCATGAACCATTAGAAAGAATATCTTTTGGAAAAATAAGATTTTTGCCTTTCACCCTATATTCCATAGGTTTTATGGTTTGCCTTGTGATTATTTCGTCTCTGTTCGAGCTCAAATAAAAACCCGATTTATTCGGAATAAAAGTTACTGTGCACATTGCAAATTTCGGTATTGAATGGTGGCGGCTGAAACACCAAATGAATCGCTTATTTTTATATCCTCTGTAAGATTGTTTAGTCCGATTTTTATTAAAGCTTGGTGATGAACACAATGTTCCATATTGTAAGCTAATTCTCGATACAAAGTCGTGTTAATTATTTCTAAGCATGAGGGTTCCAAGGCAAAAATAAAAGTTAGCTTAAGCGGTAAATCTTGGGTGATTTCTGAAAGCTCAGCGTTGATTGAGTCAATCGTTTGAATAGCGAAATGAATATCGTTTTCAATGCGAAGGTCTCGCTTTCGTTTCTCATATGAAACCACTCCTGCTTTCACCTCAAAAAGCAAGCAAATGTAAAATTCCAGCACGTGTCGAACATGCTGCCCAATAGATGCAAATGATAGCACTTCTTGTTTTTCTGAATACTGTTTGTTGTTTAGTTTTTGAATCAACTGAGAAATTTCAGATAAATTATTTTGCAGATGTTTAATCATGATGATTTATTTGTTGTAAAAATGGAAAACAACAAGGCGAAAAAAAGTCTTATAGAAGACAATTAGTTATTTTTTTTAAAAAAAGTATGTGTTTTTTAAATTCTATTTTGTCGCTTAGCAGACATTTAATTCAATTCCCTAAACCTACCTTAGATGCATGATTTTTCTAAGTTTTATTGCTGTTTTGTTTTTAGCTTTCTCGAATGGAGCTAACGATAATTTCAAAGGTGTTGCCACCTTGTTGGGTAGTGGTACTTTAAATTACAAGAAAGCTATTGCATGGGCTACTTTCTCAACACTATTGGGTTCCATCGCTTCTGTTTTTTTTGCGGAAGTATTACTTAAGAACTTTTCAGGAAAAGGCCTGATTGATGACGCCTTATTGTATGCACCTGAATTTGCTGTTTCTGTGGCTTTGGGTGCTGCTTCAACAGTGTTTTTGGCTACACGTATTGGAATGCCAATTTCAACTACACACAGTTTAGTGGGTGCGTTGAGCGGTGTTGGTATTGTAGCCTCAAGGGGTGATTTTAATTTTACAAAATTAGGATCAACTTTTTTTGTGCCTTTACTTGTAAGTCCATTCATTGCTTTAGCCATAGCTTACCTTCTATATCTTGTTTTTTCTAGCTTGAGATTAAAAATGGGGGTTAATAAAGAAACTTGTGTTTGCGTTGGTGAAACTATAGAATGTAATGCGCAGAGCCATTCGTTAGCGATGGATGCAAAAAAAAATGTGCAAATTAAAATAAACAGCTCGGCTGTTTGTAAAGAAAATTATACTGGAAATTTTGTAGGAATTTCAGCTGTCTTTACTCTAAATCTATTACACTGTTTAAGTGCCGGAGTGGTGAGTTTTTCTCGTGGATTGAATGATACACCTAAAATGGCGGGCATACTTTTATTGATATCTACCCTTAATTCTTCTATATCTATTTTGGCTATTGCTGCTTTTATTGCCATAGGCGGAATTTTAAACGCTAAAAAAGTAGCAGAAACAATGAGCGAAAAAATCACAAAAATGAACGACGGACAGGGTTTTACAGCAAATTTAACAACTGCAATATTGGTGTCAACGGCGAGTGTTCATGGTTTGCCAGCTTCTACTACTCATGTTTCTGTGGGAGCATTAACGGGTATAGGAATTGCGAATAAAAAAGCAAATTGGAAAGTAATAAAAGAAATAGCCTTATCATGGCTACTTACTTTACCTTCAGCAGCATTACTGAGTACAATGTTTTATCTATTTTTAAAATTGATGTTATGAGAATAATTATTTTTTCGTTTATAGTAATAGCAGGTATGCTTTTAATTACCTATTCTTTTTCGCCAGCAGAACATTTTGCAGGAACGCTTACTAAACCTATATCTCACGTTGGATTTGATACGCTGCTTAGAAAGCATGTTAGTATCGACGGTAAAGTAAATTACAAAGGGTTTAAAAAAGATAGCGTTGCTTTTGAGAAATACTTATCGCTTTTAAGCAAAAATCCACCTAATGATAGTACTTGGAACAATAACGAAAAATTGGCTTATTGGATTAATGCTTACAATGCCTTTACTATAAAATTGATTTTGAAGAATTACCCAATCAAAAGTATTAAAAACATTACAACGCCCTGGGATGAAAAGTTTTTTATGGTCGGAAAAAATAAAATGACTTTAAACAATATTGAGAACGATATACTTCGTAAAAAATTTGCCGAGCCCCGTATTCACTTTGCTATCGTTTGTGCATCGTATTCATGTCCGAAATTATTAAATACTGCTTTTGCCTCCGTCAACATTGAAAAGCAATTGGAAACCGCAGCTATAGATTTTATTAACGACCCTAAAAGAAATATTATAACAGCCGATAAAGTACAATTGTCGGAAATATTTTCATGGTTTACTGCCGACTTCACTAAGGACGGAACCATTATCGCTTTTTTAAACAAATATTCGAAAGTGAAAATTAACGATAAAGCAAAGGTTAACTACTTAACATACAATTGGAATTTGAATGAGTAGAAATATTGTAATTATAGGGAATGGGATATCAGGCGTTACGTGCGCGCGTTCATTGCGCAAACTCGATAGTGCCTGTAAAATCACGTTAATCTCTGCCGAGACTAAATACTTTTATTCGCGTACGGCATTGATGTATGTGTATATGGGCCACATGCCTTTTGAAAATACTCAGCCTTACGAAAATTGGTTTTGGGAGAAAAACAGAATAGAGTTGGTGCATCGTTTCGTACAAAAAATAGATACTTCAAAAAAACAACTTCATTTCTCAGATGGTACTGCTCTGTTTTACGATAGTTTGGTTTTGGCTTGTGGATCTAAATCGAATAAGTTTGGTTGGCCCGGACAAGATTTGAAAGGAGTTCAAGGCTTGTTTAATTATCAGGATTTATTAGCAATGGAAGAAAATACAAAAGGTATTTCCTCTGCGGTGGTGGTGGGTGGCGGACTCATTGGCGTTGAAATGGCTGAGATGCTTCATTCAAGAGGAATTCATGTTTCGTTTTTGGTTCGTGAAAAAGATTTTTGGGGAGCTGTTCTACCCAAAGAAGAATCGAAAATGATTGAGCGACATATTCGCGAATATGGTATCGATTTGCAAATGGAAACCGAACTAAAGGAAATCAAAGGAAGTGAAAAAGTAAACGCCATCACTACCAGTAAAGAACAAGAAATACCTTGCTCTTTTGTGGGATTAACAGTGGGTGTGAGTCCGAATATTGAATTTTTGAAATCGAGCGCTATTCCTCTTGATAGAGGCATACTTATTAACGAATATTTTGAAACCAATGTCTCTGATGTTTATGCCATTGGAGATTGCGCTCAATTTAAACAAGCATTGCCAGGAAGAAGAAATTTAGAGCAAGTTTGGTACACTGGTAAAGAACATGGTGAAACTGTAGCGCACACTATTTTAGGAAATAAAAAAGCCTATGCGCCAGGAAACTGGTTTAATTCTGCAAAATTTTTCGATATCGAATACCAAACCTATGGAATGGTAAATGCATCCTTAAAAGAAAATGAAGCCACCTTTTATTGGGAACACCAAGACGGCAAAAAATCGTTTAGAATTGTTTTCGATAAAACTACACAAGCTGTTTTAGGGTTCAACGCTTTTGGCATTAGAATGCGACACGAAGTATGCGACAAATGGATTACGAATAAAACAGCAGTGAAAGACGTGATGAATAAATTGGCGGCGGCGAACTTTGATCCAGAGTTTTATAAATACCACGAAAAAGAAATTAATAATGCTTTTCAAAATCAACTGTCATGAGTAACGATTTATCGATATCGAATCCGCATCCTAAAATAGATGTGTTTGAAAAGCTGGGGTTGGCATTAGCCTCAGTGGGAATTATCATCTTATTGGCGACTTGGTTCGGCTATACTTTTGAAAACAACGCTCTGTTTCTTACTGTTTCTATTAGTAGCATTGTATTGGGTACAGTTGTTTTTTCTGCAAGAAAATATTTAACCCAACTTGAGGGAATTAAAAACAATGGAGTGTATCATTCCTCTTTATCATCGAGAGGTGTGGTAGGTTGGATAATAGGAATTGTATTAACTTCTTTTTATATTTTTTTGTATTGGTTTCCTGAATTTTTGGGCTTGGGAGAAAATGGAAATACCAATCGTGGATTAATTGCATTGTTTGATCCTTTGTCGATGTGGTTTAAAAATCAAGCGGCTTCTCAATGGTTTGTTTACGGTACAATTTATACAGTTTGTATTGTTGCTTTGGGAATAAAGTTCATGTTGAAGTATCGACACAATCGTTACCAATTAATCAGAACAACGGTAGTCATCATCGCTCAGTTTTTCCTGGCTTATTTTATTCCTGAAATATTGGAAGGACTGAATCAAGAGCAAGCATATTTCACCAAAGATTTAAAAAATTTCTGGCCCTTGAACTACTATTTTTTTGATGAGTGGCACTTAAATAATATGCAGCAAAGTGGCTCAATGGGCATGTTTTATTTGGTGTGGGGCATTGCTGGTTTCTTAATTATAACGCCTGTTATTACCTACTACGTTGGCAAAAGATGGTATTGCAGTTGGGTGTGTGGTTGCGGCGGCTTGGCTGAAACAGCGGGAGATTCTTTCCGTCAATTGTCATCGAAAAAATTGTCGGCATGGAAGCTTGAAAGATGGATGATTCATTCGGTGATGGTGTTTGTTTTTTTAATGACAGCAGGAGTTCTTTACGGATACTTTGCAGGTGTTAGCGAAATTTTCGGATTAAGTATTTACGATTACTTGCGCCAGCCCTACGGCTTTTTAATTGGCTCTGCATTCTCGGGTGTAATTGGTGTTGGATTTTATCCTGTGTTGGGCAATAGAGTTTGGTGCCGATTCGGTTGCCCGATGGCCGGATACATGGGTTTGTTTCAACGTTTTAAATCTCGATTCAGAATTACTACCAATGGCGGCCAATGCATTTCTTGTGGAAATTGTTCTACTTATTGTGAACAAGGAATTGATGTGCGTGCCTACGCTCAAAAAGGAGAAAACATTGTACGAGCTTCGTGTGTGGGTTGTGGCGTGTGCTCGGCTGTTTGTCCGCGTGGAGTATTAAAGTTAGAAAATGGATCCGAAGAAGGACGAATTTCTAGCGGACCAATTGATATAAAAAATAAAACATTGAATTTGTAAAATGGAGAATATTGTTCGTTTCGGATTTTTGAAAATTATTATGATTACTATCATTGTGCTTTTTTGTATTTCAATGTTGTTTATTTTCTTGTACAGTATTGCTCAAGCACAATTGGTGTTTCGGTATATAAAGGCAAAAAGAAAAAAAGCTAATCCATTAACTGTAAACATAGAACCCCTTGTAACTATTCAACTACCTGTATATAATGAACGCTATGTGGTAGAACGACTGATTGATGCTGTTTTGAAAATGAATTACCCAAAAAACAAATTGGAAATTCAAGTATTAGATGATTCTACCGATGATACCACCTCAATTATTTCCGATAAAATTCAAGCAGCAAGAGAAAATGGTTTTGATATCGTTCACATTCACCGTGTTAATCGAGTGGGTTATAAAGCGGGAGCATTAAAAGAAGCAATGGACATAGCAAAAGGGGAATTTATTGCGATTTTCGATGCTGATTTTATTCCCGATGCTTTCTTTTTAAGAAACACTTTATCTCATTTTACTAATGATAAAATAGGGATGGTTCAAACTCGATGGGAACATCTCAACAAAGAATATTCTTTACTTACCAAATTACAAGCATTTGGCTTAGATGCACATTTTACCATTGAGCAAAAAGGACGAAATGTAGGCGGCTCTTTCATTAATTTTAATGGCACTGCAGGGATATGGAGAAAATCGTGCATTTACGATGCGGGCAACTGGCACGCTGATACCTTAACAGAAGATTTTGATTTGAGTTATAGAGCGCAATTGAATGGATGGAAATTTGTGTATTTAGAAGACATTACTTCTCCGGCAGAATTACCTCCGGTGATGGGAGCTATAAAATCGCAGCAGTATCGCTGGACTAAAGGTGGTGCGGAAAATGCACGCAAATTATTGTGGAAAGTAATGAAATCTGACATTTCTTTAAACACCAAATTTCACGCCTTTTTCCATTTGATGAATAGTGCTGTTTTTATCAGTATTATTCTTTCGGCCTTACTTAGTGTTCCAATGTTATTATTAAAGCCTGTTTTTCCAGAATATAAACAGCTATTGAATGCTTTAGGGATTTTTCTTTTCAGCTTTGTAGTGATAGGTTTTTTATATTTTGTATCGTCGTTATCCACTGCTAAAAAAAATGAAGGAGGGGTTAGGTATTTTTTTAAAACATTCCCGATGTTTCTAATGGTTAGCATGGGATTGTCTTTACATAATGCTATAGCCGTAATAGAAGGATATGTTGGAAGAAAATCACCCTTTATCCGCACTCCTAAATTCAATGTGTTATCGAAAAATGACAAATGGGAGAACAACAACTATATAGGGTATCGAATTTCGTTATTAACTGTGATGGAAGGAGTTTTAGCTTTGTATTTTTTATTTGGTATTATTAAAGGGTTGCTTTTACGCGATTTTAGTTTACTCATTTATCATGCAATGCTATTCGTTGGTTTTTCAATTGTATTTTATTACTCGGTATTTCAATCAAAATATTCAAATCAATAGTTATGGGTTATTTAGAAGTTACCAAAGATGTTTATAAAGAAGCTGCGTTAAAACCTGATGTTGGTTTGTGCTGCACTACTACACCTGTTTGGCAGTTGCCAGGATTAAGCATTCCCAAAATTATGCAGGAAATGAATTATGGTTGTGGTAGCACTGTGCACCCTCGCGACTTGGTGAACAATCCCAATATCTTGTATGTAGGAGTAGGTGGCGGAATGGAATTGTTGCAGTTTGCTTATTTCAGCAGAAAAGTTGGCGGTGTGATAGGTGTTGATGTGGTAGATGAAATGCTCAATGCCAGCAAAAATAATTTCAAACAAGCAGAGAAAGAAAACGATTGGTTTAAAGCAGAATTTGTTGATTTAAAAAAAGGCGATGCTTTACAATTGCCTGTTGCCGATAACTCGATTGATGTAGCAGCTCAAAATTGTTTGTTCAATATTTTTACACATGCCGATTTAAAAAAGGCGATTGCAGAAATGTACCGCGTTTTAAAGCCCCATGGCCGATTGGTGTTGAGTGATCCTGTTTGTAAAACAGCCATGCCTCAAAATTTAAAACAAGATGATCGCTTACGCGCTTTGTGTTTAAGTGGAGCTTTGCCTTTAGAAGTGTACATTAAAATGTTAACCGATGCTGGGTTTGGCACTATTGAGATTCGTGCTAGAAGACCATATAGAGTCTTATCTCCTATGCATTACCAAACCCCCGAAAACATTTTTATTGAAAGTGCGGAAGTGTGCGCCATAAAAGACCCTGTGCCTGCCGATGGCCCCTGTGTATTCACTGGAAAATCGGCGATTTATTTTGGTAAAGAAGAATATTTCGACGACAAAAAAGGACACGTTCTAATGAACAATCAACCGCTTTCGGTTTGCGATAAAACAGCATCGTCAATAAAGAACTTAAACCGCGAAGATATTTTTGTGAGCGATAGTACTTGGTTTTATGATGGTGGTGGGTGTTGTTAAGAGTATCAAATTACTAATGTAAATACCTAATTCCTAAATTGTATGTTGTGCCTGCACCATTGCCACGTGAGGCAAAGAAATCGGTGTACAACAATTCCAACTGCAGTGTTTTACTGATTTGATATTTTGCGCCCAATCCTGCTTGGGCATAGTAAGAATTAATTTTCACTCCTTTGTTGTAAGTGTAAAAAGGAGAATATTGCAATAAACTATAAAAGGTAAGCTTTGAGGTTGGAAAATAACTAACAATAAACGTAGCAGGAGTTGATAATTGATTGTTTTGAGCGCTCTCTTTCTTGATTCGCGCAAAGGCATCGAGCTCATAAAAGAACTGAAATTTGCTATTGAGCATATGGCTGTAAAATATTTGCGTCCATGAGGTGTATCTGTTGTAATCTAACCAAGGATTACTTTCACTATTGGATTTTAGAGGTATCCAAAAAGAAGTTTGTACCGAGAAATCGGGTAATTTTTTAAAGGGCGCCCATTTTATTTTCGGCCCAACTGATGTAATTGCAGTTCTAGAAAAATTATTGCTTTCGAAAAGTAAAACTTTAAAGGGGGAGCTATTTTCGTTGGCATCAATGCGCACCGATTTAAAGTTAACATCGAAGCCCACGTTAATTCTATTTTTTTTATCCACGCCCACAAATACTTGCAACAATGAACCAAAGTAATTTGATCGATTGTTTAGTTTAACCAAATTGCCTTCATTATCTCTAAAAGCAGTTTGGGTGTACAAGTTATTAAAGAGCTGAACATTAACTTGCCCTTTACTCAGTAAATTTGAAGGCGTATAAGTTTGCGCATTAAAATCGTTAAAACTTTCTGTCGCTGAAGTATCTTGAGCGAACAATCTTGCACTTAACAAAACGAAAAATAAGGGAAGCAGTATTTTCATGTTTTACTTTTTTTCAAACTACGGAAATTGAATTTAATAACTTTGTCGTGATGCTGACAAATTGATATTATCATATTGCGTATACTTGTATAGCATGAAAAATTTAATCAAATTAATCGCTCTAATTATTTTTATGTACTCGTGTACATGCGATGCTGATAAAGTTGTGCAGCCATCGTTCGAACAAGAGGCAAAGAAATACACTAGCCAAGACAGTACGTTTTGTATTACGTACTTTTTAGATAGTTCTTATGAATCGGGCGGACCGATCATCAACGGAGAAAAAAATGGCTATTGGAAATATTTCTATGATGCTGAACAAATTAGAGAACAAGGTTTGTATAAAAATAATCTTAAATCAGAATGGTGGGAAGAATTTTATGCCGATGGTATTAGGAAAGCACAGGGCACCTATGTTAATGGAAAACGCGATGGCTATTGGTGGTTTTATTATTCCGATGGTTCTTTGAAACAACATGCTGAATTTAAAAATGATAAAATTGAAGGTTGGTGCTACAACTATAACGAATCGCCACAATTGATCAATGAAGGTGAATATCATTTAGGCGTTAAGGAAGGCTATCATAAAACTTATAAAAATGGAAATCTTGAATCAGAAGGCAAGTATATTCACAACAAAAAGTGGGGAACCTGGAAGTATTATGACACAGATGGAAAATTAATTAATCAAGAAAACATTGAGTGATAAGCAGATGAATTCAGTATTAATCATAGAAGACGATCTTGATATTTCGGAATTGTTGAGTTTACACCTCAAAGACCAAAATTATACTACCATGGTAGTGAATGATGGCGAGCAAGGGTTAAAAGCTGCTTTAGAAAATTCGTGCTCTTTGATTGTTTTAGACGTGATGCTACCCAATATAAATGGCATGGAAATTTGTAAAATATTGCGCAAGAAAAACGTTCAAACCCCCATTCTTATGCTAACTTCAAAATCGGAAGAAATTGATAAAGTGATGGGACTGGAAGTGGGTGCCGACGACTATTTAACCAAGCCATTTAGCATGAGAGAGTTGGTGGCGCGTTGCAAAGCTTTAATGCGTAGAAGTGCTATTGGTATAGAAAACGACACAAATATCATTACCAGAAATAGCCTGAGTATTGATGCAAACAAAAGGAAAGTGGAAATCGATGGTAAAAAAATTGAACTTACTCTTAAGGAGTTTGATTTGTTGTATGAACTGGCATCGCACCCCGGAAAAAGCTATTCGCGCGAACAACTTTTAAAATTGGTTTGGGGATACGAATTCAATGGCTATGAGCATACTGTAAATTCGCATATCAACCGACTGCGCTCGAAAATCGAACCAGATATCAATCAACCTATTTACATTAAAACGGTGTGGGGTATTGGCTATTCATTCAACGAAGAATAAAATGAACAATAAAATAAATGCAAATAAATTTTACTGGACCATCTCTGCTGTTTTTCTTGTTGTGCTTTTGTTTTTAGCATTTGCCTATACTTTTATCACACTTGAAGGATCAGAAAAATTCTATTTAGAAACTCGCCAGAAATTGTATAAAGATGTTGCAGCACAAGTATTAGAAGAGGTGCATCCTTTCACCAATGCTGAAGTGAATGTAGAGGGCATGAAAAAAATAATGGCGCATCACATGAAAGTCAATCCGTCGGCAGAAGTGTATTTATTGGATACCAATGGTAAAGTGTTAATGTATGATGCCAAACCCAATGAAATAAAAACTCCGGTTGTACATACAAGCTATATCAAAGAATTTATTGCAGCTAAAGGCGAGCTATTTATCATTGGTGATAATCCTAAGGGTTACTGCTCAAAAACTCGAGAAGCGATTTTTTCTGCTGCACCGGTTTATCAAAACAATCAACTGCGCGGCTATGTCTATGTGATTTTGGCCGGATTGGGCTATAATGATTATTCTGAATTTATATACAATAGCTTCTTTGTGCAAGTAGGCATAGAATCTTTTATTATCACTCTTGTTTTTTCATTGGTGATTGGCTTGTTAGTGATTTGGTACCTCACTAAAAATCTAAGAGTAATTTCTGAAGAAGTCAATCATTTTGCAGAAGGCGATTTCTCAACCCGCATTCAACTCAACTCGAAAGGAGAACTAAGTAAATTGGCTTCTACCATTAACGAGATGGCCGATACCATTTCTAAAAATATTGAACAGATTAGATCGGTAGAAAAATTAAGAAAGGAATTGGTAGCGAATGTATCACACGATTTGCGTACACCTATCGCAGTGGTGAGAGGATATGTTGAAACGCTGTTGATGAAGGAACAGAATTTAAGTGAAGAAGAAAAAGCAAAATACATTCATGCAATATTGGCAAGTACACAGAAATTAGAAAAGCTTGTATCCGATTTGTTTGAATTAACGAGGTTAGAATCTGATCAAATTTCTTTGCATAAAGAAGTGATTAATTTCAGCGAATTGGTGAATGCACAAAAGCAAAAATTTGATTTGCTGGCACAGCAAAAAAAAATAAACTTTAGCGTGAAGGCAAATGATTGCGTTTATGTTGTGGTAGATGTAGCCATGATGGATAGAGTACTACAAAATTTAATTGATAACGCAATCAAGTACACGCCCGAACAAGGAAATGTAGCTGTGAAAGTAGAATTGATTGAAGCTGAAAAAGTTCGATTCTCAGTAAGCGACTCTGGAATTGGTATTGCTGATGATCAACTGGCCTTTGTTTTCGACCGATATAAAAAAGTAGATGGGAACGAAAATACAAGCGGACAAGGTTTAGGTTTGGCTATTGTAAAAAGGGTGCTAGACTTACACAAAGTGGTTGTTCATCTTGTTTCTGAAAAAGGAAAGGGTAGTACTTTCTCGTTTGAACTCCCAATAGAAAAAAACTGATTTTATACTCTCTTTATTCTTTCGTGATACTTTCGTGATACTTGAAGTTTAGCTTTACTAAAAGCAAAGTAAAATGATGAATCTAGCTAAGTATCCCAGCCATATCAATCAACATTTGGTAGTGTTAAAATCCGGCAACGATCAGTGGAAAGCAAGATCGCTGGAAAAGGGCGAAAATGTGGTGTCTGCTCAACGTTTCAAAAAGATTTACTGCATTAAGGAAGGCATAGTGATGTGTTTCGCCTTTAGTGATGACGGCAAAAGTATAGTGAAGAATTTGTTTTACCCAGGAGACTATTTCGGAGAAGAAGCTCTGCAAGCTCTTGCGACGAATGAAAATCAATACCACGTGCTTAGTAATAAAGCTGTAGTAGAAGAAATATCGGTTTATGAGTTTCAAAATATTGTACGAG
The DNA here is from genome assembly GCA_023251075.1 of Flavobacteriales bacterium. GTDB lineage: Bacteria > Bacteroidota > Bacteroidia > Flavobacteriales_C > JAHEZL01. The sequence goes on along the minus strand of JAHEZM010000007.1, from coordinate 31,321 downwards.
AAAACCCCCAGTTTTTTATTTCCTTCTTTCAACAAGTGATGGAAAGAAATCAACGAATGGAAAAGATTATGGAAAGAAACCTTTCCTTAAAAGCCGAACAACGTGTTCAAAGTGTTTTGAAAGAATTGATTCTAAAAGCAGGAAAAAAAATGCTCAATGGTGAATATGTTTTAAGACAAAATTTACAACATCAGGAGATGGCTACTATTGCCAATACTACCCGACAAATGGTAAGTTCATTACTGAACTTGTGGCGCACCAAGGGGCAATTAACTTATGACCGTAGTCAAATAATAATTCGTAATCCCCAATTTTTAATATAAAACCACCAAACATTCAACTATGAAAAAACTTTCTTTACTATTTTTATTACTGTTCATTGGAACATCAATAATGGCAACAGATTGCCAACGAATGGGTACATTCGTTAAACCCAACGACATCGATATCAAAGGATCGATAACTCTTAAATACAATAGCAATAATGAATTAGTGATCGAATTCTCTTCTGATTTTTTGACCGATGCCGGCCCCGATTTAGATGTTTATCTCTCTAATACTTCTGGAAAAACGAACAGCAGCATAAATATTCACGCACTAAATAGTTTATCTGGCGCACAAAGTTATGTGGTTACTACCCCAGGAGTTACTTTAACATCATACAATTATGTAATTGTGCATTGCACCCAATACAACCACCACTATGGATATGTTATGCTTGGAGCGCAGAGCGGAACAGATTGCACAACACTAGGTGTTGAAGAAAATAAAGAAATATTTTCACCTTTTTTTAACCGCAGCAACAATGAAATTGTTTTTACTTCTTTACAAAATTTAGACAATGTGTCTATCAGTTTGTATGATATTCAAGGCAGTAAGATAATGTCGTGGTCGGGTGTAACACTTAATCAAGGAAAAAACAATTTGGCTTTGGCACAGCTTCAAAGCGGATTGTATTTTATACACGTTAATGGAAATGAAAAAACTACCGTATTGAAGTTTTATGTTTAGCACTATCATTTAGTCAATATTGAAAGGCGAGCCAAGGGTTCGTCTTTCTTATTTTAAATTGATTCTAACGCATTGTAATTTGTCGCCAGAAAGACAAAACTTCCCGCTTCTATTTCGTTTCTTTATAGCATGATTGATAAAAAGGTAGTAGTTATTATTCCTGCTTACAACGAAGAAAACTCGGTGGCTAAGGTGATTAGGGATATTCCTAAAAACCTGATTTCAGAAGTAGTTGTAGTGAATAACAATTCAAATGATGCTACAAGAAAAAACGCTGTGAATGAAGGCGCAACGGTGCTTGATGAATTGCGACAAGGCTACGGATACGCTTGCTTAAAAGGTATTGAGTATGTGAAAGAAAACAGAAAAGACACAGCAATCATAGTGTTCATCGACGCTGATTATTCTGATTATCCCGAAGAAATGAATGAATTAATAAAACCTATCTTCGAGAATGATGTTGACATGGTGATAGGTTCGCGGGCTTTAGGCAATAAAGAAAAAGGCTCCATGACTCCACAGCAAATTTTTGGTAATTGGTTAGCTACCTCTTTATTGAAGGTACTGTATGGTGTGAAATACACCGACTTGGGTCCGTTTAGAGCAATAAAATTCGATAAATTACTGGAATTAAGAATGCAAGACACTACTTATGGCTGGACGGTTGAGATGCAGTTGAAAGCAGCAAAGTATAAAATGAAAGCCTCCGAAATTCCCGTTCGCTACAGACGAAGAATTGGCCATTCAAAAATTAGCGGTACTGTAAAGGGTACTTTTATGGCAGGGTATAAAATAATAACAACCATTTTTAAATACCTTTAAAAATGCGCTCTAAAATTACTTTACTAAGTCTAGTTTTTCTGTCAGCCATGGCTTATGTGTTTTTAGGATACTTCACACCCCGAAATAATTTCTATTTATTGATTTCCCTCTTCGCTGCTTTGTTCGTCGCCATGTACTATCTATATCGGCAGGCAAACACCGATAGCATGGTTAAAAAAATGCTGTGGTTTGCAATTTTGGTGCGTGTATCATTACTGTTAATGATTCCTAATTTATCAGATGATTATTTCCGATTTATATGGGATGGCCGACTGTTATCTCACGGCATTAACCCTTTTGTTGTTTTTCCTGAAAAATTTATTGCTACATCGGATGCAATAAAGGCCGGATTAAATCAAGAATTATATAACGGGTTAAATTCAAAACAATATTTCACCGTTTACCCTCCTGTGCTGCAATTTATTTTTGCTTTATCGACAAAAATATTTCCCGATAATATTTTAGGAAGTATTCTAGTAATGAGAAGTGTGATCATACTTGCCGAAATCGGCTCTTTTTACATTATTGTAAAGTTATTGAAGGAATTTAATCTTCCTTTAAAAAAGGTGCTGCTGTATGCTTTGAATCCAATGGTCATCATAGAGCTAACAGGAAATCTTCATTTCGAAGCAGTATTGATATTTTTTCTTTTAGGGGCAATTTGGTTCTTAGTAAAAAATAAACTGAATGTGTCGGCTGTTTTTTTTGGATTATCAGTAGCAACGAAATTAATTCCTTTGATATTTCTCCCACTATTAATTAGAAAAATTGGTTTTCTCAAATCGATTGTATATGGATTGATAGCAGGGGGAGTTTTTCTTGTGTTGTTTATACCATTTATAGAGAAAAGTCTTTTTTTTAATTTTTTTTCGAGCATAGATTTGTATTTCAGAAAGTTTGAATTTAATGCAAGTGTATATTACGTTTTAAGATGGATTGGAATTGAATTTTCGGGATACAATATGATTTATTTTATTGGCCCTCTGCTATTTGTTTGCGCTTTTATTTCAATAATTGCGATTTCATTTTACCGCGATGTTAAAAGTAATTATCATTTTTTCACTTCAATGCTTTTTATTTTAGGGATTTACTACTTGTTTGCAACCATTGTTCATCCCTGGTATTTAAGCGTACTCGTGGCTTTAGGATTATTCACTTCATATAGGTTTCAAATGGCATGGTCGGGATTGGCTCTACTTTCATACTATACCTATATAACACCATCTTATCAAGAGAACTTAGTGTTAACGGCTTTGGAGTATATTGTTGTTGGTTACTTAATGGCACAAGAAGTTAGACATCGAAGGGTTCCTCTATTTTCTCTGTACAATAGTGAATGAACTGTATGGCATGTTTTATTTACTGGATTCAAATCACAGAATAGCTAATATTAAACTCACTTCCCACTACTTTTCAACATCTCTTTTCTCTTCCTTCTTTCTTCCTTATTTTTAGAATCAAATTAAGAGGAAAAGGAAGTAGATGTACTTAATATTCGATACAGAAACCACCGGCTTACCACGCAACTGGAACGCGCCCATTACCGATACCGATAACTGGCCGCGTTGTATTCAAATTGCCTGGCAGTTGCATGATGAGATGGGGCGCTTGATTGAGCACAAAGATTATCTGGTTAAACCTAATGGTTTTAATATTCCTTTCGATGCAGAGCGTATTCATGGAATTTCTACTGAGTTGGCAGAGGAGCAAGGTGTGGATTTGAATTTTGTGCTGGAAGATTTTAATCGTGTTTTGGCACAGGCGAAATTCGTTGTAGGGCAAAATATTGGTTTCGATCTCAACATCATGGGCTGTGAATTTCACCGTCAATCTGTAAACTCAAATCTCGCTCTCCTTCCTGTATTAGATACTTGTACAGAATATACAGCTGAGCTTTGTCGCTTGCCCGGCGGACGTGGAGGTAAATTCAAATTGCCCACTCTTACCGAATTGCACGAATATCTCTTTAAACAAAAATTTGATGAGGCGCACAACGCTACTGCCGATGTGGAAGCTACCACTCGCTGCTTTTTAGAGTTGCTTCGTTTGGGGCATTTTTCTATTGATTCTTTAAAAGCACATAGCGATTACATCGAAAAATTCCGTGAAATAAATACCTCGGAGATTGCAACACTAGGCCTCACGCATCTCAATCTCAAAGAAGAAAGCCAAAAGTTAAAAGCCAGAAATCAAACCTCAAGCCTCACTCCCGAAACTAAAATCGACGAGTCGATTTTAATTGGTGTTCCTTTTGCACATTTACACAATCACTCTCAATATTCTATTCTTCAATCTACCACTGAGGTAGAAGATTTGGTGAAGAAAGCAGCGAAAATGAATATGCCAGCTGTAGCGTTGACTGATTTAGGAAATATGATGGCGGCTTTCGATTTTGTGAGCGCCATAAATAAATACAACAAAGGCATTTCCGACGAAAAAAAGAAGGCTGAAGAAGCAGGTGAACCTTTCATGAAAACTCCACTTAAGGGTGTTTTAGGTTGTGAGTTTTTTGTGTGTAAAGATCATAAGAGCAAAACCAATAAAGACAATGGCTATCAAATTCCATTGATTGCCAAAAACAAAAAAGGCTATCATAATCTAGCCAAGTTATCATCAGCTGCATATATCGACGGATTCTACTATGTACCACGTATCGATAAAAATATATTGCTTCAGTTTAAAGATGATGTAATTGCCTTTTCAGGCGGATTGCGTGGTGAAGTGGGCGACCTTATTCTTAACGTGGGTGAGCGCCAGGCCGAAGAGGCTTTCTTGTGGTGGAAAGAACAATTTGGTGATGATTTCTATGTAGAATTATTGCGTCATGGTTTAGAAGAAGAAAATCGCGTGAACGAAACTTTACTTAAGTTTTGTAAGCTTCACAACGTAAAATATTTTGCGGCCAACGATACATTTTATCTTAATAAAGAAGATGCCAATGCACACGATATTTTGTTGTGTGTGAAAGAAGGTGAGAAAAAATCAACACCTATTGGTAGAGGTCGTGGTTATCGTTTTGGTTTCCCTAACGACGAGTATTATTTTAAGTCGGCAGAGGAAATGAAAGATCTTTTTAAAGATTTACCGGAAGCGATCATTACCACCAATGAAATTATTGAAAAGATTGAAGATTATTCGCTCAATGCAAATGTTCTCTTACCTAAATTTGATATTCCTAATGAATATAAAAATGAAGAAGATATTGCCGATGGAGGTAAACGTGGAGAGAATTCTTTCTTGAGATTTTTAACTTATAAAGGTGCCGAAAAACGATACCCTGAAATGGCAGAGGAAATTCGCGACAGATTGGATTTCGAGTTGGATATTATTGCAAAATCAGGTTACCCTGGCTATTTTTTAATTGTACAGGATTTCATAGCTAAGGCTCGTGAAATGGGTGTTGCGGTTGGTCCGGGAAGGGGTTCTGCTGCTGGCTCTGCGGTGGCTTATTGTACTGGAATTACCAACGTAGATCCAATCAAGTACGACCTCCTTTTTGAGCGTTTCTTAAATCCGGAAAGGGTGTCGATGCCCGATATCGATATCGACTTCGATGATGAAGGTCGCCAACGTGTGATTGATTATGTAATTAACAAATACGGTTCGTCGCAAGTTGCCCAAATTATTACTTACGGTACTATGGCCGCGAAATCGAGTATTCGCGATACCGGTCGTGTGCTGGAATTGCCATTGCCCGATACCGATAGAATTTCCAAGCTCGTTCCAAACCTTAAGCTCAACAAGCTTTTTGGCATGGATGAAAAACAGTTGAAAGAGGTGTTGAGTGCTGATGAGTTTGAGATGGCTAAGCGCCTTCAGGATATATACAAGAGCGATGATTTGGAGGGGCAAACTTTGCGACAAGCAAAAATCCTGGAAGGTTCTGTGCGTAATACCGGTATTCATGCCTGCGGCGTAATTATTACGCCAAGTGATATTCGTGAATTGCTTCCTGTAGCCACCGCCAAAGATTCTGAAATGTGGTGTACACAGTTCGATAACTCGGTGGTGGAAAGTGCAGGATTATTGAAAATGGACTTCTTGGGTTTAAAAACACTGACCTTAATTAAAGATGCCATTGCTATCATTAAAGACAAACACAATATTGAAATAGATATTGATTTAATTCCGCTTGATGATGTAAAAACCTATGAGCTTTTTCAACGCGGCGAAACGGTGGGTATATTCCAATATGAGAGTCCGGGTATGCAAAAACATATGAAGGATTTAAAACCTACAGTGTTTGCCGATTTGATTGCCATGAATGCTTTGTACCGTCCGGGCCCATTAGAATACATTCCTTCTTTCATTAAACGTAAACACGGTGTAGAAGAAATTACTTATGATTTAGATGGGATGCAGGAGTATTTGGAAGAAACTTATGGCATTACCGTATATCAAGAGCAGGTGATGTTGTTATCGCAAAAGTTGGCTGGATTCAGTAAAGGTGAGGCCGATGTATTGCGTAAGGCGATGGGTAAAAAACAAAAAGATGTGTTGGATAAAATGCGTCCGAAATTTATCGAGAAAGGAAAAGAAAAAGGACACAACGAAGAAAAACTCAATAAGATATGGAAAGACTGGGAAGCTTTTGCCTCCTATGCTTTCAATAAATCACACTCTACCTGTTATGCTTTAATTGGTTATCAAACTGCGTATTTAAAAGCACACTATCCAGCAGAATATATGGCTTCCGTGCTGAGTAATAATATGGGCAATATCACCGATGTTTCCTTCTTCATGGAAGAATGTGTACGTGGCGGAATTTCAGTTTTAGGTCCTGATGTAAATGAGTCATTACATAAGTTTACTGTAAATTCAAAAGGACAAATTCGTTTTGGTTTAGGAGCAATCAAAGGGGTAGGAGAGGGCGCTGTAGAATCGATTGTGGAAGAAAGAAAAAACAATGGTTCGTACAAAAGTGTTTTCGATTTAACCAAGCGAATTAATTTACGTGCTGCCAATAAAAAATGTATGGAAAATCTTGTGTTGGCAGGCGCTTTCGACAGCTTTACAGGAACACATCGTGCTCAGTATTTTTTTAAAACGAACGAAAAAGATTCTACTTTTTTAGAGAAGGCCATCAAGTACGGGGTTCAATCACAAGGTGAAGCAGATACTACTCAGGTTTCACTTTTCGATATGGGGAATAACGAAGAAGTTCCCGCACCACCCATGCCTAAATGTGAGCAATGGAGTAATATTCAGGCTCTGAATAAAGAAAAAGAAGTGGTGGGAATTTTTATTTCTGGCCATCCACTCAACGATTTTAAATTAGAGATTGATCATTTTGTAAATGGCACTTTTCAAAGTTTAAATGAAGATATTACGAAGTTTAGAGGCAGAGATTTGTCTTTTGCCGGGGTGGTAACAGAAGCTGTGGAAAGAACCAGTAAAAATGGTAATTTATTTGGTGTTTTAACCATTGAGGATTTCACTTCGTCGTATAAATTTTTCTTGTTCGCTGAAGATTATTTAAAATTCAGAAGGTATTTGGTAATGGGTTCGTATTTGTACATCAAAGGAAAAGTACAAACTCGAAAATTCGCCAAAGATGATGAGCAGGAATTAAAAGTAAATCATATTGAATTGCTTTCTGAAATTCGAGAAAAGTTTACCAAATCGGTAACTCTTAAAGTTAATTTACATTCACTTACTCAGGATTTAGTCAATCAATTGAACTTGGTGATCGATAAACACCCGGGTTCTTGTCGCTTACAATTAAATGTGATGGATCCCATAGAAAGAATAAAAGTGGATATGCCATCGCGTAGCAAGAAGGTAAGCATTAGTAATGAGTTTTTGAAGGAAATAAAATCACTAAAAGAAATAGAATTTAAGATCAATTAAATTTTATTTGGGGTATCAATCGATGAGGGGAATATAACACAACAAAAAAGACTGCCTTTTCAAGCAGTCCTTTTTATTTTTAATCTAGGTATATCTTATTTAGAACCTAAGTCGTCGAAGCTAACTTCTGCAAATTCAGCAGTAGTACCTACTTCTTCCAGCTCTTGAGTTGTTTCAGCCACTGGCGGAACATAAACTCCTTTTTCTTTTTGAATAAAGTCAATTGCTTCTTTTAAGCCATTTGCAAATTTTTCAAAATCTTCTTTGTACAAGAAAAGTTTGTGTTTTTCGAAGAAGAATTTACCATCATCACTAAATCTCTTCTTACTTTCAGTAACAGTTAGGTAGTAATCGTCACCTTTTGTTGCTTTAACATCGAAAAAGTACGTTCTTTTTCCTGCTCTTACTGGTTTTGAGAAGATCTCATCTCTGTCTTCCCCTCTTTCAAATGATTTGTTTTCCATTTTCACAGTTTTAAATTAAACTTCTTTACTCATTGCTGAGAATCTAAATATAAAGGTAATTTTTTGAGAAAACCAAATTATTTATTTGAATTATAATCGGTATAATCCCTTATTATAGCTTCGTTGTATTTGCTTTTAAAGGGAAGTAGAATTGAATTTATTTCTCGTCTTCGCTGAGCTGTTGTTCGTACAGTTCAAAATAGAATCCTTTATGTTTCATTAGTTCTTCGTGGTTTCCACGTTCAACAATAACTCCATGATCTAAAACAATAATTTGTTTGCAGTTTTTTACCGATGAAACCCTATGGCTGATAATCACGGTTGATTTACCTGCAGTAGCATTTTTTAAATTGTTCAATATTTTCTCTTCTGTTTCTGTATCAACAGCACTCAGGCAGTCATCGAATATTAAAATCTTTGGATCTTTCAATAATCCTCTGGCAATAGAAACCCGCTGCTTTTGTCCGCCACTCAATGTAATTCCTCTTTCCCCTACAATGGTTTCATATTGATTAGGAAAACTCATAATGTTGTTATGAATGTCGGCTTCCTCTGCCGCTTTTTTAACCAACTCTTTTTCCGCAGAACTTAATTCTCCACCGGAAAATGATCCAAAAGCAATGTTTCCTTCAATAGTATCGCTAAATAAGAAAACCTCCTGAGGAACTATTCCGGTTTGTTTTCTGAGATCATGTAAGTTAATATTCTTAATGTTTTTACCATCAATAAGAATCTCTCCAGAATCAGGATCATACATTCTGGTGAGGAGTTGGGCTATAGTAGATTTACCGGCACCGGTTTTCCCCATTATCGCCAATGATGTTTTATTGGGTACAATAAACGAAACATTTTGTAATGCCTTTATTCCCGATTCGGGATAAGTAAACGATACATTTCTAAATTCAATGCTTCCTTCCATGTGGAAGGGCTCGCTGCTGTTGTTTTGAATTTTAGGCACTTCATTTAAAAACTGATTGATTCTTTTTTGAGAAGCGATTGCTTTTTGTGTTAAGGAGGTAATCCACCCTAAAGAGGCAACCGGCCAAGTGAGTAAGTTGATGTAAATTACAAATTCGGCAATATTGCCATAAGTGATGTTTCCTTTAATGACTTCCATTCCGCCCACGAATACTGTTAGTATGGTACTGAATACGGGAAGCAGAAATATGAGTGGGTTGAACATTGAATCGGCCATAGCCAATTTCAACGCTTTTTCTTTATACAGCTCGGCTTCCTCATTAAAATGTTTTACCGTTGATTTTTCTTTTGTGTACGCTTTTATCACCCTTATTCCTGCGAATGATTCTTGTGTAGTATTGTAAATAGTGGAGAGCTGATCTTGAACTTCGCCACTTAGTTTGGTCATTTTTCTACTTACTAGATAAACCAAGATGGTAAGAACGGGTAAAGGCAGCAGAACATACATCGACAATTCAACGTTAATATTTAACATGGTAATCACCACCAAAATAAAAAGGATAACGATGTTTATGAAATACATGATGGCCGGACCAAGATACATACGCACATTACTTACATCTTCACTAATACGATTCATAATGTCGCCCGTGTTGTTGTTCTTATAAAAGGAAATATCTAAGCGTTGGTATTGGGCATATATCTCATTTTTTAAATCATACTCTATATAGCGCGATACCATGATGATGGTTTGTCGCATAAAAAAAACAAAAATACCCCTGGCAATAGCAAAGGCAAATAAACCTACGGCAAACCAAATAGCCGATGAAATAAATAAATTTTTTACAATATCTTCCGAAGAGCTTCCTTTAAATAAATTGATTAAATCCACCGACTCTAAAATGGCATCCAGTACATTTCTGAAAATTTGAGCAGGAAAAATACTTAGCCAGTTGGAAAGCGCAATAAATACAACTCCCCAGAACATTTTGAACTTGTACTTGAAAATGAATTTATTTAAGTAGCGTAGAGATTTCATTGCTGGCCAAATGTACAAAATGTTCAATCATTATTGTCATTCGCAAAAAATGCCGTACGTTTGCACTTCATAATTAAATACGGTCTTTCCAATATGTTAAGCAGAAGACACCTCAGGATAAAAGTAATGCAAGCGCTATATGCCTACAATCAGGCCGAAGCAGATAATATTCCGTTGCACGAAAAGGAATTGTTAAAGAGCATTTACAAAACCGAAGAACTGTTTGTGTATTTCCTTTCTGCGTTAATGGAAATCAGAAATTGTGCTGAAAAAACTCTGGAAGAAGCCAAATCGAAACGTCTCCCAACCAAAGAGGATCTAAACCCCAATCTTAAGTTTGTTAACAACCGTGTTCTTCAGCAGTTGGAAAACAACGAAGGTTTAAAAAAATCCTTGCACACTTTTAAAGTAAACTGGACTGAATACGAGGAGCTCATGAAGAAGCTCTATTCTAAAATAAAAACTTCAGAATCTTACACAGAATACATGACTTCTGGTGAAGGTTCTTATGAAGAAGATCGCGAGTTGGTGATTCGTATTTATAAGAGTTATATCGCCGATGAGGAATTGATTTTACATCGTTTTGAAGAACTAAATATCCACTGGTCGGATGATTGGTATTTCATCAATGGTTATGTGTTAAATTATTTAAAAGAAATTCAGGCTTCCGATTCGGCAGAAAAACCATTGCCTTCTTTATTTAAAGATGAAGATGATGATTTAGATTTTGTTAAAAATCTATTCAGAAAAACCATCGTGAATAATGATGAATATCATGCAGTTATTTTGAAACAAGCCAAAAACTGGGAAGAAGATCGTATTGCTTTTATGGATTTTCTTTTAATGAAAATGGCCGTGTGTGAATTAGAGGAATTTCCAACAGTACCGGTTAAAGTAACTTTAAACGAATACATAGAGCTTTCTAAAAGCTACAGTACCCCAAAAAGTAAATTGTTTATCAACGGTATTTTAGATAAATTAATTCCCTCTTTAAAATCAGAAGGTAAAATAAAGAAAACCGGAAGAGGTTTGAAGGAATAAAAGGTTTTATATTTTTGTAAAAATTATATACATATGAAATACATTGGAATTTTATTTTGTGCTTCGTTAACACTCTTTGCTTGTTCAGGAGAGGGAGCATCAGCGGAAGGAGCATCAGAAGAAAAAGTAAATTTATCCGACACTAAAACAACCACTGGTGGACCGGAAATCGTTTTCGAAGAAGAAAGTTTTGATTTCGGAACCGCTAAAGGAAAGGATACTATTGTTCATCAATTTAAATTTAAAAACACAGGAGATCAACCTTTGCATATTGCTAATGTAAGTGCAAGTTGCGGATGTACCATTCCTAATAAACCTGATGGCCCCATTGCTCCGGGTGAAACCAGTGTTATCACCGCAAGAATTGTAGCGCCTAGCGCAAAAACAAAAAAAGATGTTCGTATTACAGTTGATTCTGATGCTAAATCAGGAGCGAAAGTGTTGAGAATTTACGGACAAATTGCAGAGTAGTATTTTATATCAATCATCATAAACAAAAACAAATGAAAATGCATTTATTAGAAGCAGCGGCAGCACCAGGGTTCGGAATTGGTAATTGGGTAATGATCATCGCAATGATTGCCGTGTTTTATTTCTTCATGATTCGTCCGCAACAAAAGAAACAAAAAGAAGCGCGTAAATTCCGTGAAGGATTGAAAGAAGGCGATAAAATTATTACCATTGGTGGTGTTCACGGAAACGTAGTTTCTGTTGATGACAGTACGGTAGTGGTTACCATAGAAAGTGGTGCTAAAATAAGATTTGAAAAATCAGCAGTATCCATGGATGCCAACTCACAAATGGCAAACCAACCAAAATAATAATAGTATTTTTTGTACTTGTGGCGAGGCAGTGGTATTTTTAACCACTGCTTCTTTTTTTTATGGAAACTCACGAAAGAAAAAATACTGGTTTTAAATTAAAGGTTTTTACCGATCGTAAAAGCGCTGTCATCTTTTTGGCATGCTTATTATTGTCGGGTGTTTTCTGGGTTCTTTTGTCTTTATCAGAAGATTTTCAAGAGCAAATTACCTTAAAAGTAAAGTATATTAATTTGCCTAATAATAAAGTGCTAATTAACCCTTTGCCCTCTCAGGTAAATGTTTTGGTGAAAGCAGAAGGTTTTAAATTGTTAGGTATTAAAACAGGTTTTTCAAACGATCAAATTGAGGTAGATGCAAGTTCTCTGAAATTCACCAAGCAAGGCGATTTTTTTGTTTCTAAATGGATAAGTTCTCAGCACTTAAATGAGCTGAACGAAAATGGTGAGAGCCGCATAACAGTACTCAATATTTTCCCCGATACTATTCCTATTGAAATGGATGAAAAAGTGAGTAAAGTTTTGAAAGTGCAGTATTCCGGAAAAAGTTCTCGCTTTCCAAAATTGAAGGTGATAGGGGAGCCTAAAATATTTCCCGACTCGGTGCATGTGGTAGGAGGAAAAATTTTATTGAAAAACTATAAAGTAGTGTATGTTGATTCTTTGGAATTAATGAACAAAGAAGGATTGGTTGAAGACAGGGTTAAATTGAAATTACCTCTCGGAACGTCAGTAGAAGAAGGAGAAATGGTAAAAGTAAAATATTGGGTGGAAGCACTTAAACCTCGTAAGTTAGATTTAGTAATAAGAGCAACCAATGTACCGGTTGGTGAAGAATTAAAATTATTACCAGGTAGTGTTGAATTAACTTTTTTAGCTACCGATACGGTGTTTAAAAATCTTTCCAATACCGATTTTTCTGTGGTGGCCGATTACAGAGATTTGGTGTTTAGTCAGGACAAAATTGAAATTGAATTGAAACGTTTTCCTGAAGAAATTGAACTGCCCAAAATATCACCCGCTAAGGTGGAATACATTTTACGTAAATGAGTAAACCATTACAAATAGGACTCACGGGCGGCATTGGTAGCGGAAAATCTACGGTGGCAAAAATTTTTGAATTACTTCGAGTTCCCCTGTATTATGCCGATAACCGTTCGAAATATATTTTGCAGAATGATAGCGCTGTACAAGAAAAATTAAAGGAAAATTGGGGTGAATTAATTTTTGATTCTGAGGGAAAACTCAGCACTAAAGCGTTGGCCGATATTGTTTTTAATAATCCTCATGAACTCCATAAATTGAATTCAATTTTACATCCCTTGGTAGCTGATGATTACAACAAATGGTTCAATGCTCAAAATTGCTCTTATGTGATGAAAGAGGCTGCTATTTTAATAGAAAGTGGTAGTCATAAAAATTGCGATAAAATAATTGTGGTGACTGTTCCTGAAGCTGTAGCAATTGAAAGAGTGAAGCAAAGAGATAAGGCCACGGAAGAGCAAATACGAGCGAGAATCAAGCATCAAATGCCATCGGAAGAAAAATTAAAATATGCCGATTTTGTAATTGTGAATGATGGCATTAAAATGTTGATTCCACAAATATTAGAAATACACAAAACATTAAGTGCATCGTAGGGGCTGCCCTTGCGGCTGCCCAAAATCCATAAATCATGTTGGGCAGCCGCAAGGGCTGCCCCTACGATGTACCAATAAAAAAACAAAATCATGGAAATCCTTTCTCCCACACAAATGCATTTAGCCGATCTTCAATACCTCGATTACAAAGGTGTTGCATCAGTCGATTTGATGGAAAATGCAGCTCTTGCTTTAAAAGCTGAATTGATCACTCGATTCTCTAAAGATTCTGTTTTTCAAATTCTTTGCGGTACAGGAAATAACGGTGGCGACGGTTTGGCCTTAGCCCGATTATTGAAAGCCGATGGATACAATGTTGAAGTAGAAATATTTCGTTTCTCTCAAAAAACTTCTGAAGATTTCACTATCAATTTCAAAAGATTAAAAGAGAGTTCTATTTCTTTTCATGAGTATAAAAACTGCAATGATTTTTTCTTATATCCAGGAGCAATTATTATTGATGCTCTTTTTGGGATTGGTTTAAGTCGACCGCTGGAAGGTGAGTGGTTACAGGTGATTCAAAAGGTTAATGCGGGAGACAATACAGTGGTTTCTGTTGATCTTCCTTCTGGTTTATTGTGTGAAAATATTTCTTCTCTGGAAGTGATTGAAGCGGATATCACACTTACTTTTGAACGCCTGAAATTGTGTTTCTTTTTCAAAGAAAGTGCTCCCTTCATCGGCGAAATAAAAATAGTAAGCATTGGTTTGAATCAGAAATTTATTGGTTCATTCAAAGATCATGAAACGATAGAATTGAGCGACGCAAAATTGCTGCATAAAAAGAGAGAGAAATTCGGGCACAAAGGAACTTACGGACACGCTTTAATCATTGCCGGATCGGAAGGAAAAATGGGAGCAGCAGTATTGGCTTCTAAAAGTTGTATTCATGGCGGTGCCGGATTGGTAACTGCTTTAGTTCCCGGAAAAGGATTAAATATTATTCAAACCGCAGTGCCCGAAGTAATGGCATTTCCGGGTGGTGAAGGTTATGAAATAGAATACATCACCTCTTTAGAACAATTTGATGCGGTGGGGGTAGGGCCAGGTTTAGGGACTTTCAAAAAAGCAGAAAAACTACTTTCTCAAATATTGAAATTGGTGAGTTCTCCCATAGTGCTGGATGCCGATGCGCTCAACATTATTTCAGCCAATAAAAAATTATTGAAATTACTTCCAAAAAATTCTGTACTAACTCCACATCCCGGAGAGTTCAAAAGATTGGTAGGCGATTTTAACAACAGTTATGAAGCTTTTCAAAAGCTCAAAGAATTTTGTAAAACATATTCTGTAGTTACTGTTTTGAAAGGAGCCAATTCTATTGTTTGTACTCCTGAAGGAAAATGTTTTTTCAATACCACCGGAAATCCAGGAATGGCAACTGCGGGTTCAGGCGATGTACTTACCGGATTAATTACTTCTCTTTTAGCGCAAGGATATACTCCAGTGAATGCAGCTTGCTTGGGCGTTTTTCTTCACGGTTTATCAGGCGATATTAGTGCTACAGAAATTTCTGAAGAAGCTTTAACGGCCGGTAAAATGATAGAGAATATCGGGAAAACATTTTTAGCAATCAGGTAATTATTTATCCATAAACGGATATCTATAATCCGTAGGTGGATTTAAATTTTCTTTAATGGTACGCGGGCTCACCCAACGCAATAGATTGATGTAAGAACCTGCTTTATCATTGGTTCCCGATGCTCTTCCTCCACCAAATGGTTGTTGGTTTACTACGGCTCCTGTAGGTTTATCATTGATGTATATATTTCCAGCGGCATGTTCTAAAACTTTTAAAGCATGAGCTAATGCTGTTTTATCCTGAGAAATAACTGCACCTGTTAATGCATATTCACTGGTGCTATCTATGAGTTTTAATGTTGCATCAAAATCTTTGTCGGCATAAACGTAAATCGTTAAAACCGGTCCGAAAATTTCTTCACACATGGTTCTGTACTGAGGATTAGTAGTTAACACAATCATTGGATCGATAAAATATCCTTTGCTTGAATCGTAATTTCCTCCGGCCAATATTTCTACTTCTTTCGATGTTTTGATGTATTCAATGTAAGATACAATTCTATCGAAAGCTTTTTTATCGATAACAGCATTTACAAAATTTTCGAAGTTTTCTGTTCCGCCAATTTTAAAAGAATTTACATCTTTCAATAATTGTTCTTTTACCTGAGGCCATAATGATTTCGGGATGTAGGCGCGTGAAGCAGCTGAGCATTTTTGTCCTTGATATTCAAAGGCACCGCGAGATAAAGCAGTGGAAACTACTTTTACATCGGCTGAAGGATGCACCAATACAAAATCTTTTCCGCCGGTTTCTCCCACGATTCTTGGATAGCTTTTGTATTTATCGATATTGCCACCAATGGTTTTCCATAGCGATTTAAATACTTTGGTAGAGCCTGTGAAATGCAAGCCAGCAAAATCTTTGTGATTGAAAACAACATCTCCGGTTTCCGGTCCGTCGGCAATAATCATATTTACCACACCGGCAGGTAAGCCTGCTTCTTTAAAAATCTCCATGGTGAAGTAAGCCGAATAAGCTTGTGCTTCATTGGGTTTCCAAACTACTGTATTTCCCATTAAAGCAGGAGCAGCAAAAAGATTGCCGGCAATGGCAGTGAAGTTGAATGGAGTAATGGCAAACACAAATCCTTCCAATGCACGGTATTCAACTTTATTACTTACTTCATTAGTGGAGCTGGGTTGATCGGCATAAATTTTCTCCATGAAATAAACGTTGAATCGAAGAAAATCGGCCAATTCACAAGCGGCATCAATCTCTGCCTGATAGGCATTTTTGCTTTGTCCCAACATGGTACTTGCCAATATTTTGTAACGGTATTTTCCTGCAATTAAATCGGCTGCTTTTAAAAATATTTTTGCTCTTTCTTGCCATGGTGTTGAGCTCCAAGCAGTTTTGGCAGCCAGTGCAGCATCAATAGCTTGTTGCACATGTTCTTTGGTTCCCATGCTAAAAGTACCCAGGGAATGATGAATATCATGTGGGGGTTGAACAGTGATTTTATTTTCTGTAAAAATTTCTTTGTTGCCTATGTAAAGAGGAATATCAATTTTCTGACTTCTTAAAGTCGCTAATTCTTTTTGTAATAATTCTCTTTCTTTGGTTCCCGGAGCAAAGGAAAGAGTAGCTTCGTTTTGTGGAATAGGAAATTGCATAGGGTGATAATTCAATGTTTAAATCTAATGTAAGAATTTTAAGGATTGAATGAAATCAAACACAATTTTTTAACCACAGAGGCTTAGAGTTTCACAGAGATCGATTTAGAACACAAAGTCGCTTTGCTTTACAGAGTTCACAGTGGGCAGAACTAAAATATACCCATTACATTTTTGGTTACTACTCTCTGTGAACTTAATTAAAACGCAGTGTCTCTGTGATCGAATGAATAAGAGAAATTATTTCTTGAACTCTGAGTCTCTGTGCCCTCTGTGGTTAAAGTTGTATTAGTGGTAAAAATAGAAGGGTGTTACATTTTATTGTTCTCAATAATTTTTTTGAATTCATTGCGGTAGTTTTCGCCAATACTTATTCTTGAATTCCCCACCAGTATAGTGTTTCTTTCTATCTCCTTTATTTTGTTGATGGCTACAATAAAGGATCGGTGAATGCGCATAAATTGTTCTTTAGGAAGTTGTTCTTCTACATAAGATAAACTTAATAAAGAGGAGATTTTTTCATTTTCAAGATGAAAAACAACATAATCTTTTAGGCTTTCAATATGTAAAATATCGTTTAAGAAAATTTTAATGGTTTTATATTCCGTTTTAACAAAAATGAAATCGGGAGCAACAGGGTTGGTAGTAGAAACAACAAGTGTAGCAGAGCTTGTTTTTGCTTTCACTTTCAAAATAGCTTTCAGCATTCGATCGAAAGGGATGGGTTTAACCAAATAATCAATAGCATCTAAATCGTAACTTTCTACAGCATAGTTGGGATAAGCGGTGGTGAAAATCACCATAGGTTTTTTTTGTAGAATTTTTAAAAACTCAATGCCTGTTAACTCGGGCATTTGTATATCTAAAAGAATGAAATGGATATCGTTATTGTTAATGATTTCAATGGCTTGAAGTGGATTACGCACCTTGGCCACCAAATTCACAAAAGGTATTTTACTTAAGTGACTTTCAATCACTTCTAAAGCTAGAGGTTCGTCGTCGATGGCAATGCAGTTAATCATGATGGTTAAATTTAGGAATATTTAGGTTGACTTTACAGCCTGTTTCGTTAATAGAATAGGTTAAGGGTTTTCTAAAATTTTCCTTTAGTGAACAAAGAAATTTATGGGTGTCGTTTTTTGATAAGAACAACATTGAAATATGATTATCGCTAATGGTTAAATCAAACTTCAAGTGATTTAGATTGGCAATTAAACAAGCCAAATCTTTTATGAATTCTATATTTTCATTCGTGTTTTTGATGTTGTTGTAATATAAATTGTGTTTCAAAATATTGGATAGCTGAAGGATGGTGCTTTGTGTTTTTTCAAACGACTCTTTTGTTTGTTCTTCGGCTAAAGATAATGACGAAAGCATAAAAGGGATGTTGATATATGAACGGAGCGATTCAATTTGTTGCTTTTGTTTTTCTCTTTCTAAATGTTCTGTTTTTTGGGTGTTTTGATAAGAATCATATACCAATCTGCTAAACAGGCAAATGGCTCCGAAATAAATGGCAACGGTAAAAGATATCCAAATGCTGAAGGGCATTTGTTCCGCAAAAGTTTTGCTGGGATCGCCCCATAAAAATATTCTAAAAGGAGCGTAAGAAAAGCAATAGGTGATGAAGTATGTGACTACCCATAAAGTGTAGAAATGTATTTTTTTCTTTTTAAAAAAGTATGGTATGAAAATGAAATAATTTAAGTAGAACAGAGGAATGAAAAGGGAATGTAAAAGGAGTGAAACATTTAACGATAGCTTGGATAGAAAAGCAAGGTTAAGGATGTTTAAAACCCAAAATGAGAGGTGAATCAATATGAATAATTTATTTTTCAAGTAAATCTATTTGTAAATGGGTGCTGTATCTTGATTCCGATTTTTCAATATCAATTTTAAACTGCTTGTCGTACACTAATTCCAGGCGTCGTTTAATATTAGCGATTCCAATTCCTCCAACATCATCAATTCTTTTGTTAGGGTTTATTTCGTTGGTAACTGAGAAATAAATGTGATTGTTTTTTGCTGAAAAGTTAATGTCGATAACAGCATTGTTATTGATATTTCCGTGTTTAAATGCATTCTCTATAAAGGGTAAAAAAAGCATCGATTCAATTAAATAGCTTTCCATTTCCGGAGTACAATTTGAATTAAAATTTACTTTAACGCTATATCTTAAAAGATTGAGTTGAATGAAGTTTTGCATTTGAAGAATTTCATTCTTTATAGAAGTACGACTAGTAGTGCTAAAATTATCTATATAATTCATTAAGTTTCTCAACTGAGCAATTGCTGAACCAGTGTTTTTCGATTCTGTTAAAGCCAGTCCGTAAATGTTATTTAAGGTATTGAATAAGAAATGCGGACTTATTTGTGATTTCAAGAAAAGTAACTCTGCTTGTTTTACTTCGATTTCAAGTTCTCTTTTTTTCTTTTCACTCTCCATCCAATAATCAATAAATTTAAAAGCGGCACTCACAAAAAGCATTTGTGTAGTGGCTCCAATCAATGATTCTATTTGGTCGTTTCTGGGTAAAATTTGTCCGCTGTAATAGCCTCCCCAAGATTGAATTAATCCCAGATGAAAAAGTATTAAAAGCAGAGCTAATGAAATTAAGTAGTGAAAATATTTTTTTTGAAATAAGAATTTAGGAATTAATATGCTGTAGTTAATATAAAACGCAATAAGGTAAACGGCCACTTGGCAAGCATAATAAACTACGAATTGAACAACGTTTTCTTTTTTATAGTAAGGCAATGTGTACAGAATAAAACTGAAGCTGAGATAGCTTAACCAATAAAAACAGTGCAGTATGATTTTAATGATTTTATTCATTCTGATCAAATGTACTAAAAGCCTTTTTCTCAGTAAACACTTGCCTGTTCAAATAGGGTATTTACCTACGAACACTCTGTATTTATCTACCAACCCTTTGGTCTGATAAAAATACCGAAGTATAGGTGTATTTGGGCTTTCTGAAGATTTCGATTCTTTAGCCACTATAAATTCAGCTGATTTGCAGAACTAAAATTTAAGCTATGAAAAAGACTTTGATATTAATTTGTGTTTTTATTGTAACGAGTACAGAACTTCGCCTTAATACTTTAACCGTAGTTAATCAAGAAGAAAAAACTTGGAACAATTAATTTATGAATCACAATTTAATATTCAGTTTTCTTTTGCAAATTTGCAGAGGGTAGGATGAAATATCAACTTTTCGAAACTTTAATCGCCTGACTATTATGAGAAGATATTTCTCCTTCACTCTGCTGTTTTTGCTTATTCAGCAAATCAGTTTTTCGCAACAAATTTCAGGATTTGTTTTCAGTGATACTTTAAAAACGCCTTTAGAATTTGCTGTTGTTTCTGTTAGCAAAATCAGTGATACCATAGCGTTGAATTCTGTAACTACAGATGCCCGTGGATTTTATAAATTCAGCAAATTAGAGAAAGGAGAATACTCTATTAAAGTTTCTTTTGTAGGGTATGGTGAGTATAAATCATCCCTTGTTTTAGCAGATTCAGTAAATATTCAACACGATGTTTTTTTGAAGCAGGAGGTTAAGCAAACCAATACAATTACTATACAAGCTAAGAAAAGTATCATTCAGCAAGAAGCCGGAAAAACCACAGTAGATGTTAAGGAAATGACATCTACCACCGGTTTGATGGCTTTGGATTTATTGCGCAGGATGCCTGGAGTTATGGTGGATAATAACGACAATATTACTTTGAAAGGAAAAAGTAATGTGTCGGTGATGTTCAATAACAAGATGATTTACATGTCTACTAAACAAGTGGCAATGATTCTTAAATCTATGCCGGCCACAGAGATTGATAATATTGAAATTATAAGTACTCCTTCTGCGAAATATGATGCTCAGGGAGTGGGTGGTATCATTAATATTAATCTTAAAAAATCGGCCAAAAAAGGATTTTATGGAAACGTTCAGGGTACTTTCGGACAAGGTTTTTACACGAAGATGAATGGTGGAGTGAACCTGGCTTACAATGCGGGGAAATGGAATTGGAATGCATCTTTGAATTTGAATAAAAATCACAATCGTTCGGTAAGTAATAATTACAGAACTTTCGGTTCTCCTGATTCTGCAATGCATTACGATCAAAAAGCAATATATGAATCACACAACAATTCCCAATCGTATTCTTTCGGAGGGAATTACGATGTAAATTCAAAATTGAATATAGGTGTTTCTCACTTTGGTGTTTTGTGGGATGGTAAATGGAATTCGAATGATGGAAGTACTATTCGTGATTCGCTTCAAAATATTAGTCAGGCCAACGAAACAAGAGCTATTGAACCTTATTATGGTTATTCCTTTTCTACAGGAGCTGATTTCAATTATAAATTAGATTCTACAGGTTCGGTAAGTGGTGGACTAAATCATAACGTTGAATTTGGTACCAGTAATTTAGATGCTACTATTGAGCGCTCATTGAATGGAGCTAGAGATACAGCTTATTTCACCAGTAGCCTTCCGGGAATATCGAATAATTTTTCTGCTAAAGTTGATTTTGAAAAAAAGTACTTCCAAAAATTAAAAGTGGAATCGGGCGTGAAATACTATTACAATCAAAATGATTTTGATTTAGATTATGGTATTGCACAAAAAATAGCATTTGTTCCCGCAGTGCCTGCATCTTTATTGTATAGTTTTAAAGAGCACATAAGCGCTGCTTATATACAAGGTGCCTGGAATGAAAAAAAATGGGGAGTGAGGGGTGGATTGAGATCTGAATATTGGTTGGCCAACGGAAAGGAAAAATTATCGGGTTCTTCATTTGATAGAAATTTTCTTCAGTTTTTTCCTTCTGCGTCGGTAAATTTTAATGCTACTGAAAAACACAATATCAGTTTTGCTTACAATAAAAGAATTCGTCGCCCGGATGGACAAATGATGTCTCCGGTAAGTTATTTCACCGATCCTTATTCTTTGTTCAGTGGAAATCCAAAAGTGTTGCCGTGCATTAGTAATAATTTTGAATTGTCGCACAGCTATCGCGATGGTGCGCTCATTACTACATTAGGCTATAGCAAAGCAATAAACGCTATACAAGAATGGGCTATTAGTCAGCGAGATTCTTCTAACATTTTAGATATGACTACCATCAATATTCCTTTAAGTGAAAGTATAAGCTTATCTACTTCTTTATATGTGCCGGTAAAAAAATGGTGGACTATTCAGTTTTTTGGAATGGTAAATAACAATAGGATAGCTGGCTATTTGAGTAATATGAAAGCAACAGTAGATTATAGTTATACCAGTGCTAATTTTAGTACCACACAAACTTTTACTTTACCTAAAAAATGGTCGATTGAATTAACAGGTTTTTATCAAATGAAACATTTGGCGGGTTATACCATCAACAACCAATTGGGAAGTGTGGGTTTATCAATTAAGAAAGATATTTTCACTGGCAGAGGTTCCATCAAAGTAAATTGTCAGGATTTATTCCACACCCTTAGATATTCTGGAATCAGCAATGTAAATGGATTTGAAAGAAGTTATTTGTACTATTGGGACAATAGAGTAGTGTACTTGTCTTTCAATTGGAAATTAGGATCGAAATGGTTTATTGATAAAGAGGATAAGAATCACTCTCCATCGGGAGGAGGTCGTTAATTCAACACAAATTTCGCGAGTAATTCAAACTTAGGAATGATTACTTCAAATTCATCCATCGTAACCAAATTCACCATATTGTAATGACCTTCCATAGTTCCAATGCCCGTTTTTAAATCGGTTCCCGATTCGTAGGTGTAGGAATCGCCCGGGTCGATAATAGGTTGTTGCCCTACCACACCGTCGCCTTCTACCACTAACTCTTCTCCAACCGAATCAATAATATGCCATTCGCGGCTTAATAACTGAACGCGATGTTCTCCTAAATTTCTTATGGTGATTCTATAACCGTACACGAATATACCTTCGCGAGGCATGGAATGACGGTCTTTGTAGATCGATTCTACCGTGACTTCTATGTTGTGAGTGATTTGACTAACCATAATTGTGATTATTTCAACGTGCTTTTTACCAAAGAGGTTCCCATTAATTGCCAATAATCTCCAATCACACTTTTAAAGTAAACCAATACCTGATATACATTCTCTGTAGCATAAAAGTTACCTTCTAAATAATTCTCATCAAACTTTCCGTTTTTAACAACAGCGTATTTGTAGTTGTAGTAGCCTTGTTTGCACAAAAGAGTATGTGTATAAGTTTTTTCCTCGGCATTGAATTTCATTTTCGCTTCTGGTATAATTTGCCAATTGGTGAGTGCACTATACACATAAATTTCTGCGTTAGCTATCGAGTCGGATTTTAACGTGAAATGCACCGGAGAATAATCTGCTTCCACTGCATCTTTGCTTCCTTCCTGAACATCAATGGTGCGCATACCATCGAAATCGGTATATAATCTGTATTGTAAGAAATTTCTTTTTTCGTCTGGTTTTAAAATGGTGTGATACAATCCATCAATTTGTACGTAATCTGAAATTCTCTCCGACTGAAAGCGAAGAGACCGTATATCGAAATATCGAAATTCATTTCCTGCATCAAAATTATTTTCTCCGTCGTAATTGTAACTAAAAACTTCACCATTATTGAATTTAGGTTTTAGTGTGGTAATGGCGCTATTCCAATTGTAATTTTGCAATAAAACTACTTTTAGTTCCGAATAAGGATCGGTAACGTTTACTTGTTGGGGAAGTATGTTGAAATCTACTTCGTGTCGCGTATATTGATCGCCAGGAATACTGGAAGGGTGTTCGTTTACTTCAATTCCTAGCTGATTGTCAACCACCATAAAGCGCATAGTTAAAACCGCATTCTCTGGATCACCATCCTGGTAAACTTTAATAATGTAGTTTCCCGATTTAGTGATTTGCATATTTTCGTTCGGAAAATTTTCTGAGAAATGAATATATTTCTGAAAGGTGTTGAAGGAGAATTCATAATTAGAAATAGCAAAATCGTAAAATCCTTTGAGGTAGTCGGATTGCCATATCGTTGAGCTTTTCCAATCAGGAGTGCAATGTTGTAAAGTATAAGTGTAGGAATTGATAGTTGAACTAAAATCATCGAAACTTAATTTGAGTTGTTCGCCAGAATTAAGTGCGATGATGGGAGACGATAATTCAAAATCGCGGGGATGCAATAGTACGGTGTGAATATTTGTTTTGTAGATTTTGTTTTCGAATATTGCTCCATTTGTTTGAGCAAAGGAAAGTAAGGGACAAACAAAAAATAAAATGAGTTGTTTCATTTTTAGAACACTACAATTTTTTGGCCAATTTTGCATAGTCTTTAGCAAAGTAGGTGAGAATAATATCGGCACCAGCTCTACGTAAGCTATACAACGTTTCGGGCATTGCTTTATTGAAATCCAGCCAGCCATTTTTACAAGCAGCGCTCAGCATGGCACATTCACCACTCACGTGGTAGGCAGCAATAGGAATATTGAAATTATCTTTCAATGATTTAATTACATCCATGTAATGCAAGGCCGGTTTAACCATTAAAAAGTCGGCCCCTTCGTTATAATCCAATTCGGCTTCTAACAATGCTTCTCTTGTGTTTCGGGGGTCCATTTGGTAGGTTTTTTTATCTCCCTTTTTAGGTGCAGAGTTTAAAGCATCGCGAAAGGGCCCGTAAAAAGCGCTGGCATATTTGGCGGTGTAAGCCATGATTCCTGTATTTTCAAAACCACTTGCATCCAATTCATCACGCAAGTAGCCAATTCTTCCATCCATCATATCTGAAGGGCCAATTAAATCAATACCAGCTTCTGCCTGAGCGATAGCCATTCTTGATAAAATAGGAAGTGTTTCATCGTTCACTACATAATCGTTTTTCACCAATCCATCGTGTCCGTCGCTGCTATAGGGATCCATCGCCACATCACTAATCAATACACATTCAGGAAATCGTTTTTTGATTTCGCGAATGGCACGCAAATAAAAATTTTTAGAGCTATAGCTGTAGGTAGCGGTTTTGTCTTTGTGTTTTTCTTCAACACTCGGAAATAGAATGAATGATTTCAATCCTAGTTTCATGCAACTATCAATTTCCTTCAAAATATTTTCAATGGATAAGCGGTAATTACCCGGCAAAGAATGTATTTCATTTTTGATATTTGCACCATCTACCAAAAAAAGAGGGTACACTAAATTGGAAACATCTAAATAAGTTTCTTTGCTTAATTCTCTTATTCCTGAGGAAACTCTTCTGCGACGAGGACGGATTTGCATAAGGTAAAATTTTAGATGCTAATTTAAGAATAGGAAAGGGTTAATTTGTCATTGATGTGTGAATTTTAAGAAAGGAACTATTTGTTGATTTCGGAAGGATGTTGATAAGTGTTGAATACATCCGTGATAATAACGGTTTTACCTTTAATGACATAGATGATTTTATACATTCCAACCACTAAATATCTTGCAGACAGTCCTTTTTCTTTGAGGAATGGTTCTTCTTGGAATGAAAGGGGATTTGTTTTTAAAATCTCAGCACTTTTAAAAATTTTCTTCACCACTTTTTTAGCCGGTATTTCTGATTGTGCTTGCTGGATGATAAAGTCGTGAATTTCTTCTAGGGCTTCAAAAGCCAAGTCAGTCCAATCTAATTTGTATTTTCCTGCCATTAAAGCCCGAAATGTTTTTTTACTTCATTGTGACTTCTTAATTTGCCTTTTTCGATCTGTTTCACAGATTTTTTGTGGCGAGCGTACATCTCTTCGTTCGAGAGGGTAGGAGGATGTATGTAAGAAAATTTATTGTATAATTTTTCTAATTGCCTTATTGAATCCTCATCGTGTAGATGAAGAACCCAATCAATAATGCTTAATTTTCTTGCTTGTAAATCCATGTCACTAATATACGAAAATTCAATTATTTTGTCTTTAAATCTACAACCATTTTGATTAAGTTGCTTTTTTAATATTTAAGGGTACAATAACTTTTACACTAATATTTCTGCCCATCGCATAAATACCGCTTTTTCCGGTATAGTTGTTAGGGTAATTATCCATATACTTCAATCTACTCATATTCGATTGGTAAGCTACATCTGTGATATTATTTGCTGAAACAATAAGCTCCATGAAGGAATTGCCTTTGGTGTTTTTGATTTTGGTTCCCAAACCAGCATCAATTAAGTAATAGCCATTGGTTTTGGTTTCAGTATTATTAGCGCTATAAATTCGATTTTGTGTAGCATAAAATTGAATTCCACATTTGAAGTATACATTGCTGAAATATTTGCTGAAGTTTGGAATTTCGGCTCTTAATTCTGTGTTGCTGTGAAAAGGAGGAATGAAAGGTAAATATTTCGTGCTGTCGCTAATGATCACTCCATTGCCTCCTAAATTCAAGGCATTCACAAAGGATGCTGAGTTTTCTATATGTAGCCAGTGGAGTGGGTGAGGGTGAATGTCAACGCTAATTTCTCCACCATAAAGCAAACTAGTGGTTTGGTGAAATTGATAAACACTGTAATCATTTCCTCCCTGATGAAAAATAGAATCACCTCCTAAAACACTGTTTAGTTTTTGATTGAAAATATAGTTTTCAATTCTGTTGGCAAATAATTCAATACTGAATGAAATATGTTCATCACTATGAAAAATACCTAAATCAATTTGCTCACTGAATTCAGGTTTTAAATTGGCGTCGCCCAATTGTTGAAATCCTGTTCCGGGATGAACCCCTAATGCTGAAATTTCAGCAATATTAGGTGCTC
This sequence comes from Flavobacteriales bacterium, assembly GCA_023251075.1. GTDB lineage: Bacteria > Bacteroidota > Bacteroidia > Flavobacteriales_C > JAHEZL01. The sequence continues at coordinate 4,756 of JAHEZM010000007.1, read as the reverse complement.
TGTATCCTCTTGCGATATTGCTTTTGAAACACCAGTTTTTATTAGGATTGTACGTAGATCCAAAACTTGCGCTAAGGCCTTTGAAATGATTGCTGTATGCGCTGAATTGTTTTGTTAAATTAGAATTACTGCCATCAAAAGGTGTTTCTTCAGAAAATCCGTTGTTTGCATTGATAGTGGTATACATGGCATCATTGCTAAAATACCTGTAATCGTAGCGCACCCCTCCCGATAAATGAAATTTTTGAATGGATTTTTCGAAATGTATAAACGGGCCAATATCAAACGACTGGTAATTAGGTATCACAAATTCTGTAGCGGCTACATTTTTATTTTGCTGATAAACGCCATTTAATCCAATGGTATTTTCCCATCCTTTCCATTCTTTAAAGTAAAATTTTAAATCGTAAGTATAGCTTCTTAATTGTAGTGAAAGTGCCGGAATATTAGTGAATTCAGGATGTCCCATTTCCTGTCGCGTACTTTGTTGTAATCCTGCTTTAAATGCCAGTTTGTTTTTACCTAAATTGAAATTGTTGGCGCTATAAATTCTAAAGTGTTGAATGTTTTGGTGCAATGGATCTATGTTGTATGAGTTTAAAGTTCCATTGCTTACTATCCCCCTCACACCATCGATTTCATTAATTTGATGAGTGAATTTTCTCGTTGCAGAATCTCTGCTTCCGTCGGGAATTTCCTGTAAACTGTTGAAATAGCTACAGTTTACATAACTATATCCCCATGATTTATATACTCCGATGTTTGCATTCAAATCATTTTCATTGAATTTGGTACCATAAACTCTCCCATCAATTTTATTTTGATAATCCATTGCTTGTTTGTGCGATCCTGTGATGCTCCAAGAAATACCATTTTTATTTCCTTGCAGGAATAGTGAATTCGCAATTTGATGATTGTTACTCTGATAGTTATTAATCAAATGACCTTTAACACTTCCGGCGGGTGCAGGGTTTTTAGGGATTAAATTGATTACACCGGCCAGGGCATCTGATCCGTAAAGCAAGCTGGCCGGACCTTTAATTACTTCAATACGATCGATTAAGAATTGATCAATTTCTACTCCATGCTCTTCGCCCCATTGTTGCCCGTCTTGCCGAACACCATCAAACATGGTTAAAACTCTGTTTCCACCTAAGCCTCTAATGCTGGGTTTTGAAACATTGGGTCCGCTATTCAGTGCACTCAATCCGGGAAGTATTTGTAAAGCATCAATGATGTTCGATGAACTGTTTTCTTGCAATTGATTGTTTTTAATGGTTGCAGATGCCAAAGGGTTTTCTTTAAAAGCAGTTGCTTTTGTACCACCTGTAATTAACACTTCTTTTAATTCTAAAACGGAAATTTCTAATTGAAATTGGTGGAATTCTTTGCTTTTTAAATCTACTTCCAATGTTTGTGTTTGGTAGCCCACCATTTTAATTTCTATCAAAACTTTGGCTGAAGGGAGATGGGAGATACAAAAATTACCATTCTTATTGGTGATGGTACCCATTTTTAAATCGGGAAAATAAATGCTAACACCTTCCAGTGCTTGATTACTATCTTTTCTAACCACTTGTCCGCAGAAAGCAGAAGTATCAGAATTTGCTACAATTGATATGGTGCTCCAAACGGAGAGTAGAATGAATAAACGGATTTTCATAAACAACTTAATTTTTAATTACAACTATCCCGATTGTTTCGGGAAAAAAAATAACTGAATTAAGTTATAATGGGAGGGGCTTTGTTTAAAGGAATATCCTTCCAAGTATGAAGGATTGATGTTAGCGGTTCATTAACTACAACTAGCTTCTGATATTGAACTGGTGTAGTGTAAGCAGAAGTGCCGATGAACAATTTAGAAGGAGATACTTTACACAGTTTACAGCTATGATCGGTTTGTACACTCGATTCGTTTACACCTCTTTCTGAATGGTGATCATGTAAATAAACAGAACCAACAAACACAAATAAATAAAGCGCCAGCATTAAATGGCTAAGTAGCTTTAAAGTATTTTTTTGTTTTCTCATTCGTCTGCTAAAATAATGTTTTTTTTCTGTAACATTTCCTTTCTTCGATTGTTCTAGCATCATCATTTGTGGCGAAAATTATTTAGCTCAGTACCTCTGAATTTGTTATTTTCGCCACGGTTTTACTATAACTGGGATTATGAAATTACTGAGAACTATTGTCTTTACGACATCTTTATGTCTTTTATCCTCGATTAATATATATGGCCAAGGTCAGGCCAATGTTTGGTATTTTGGTGAAAATGCCGGATTGGATTTCTCCACTCAACCACCTACTGTAATTAGCGGTATGAGCGGTGTGGAAGGAGCTACCAATCTTATGGAAACGGCTACTTCTATTTCTGATGCCAATGGAAATTTTTTATTTGGTATTAATGGTAAGGATATTTATTCGGCAGATTTAGTTAAGCGAGGGGTTCTACCCAATGGAACTTATGAGGAAACTGCTCAAGGAGCAATGATTATACCTGTTCCGGGTAGCTCAAATCAATATTATGTTTCAACTATTCCCAGAGGTAGTGGCTGTACTTCTACTTCACCGGCTTGGTTGAAAGTTACGGTAAATGGTATATCTGGCAATAATATTACTATTGGTCCAGTTACAAATTTACCCACCAACAATGTTAGTCACGGCCAAATGATTTTACCTAAGACTGACGTGAATGGAAATCCTACAGGAGAACATTGGTTGGTTCAGCATAAAAGAAATAGTAGTGATTATTATTTGTATGATATAACTGCAGCAGGTATTGTTTATAACAGAACGATTACGGCTGGTCCTCTTATGACTACCGATTGTAATGGATTAGACGATATTGCTTATTTCAAATCGAACGGTTGTTACAATCAATTTGCCTTTTCACATGGAGATGATGTTTATTTATTTGATTTCAATTCTCAAACAGGTAATATCTCTTTTACCAATGGAAATCAGGTTGGCCCTATAACACAAGCATATGGTATTGAGTTTTCACCGAATGGAAAAAATGTGTACGTAAGTACCGGTACCAATGGAGGACAAACTCCTCATAATATTTATAAAATTCCTGTTTCTCCCGGAGGATTATCCGGATCTACCTTGGGTTCTCCAACCGCTATAGGAAGCATGAACGTAACCAGGGGGGGAGCAATGCAATTGGGACCTGATGGAAATATTTATGTTGCTGGTTTAAAAGATTGGAATGGAACTCCAGGTCAGAATTATTTAGGTGTTATTTCTAATCCCGATGGTGGAGGTGCATTTAATCCCCAAGGAGTCTCTATACCCAATTCAATTATTGGAATGGGAATTCCTAGTTTTCCGGCATCTTTGGTTTCTAACGTAGTAACTATTAAAGCTGGTTCTGCATGTAAAGGTCAGCCTATTAATTTCGATTTCACTATCAGTGGCAGTGAACAAACTCCTCCCGATAGATTATGGCAATTTTTTAATACAGCTACTGCTACGGGTTCTCCGGCTGCTACAGCTACAACAAAAACTAGTTCTCATACATGGAATACTGCCGGTACTTATGCAGTTACCGTTCGTGTAAAAGATGTTTGCGGTAGAGATAAGTTTGATACTGTTCAGGTGCTTGTTTCTGATTATGTTGTTGCTAATGCTACAGTGGATTATTCTACTTGTCCAACTCCTAAGTTAACCGGTAGTGGTAGTACTTCAAATAATTATAAATGGTATACTGCAGATCCTGCACTTGGTGGTACTTTACTGGGAATAGGAGCAACTTATAATGCAGCACCAAATTCGAATGTATGGGTTGAACCTGCGGGTTCAGTTACCTCTACTACTGTTACAGATAGCAGAACCAATCAAGGTTATGGTAATGCTACCGGTGCAACATCGATTACTATTTCAAGCGGACTAGGTGTTGTTAACTCCTTTAAAATAGGATACTATTCTAATTATCCTGCCATTAGCGGAAATCTTACCGTTGAATTGCGCGATGGAAGTAATAATCTGATTGGCAATGCTATTGTAGTTGCGGTTAATCAACCCCAAGGTGGAGGTAGTTTTACAACAACATTTTCTCCAGGCTGGGTTCTTCCGGCAGGTACTTATTCTTTAACAGTAACTTCTGTTCCAAGTGGAGCAAATATTGGTACTCTTACCAGTAATACTTTTACTTCTGGAGCAGTATCGGTTACCAATGGTAGAGCTGTTGGATTCAATATTTCTCACATGGTTGAAAACAACCCGGTGACTTGTACTCAAGGAGCTTTAATTCCGGTTGGACCATGTTGTACTGCACCTACCGATAATCCTAAAATAGATGTTAATGCTAGTACTTTAAGTGTATGTTCTCCTAATAAAGCTACCATCGTTACTCAAGCATTAACTAACGGACTTTCATACAAATGGCAGGTGAGTCATAATAACGGAACAACCTGGACCGATTCAACAGGAGCAACAGGAACAGTGGGTGGAGGTAAAGTGACTTTAGCAAACGTATCGGCCACTGGTTGGTACAGAATTGTGATAGCTTCTTCAGTAGGAAATTTAAGTACGTGTAAAAAAACATCCGACTCCGCAGTGGTTGTGATTAAGCCTATGCCAACGACTCCTACGATTACGTTAAATCCGAACAAGGCACAATATTGCAAGGGTGAGGCACATACTTTAACAGCTTCGAGCACAGTAACAGGAGGCGGTTCGGTGACCTACCAGTGGAAACTGGATGCATCGGGAACTAATGCCACAGTAAATGGCTTAACAACAGTAGGCACT
>JAHEZM010000006.1 GCA_023251075.1 Flavobacteriales bacterium | reverse complement strand
TCAAGAATTCCGGACGAATAGTTTGTCGCAACAGTTCCAATACTTGTGCTTTGGTTTGTTCCATTACTTTCTCTACATCTTTATTTTTCAAATCTTCAAAGTTGGCTTGAATAATTTGAGAACCCATATTGGAAGTCATAATGATGATAGTGTTTTTGAAATTCACTACACGCCCTTTGTTATCGGTCAATCGTCCATCATCCAATACTTGTAACAAGATGTTGAAAGTATCGGGATGCGCTTTTTCAATTTCATCTAACAATACTACAGAGTATGGTTTTCTTCGAACTGCTTCCGTTAATTGTCCGCCTTCTTCATAACCCACATATCCCGGAGGTGCGCCCACCAAGCGCGATACAGAATGTTTTTCTTGGTATTCACTCATGTCGATACGCACCATAGCATTTCTATCATTGAATAAATAATCCGATAAAGCTTTTGCTAATTCTGTTTTACCCACACCAGTGGTTCCCAGGAAAATAAAAGATCCAATTGGTCGATTTGCATCTTGTAATCCTGCGCGATTTCTTCTTACAGCATCGGCAATTGCTTCAATTGCTTCTTCTTGTCCGATCACTGTTTTATGCAATTCGTCTTCCAGTTTTAATAATTTTTCTACTTCACTTGCTATCATTTTTTGAATGGGAATACCTGTCCATTTACTTACCACATCTGCAATCTCTTCGCTATCTACTTCTTCCTTGATCATTTTAGAAGAAGCTTGTAATTCAATTAATTTTTTCTTGCCATTTTCCAAAGCAGTTTCGGCTTCTTTTACTTTGCCATAGCGAATTTCGGCAACCAATCCATAGTTTCCGGCACGTTCAGCTTGTTCCGCTTCTAATTTCAAATTTTCAATATCTTCTTTGGCTTTTTGTATGGTTTCCACTACACTTTTTTCACTTTCCCATTTTGCTTTAAAATTATTGCGTTGTTCACTTAAGTTGGCTAACTCTTCACTCAGGCGAGAAACTTTAGTGTTATCACCTTCACGTTTAATAGCTTCGCGTTCAATTTCCAACTGCATTATTTTTCTTTCAATCTCGTCTAGTTCCTCTGGTTTGGAATTGATTTCCATTCTCAATTTAGAAGCGGCTTCATCAATTAAATCGATGGCTTTATCAGGCAAGAATCTATCGGTGATATATCTGGAGGATAGTTCTACTGCAGCAATAATTGCTTCGTCCTTGATTTGTACTTTATGATGATTTTCATATTTCTCTTTCAAACCACGCAAAATAGAAATAGCATCTTCTGTGGAAGGTTCATCCACCATTACTTTTTGGAAACGACGTTCTAATGCTTTGTCTTTTTCGAAATATTTTTGATACTCATTTAAAGTAGTGGCACCAATTGCGCGTAGTTCACCGCGAGCCAAAGCTGGTTTTAAAATGTTAGCGGCATCCATAGCTCCTTCGCCACCACCGCCAGCACCCACCAATGTGTGAATTTCATCAATGAATAAAATAATCTGCCCGTCGGCACCAGTTACCTCTTTCACTACCGCTTTTAATCTTTCTTCAAATTCACCTTTGTATTTTGCACCGGCAATCAATGCACCCATATCCAATGAATACAAAATTTTGTCTTTCAAATTTTCAGGAACATCACCGTTGATGATGCGATGCGCCAAGCCTTCAGCAATGGCTGTTTTACCTACACCAGGTTCACCAATCAATATGGGGTTGTTTTTAGTTCTTCTGGAAAGAATTTGTAAAACCCTGCGTATCTCATCGTCTCTACCAATTACAGGATCGAGTTTTCCTTCTTTAGCCAGTTGATTTAAATTCTTAGCATATTTGTTCAAAGAGTTATAGGTTTCTTCTTGAGATGGTGAGGTAACACGTTCACCTTTTCGCAATTCAACAATAGCTTGCTTTAATTCCTTTTCTTTTACCCCCATATCTTTTAATAATTGGGCAGCGCTGTCTTTAGTAGAAATAATTCCCAGAAGTAAATGTTCAATAGAAACATACTCGTCTTTAAATTCTTTAATGATGCTTTGTGCTTTGGTAATAGCTTCGTTGGTAAATCTACCCAAATGTTGTCCGCCTCCTCCTGAAACCTTAGGGTAAGATTCAATGATTTTATCTAAAGCTTGTTTGATAATGGTGTCATTGATTCCTAATTTTTTTAATAAAAAAGGAGTTACATTCTCATCGGTTTCAAAAATAGCTTTTAGTAAGTGTCCGGGTTCAATAGCTTGGTTGTCTTTTTCCATCGCTAATTGTTGAGCCTTTTGTATCGCTTCCTGCGACTTAATGGTGAAATTATTTAAGTTCATAATAATTATGTTTAATATTCAAAGTCTAAAATTTAAAATTGACTTTGGTGAAACTACGAACTCAAATAGTTATCCATATTGATTTTAACGACAAACTGGCCTGATTTTCATCAGTGGAATGCCAATAAGTCTTTGTGGATTGGGCGTTTCCTGAAAAACTGACGGATATAAAATAAAAGAGACTACCTTTTGAAGATAGTCTCTCTTGGTAATGCAGTTATCGTTAAATTTTTTCTAAACTTAAGGTTCCCGATTGATTGGTTTTTGTGGTAGTATTGAGAATGGTGATTTCCATTTTTAATGAAGCATTCCATTTTTGTTTTGTTGAACTATCATCCACTACTTCATATTGTTCATCCTGCTTTGTCTCATAATCAATGAAGATTTGAGTGTCAGAAACACTCCATTTAAAAGAGCTGCTAGTATTACTTTCTGTATATTTTCCGGTACCATCCTTTTCAAATCGGTATGTAGCTGAGGCGGGAGTTGAGAAATTTTGTTCTGCTTTACTTGTTGTGGTACCATTGTTAATTACTTCTATTGATTGATAAATATCCACATTGGTTACTTTCCATGTTTCCCCGTCGATGTGGTTTTTAAAGGTGGTTTCTTTGCTACAAGAGTTTAGACCAATTGCTAAAGCGATTAAAATTAGATTTGATTTTTTCATAGTGTATTTTTTAAATTATGATTTTGGAGAAAACAACAATCGTGAAAAAATGAAATGGAAACGACATAAAATCTACTGAAACTTTAGGTTTAAACACTTTGTTATCTAAATACTTTTTTGTTTTTTGAGAGCAACTATAGTTTTTGTTTATAAATTCTTAACAAAAAAAATACTTGTGAAATATTCTGTTCAAAGATTTAGATATACATTTAACCATCAATTTAAATTTACAATTATGGCAGTAGAATTCACCGATGGAAATTTTGAAGAGTTAGCTCTTAAATCGAGCAAACCAGTAGTAGTAGACTTTTGGGCTGAATGGTGCGGACCATGTAGAATGGTGGGGCCAGTTGTAGAAGAACTTTCTAAAGAATACGACGGTCAGGCTGTTGTAGGAAAAGTGAATGTTGATACCAACCCTGGTATATCTGCAAAATACGGAATCAGAAATATTCCTACTATCCTTTTCCTTAAAAATGGAGAAGTGGTTGATAAACAAGTAGGAGCAGTACCAAAACAAGTATTGGCTGATAAATTAAAAGCTTGTTTGTAGTAAACTCAACAATAAAAAAAGCCCGACATTAATTGGTCGGGCTTTTTTTATTGTTGTATTTTTAAGTCAATTGAAAGTCATACATGCTGTTAGAAGATTTAAATAAATTTGGTTCTTTAGAATTACTTGCCAAACAAGTGGTAGAAGGCTTTATCACTGGATTACATAAGAGTCCTTTTCATGGTTTTTCAGTTGAATTTGCCGAGCATCGTCTGTACAATTCCGGTGAATCCACAAAAAATATTGATTGGAAATTGTTTGCCCGTACCGATAAACTTTTTGTGAAACGCTTTGAGGAAGAAACAAATTTGAGATGTCAGGTAATACTCGATTTGAGTTCTTCCATGTATTATCCAGAGAATCCTAAGTCCAACCAACTTCGAAAAATTCAATTTTCTTGTTTTGCGGCCGCTACCATTATTAATTTATTGCAGCGGCAAAGAGATGCAGCAGGTATAAGTTCTTTTGCAAATGAAGTCATAGATCATACACAAAGCAAGTCGGGTGCAATGCATTTAAAACGTTTGTATGATTTATTAGAAGGATATTTAGTTAAAGCCAAAACACCACAATCAACACGTGTAGCAGAGGCTCTTCATGAGATTGCTGACAAGATTCACCGTCGCTCATTGGTGGTAATTTTCAGTGATATGTTTGAATCCTATGGATCCAATGACAATGATGCTTTGTTTTCTGCATTGCAGCATTTGCGACACAATAAGCATGAGGTGATCCTTTTTCATGTAATGGATCATAAAGTAGAATTAGAGCTCAATTTGGAGAATCGTCCTTATAAATTTATTGATTTGGAAACAGGGGAGGTGTTAAAAGCCAATCCTAGTAATTTAAAAGATGAATATTCTACAAAGATGAAAGCCTTTCAAAAAGAATTGGAATATAGATGTGGACAATACCGAGTTGATTTTGTGAACGTCGACATCAACGATACGTTAGATAATATTATGTTATCCTATTTAATCAAGCGTTCTAAAATGCTATAAATAGAGGCAAACCAGGTCTTTCTGATTTACCTCTAATTTCTTAAATTACTTTATAAATATTTTGGAGGAATAATTGGGTAAAGAAACAATGGCTATTTCTGAGAAAATATTTTGAATTGAAATTTGTTGGTTATTTATTTTATAATTCAATTCTTTCCCATCCATTGTATAAATTTTTAATTGACGGAGTTCAATATCACTGGCTCCATTAATTTGAAAAGCTTCATTATAACTACTCAGAACTGTAGGATAAACCTGTATTGATTTTTTATCAATAGTTTCTGTTCCAACATTCAACTGAACTTTTATCGTATCAGTAAATGTTCTTGTTTCTGTGTACCCACAATCATCAGTTATTTTCAGTGTAACGTTGAAATTACCTGCTATGTCGTACTTTATGCCTGAAGGATTTTCTGCTAAGGAATTTGCAGGAGTTGCCCCTTCAAATGTCCATTCTAATTTATTTGGAAAGGGTTCCATGTAGGTGCCTTCAAAAAAATCTACAGTTTCTCCTGCAAGAAGATTGGTGGTAGACATCGTCCATCTCACTTTATTAATGTTGTATTTGTCAAAATTATTCATCACCACATCGTGTGCAATTTGTTGCAGTTGGTCTTTAATAGTATTGGAGGAAGCAGATGAAAAGGTTAATCCAACAGGAGATTCTTTATATAAGGTTGCATAAAACACACAGGCAGATAAGTAGGCACCATCGGCATTTTGATGAGATCCATCACCCGAATAAATATTAATTCCATTATTGGTGGCTATATGGAAAGCAGCACCTACTGGAGACACTCTACTGGGCACATACTGCCACAAATTAGAGTAAAAATTTTCATAATACGTAGCCATTTCATCATGAGTTTTTCCTATTGTAGTTAACCATGCTTCGCCTGCCTGCCGCGCCCAAGTCATATACATCACCACTTCTGTACATGGGTTGTTGGCTTTTATGTATTGAAAAGCTATCATGTTAGCATACTGCTGAGTGGTTTGAGGATAGAGATATGGCATTTGACTTTGCTCCTGTAAAATCACATATTTCCACTGGTGAGCATTTATTTTTGCGATGGTTTGCGCATCAGAATAATGAGCTTGTAATGTTTGCCCTCCGGGAGTATAGGAGTCAATAAATACTGATTTCCCAGCACTTTCAGCTAAAGATTTGAATTTCCCCGGTATATCTTCAACATAGGTATAGCTGTTTCCGATAAAGAGTATAGAGTCGGTTTGCGCAAAACCTGTCTTTATAATTATTATAAAGAGAAGCATAATAAATAGTAAAGTAAGTTTTCTCATTGTTTTTTGTTTAAGATTAATGGTTGACTGTTAGAACAAATTAAACTTCGATTAAGTTACTTATCGAAAGCACCAGTTTGTTTTTGTTTTTAAGTATTTGATTATAAGGTTTTTATGTGATTTTTAGTAGCGATTTCATAGGGGTGTTTCGTTATTTATTTAAAAAATTATTTCAAAATAATTTTCAATGGGAGTAGGTATCATTTATTTTAAAAAGTTTGTTAGTCGGTAAAAAATACCTAAATTTGTCCTCCGTTTAAGAAAACAGTTCTTTTAACGATTATTGGTTCGGTAGTTCAGTTGGTTAGAATACATGCCTGTCACGCATGGGGTCGCGGGTTCGAGTCCCGTCCGGACCGCCAATACAAAATAAAAATCCCTGTAAATGAAGATTTACAGGGATTTTTATTTTACTGTTGTCGAAAATGTTGTCGTTTTAAGTTCCTGATGGAGTGGTGAAGGTTAATTAATCAAGCAAAATCTTCTTTGCGTAAATCGCTGAATTTCTTTTTGCCTTTCATGAAGTATTGTTTCACTATACTTCTTTTGTAAATACGAGGAAGTTTTTTGTTTCGGATAGTATTTTGAATATGTTTTCTTTTTCTTAGTGTATTGGGCAACATCAAATAAAATCTCATGTGTGCACGAAACACAGCATAGGCATGCCGAAAATCTCTATCCACCAAAAATTTCATTGCTGCAATTCCGTCTAAAATCATCTTGTACAAAATATTGGGAAAGAGATTTTCTGTAGGAAGATTTTTCACCATCATCACTAAATTATTTCTGAAGTTCAAATAAGGCTTCATAGGGTTGTTGGTAGGCAAAGTTCCTCCTCCAATATGGTATATTTTAGAGTGGGGAGTGTACATTACTTTGTAACCCAAATTTTTTATTCTCCAGCATAAATCAATCTCTTCCTGATGTGCAAAAAAATCTTCATCTAAGCCGCCTGCTTCCCAAAATATTTCGCTTCGCACCATCATGCATGCACCGGTGGCCCAAAATATTTCATCAATTTCATCATATTGTCCGTGATCTTCTTCCACGTCCTGAAATAATCTTCCTTTACAAAATGGAAAACCCATATAGTCGATAAATCCACCGGCACCACCGGCATATTCGAATTTTGTTTTATGATCGTACCATAAAATTTTTGGCTGACAAACACCGTATTCTTTATTGCTTTCCATCAATTCATAAAGAGGTTCAATCCAGTGGGGAGTAACTTCTATATCAGAATTTAAAAGAATGTAATAAGGAGTATTGATTTGTTTTAATGCCAGATTGTATCCTCTTGCAAAGCCTTCATTTCCGGGGTTAACAATGATTTCAATTTTCGGGTAATGAGCTTTCATAAATGCCAATGAATCGTCGTTTGATTGATTATCGGCAACTACAATTTTTGCATAAGCAGGCATACTTTTTTGGAGAACAGGTAGAAATTTTTCTAAATATTTTCTACCATTCCAATTGAGAATAACTACGGCAATCTTTATATCACTAGGATTCGACATCAGCTGCTAATATAGCCAAGATTCGTTGATTGGAAAAAGGTTGCATTGAATTAGCGTACTACCGTTACAATTCCGTACTCTTCAACCCAGTTGGTGGTGAGTCGGCGACGGTATTTCACCTTCCACACATAAGTGTCTTCTTGCACTATATTGCCCTGATATAGGCCATTCCAACCTTTGTTAATGTCTTTGCTGGTGAAAAGTAATTCGCCCCAACGATTGAAAATGTTGAGTTCAAATTCCTCCACGCTTATACTTTTAAAATAAAATATATCGTTTAGTCCATCGCCATTCGGGCTGATAGCGTTGGGCACATAAACTTTTCTGATTACATAAACGTGAATGGAGTCTTTAAAATAACATCCTTTGTCATCATATAAAACATACTGATAAGAAATATCTTCTTCTGGTATTCTAACCAAAGGTTTGTCGCAATCGGTACACGATAAATAGGTGCCTGGCGACCAGAAAACGTGGTCGTTAAATTTACCATCAATTTGAAGATCATCGCCATATTCCACTACATAACTTCCTTTAAAACCAGTATAAGGTTTATTGGCCAAACTTATGGTGGTAGACATAGAATCTACACAGCCATCGGCATTGGTAATAACTACCTTGTATTTTGTTTCTTCAGTAGGTGTAGCAGTTGGATTGTTGCTGGTAACATTGCTTAATGTACCACCAGGCGACCATAAATAACTTACGCCTCCTTTTGCTAAAAGGGGAATAGAATCATCTTTACAAATAGTGGTGTCGTGTGAAATTTGACCTTGAACTTTTGATACATCAACCTGATAGTAGGCAGTATCTTCACCACACATATTGCTCACAATTGCTTTGTACAGTGTACTGTTTTTTGGGGTGGCAATTGGAAATGCCTTGGTGTTGTCATCCAATTGATAATTAGGAATCCATTGATATTGGTAATCTCCAACAGTTTTTGGATCCAGCTGAACGCTATAGCCAATACAAATTAATGTGTCGCTTGCAGTTTTCACATTAGGGGGAAGAATCACTTTAAGCTTTACAGAATCCTGAATGTCACATCCATCTACACTTTTAAAATTTACATGCATAGTACCGCTTTGAAAAAGAGTAACATTTGTATTGCCACTATTAGGGTTACTAAAGCTGTTGGCAGGAGTCCATGAAAAATTATTTCCTGTTGATGCGCTTAGAGGATGTGCTACTCCAGGACAAACAGAATCTTCGGGACTGATTTGATGCGCTAGAGAAAAAAGGGTAATGGTTAATTCAGCCGAATCTTTATTACAAAAACTATTGCCATTCACTACATAGGTAGTTTGCTGTGTGGGTGTTGCTATAACTTGTGTTCCGGTGGATTGATTTAATGTTGCTGCTGGTTTCCAAGAATAAACTGTTGCGCCTGAAGCAATGAGGGTAACGTTTTGTCCGGGACAAATACTATCGTTAGGTAGAACCTTCATTTCTACTTGCGGTAATACATGCAGAAGCATAAAGGTGGTATCGGTAGGCGGGCAACCACTCGGATCGGTAGCTACTAAACGAATATGATAATAACCTGTATCGCTATAGGTATGCGTTGGTGTGTATTGAGTACTACCGCTGCCATCACCAAAATCCCATTCATATGATGTTCCGCCATGACTGCTATTATTGAAAACAATAGGCTCATTGATACAGGCTACAGAATCAACATTTCCATTGATATTGGCTGTAAGTTTAGATACGTCAAATTTGATTACGGCTAAATTACAATTGGTAGATTTATTGGTGGTTGACCATGCGCCTGCTGTTGTTGGAAAATCGGAATTACCACCACAACCACCGCACACGGCTTGATATACATTTCCTTTTTTATCAAAACGACTAGTACCTCCATCCACATGTTCCAGTGAAGAAGGTCCGCCAAAGTAAGTACCGTATTTTAAGCTGCCTGCATCTTGTGAAAAAACTGCTAAATAGAAGTCACTTCCATCAGTAGTTTTTTGATAAGCATCGGCTGTGAGCGGCATGTTTTTGGTGTTTCCCGGAGGATTGTTAGGGGAGAAAAAAGAATTTATTTTTCCACCCCATGCGGAGATATAAATATCTTCGCAATTGTTCACTAAAAATGCAGAAGGCACTAAGTCGGTATTGGCTGAACCACTTCCAAATACTGTAGAAAAAACAGTAGTGTTTAGGGTACTGTTTAATTTATGGATGAATTGATGGCTGTTAGGATTACTATACACCGCTGCAGGGGTAACAGGGTAGGCGCCCAAAGATTGTCCGAAAACAAAAACATTATTGTTTTTGTCGGTTTGAACAAAGTAGCATTGATCATAGGCAGCTGTTCCAAGATAAGTGGAGGTAATTAAAGAACTACCATTTGCAGAAATGTGTGATAAAAAACCATCTATTCCTCCTTGTAACGAGCCATTAATTACTCCTGGAGTTGTAGGGAAATTAGCACTTTGCGTTCCGCCGGTAATGTATAAATCTCCATTGCTGTCGAATTGTACGGAGTAGGCCGCATCGTCGCCTAATCCGCCAATGTATGTACTCCACGAAAGAGAGGAAAGGTTGTTGTTGAATTTCATTAAAATGGCATCGTGCCCACCACCAGCGAAAGCTGATTGAAAACCTCCAATAATAGGAAAATCAGTAGATCCGGTAGTAGTAGCTATAATTGGATTTCCATTGCCGTCAACAATCACTTCCCCTCTGAAAATATCACCGTAATTGTAATATAATTTTGAAAGGTTGTATTCGTCGTTCAATCCGTCATTTTGAGTTCCTCCAATTAAAGTAGAACCTATTAGCGCACTTCCTGCGGTATTTAATTTGGTCACAAAAATATCTGATCCGTTGGAGTAAGTAAGAACGTTATCGGTAGTAACAACAGTTCCTCCATTGTAAGTTTTATCGTAAGCACTGGCACTTGTGGGGAAGTCGAGAGAACTAGTGCTTCCAAAAATAACCAACTCTCGGTTTTTAGTAACCACAATGCTATGAGGAGATTCAATACTGGTTCCACCTAAGTAGCTTGAGTACACTAGTCCGTTACCACTATTGTTGTATTTTGTGATAGATACATCTACTATTCCACTAAATGTTGTTTTGTAAGCACCTGCCGTTATCGGATATCCTGTTCCAAAAACATTTCCTGCGTTGTATAAATTTCCTTGATCATCATAAGTGGCGGTGTATCCCCAATTGTCGGAAGTAGATCCTGAAAAGGAAGCGAAATAAACGGAAGGATCAATTACCAATTCATTTTGACTATTGTAGTTGTTTAAAGAAAAGAAATAAGCACCTAAGTCGTTTTTTTTGTAGTGATTCTCTATAGTTTTTTTGCTATCATTTTCAATTTGGTAGGAATAGGGTTGTTGAAGATAAACGAGTCCAACAGCACTTTCCAAAACAATTTGATTATTTTCAATTTTCGAAGATATATTCTTTCCAATGAACTGAATATCGTTGGGGTTTGCACCAGCATGAACAAGAAAATCGAATTTAAAGTGACCGTTGTTTTCGTAGAATCGCACATCAATACTTTTGTAAATTTCTTTTAAAATAATTTCATTGTAGATTTTTGCTGAGCTAGCCCATTTCGATTCATCTTTACCTAAAAAATAGTTTGCTACATCACCGTATGCGTTGAGTGGATTCGCTGATGGAATTAAGGAATAAAGGAAATGAATTTTGAAATTGTGAGCCTGAAGGCTGTCATTAATATTTGCATCATTATCGTGTTGATGTTCATGTAAACCGGCAAACGCAGTGGTTGAATACTGATTGAATCTTATACCATCTTGTTCTATAAAAACCATTCCGGTAGCGAGTTTTGCTCCAAACAAAACTTGTTCAGGCCATTGTCCTTTGTTTTCAATAAAACGAGCGTTGCTAAAGGTGTTTAGGTTAGTGTTGGAAAACAGCAAATTAGTGAGCAAAATAAAGCCCAGTAAAAAAAATATATGTTTCCTGAAGAATGTCATTAAAAATGGTCCCGAAAATTCCTTTGAGTTAAAACTACTTCAAGGTACTAAAAGTTACAGGAAAAGCAAGTTTAGTGTGTTGATTTTCAGTAGAATTCTATCGGATTTGTTCCAGCACTTGTGCCAAACTTTGCAAGAGCTTGCTTTTTTCTTCATCTTCACTATCACTCAAAGCCTCGTTAACAGTGTAAATACACTCCATTACCTCTTCTTCATTAAGCACGCCTTCCAAGTTTTCAACTACGGTTAATACCTCAAGAGTGGTAAGGTAATTTTCATCGCAAGCCAATTGAACCAAAAGAGTTAAATGTTCTTCGCAGGCTATACCCGATTGCCATAAGGCAGAAACCAAAACATCACGGTGTCCTGCAGAGATTTCTTTTTGTAAATAATCGATAATAATATCTCCGGCTTTCGAGCTTTTTAATTCAAATAAGATGGTTTTTATTTTTGAAATTACAGCTTCACTTTTCGAAGTGAAAAGTAAATCGAGTAATGTCGCCAGAACTTTTTCATTGCCTTTATTCTTTACGTCATCTAACGCTTTTAGAACAATGCCTTCATTTTTTGATTGTAAATTTTGAAGGATATTAGGTATTGTTTTGCTGTCTTTTTCTTCGCTCATAATTCAATAAAGTGAACGAAAATAAGCATATTTGTGCGAACAATAAACTTGATATTATGGAAAGGGGAAGAATTATGATGTTCATTCTGTTGTTGGGCTTTTTTTCTGCTCAGGCACAGCTCGATGAAGAAAAAGAAAAGCAGTTACAAACGGTTAATGAAGATACTATTGATGGTTGGAAATTTATAGGAAATACCAATTTGAATTTTGCTCAATCTGCTTTTGTGAATTGGGTAGCCGGAGGAACTAATTCTTATGCTTTAAATGGATTAACTACTTTTCGTTTGGCTTATAAAAAGAAAACTTTTACCTGGGAAAACAACCTTACGGCTGGTTATGGATTTATGATTCGCAGTGATATAGGGCTGGTGAAAACAGATGATAAATTTGATTTCGATTCCAAAGTGGGGAGATTGGCTGGTAAGGGTTGGTATTATTCAGGATTGGTGAATTTTAAAACTCAATTTACCGATGGTTATTCAAGAGCAGGAAGCACCGATATTGTTTCGAGATTGTTATCGCCTGCTTATTTAATTGGTGCTATTGGTATCGATAAGAAATTTGGAAGTACATATTCACTCTTTCTCGCTCCTGTAACTTTAAAATCTACTTTTGTAATGGATCACACTCTTTCTAATGCAGGAGCATTTGGTGTAGTAGCCGGACAAAGTTATCGTGCTGAGTTTGGGGGATATTTGAAATTTTCTTTCCAGAAGGATATCATGAAGAATGTAAATTTTAAAACCAAAGTCGATTTATTCTCCAACTATCTTCACAATCCACAAAACATTGATGTGAACTGGGAAAGTATCTTGTCGTTCAAGGTGAATAAGTATATTTCTACTACTGTTACCTGTTCGTTGGTGTACGACGACGACATAAAGATCGGTACTCATACCGATGCTAACGGACAGTTTGATCAGTTTGGACCAAGAACCCAGTTTAAAGAAGTATTGGGGGTTGGATTCGCTTACAAATTCTAAAAATATTTGATATTGAATTTAAATCAATATTTTTGCTCATTCTATTATTTCGATAGACTAAAAGTGAAACATGAAAATATCAGTTAAAAAACAAGGAGAACCTTTTCATTTTGAGGCCTTCAACGACGAGGGGCAATCGGTGCATATGGATGCATCCCCAGAAATTGGTGGAACCAATAAAGGTGTTCGTCCGATGCAAATGATTATCATGGGCTTGGGAGGGTGTAGCGGAATCGATGTATGCAATATTCTTAAAAAACAAAAGCAAGAATATACTTCTTTAAATATAGAGATCAATGCTTCCAGAAGAGCTGAACCAGAACCAAAGATATTCGAACATATCGTTATGGAATTTATTTTTGAAGGCGCTAAATTAGATCCTCAAAAAGCAAAAAGAGCAGTAGATTTGTCGATTGAAAAATATTGCTCGGTTTCTGAAATCCTTCGTCAATCAGCAACTCTGGAATATAAAGTAATAGTTAACAAAGAAATTATAGCATAATGGCAAAGAAAAAAAATAAAGAAACCCAAGCGGTTCGTTTACAAACCAAAAGAACACACAACAGAGAGCATAGTGTTCCTATTTACATGACCTCAAGTTTTGTTTTCGACAATGCGGAACAAATGCGTGCTGCTTTTGCCGATGAAATTGAACAAAATATTTATTCTCGTTTTACCAATCCCAACACCGATGAGTTTGTTGCTAAAATGTGTGCTTTGGAAGGTGCTGAAGCCGGTTTTGCTACTGCTACAGGAATGGCGGCAGTGTTTGCGAGTTTTGCGGCTTTGCTTAAAACGGGTGATGATATTTTAGTGTGTAAATCAATTTTTGGTGCAACACACACCATGCTTGAAAAAGTAATGACACGTTTTGGTATTACACACACTAACGTTGAGTTGCACGATACCGAAAACTGGCATAAATACATTAAATCGAACACCAAAATGTTGTTTGTGGAAACACCTACCAATCCGAGTTTAGATATTTTAGATTTGGAATGGGTGGGAGAATTTACCAAAAAACACAAATTAATTTTTAATATTGATAACTGTTTCGCTACTCCTGTGATTCAAACACCCATTGATTTTGGTGCTGATATCGTGGTGCATAGCGCTACTAAATTTTTAGATGGACAAGGTCGTGTAATGGGAGGAATTGTTTTGGGAAGAAAAGATCTGATTAAAGAGGTGTATTCTTTTTGTCGCAGCACGGGTCCGTCTTTATCGCCTTTTAATTCTTGGGTTCTTTCGAAGAGCTTAGAAACTTTGGCAATAAGAATGGAACGTCATTCTGAAAATGCTTTGAAACTGGCAACTGCTTTGGAGTCGCATCCGGAAGTAGTTCGTGTGAAATATCCTTTCCTTTTATCACATCCTCAAGTGAAAATTGCCAAAAAGCAAATGAAAACCGGAGGGGGTGTGGTTACTTTTTATGTGAAAGGCGGATTAGAACGAGGAAAAAGATTTTTAGATGCTTTAGAGTTTTGTTCAATGACAGCCAACTTGGGAGATACCAGAACTATTGCTTCTCACCCTGCTTCAACCACGCATTCTAAAATGCCAGCAGAAGATCAATTATCGATTGGTATTGAGCCAGGAATGATTCGTATTTCTGTTGGGTTGGAAAATATAATTGATATTATTAACGACGTAACTCAAGCTTTAGCAAAAAGCAAATAAGAATGTTTTATTATAGAAAAAGTGTTGGTTTTTGGCGGGTTTCTTTTTTTGTAAAACATACACGGTGGTAAATCAATAACCTGTTTATAAACTTTAGAAAAGGAAACTTCAAACTTCCGCGCTCTTTTTGTATCTTCGCCGCTCATTTATTTTATGCCGGAAAATTGTAAATATGTTTTCGATTTCGATAGCACACTAACAAAGGTGGAGGCACTAGATGTGCTGGCAGAAATATCTCTAAAGGAACATCCCAAGCAAAAGGAAATCATTAAGCAAATTCAGCACATTACTGATCAGGGTATTGATGGTACTATTTCTTTTACAGAGGGCTTGAAACAGAGATTAGAAATTTTAAATGCCAAAGAAGAACATTTACCAATCCTGGTGAAAAAATTAAAAGCTCAAATTTCCAAATCAATTGCGCGTAATAAAGATTTCTTTAAAAAAAATGCAGCCAATATTTATGTGATGTCGGCTGGTTTTAAAGAATTCATTATTCCTATTGTTCAGGAATATCATATTGCACCGGAAAGAGTTTTTGCGAATACTTTCATTTTCGATAAAGGCAAAATAGTTGGTTTTGATGCAAAAAATCCTTTATCGAAACACAATGGGAAAATAGAGTGTTTGAAAAAAATGGCGCTGAAAGGTACTGTTTATATGATTGGTGATGGTTTTAGCGATTATGTTACCCGTAGAGATGGTGTTGCCAATAAGTTTTTTGCCTACACTGAAAATGTGCGCAGAAAAAATATTTTAGAGGTTGCCGATCATATTACCCCAAGTTTTGAAGAATTTTTATACTTAAATAAATTGCCCATGGCTATTTCTTATCCTAAAAACAGAATTAAAGTATTGTTGTTGGAAAACATTCATCCCAATGCTTATAAAACATTTACCGAAGAGGGGTACACTGTTGAAACATTGAAAGGGGCTTTGGATGAAGCGGAGTTGTGTAAAAAAATTAAAGATGTTCATATTTTGGGTATTCGGTCGAAAACCAATGTAACAGCAAAGGTTTTAGAGCATGCCAATAAATTAATGTCGGTGGGTGCATTTTGTATCGGTACCAAGCAAATCAATTTAGAAGCTTGTAAAGAAAAAGGAGTTATTGTATTTAATGCTCCTTATAGCAATACCCGCTCGGTGGTTGAATTAGCAATTGGTGAAATTATCATGTTGATGAGAAGAGTGTTTGAGAGAAGCACCGAATTGCACAATGGTAAATGGAATAAAACGGCTGCAGGAAGTTATGAGGTGAGAGGAAAAACTTTAGGTATTGTTGGTTACGGAAATATTGGTTCTCAACTTTCCGTAGTGGCCGAAGCATTAGGTATGAAAGTGATGTTCTATGATGCAGTAGAAAAGCTTTCTTTAGGTAACGCTCAAAAATGCAATACCCTCAACGAATTATTAAAAAAATCAGATGTGGTTTCTTTACACATTGATGATAGTGCAGAGAATAAAAATTTCTTTGGTGATAAAGAATTTAAAGCCATGAAAGACGGAGCGGCATTCGTTAATTTAAGCAGAGGTTTTGTAGTGGATATTCCTGCTTTAGTAAAACATTTGAAAAGCGGTAAAATTTCTGGTGCAGGAGTAGATGTTTTTCCTAAAGAACCAAAAAACAATGATGAGCCATTTGTAAATGAATTGATTGGTTTACCCAATGTAATTCTTACTCCACACGTAGGAGGAAGCACACAAGAGGCACAGGTGAATATTGCTGATTTCGTTCCTGCAAGAATTATTGATTATGTGAATAAAGGAATTTCTTACAAAGCAGTAAATTTCCCTAACATTCGTTTGCAGGAGCAAGGAAGTTCTCACCGTTTTTTACATGTACACGAGAACGTTCCGGGTATCATGGCCAAAGTAAACGGTATTCTTTCAAAACAAGGATTGAATATAGTTGGACAATATCTTAAAACCGATGAGAAAATTGGTTATTTGATTACCGATGTAGATAAGAATTACAAAAAGGAATTAATTGAGGAATTAAAAAACATTAAGCATACCATCAAATTTAGAGTATTGTATTAATTCGTTATAAGTATAATCTTTGGTTGTTTGAAGCACGTATGATACCATACGTGCTTTTTTTGTTATTCCACAATACATTAGGTGATCTAATAAAAAAGTGAGAAATTCACGAACCTAAAATAAAAATTATCAAAATAAAGGATCATGAAAATTAAGTTATCGCTCATTATATTGGTTGTATTGTCTACCTCTTGCGGAAAGTTATTTCATAAAAAAGCAAAAGTCCAAACCTTAACTCAGCAACAAAAATTAAGTTATGCGATAGGGAGTATGGTGGGAAATGATTTAAAGAATAATGGAGTTGATACTATTGATCCTGTTTATTTTTCAAAAGCCTTAGATGTAGTTTTTAAGGGAGATTCAGCTATTTTGTCGGAAACTGAAATTAGAGAAGCTTTGCAAATATTTTCTGATCAGTTGAGAGCAAAACAAGAAGCAAAGAGAGCTGCTGAAACGGTGTTGTTAACAGCTGAAGGAAAAACATTTTTAGAGCAAAATAAAACGAAAGAAGGAGTGGTAACCACTCCGTCAGGATTACAATATAAAATTTTGAAACCAGGCACAGGTGCTTATCCTGCGGGTGCTGATAATGTTACGGTACATTACGAGGGGAAATTATTGAACGGAAATATTTTTGACAGTAGTTTTGAGCGCGGTCAGCCTATTGATTTTGGATTGAATCAAGTTATTCCCGGTTGGACTGAGGGTATGCAACATATCAATGAAGGAGGAGAGATTGAATTGTATATTCCTTATAATCTGGGTTATGGAGAACAAGGTGCCGGAGGAGCAATTCCTCCTTATGCTACATTAATTTTCAAGGTTCAGTTGATCAAAATAAATAAAGAGCTGCCTCAAGGCCACAGTGAACATGACGGCCATAACCATTAGTTTTTTATAAAAATATCTTTCTACAGATCTTGGATTAACAAAAAACAGGGGTAAAATAATTAATGACCTCCGCCTACTTTTTTATCGAAACTAATTCCCTGAGCTTTTAGAATACTGCTTACTTTCCAGGCATAAAAAGCTAAGTAAGCAAAACATGCAACACCAACAAAATAACTTAGTTGGATTGAACTGTGATCGGATACAAAACCTTGAATCCAGCTTATGATTCCACCTCCCATAATCATCATAATTAAGAAATTACTTCCCTGAGCAGTTTTGGTTCCTAATCCGCTAACGGCTAATGTGAAAATACAAGGCCATAATGTGCTGCAGAACAAACCAACACTACAGAAAGCATAAACACTAATCATTCCTGAAGAGAATATTCCTATTAATAATGCTAAAATACCCAAGCCCGAAAATATTAATAACATATTTGCCGGGTTTCCTTTACTGGCAATATCAGCAAAAATTAATACTAAAATTAAAGGAGCGTAAATATAGAAAGGCGCCAGGTTGGTTCCCATTAATGAATTAACTCCCAGGAACACAAGAAAGGCTAAATAAGGTGCGAAAAACTTAAACATTTTCCCAATACTTGCCGACGGGTTAAATGCTTCAACAGCACCAGTCCAACGACCAATCATTAAACTTGCCCAATACAATGAAACATAAGGAGCTGTGCCCTTTGTTTTAAAGTGCAACACTTCTTCCATAAAGCTAGGTAAATTACTAGCTGTAGCTACTTCAACTCCTACATAAACGAAGATGGCAATCATTCCCAAAACCAATTGAGGATACTGTAATGCAGATGTTTTTTCTCTGGCCGGGGCATCTAAAACATTGGAGTGTAAAGAGGCTGTGTTTTCAGATATAGCATCTTGCTCAGGTGTTTCGACGATATTGGGACGATCGGGTAATGACGAGAACTTCAGGAAAATAGCAACAGCTAAGAAAGCTGCTCCTAATATTAAATAAGGGATTTTTACTGATTCAATACTTGCTTCTGTATTTTCTGCTGAAGCAGATCCAAAAATTGCTAAGCCCACCAATAAAGGACCAATAGTTGTTCCTAAGTTATTAATACCGCCCGCTAAAGTTAAACGTTGCGAACCAGTATTTAATGAGCCTAAAGCAATAGCGAGAGGGTTTGCTACAGTTTGTTGTAGTGAAAATCCAAGGGCAACAATAAATAATCCTGATAACATGAGCGGAAATGATCCGTTGTTCGCAGCTGGATAAAATAACATTGTTCCAACCGCAGAAATACTTAATCCCAGAGCTAAGCCATTTTTATAGCCTATTTTATTTGTTAAGTCTTGTTTAATTAAATAGGAAATAATCATATATATAATTGCGCCTACTGTATAAGCAATATAAAAAGCCAATGAAACCAATTGAGCTTCGGCTCCTTTTAAATCAAATGCTTTTTTAAAAACCGGAATTAAAATATCGTTACTCGCTGCAACAAATCCCCAGAAAAAAAACACGCTTACCAGTGGAATAAATTGGCCCCATTTTGTACTTGAATTTTCTGAACTCATAGAAATAATTTTATTTGCTGTGAATATATGTAAAATAGGTAGTGAATAAAAGATTGCTTTATATGTATTTCATTAATAGCAACTGACAAAACACTGACTTCCGGAAAATACGCAGGGTTTAGATGTTTTTGGGATTCAACATCGTTACTGTTTTCCCCATTTTCTTTTGAATGATTTTGAAATGATGTTCGTCTTCAGGAGCTACAAAAGTGATGGCTTCACCGGGTGATTCTGCTCGTCCGGTTCTTCCTATTCTATGCACATAATCTTTGGGGGAGCGAGGCAATTCGTAATTGATTACAAAGGGCAAAAATTTAATGTCGATTCCTCGCGCAATTAAATCGGTAGCAACCAAAACGGTAATCGATCCTCCTTTAAATTGTTTTAAGGCTTCTGTTCGGGCTCCCTGACTTTTACCGCTGTGTATGGCCTGTGCAGTGATTCCGTTTTTGCGCAATTTGTCGCAAACATTATCGGCTTTATAGGTAGAGGAACAAAAAACCAATACTTGTTTCATTTCACGGGTGATAATAAGTTGTCGTAAAAACGGACCTTTTTTATCGTTCGAAATTAAGTAAGCTGTTTGGGTAATGAGATCAATGTTTTCTTTTTCTTCTTCAATTTTAATCACCAGTGGTTCATGTAAAATCATTTGATTGATTTCATTTACATTTTCACTCAGTGTTGCAGAGAATAATAGATTTTGTCGTTTTGTGGGAAGTAACTTTAATATTTTATTTACTTCTTCCTGAAACCCGAGATCCAACATTTTGTCGGCTTCATCCAATACTAAAGTATCGATAGCCGATAACTTCACTGCATTGCATTCTATCAATTCTATGAGTCGGCCCGGAGTGGCAATTAAAATATTTACCCCTTGCAAAGCCATCATTTGCGGGTTAATGGAAACACCACCATACACCGCCAGGGTTTTTATTCTTTCAGGAAGAGCTAAACTAAATGAGTAAAAAACTTCACGTACTTGCGAGGCCAATTCTCTGGTGGGTACTAAAACTAAAACATCAACAAAGCGGTTTTTTGATAATTCTTTTTTTTGCAAATTCATCAAAATGGGTAAGGCGTAAGCCGCTGTTTTTCCCGAACCGGTTTGCGCAATACCCAATACATCTTTTCTTTTTAAGATAGCAGGTATAGCTTGTTGTTGAATAGGGTAGGGCTCAGTATAGTTTTGATGAGCTAAAGCTTTTAATAAGTATGAAGAAATTCCTAAAGATTCGAATGTCATGTTATTCAGGCAATAAAATATTTTGATTGTTTAAATCATCGAGGTAGTTAGATATATCGAAATTGGTTGATTTAAATTCTTTCGTTCTGTTTTTTCTTTCTTGAATTCTGTATAGAGATTTTATAAACCTTCTTTTTTCGGTAATGTTTTTTAAAATTAATCCGGGCACAGCGGTAGTATTTCCTTCATCATCTTTAGCCACCATAGTAAAGTAAGAAGAATTACAATGTTTTTTTTCTCCTGTTCTGATGTTTTCTGATTCTACACGAATACCAATCACCATCGAGCTTTTGCCAACATAATTGATGCTTGCTTTCATACTCACCAGTTCACCTACGCCTATAGCATTTAAAAAATCAACCGTATCAACAGAAGCCGTAACACAATAGCGTGAAGAGTGTTTGGCAGCACAAGCAAAAGCAATTTTATCCATTAAAGATAAAATATAGCCTCCATGAATTTTTCCGCTGAAATTGGAGTTGGATGGAAGCATTAATTCAGAAAACAAAACCTCAGATTCCTGAATTGTTTTAAATGTTTTTTCCATGTTATTGAGTTCTAAATAATTTATAATCGGCAACAAAAGTTCCTAAGGGAAATAGTGAAGCAAATAATGCCCAAAAAGTTTTTGATGATTTCCATTTTGATTCGCGAGCTACGATAATTACCCAAATACAGTAGGCAATAAATAATATTCCGTGAATCATTCCCACCGGACGAAGAGTAGTGAGGTCGCTATAGATGTATTTCATTGGCATGCTGTAGCCAAACAATACAAGGGTGCTAATACCTTCCAGGATAGCAAGCAAGCGGAGTATTTTAAAATGCATAGGATATCTTAATTTTTGTTGAAGATAATGAATCTAAATGTCATTTTATTTTACTTCAATTGAAAGAAAATATACAATGAGCTTCTATTAATTTATGCTTATCAGGGTGTGTTTTCCCTCTTAGAGAAGAGGGGTGCGATTTTGCGAGTGTGTGGGCAGGGAGATGGATTTTATTACAGTCACTATTAATCACAACAATCCATCTCCCTCCCATTTCACATGCCTTTACCCACCCCTCTTCTCTAAGAGGGAAGTCGCTCCCTGAAGTGTATTTCCGAAAGAAAGATATTTATTAAAAAAAATTATTTCCAATATTTTTCTGCCCATTTTTTCTGATCGGCAGCATTGTGGAAAGTCCAGGCAACTATTCTACTCACTTTTTGTCCTTGTCCCATTTCAATAGTTCTGTGTTCTGCTACTTCAGCAATTTTCAGGCAATCGTATATTTCTTGCAAATGAGCCGATTTGGAGATGATGGCAGAGAACCAGAGTACGTGACTACCGAATTGACGGCTTTCTCGAATCATATTTTCTACAAATCGTCTTTCGCCACCTACACACCACAACTCATTGCTTTGTCCGCCAAAATTTTGTTCTACTTTAGTTACTCTCTGTTTTTTCAAACTCGATAGTTTTCGAATAGTTCCTGCTTGTGCTTCT
The DNA here is from genome assembly GCA_023251075.1 of Flavobacteriales bacterium. Taxonomy (GTDB): domain Bacteria; phylum Bacteroidota; class Bacteroidia; order Flavobacteriales_C; genus JAHEZL01. The sequence goes on along the minus strand of JAHEZM010000006.1, from coordinate 130,032 downwards.
TGTGCTGAGGCATGGAAAGGTGGGTTACAAATAGATAAATCGAAGTATTCACCTTTTTCAATAATTCCACCAAAATTTTTCTTGTCGTGAGTTTGCCAGCGCAATTGTATTTTTCCTTGAAGTGATGGATTTTCTTGTACAATTTTTTGTGCCGATTCCAAGGCCACTTTATCAATTTCGCTACCCACAAATTTCCAACCGTATTCTGTGGTACCAATAATAGGGTAAACACAGTTTGCACCTACACCAATATCGATCACTTTTATTTTTTCTCCCGTAGGAATTTTATTGTTGTTGATAGAGGCGAGTAAATCGGAAATGTGATGAATATAATCGGCTCTGCCGGGTATGGGCGGACACAAATAGTTTTGTGGAATATCCCAATAGTTGATTCTGTAAAAATACTTTAATAAAGCTTTGTTGAGGGCTTTTACTGCATCGGGGTTAAAAAAATCGATTGATTCATCACCATATTCATTCAGTTTTACAAAAGCCTGAAGTTCCTTAGATGCTACAATTAATTTTTTGAAATCGTAACGCTCACGATGTTTATTGCGTGGGTGAATTTTCGATTTTTCTTTGGGGTGTTCTTTTTTTTCAGACTTCATGAATAGACTTAATACAATGGAATTCCGTTACTATCGTGTGTTAAAGCATAACTCATAAAATCAAGAAAGGGGCGCATGGCTTTAAAAGAGTCATTTACTTTTTTGGTAAAATCAGCACTTAAAGCTTCCGCATCGCTAAATTGTTCGGTGATTAAAAACTGTTTCAATTTAATTAAATCGGCAGCAGGGTCATCGTTACTGAATCCTTTTGGAACAGATTTCAGCGCTTCGCCATGCACACCGTTTTTACCGAAATGATCTTTAAAAGATTTAGAATTTAATATTTTTCTGAATGATTTTTCATCGGCTGAAATTCCTTCTCGCATTAATTTAAGATCGCCAGGTTCCGGTCCCCAAAAACCACCACCCACAAAAGTATTTCCAGGTTCAATGTGCAAATAATATCCACCGCGCAATTGTTTGGTAGCTCTTTTGAAATGAATGCCCCAGTGCGATTTGTAAGGTGATTTATCTTTAGAAAACCGAACATCGCGGTAAATTCTCATTACTGATTTTTTACCCGATTCATTTTCAATGTTATCGTGTTTATTCATCAATGCTAAAAGTTCATCGGCAAAAGAAATCACTGAATCATGTTCAGCTTCATAAGTTTTTTTATTGGCCATAAACCAATCGCGATCGTTGTTTTTAGCCAGAGCTTTAAGAAAAGTGAAATTTGATTTAGTAATCATGATTATTTATTTGAAAGCATTTCTTTAACCATTGATGAAATTAATTTACCATCGGCTTTGCCCGCCATAGCTTTGGTAGCAACCCCCATTACTTTGCCCATATCGGCAGGAGAAGATGCACCTACTTGTGCGATGATAGCAGTTAATTCAGCTTTAATTTCATCTTCACTCATTTGTTTCGGTAAATAGGCTTCAATGATATTGGCTTGGAAGGTTTCATCTACCGCTAAATCGGCTCTGTTTTGAGTGATATATAATTCAGCAGTTTCTTTTCTTTGTTTCACCATTTTTTGAAGTGCTTTGGTTTCACTTTCTGTGGTGTGACCTTCGGCTGAAGTTTTCAATAATAAAATAGCCGATTTTACTGCGCGAAGAGCTTCCAGTTTTTTAGCTTCTTTAGCCAACATTGCTGTTTTAATATCAGCATTGATTTTTTCTTCTAAAGTCATAACAAAATGATTTGATTTCTAAATTTTCATAAAAATACATTTTTGAAGGGATATTTGGTGGAAAAATATAATCTAATAAAGTCAAATGTTTTAACCACAGAGACACAGAGTTTCACAAAGAATTTATTCTGAACACAGAGACACTTTGTTTTCCAGAGTTCACAGAGAGCAGGACTTAAAACAACACATTTTTTTCGAGTATTACACTCTCGTGAGCTCAATTAAAACAAAGTGTCTCTGTGTTCAGAATAAATTCTTTGTGAAACTCTGTGTCTCTGTGGTTAAAGTTATATTAGTGGTAAAATAAATAAAGAGTCATAAAAAAAACATCCGGCCACTTCTGCGACCGGATGCTACTAGGTTAATTTTGCTTACTTCTGCTATTGCTTAAAGATGTAAGTCAAAAATAAAATCACTAAAACGAACAGTGTTCTCATAGTTTAGATTTTAAGTTTTGGGTTCTATTAATATAGAACTATAATTTATTGGTTGGAAATAAAATATGTGAACGACTTATTTAAGCAGACGAACGACAAAAAAAATCCTTTTAGTATTTGAAATCAAAAAAAGGTTAAAAGTCAACGCTTAATAAAAAATAACTAACGCTAAATAGAACACCTTATATATAAGAAGGAAATGCCTGCACTTTTGGGCTATAAACTCAATGTTGTATGAAAATCAAAAACAAAGCTTTCCTTTTAACCCTTCTCTTGCTAGGTATAGTACTTATGCAATCATGTTTTAATTCTAAACCAAAAATAAAAGCGGTTAATCCTGCTTTTATGCAGTACATTTCTGGTTATACATCGGGAATGCTTTCGCGTGTTGCTCCTATTCGAATTGAATTGGCGCATGGGATCAATGAAAAACAGGTTTTTAAAAATATTCACGGTCAGGATTCCATTGTGTGGAATTATTCTTTACCCGATTCAAATTTACTGGAAGATCTTTTCTCTTTCGAACCGGAAATTGAAGGTAAAGCCCGTTGGGTGAGCAATAGAGTAGTGGAGTTTGTTCCTAAAAATCCACTGCCCTCCAATCAGTTTTACGATGTTGAGTTTAAACTCGGTAAACTGATGGATGTAAAAAGAGATTTCAAATTATTTGAATTTCAATTTGCCACTTTACCACAAAATATTCATGTGAATATTTATGGTTTGCGTACCTACGATGATTACGATGTAGAATATCAAAAATTAACAGGAAGATTAAGTACTGCCGATTTTGAAGATACTACCGTGTTGAAACAAATTTTAAAAGTGAATCACGATGGAGTGGATATGCCTATTCACTTTGAATCTACATATAACGATAACGAATATTATTTCTATGTAGATAGTCTTCCCCGCAGATTACAAAAAGGAAAAGTTTTGGTTTCATGGAATGGTGAAGTGGTGAATTGTATGAGCAAAGGTTCTCAGGAATTTGTGATTCCTGCCTTGGGTGATTTCAATGTTACCAATGTAAATGTGATTAATGATGATGAGCAACATGTGCTATTGCATTTCAGCGATCCTATAGCTTACGGACAAAATTTAAAAGGAATTATTACGATTGAAGGAATTGATAATTTGACTTATGAAATCGACGGAAATAGAGTGGAGTTGTTTTTACCCAATCGTTACGTGGGAAGAAAAATGCTGAATGTAAGTACGGGAGTGAAAAATTTCAAAGGACATAAAATGAATCAGGGTTTTTCTCAAGCTGTCTTTTTTGAAGAACCTGCGCCTAAAATTAAATTGAAAGGAAAAGGTTGTATTCTTCCTAATTCTAACGGATTGATTTTTCCTTTTGAAGCCATTAATTTGAATGCAGTAGATGTTAGAATTATTAAGATTTACGAAAGCAATATTCATCATTTTTTACAAACCAATAATTTAGATGGTGATGATGAATTAACACGTGTTGGAAAAATTGTTGCAGAGAAAAAGTTGATGTTGAATTACGATAAAAACATGAATTTAAAACAATGGAATTCTCACGTAATTGATTTGAATAAATGGATTTCTCCTGAACCCGGAGCTATTTATCGTGTTTGTTTAAAATTCACTAAAGACTATTCTTTATATCCTTGTAATAACGTTGTGCAAAATAACGATGGTGGGGATGGTGAAGGAGAAGAAGAATATTATTACGAAGATAATTACAATGCCGGCTGGGATTCTACTTGGAATGAATACAATTGGAATAGTTACGGATTTAGCGATTACCAACAGTATTCTTATTACAGCAATAACTATTCTCCTTGCAATGAATACTACTATAGAAGCAGTTCTGTATGTAGAAATATTCTGGCTTCTGATATTGGAATGATTTACAAATTGGATGAAGATCACACTTCACATGCCTTCTTAACCAATATGATTACAGCCAAACCAATGTCGGGTGCTGTGGTGGAATATTTTGGTTATGCTCACGATTTAATTGCGATGGGTGTTACCGATACCGCCGGTATGTTAGATATTAAATTGAAAGAAAAACCATTTTTAATGTTGGCCAAATGGGGCAAGCAACGTGGCTATTTAAAATTGGGCGATGGGCACGCTTTGTCATTAAGCAAATTTGATGTGGAAGGTGAAGTGGTGCAAAAAGGAATCAAAGGATTTATATATGGCGAAAGAGGTGTATGGCGGCCGGGAGATTCTTTGTATATCAATTTTATTTTGGAAGATAAGATGAAAAAATTGCCTGCCAATCATCCTGTGAAATTTGAGTTGCATGACCCTAACGGACAAATAATTTATCAGGTAACGAAATCAAAAAATGTAAATGGAATGTTCGATTTCAGAACAGCAACATCTTCTGATGCACCTACAGGAAATTACAATGCTATTGTTAAAGTAGGTAACATCACTTTTACCGAAAGATTGAAAGTGGAGACAGTAAAACCCAATCGTTTGAAAATTTATTTCGAACCCAATCAAAAAGCAAATGAAGATAGCGCTCAATTAAGTGCTAAGTGGTTGCATGGCGCAGTGGCAAAGAATTTAAGAGCAACAGTAAATGTATCGGTAAATCAAATGAAAACCACCTTCGATAAATTCGATAACTATGTTTTTGATTCTCCTATTCGTACTTATTATTCTGAATCTGAATCGGTTTTTGATGCCAACTTAAATGCAAAAGGAGAGGCTACCGTAAAAACAAAATTGAATGTAGGACAAACGGCTCCCGGAAAATTGCGCGCCACTTATTTAACCAAAGTGTATGAAGAAGGAGGTGATTTTAGTATCGATAAAAACTCAACTATTTATTCTCCTTTCTCTACTTATGTTGGATTGCATTCTCCTAAAACAGATAACTACGATGAATCGTTGGAAACAGGCAGTAACTACAATTTCGATGTGGTAACGGTGAACGATAAAGGTGATTTGGTGAATGCCGAAAAACTAGTGGTGAAAGTGTATAAAATTCAATGGAGATGGTGGTATGAACATAACGAAGAAGAGTTAACCAATTACATTTCCCGTTATGGTTCAATCTCTATGAAGGATACTGTTTTGGCTACTAAAAACGGACACGCAAATTTCAATTTCCGAATTAATTATCCTGATTATGGTCGCTATTTAATTACCCTTACCGATGCCAAAGGAAATCACCAAACGGGTAAAGTGGTGTATATCGATTGGCCTTATTGGAGAAGAGGAAATAGAAGCGGAAGTGAAAATGCTACCATGTTGAATTTCTCTTGTGATAAAGATAAATATGTGAAAGGTGAAAAAGTAAAATTATCATTTCCTTCTTCTGCTGAAGGGAGAGCTTTGGTTAGTGTAGAAACAAGAACTAAAGTGGTGAAGAAATTTTGGATAGATACTCAAAAAGGAGAAACGGTTTATGAGTTTGCAACAACTGCTGATATGTCGCCCAACGCCTATGTGCACGTTACTTTGGTGCAGCCTCATGCCAACACTATCAATGATTTGCCTATACGTTTATATGGTGTGGTGCCTATCACGGTGGATGATCCTTTAACTCATCTGTACCCTGAAATTGTGATGGCTGATGTGATTAAACCAGAATCTACAGTGAACATTAAAGTGAAAGAAAAAACAGGAAGAAAAATGACTTATTCTTTGGCTATTGTAGATGAAGGATTGTTGGATCTTACCCGATTTAAAACACCACAACCCTGGAATACTTTCTATGCTAAAGAAGCTTTGGGTGTTAAAACCTGGGATATGTATGATTATGTAATTGGTGCTTATGCCGGTAAACTAGATAAGTTGTTGAGTGTGGGAGGTGATGGTGATTTACTCAATGGAAAAGATGCCAAAGCGAATCGTTTTAAACCCATGGTAAAATTCATCGGACCATTTACAGTGGAAGTTGGAAAAGAGAAATCACACACTATTAAAATGCCAAATTATGTGGGTTCTGTTCGTGTAATGGTGGTAGCCGAAAATGAAGGGGCTTATGGTAGTGCAGAAAAATCGGTGCCGGTTAAAAAACCTTTAATGGTATTGGCTACTTTACCTCGTGTTCTCGGACCAACAGAACAAGTTCAATTGCCCGTAAATATTTTTGCGATGGATAATTTCATTAAAGATGTAAAAGTAGAGGTAGAAGTAAATGGCTTGTTGGTGATCGATGGTGCGAAATCACAAAGTATTCACTTCAACGAAATAGGTGATGAAGTATTGAATTTTAAATTAAATGTTGCTGCTAAAGTGGGCGTAGCCAAAGTGAAAATTATAGCTACCAGCGGAAAAGAAGTGAGTACCCAGGAAATGGAAATTGATGTGAGAACTCCTAATCCTAAAGTAGTAGACGGAACAGAAGTGATTTTAGAACCAGGAAAAGAGTATAATGCCAATGTTAATTTTATTGGAATAGAAGGTACCAATCATGCAACCATTGAATTGAGTTCTGTGCCTCCCATTGCTATGGAAAAAAGAATGCAGTATTTAATTCAATATCCTCACGGATGTATTGAACAAACTACTTCTTCTGTATTTCCTCAATTGTTTTTAACCAACTTGATGGATGTGAAAGAAAGTCAGAAAAAACAAATTGCCGATAACATCAAAGCCGGATTAAAACGTTTGCAATTGTTTCAAACTTCTAACGGCGGGTTTTCTTACTGGCCTGGTGAAAATGTAGATAGCGAATGGGGTAGTAATTACGCAGGGCATTTCATGATTGAAGCAGAAAAACTGGGATACAGTTTGCCTCAAAATATGAAAAGCAATTGGGTGAAATATCAGCAACAAACTGCTAAATATTGGTTTCCTAACAATGGAAATTACAGTCACCCTCATGGCAACGAAAGCAATCAGTTGATTCAAGCCTATCGTTTGTTTGTTCTGGCGGTGAGTGGAAATGCTGAGTTGGGTGCCATGAACCGTTTACGTGAAGAGGCTTCTTTATGTGCCAGTGCAAAATGGAGATTGGCTGCGGCTTATCAGTTGGTGGGACAAAAAGAAGTGGCCACTAAATTGATTACAGGCTTACCAACTATAGTCACCAATTACAAAGAATTGTCGTACAGCTACGGTTCTTCTTATAGAGATCAATCGATGATTTTAGAAACTATGAGTTTGATGGGGAATCATGTTACTGCTGCCATTTTAGCGAAAGATGTTGCAAAAATGTTAAGTGGAGATAATTGGTTGAGTACACAAGAAACCGCTTACGGTTTATTGTCAATAGCTGTGTTTTCAGGAATTAGCAGTGAAACTTCCGCAATAAGTTATACTTATCAGTTAAACAATGGTGAGGTGAAAAATATGAGTACTGGAAAATGTTTATCACAAGTGAAATTTAACGATATAGACATCGTTAAGAAAGGTGTAGTTAAAGTTAAAAACACTAGTGCTAAAACGCTTTACTTAAAAGTAATTGTGGAAGGGGTTCCTTTGGTGGGTGATAAAACAGCAAGTGCTAAAGATTTGGCTATGAAAATTGTGTATAAAGACATGAATGGTGTAGAAATTCAACCCACTAAAATTGCACAGGGAACCGATTTTGTAGCCGAAGTTACTATCACTAATCCGGGAAATAAAGGCATGTATGAAGAAATGGCTTTGAATCAAATTTTTCCTAGTGGATGGGAAATACATAATGCCCGGTTGTTTGGCGATAATTCTTCCAATGCTGCGCGTTACCAAGATATCAGAGACGATAGAGTGTATAGCTATTATGAATTAAGAGTTAAAGAAAGTAAGACTTTCACTATTCAGTTGAATGCTACCTACCTGGGTAGATTTTATCTCCCAACGGTGTATACCGAAGCGATGTATGATAACCTTATCAATGCTCGTATTCCTGGTAGTTGGGTAGAGGTTGTAAAAGAATAGTGGTTGTTGGATAGCAAGGGTGAAGACCAACACTTTTGCTGAATAGGACGCTCCGAAATTCTTCGGAGCGTTTTTTTCTTCAATAAAATTTGGAGAATAATATTTCTCTCCATTATATTTGGGAAATAACAATTAAATCCATTGGATTGATAGGTAATACACAGTTATCGCTTGAGCCATGAAAAAGAAAGAATTCGAAAAAAAACCGGTAAAAAAGAAAACTCTTGGTAAAGAGATTTCTAAAAAAGAGAAAACTAAATTGAAAAAGAAGGCCTTTGAAGAGGACGATGAGGATGGTTTCTTCGGAGAAGATCTTGGTCCGATGGGCGATTTTTACGAAGAAGATTAGTATTTAAAAAGATAGATTGAATCGCTTTGCTGTATTACAGTGAAGCGATTTTTTTATACATCACTCGTATTATTTTCCTTTCAGAAAAAGTTGCATTTGTCTTAATGCTAGAGCACGGTGACTAATATGACTCTTATCGTCCAAACTCATCTCAGCGAAAGTCTTTTTTGATCCGTCTGGTAAAAAAATAGGATCATATCCAAATCCTTTAGAGCCCATTTTTTGTCCGGTAATTATTCCATTTATTTCGCCTCGAAAATAATGAGTTTCACCTTTTAGAATTAAACAAATTACCGTTACAAATTTTGCTTTGCGGTTGCTTTTGTTTTTCATTTTAAGTAAAACTTTATCCATGTTTGCTTCGCCATTACCATACTCGCCAGCATATCGTGCTGAATATACTCCGGGTTCACCATCCAATGCTTCAATTACCAACCCTGAATCATCGGCAAAACAATCTTTTTTATATTTTGTGTAAACGTGATTCGCTTTTATAAAAGCATTTTCTTCAAAGGTGTTACCGGTTTCTGGAATTTCTTCGAAACACTTAATGTCCTTCAAACTTAAAATAGGCATTCTCAGTTTGTTCTTAACTTCTTCTACTTTGTGGAGGTTGTTGCTGGCGAATACAATGGTCATAAGTTTATTTTGAGTAAACCTAATTGTTTTTTTCTTGAATAAAAAGGAATCAGCGCATCAGGGTTACTGAGCCATGTTGCTCATGCATTCTACCATCTAATTCGCGGGCTTTAGAAATGTAAACGTAAACTTCATTCATACAGTCGGCACCGGTATTATGCATTTTACCATTCCATCCTACATTGAGATCATTGCTTTCAAAAATTAGTTCTCCCCATCGATCGAATATCAGTAATTGATATTGCCCAACAAACTGACCATAACCTTTAAATACTTCATTGTTTCCATTTCCATCAGGCGTAAATGCATTAGGGAAATATAAAGTGAAATCAGGAATTACATATACTTTTTTAGTGATGCTATCTGAACATCCCTGAGAAGAAGTTGCAATCAATTGAATTTTGTACCAACCGGTATCGCTATAAGTGTAGGTCGCTTTGAAATCGGTATAGGTTGCTACATCATCATGATCATAAAAATTCCAAACATAAGATACAGAGTTAGTACTTGTGTTTAATGTATTTACAATCGGATTAGAAGCAAGAATAGTAGTTTGAGAGGTAACGAAATTCGGACGAGCTTTGTACCAAACCTCCACACTATCTTTTAAAGGAATATTGTAAACACAACCTTCTACCGTAGTAACATTTGCTTCGCCGGCATAAATACCACCTTCTAAAATAGTTACCGTTGCTGCTTCCCCAGAGCTTTTAAAATCAAATTCACCTAAAGTATTTTTTAAATGCCAGTCGATTGCCGTAAAACTTTCACTACTTGTATTGGTAAGAAAAACCGGTTGAGGAGAACAGCCTGGTAAAGCATCTATAGTGTAAGTAAAGTTGGGTTCATTTCTTACTACCAAGAAAACAGAATCAATATTAGATAACAAATTACAAGCATCTTTTACCTGAATTTTGAAAGTGGTAGAACTTACTAAATTCGCAGAAGTGTTGTTTATATTATCGTTAATGTGTCCCCACTGATAAGTGTAAGGAGCCATTCCTTTTGATGCACTTGCAGAAAGAGTAACAGGATCGTTTACGCAGTAAATATCTTTTTTAGGGAAATAGCTTAACTTAACCTTTGGTGATGCCGGAGCATTTAACACAATTGATTTGGTAGTGCTGGCACATTGATTGGCATCACTCGCAAAAACAAAATAAGAAACAGAAGAGGTATCCATACACAATTGTTGTGTTGCTCCCGTTCCAATGCCTTGCCAGTTAAAAGTAATATTACCTGTTCCTCCAGATGCTGTGGCAGTAATATTAGCACAAGAGTTTTTACAAATGGTAGTATCGCTGGTTAAGAAAATTTTTAATTCGGTAGGTTGAGAAAGAGTGTAGGAGGTATCATTCACGCAGCCGTTACTATCACTAACAATTACAGAATAATTTCCTGCAGCGAGTGCAGAGGCAGTACTTAAATTTCCTCCTTGATTCCAGTTGTATTGAAAAGGATTAGCTCCTTGTACCGCCACGCTAATAGTACCATCATTGCCTTGATAACACTTAGGTTGAGTGGCAATAAGATTGGTGATTACAGGTTTGGTTTTATATTGAATAGTAGCATTCGCTTGAGTAACGCAACCATTCATATCAGTTACTGTTACGTCGTATGTTCCTATCCCTTTTCCTGAAACTGCTTTAGTAAGTCCTTCATTACTTCCACTTTTAGTCCAGCTATAACTGTAAGGATTTGTTCCTCCTGTAGGATTGGCATTTACCACACCATCATTAAAAGAACAAGCGGTAGGTGTAGAGGTAGTTTGAACTGATAAAACAGAGGGTTGAGTAATAGTAGTACTATCTGTTGAGGAGCATCCATTTTGATCGGTAATGGTTAAATAATATTTCCCAATACATAAATTATTAATCTGAATTCCATTTCCTTTATTGGTTCCACTTGCATCTTTCCACAGGTAAGTAACTCCTGCTGCATTTGTGTTTTCTATTGCCGATCCGTTGCATTCGTTAAAGCAAAGTGTAGCTACAGGTGTTATGGAAATAACAGGAGGTGCAATAACAGTAATTACTACGGTATCAATATTTAAACAGGTTCCTTTCGTTTTTTTAAGTATTTGAGTAAAGCTTTGGTTGGCTACTCCTGTAATGCTATGTTGAAATTTTGGATTCGAAATATTAGTAGCACTTAAGTGTGATGAGGTTGTCCATACGTAGGTATATCCTGCTTCAGCACTTTCTCCAATTTGTAAAACATTTCCACTACAAATAGAGGTGTCATTTCCAGCATTGATATCAGGCGGACCTATTATTGCATTGAAATTTTTTGAAGCGGTATTGTTACACTGATCAGTTACTGTTAGTGATACATTTGGATTCGTATTAACATTGAAATTTAAAGTGCTCGAGCTACTTAAATTAGGAGTCCATGCATAGGTCATTGTTCCATATCCACCACTCGTATTGGCAGTAACAGTTCCATTTTGATCGCAAGCTTTTATGGTGGTCGAATTATTGATGGTTAGGGGAGAGTTATCGCTAATATTTACTTCAATAGTATCGATCTGACAAAGAGATGTTTTTGCGTAAATAATTAATTTTTCTGCTCCTTCCGTTGAATTGTCGCTTAGTGCATTAAGATTTAATGTAGCTGAAGTTTGTCCTGTCGGTATCACCACATTGGCTGGAAGTAATTGTATATCTGTTCCGTTTACAGCTGTTCCGCCATAAGTTAAATCTACGGTGTAATTGCTGGTTGCAGCCTGAGGTAAGTTGATTTTTAATGAGCCGCTCATACACCCTTCAATCAGGCTGGTGCCCATTGCATAAGTAAGTTCAGTAGATGATTTTTGTCCGGAAAAACTTTTTGCTTTTAAAAATACTCCCGAATCGTAAGCGCCATCTCCCACATCGGCAATTGCAATTTTAATGTGATAGGTTTGGCAGGGAGTAATATTGGCAGTGGCTGTAAGCACAGTAGTAATTCCATCGTATTGAGTGGTTTTTGAATCGGTATAAGAAGGTGCACCCCCATGTCCATCACCATTATCTACATAGTATTGCGGAAATGATCCGGTATTTACATTGTTAATGGATACAGCGGTATTAGTGCCCGGAACCAATGCGATATTCATTGCGTTATTAGTATAGGTTCCATTGATTCCCGGACCGCTTATAAAAAAAGCAAATACGTCGTTGAAAGAAGAATTCACAAATTCCAGATATTCTTCTGAACCAAAAGTATATTCAAAAGTAACGGTGGGTGTATTTGCAGAGAAATCAAATTCTAAGATAGACGCATCAAAAATAGTGTTGGATGTGATGATTGCAAGATCGTTATCACCACCGGAAGATAAATTAGAGGACTGGCTACCTGAATTATTAGGGCCTTTACAATTGTCGATATCTCCTGATGCCAAAACAATTCCCGAACTAAAACCAATATTAGAAGTTCCTGAGAAAGAACCAATACCTACGTTTGATCCGGTGTATTGAACATTGGAAATGGTAACATCACTACCTAAAAGAACCGTTCTTACTAATTGATCAGGGGTTAAAGATTTATTGGTTACTATTTGTGCCGAAGCACATATATATAGTATATTAACCATTAAATATGTAAGTACTGATTTCCTCATTGGGTGATCATTAGTACGTAATCTGACGTATTTGGTTTTGTTTTAGTGAATGGACGGCAAGAGAATTATTATAAGTAGGACAGATAGCATTGGAGATGTGATGCTGACTTTACCACTATTGGGGTATTTGAAAATGAAGTATCCTGAGGTGTATATTATATTTTTAGGAAAAAATTATACTCAATCGGTGGTGAGTAATTGCGAGTATGTTGATTGTTTTGCGAGTTTCGATGATATGGAGAAATTAGATCGGGAGCAACAAGCAGTTTTTCTCAAAAAATTCAATGCCGATGCTATAGTTCATGTGTTTCCTAGAAAAGAAGTGGCATTTAGTGCGCGAGCTGCTCAAATTCCACTGAGAATAGGTACAAGCCATCGTTTTTTTCATTGGTTAACATGCAACAAAACTGTTCCTTTTTCAAGAAAAAACAGTGATTTGCACGAAGCGCAATTGAATTTTAAATTATTGGAAGGGTTTAATATTTCTGTTGAACCATCCATTGATGAATTGAAAAACTGGTACGGATTTAAAGCAAAAGATATATTACCACCAGAAATTCAAAAGAAAATAATTCGTAAAAACCACAATGTAATTCTCCATCCTAAATCTCAGGGAAGTGCAGTAGAGTGGGGCTTGGATAATTTTACGGAATTGTCGAAACTATTGATTTCAAAAGGTATTCAGGTGGTGGTAACAGGTACTGCAAAAGAAAAGGAAATGATTGTTGCTGAATCAAATTTATTGCAAGTGGAGGGTATTGTTGATTTAACAGGTCAATTACAATTAGAGGAGTTGATTTCTTTGATTGATTATTGTGATGCTTTGGTGGCCGCAAGTACTGGCCCGCTGCATATTGCAGCAGCGCTGGGTAAAAAGGCAGTGGGCTTATATTCCGCTCGTAAGCCAATTCATCCCGGAAGATGGAGCCCCTTAGGTAAGCAAGCTATTGTTTTGTGTAAAAATGAAAAATCCAGTTCTGATGCAGAATTGGACTTGCTAATTAAATCAATTACCCCTGAAGAAGTAATGAAAGTTCTTATTTGATTTCCAGAGATTCAGCAATTTCACGGTACAAAGGTTCCATCGTTCTAAAATCACCTTCCGAAGAATGAACTACCAATTGATAAGCTATTCCACCTTTAATAAAGAAATAAGCTATTCCTTGTAATTCTCTTCCGTTTACTTCGTAGGTGTAAGAAATCCAATTCGCAGGATTACCATCGATAGTAGAAGTGCCGTTTTCCAGAATAAATGCATTTAAGAGCTGACGAATAATTAAAGTATTTCTAGAGGAAATATTATCGATTGTTGTAGTGGGTAAAAGATTTTCTTCTTTGGTTAAGGCCAGTTGAATAGGAATGTTTTCAACGCTGGTTCCGTTGGCTTTCAAACTTAATTCACTACCTGAATTGAACGAAGGAGTCCAGCCTTTAAGATGATTGATGGTGTATTTTCCATCGGGACTGCTAGCGCTCAAAAAATTATTGTTTTGAGCATTCAATGCACTAAATCCAACAACTAAGATGATCGTAAGTAATTGCTTCATGTTTTTTCTTTGTATTAAAGTACAAATTTATCTGAAATTATAGCGAAATCGATTCTTAACTTTTATCCTTTTTGCAAAATAAAAATCGCCGGGCGTTTATGAAAATCTCTTTTGTGATTTTTCCAATGTGCTAATGAAGCACTGAAAATTTCTTCTGTTTCAGTAGTTATGTCTGCTGCTATACACAGCTTGGTGTCGGGAGAACAGGCAATAATAATTTCCTCCACCATTTGATTGTTTCGGTAAGGAGTTTCAATAAATAAATGTGCCGATTTATCGCTGCGGGAAATATTTTCAATCTGTTTTAATTTTTGATGAAGCTGAGGTTTTTCTTTGGGTAAATAACCATGAAAAGTAAAATTTTGGCCGTTAAAACCCGATGCCATTAAGGCCAATAACAGTGAGCTCGGCCCAACGAAGGGAACTACCGAAATTCCTTTTTGATGTGCTTTTGCAACGATGTTGTTGCCAGGGTCGGCAATGGCCGGACAACCGGCTTCTGAAAGCAAACCTACGTTTTCGCCATTGTCTAATAAATTAAAAGCTTCATGAAAATCATTCTTGTTTTTTTCATCGTGTTTATCCAACAACCACAATTTCAATTCGGGAATAGGAAAATTGCTTTTTAAAGAAGAAATAAAGCGGCGCGCTGTTCTCTCATTTTCTACCACGAAATATTTCGTACTTCTAATGTTTTCAATAGTTTTTGCAGGTAAAACTTCTGCATAATGATTCTCTCCCAATAATGTTGGGAATAGCAATAGTTTTCCTTTAGTACTCATTGTTTTTAATTTTTAGTGCAATTTTTTCACAGGCTTTATCTAATAATTGAAATACTTCTTCAAAGCCATCAGTAGTGTAGTAAGGATCAGGTACTGCTTTGTTTTCTTCCGGATACGATTCGTTCAATATCATTTTCACTTTTTCAATGTGTTTTTCCGGACACAAATCCATTACATTGCTATAATTAGAATGATCCATGGTGAAGATAAGATCAAATTTATCGAAATCATCTTTTTTAATTGGTCGTGATCGTTGATTTCTAATATCCACCCCGTGTTGTAATGCGTTGGCTGATGAGCGCTGATCAGGGTGCTCTCCCTCATGCCAGTCTGAAGTTCCGGCAGATGCTACAAGAATATCTAAATCATACTTTTTAGCTTTAGTTTTCATTAGCCCTTCCGCAACAGGAGATCTGCAAATGTTGCCCAGGCATACCATTAGAATCTTTTTCATCAATTCATCGTTTGAGGTACTAAATTAATTAATTTCTTTAAGGAGGACTTTTTGCTTTTTGATGTACATTTTTTATTCTCAATAAAAAAAACTACATTAAGGTAAGAGTAATAGGGGATATTAAGATGAGAGATAGATTTATACTTTTTATATTATTAATAGTATGCGGTGTATCTCATGCTCAAAATAAACGAATTGATTCCTTACTAAAAGCACTACCCACTCTAAAATCCGACACCTCCAAAGCCCTCACGTTAGTTCAATTGGCTTTAGCGTATTCCGAAACAGGCGAAATCCATATGGCTACCATTCGTTCTGATGAAGCGCTTACTTTATCGGAGCGAATCAAATTTAAAAAGGGTGAAGGATTAGCTTATTATAGTTTCGGACGATTGAATCAATATAGAGGAGATCATGTTCGTGCGCTTGAATTTCAATATAAAGCTCTTTCTATTTTAGAATCTTTGCGTGATTCACTAAATGTTGGTTGGGTTTTATTGAACATAGGAATTACCGAGTGTGCTCAAATGAAATATAGTGATGCTAAAGGCCATAATTTAGCAGCTCTTTCATACTTTGAAAACATAGGGTTCAAGCAGGGAGTAGCTTACTGTGCGTTAAATTTAAGCATTGTTTATTATTCTACTTGTCAATACGAAATAGCTCTTGAGTTTGCTAAAAAGAGCGAGAAAATTTGTAGGGAAATTGGCGATTTTCAGGGCTTGGGTTATACTTATACAAGTTATGGCAATATCTACAAACGCCTTGGTCAATATGAAAAATCATTAAAGTATTATTATGAGTGTATTGAAATTAAAAAAGGATACGGAGATAAAATTGGTATCGCTTTGTGTTATGCCGATGTAGGATATGTTCATTTATTACTGGGCGATTCTAAAAAAGCCCGAAACGACTTCAATATTGCTTTAACACAAGCTAAAAAAGTAGATGCTAAAGATGTTTTGGTAAGTGCTTATTTAGGAATGGCTTTAACCGATTCAGCCGAAGGTGATTTTAAAAATGCGTTTTTAAATCAAAAATTATATTCTTTATATAAGGATAGTGTTTTGCGTGAGGAAAATGGCAAAAGATCTTTTCAACTACAATCCATGTACGAACATGAGAAAAAAGATAAAGAGATTAAGTTGTTGCAGAAAGAGAAAGATGCTGAAAAAATGTTGAATGAAGGAGAGAACAAGACATTGATTATAATATTAATTTCGGTAGTGATGGGCTTGATAACTGTAGGGGTGTTTTCTGTGTTTTTGTATAAGAGGGTAGATCAGGTGCAGCGACAAAGAAATATTATTTCCAAGCAAAAAGAAAGAAGTGATGAACAGCATAAAAATATTCGTGATTCTATTGTTTATGCACGAAGAATTCAAAGAGCATTACTTACCAGCGATGAGTATATTAAAGCGCATTTGAATTTAGAGTTCTTTATTTATTATCAACCCAAGGATATTGTTTCGGGAGATTTTTATTGGGCTGTTCAGCACAATAGAAAATTTTATCTGGTTACTGCTGATTGTACCGGACACGGTGTTCCAGGTGCTTTCATGAGTTTATTAAATATTTCTTTTTTAAATGAAATTATTGTAGAAAAAAATATTACCTCCCCTTCAGCTATTTTAAATGAACAACGAAAACAAATTATAAAAGCACTCAATCCAAAAGGAAATGAAAATTCACAAGATGGTATGGATTGTGTTTTGTGTGAATTTGATATTGATAACGTGACATTGAATTTTGCCGCCGCCAATAGTTCGCTTTGGCTGGTTCGAGAAAATAAATTGACGGAATATAAAGGTGATAAAATGCCCGTAGGAAAACATATGGAGCACAATAAAGATTTTACCGATCATTCATTATTATTAGAACATGGTGATGTGATTTATACTTTTACCGATGGTATTGCCGATCAGTTCGGTGGACCGGAAGGTAAAAAATTCAAGTACCGACAATTATCCGATTTACTTTTAAGCATTCATCATCTTCCAATGGCTGAACAAAGAGAAGTTATTCAGAAAAAGGTAAATGAATGGAAAGGGAATAAAGATCAAACCGATGATATTTTAATTATTGCGGTTAAAATATAAGCTACTAAGAGTAGATGTTTTTTTCTTTCCTATATTAGTTCAATAAACAAAATTCATTTTTTATGTTAGGCTTATTACTCATTTATTTTATTTGGAAAAAATTTGCGGAACTGGCTGTTGAATATGGTAAACACAAATGGGGTTTTGCCATTTTAGGCATTGCAATATATTATGTTGGAAGTTTTATAGGTGGTATTATAATAGCACTTATATCTATGTTGATGGGTAATGAGTCTTTTATTGAGGATCAAAATAGTTTGGTTTTAGGATTAATTGCTCTGCCTTTTGGTTTGTTAGCCTGCTGGGGATTGTATGCCATTTTAAAAAATATGTGGTCGAAAAAATTAGTTGATTCTATCGATACACTTGATGAGAGTTTAATTAGTAAATCATAGGGTCCGTTCGTCGTTGCGATATCCGTTAACCGACGGATGAAGCAATCATATAATCTTTTTAGTTTCAAATTGCCGTCGGTTTCAACCGACGGATTTAATTATTTTCATAGTGGCTTTAGCCGAAATTATATTTTTTGGCTAAAGCCCTGTATGTGTTCTTTTTCCCGTCGGTTAAAACCGTCGGCAATTTACAGGAAGTTTATTGGATAAATAAGTATCTTAAAAGGAGGGAAAGAAATTTTTGTATTAAAAAAAGAGGGAACAATTGTTCCCTCTTTTCGTGTTGTGAAATTTGATTAACTCAAATTGATTTTCTTTTCAATATCGTTTACGTAAACTCTGAAGCGTTTGTCGGTTTCCATTAGGTTGTTTACAGTTCGACAAGCATGTAAAACCGTAGCGTGATCTTTACCTCCGCAGTGCATACCAATGGTTGCCAATGAAGATTTTGTAAGATTTTTAGAGAAGTACATCGCAATCTGACGGGCTTGTACCACCTCACGTTTACGAGTTTTTGATTTCATTAACTCTAATGGCAGGCTGAAATAATCGCAAACCACTTTTTGAATATAATCGATAGATACTTCACGAGCTGTGTTTTTCACAAACTTGTCGATCATCTGTTTTGCTAAATCAAGAGTGATAGCTTTTTTATTCAATGAAGACTGAGCGATCAAAGAGATTAACGCACCTTCTAATTCGCGAATATTAGTAGTGATGCTGTAAGCTAAATATTCTACTACTTCTTTAGGAAGTTCAATACCATCGGCGTACATTTTTTTGTTCAATACTGCAATTCTGGTTTCAAGATCTGGCGCTTGTAAATCAGCTGAAAGTCCCCATTTGAATCTGGAAAGTAAGCGTTGTTCCATTCCTTGCAATTCTACGGGAGGTTTATCAGAGGTAAGAACCAACTGTTTTCCGTTTTGGTGCAAGTGATTAAAAATATGGAAGAATACGTCTTGTGTTTTTTCTTTACCCGCGAAGAATTGTACATCGTCGATAATCAAAACATCTATCATTTGATAGAAATGAACGAAATCATTTTGTGTGTTGTTTCTAACTGCATCAATGAATTGGTGCGTAAATTTTTCAGAAGAAACATACAAAACGGTTTTGTTCGGATAGTTCTTTTTGATTTCGATTCCAATAGCATTCGCCAAGTGAGTTTTACCTAAACCAACATCACCATATACTAGTAATGGATTGAAGGCAGTTCCTCCTGGTTTGTTAGCTACGGCAAACCCCGCAGAGCGAGCCAATCGGTTGCAATCTCCTTCAATAAAGTTATCGAAAGAGTAGTTAGGATTCAATTGAGAATCTACCACTACTTTTTTCAAACCTGGTATAATGAACGGATTGCGAATAGTGTTTTGGTTCAAATCCAACGGCATGTTTAAAGAAGGATTTTTAATCGCTTTCTTATCGGTGGTTGGAATTTTAATAGAATAAGGTTTGTTGTTTTGTTGAGCGTTATCCATGATAATGCTGTATTCTAAACGTCCACCTGTTCCTAATTCTTTTTGAATAATTTTCTTCAGTAAGGTGATGTAGTGCTCTTCAAGCCATTCGTAGAAAAACTGACTAGGTACTTGAATCGTTAAAATTTTGTTTTTCAACTTTAGGGGTACTATCGGTTCAAACCATGTCTTGAAACTTTGTAAGCTAACATTATCTTTAATTACTGCGAGGCAATTTTTCCATGCTTTATCGTGCGTCTTCTCCATTTAAAAATATATCGTGTCGGGTTATTAACTTTAATCTACCTGTGATTGGGAACGCTATATTACGAAAACAATTCCGAATCGTGAACAAATATTGCAGAAAAAAAGTGAAAAAAAAATTCATTACCCTATTGCAAAATCAAAATATTTGTTTTAGTCGTTTTTACTGGTGTTTTAGACCACTTCAATTTGTTTTTATTTTTGAGTAATTTACCTTTGAATTTAGGAAATTCACTTTACTTAATCTTTGTTTTTTACTCAAATCCAGTTGGTTATGTTTTGAGAAAAAAAAAACACAAAAAATAAGTAATTTTTAAGGTCTTATTTTTCAGATATTTAATACAAAAAGAAAATGTTTTTACACGAAACGAAAATCAGAGTTCGATATTCAGAAACCGATCAAATGGGTTTTGTTTATTACGGAAATTATGCTGCGTATTTAGAGGTAGGAAGGGTGGAAGCCCTTAGATTCGCTGGCTTTCCTTATAAAGATTTAGAAGCCAGAGGGGTGTTGTTGCCTGTAGTAAATCTCACGATAAACTATAAAAAACCTGCTGTTTATGATGATTTGCTCACTATTAAAACTACTATTCAACAGGTTCCATCTGTAAAAATTGTTTTTGAATCTTCTATCTATAATGAGCAAGGTGATTTAATTGTAGAGGCTTCTGTAACGCTTGTTTGTATTGATGGAATAACAAAGCGACCCATTAAAGGACCAGATGATTTATTAGATAAAATTAAGTCGTATTTATAAAGGTGTAGATTTACTTTACCTTTTTATTATCGAAGATTTCCGAGTCGTTCATCAGCTTTTTCATTTCACCGTGCTGCTTGCCGTCTGCCTCGTAAGTGTAGATGTATTGATATTCTAACTGATCTTTTTCATTAAAGTGATTCCACAGTTTTTTTCTGCCGAATTCATCGTATTCATAAGTGTTTCTTCCTTCTTGAATTCCGCCGGCATCTAAACTTTTCCACTCAATCTCTTTTCCTTCCCGATCGTATTTGTATTGAAAAGTATGTCCGGCTTTTCCATCGGAATTGAAACTTACCCATTCTGTTTTTTTTCCTTGTTCATTGTATTTGAACTTGAACTTAAATTGCAGTGAATCCTTTTCTTTAAAGCGTTTTTTCTCTACAACATTTCCTTTATCGTCGTTTTGATACACGTATTTTTCCAGTAAAAGACCTTTCTCATTGTATTTTTCCCATTGGGTTTTATTGCCATGTGCATCATATAGGTAAATGTTTTTTAAGCTTACTCCATTTACATCTTGATAAATAATACTTCTGGTGTTAATTCCTTTATCATCGAAAATATGAACATCGGCATTTTTCCTTTTGATATTTTCGGTTCTAGTATTGGGGCTTTTGTTTAGCGAATCAGGTTCCTTTTTGCTGGTATTTTCTTTTGAGTTATTTTCAACTATTGCTTCCTTAGCGCTATATTCCTGGTTTGTAACAGGAGTAGATTTTACGGCATTAGCTTCTTCGCCCACACACGAATAGAGTGTGCAAATTAACATACATATAATATAGGTGTAAAAAAGCTTCAACAGGATTTTTTTCTAAGATAGAAATTTAGCGCTAATTATTCTTTCTCTTTTACTAAAAACCAGCAAGATAGAGCGGCAAATAAATGCTTTAAGGGATGGCCGCCAATAAAAATGAATTCTGCAACCTGTTCATCGTAATGTTCTAAAAGTTTCGCTATTATATAGAAGAGGAAGGCGAATAGTATAGATTTATGTTGTTTCAAAAATTGTAAATCGAACAACATGAATAAGGTAATCACTATCGGTGCAAACTGAACAATAGCATAAGGTCTTAAATCACCTTTACCATGCAATTCCCCCAAATACCAATAGAAAACTGTTCCGGCGGCAATGATTATACTGGGCCAAAACCATTTTAAAATCAATTTCTTTTTATACCTATTGTATAGAAGCATAAAAAAGAAAGAAGTAAAAACGATAGTCATTGGAATTCTATCCCATATTAAGGTAAAGTTTTTTGGGTGCCAATGATAAAATCCAGAGCCCAAACCTGTAAGCAAGATCCCTGTAGCTAAAGTAATTTTAAGTGTTTTAAGCCTGTCGTTTGATTTCCATTGTATTTTAATTAAAGCCATAATTCCTATCATCAGGAAAGGTAAATTCGAAACTACATTCCAGAAATTGGGTATTGCCAGTAAGGTGTTGTTGTCTTGAAAATTGTGATAGGAATTATCTTGTGCTATAGGTGTTCCTAACAACAGCCACATACCACAAATAACTGCTAGAAAAAGAAGTAAATATTTCATATTTTTATTACTACACAAGGTTAAGTCAAATCTTTCAGCTAAAATTCATTTTTTATTTTTTTAATAAACATTCACTTATCTTTATTCCCTCACAAAGTTAAAATTATGTTAGGTTTAAAATTGCCTACCGATCCTCGTTGGGCCAATATTGCAGAAGGAAATTTAGAAGAAATTCTTACCGATCATGCCTGGTGTGAGCAAAAGGCTGCAACGAATGCCATTACTATTGTTACTTTGAATTCGGAGTTAGATGATTTGGTGGTAGATATGCTGGCTTTGGCAAAAGAAGAAATTACCCATTTCGAACAAGTGCATGCTTTGATTAAAAAACGAGGATATACTTTTGGTAGAGAACGTGCCGACGATTACGTGAAAGAATTGTACAAGTTCATGAGAAAAGGGGGCACCAGAAATGATCAGTTGATTGAACGCTTATTGTTTGCCGCCATGATAGAAGCCAGAAGTTGTGAGCGTTTCAAAGTTTTATCGGAAAATATAAAAGATGAAGAGTTGGCTAAGTTTTATCGCGATTTAATGATTAGTGAAGCCAATCATTATACTATGTTTTTAAGTTACGCCAGAAAATATAGTGAGCGTATAGATGTTAACCAGCGCTGGAAAGAATGGCTGGAAGGGGAAGCAAAGATTATTGCTAACTATGGTAGTCAGGAAAGAGTTCACGGCTAAAAATCAATACAATTTATTTTTACTTGATTCCGTTAGCATCAAAAGGATGTGTATGGAAAAGAGCGGCGTGAACAATCAATTTGAAATCGTTTTTTTATTGGGTATTGCAATACTCATAGTAATTATTTCTCTTTGTTGATAGAGATTATACTTACTTTTGGGCATGCAAAAAATTCTGTTTATTGGTGCAGTGTGGCCCGAGCCTAAGTCATCAGCAGGGGGCACCCGA
This sequence comes from Flavobacteriales bacterium, assembly GCA_023251075.1. Taxonomy (GTDB): domain Bacteria; phylum Bacteroidota; class Bacteroidia; order Flavobacteriales_C; genus JAHEZL01. The sequence continues at coordinate 107,176 of JAHEZM010000006.1, read as the reverse complement.
CTCATGCAATTACTGAATTTGTTTCTAAAAAATAATTGGCAGGTAACTTATGCCAGTGCTACAGCAGAAAGTGAATTTGCAGAAGATATTCAGTCGCTGGGAATTGATCAAAAATCTATTGAGTTAAACAATGAAAGTTTCAATGCTTTTGTAAAAGAACTCAATCCCGAAGTGGTGATTTTCGATCGCTTTACAATGGAAGAACAATTTGGATGGCGTGTAGCAGAAGCTTGCCCGAACGCCCTTCGAATCATTGAAACTATTGATTTACACTGTTTGCGTTTGTGTCGACAACAGGTTTTAAAAACCAAAGAAAATTTAATAGATACTTTATTAAGTGCTGATATTTCTAAAAGAGAAATGGCCAGTATGTACCGCAGCGATTTGAATTTAATTATTTCTGATGCTGAAATGGATTGGTTGAAAGACGTTTTCAAATTCAATAAAGATTTACTCTTTTATCTTCCTTACAAAATTCAAAACGAAAGCATTGTTTGGAGTGAACTACCGGGTTATGAAAGCCGGCAGGATTTTGTAACGATAGGTAATTTTAAACACGAACCCAATTGGGATTCTGTTCGTTATTTGAAAGAAAAAATTTGGCCTTTGATTCTGAAGAAAATGCCCAATGTCCAATTGAAAGTGTATGGTTCTTATGCCAGTCAGAAAGTAGAACAACTGCATAATCCCAAAGAAGGATTTTATATTATGGGCAGGGCCGAAGATGCTTTGGAGGTAATGAAAAATGCCAGAGTTTGTTTGGCTCCTTTGCGTTTTGGTGCGGGTATAAAAGGAAAGTTGGCCGAAGCAATGTTGTGCGGTACACCCAGTATTACTAGTGAAGTAGGTGTAGAGGGCTTGAAAGGAGGAATGCTTTGGAATGGATTTGTTACCGAAGATGCACAGGAATTTGCCGATCAGGCGATAGCGTTTTATCAAAATAAAACAGAGTGGGAGCAAGCCCAACAAAACGGATTCAATATTTTGAAAAGTCGATTTTCGGATATGTCGGCAGAAAAAGATTTAGTTAAAAAAATTGCTGAACTTCAAAATAATTTAAGCAAACACCGACAAACAAATTTCATTGGTTCGATGCTCATGCATCACTCTATTCAAAGTACAAAGTACTTATCGAAATGGATAGAGGAAAAAAATAAGTAGGTTTTTTCAAAGCGTCATTGCAAGATTTTGTACCCAAAAATGAAACAATCTTGTAGTGTTTTGTTTTCAATTGCCGTCGGTTTTAACCGACGGATTTGATTGTATTCATAACTGGCTTTAGCCGAAATAATATTTTGGCTAAAGCCCCCTGCACATATTCTTTTTTCCGTCGGTTAAAACCGACGGTAATTTACTGGACTTTATTTGTCAAACCCAAAAAAAATCTTCCTTGTATTTTACTTCTCCTAAATCAATAAGAGCTCTTAAAACAGCTAACGTTTCTGGTTTAAGGAAAGGTGACAAATTAATAATTTGATCAATATTTTTTTTCTCTTTTAAGGTGTGTAAAAGAAATTCCTCAATTGATTTTGTGTCGTGTGGATTTTTGCAATTATCACAGTGCATGCAACGCGCAATGTCTTCATTGAAATAAGAACAAATTAACTGGTCTCTGCACTGTAGTTTATTGGTGGTGAAATCAATCATAGAAGTTACTTGTGCTTCTTTGATTTTTTTTCTGTCTTCTAATATTTCTTTGGGAATGTGTAGATACTGAGTTTCAATTCTATCTTGGGAAAAAATGATTTTAGGTAGAAACGACATCAATTCATACTCTACTATTTCTTTTTGTTCTAAGCGTTGTAGCGTATTGATTACCTCGTCGCGAGAAAGAGAGCAACGTTCAGCAATTAAGCTTTCACTAATAGGCATTGCTTCACTCAGCAAACCTGTATATGATCTTAGTAATACACCTATTACTTTTCCTTCCGTACTTTCATTTGCGCTAAGTTTGTTCAGTACTTCTTTCGTTCCAATTACTTTTATTTTAGAACTGTTTTGTACACTTTCAGTTTGAAATAAGTAGCTGCATTTTTCTAAAATTTCAATGGCGTAGTAAGTTTTTTTTGCTGGTACATCAAACTTTTTAGAGAAGTCGGCTAAGTCAAAAGAAAAGCCTGTTTCAGCGCCAGCACCCAACGCAATTTGCTTGTAATTGAAAAGAGAATTATATACTTTTTTAATTAGTTCTCTTTCTGGAAAAGCCCATTCAATATTTAATTTTAAAAATTCAATATCGTCTTGGTTGTATAAGATTATCGACTCCGCATCTTTACCATCTCTTCCTGCTCTTCCGCTTTCCTGATAATATTCTTCCATAGAAGAAGGAACATGAAAATGAATAATGGTTCTAACATTGGCTTTATCGATCCCCATTCCAAAAGCAGAGGTAGCAATCATCCATTTATCATCACTATTCATCCAGCTTTTAGCTGCTTTTTCTTTTTCTTTGGCTTCAATTCCTGCGTGATATTTTTCACTGGGAATTTGGTGTCTCTTCAATTCTTCATGCAACACTTCTACCAGTTTTCTTTTATTCACATAAATGATTCCCGACGCTTTTTTTCTTTCTATGATATTGATCAAGTCGGTGAATTTATTTTCACTTTTTTGAATGTAATATGATAATTGTTTTCGGTGATAACTCCCTTGAAAAATTTTGGTTTTAGGAATGTCGAGAATTTTTAAAATATCATCCTCTACTTTTTTAGTGGCAGTGGCGGTGAGTGCTAAAACAGGAACATCGGGGTGCCACTCTCTCAATAGTTTTACGTTGAAATAGCTCGGACGGAAATCGTGCCCCCACTGTGAAATGCAATGTGCTTCATCCATCACGATTAACGAAACCTGCATTTGTTTTATGCGTGTTTTTATTAGTAAAGATTGTAATCTTTCAGGAGATAGAAACAAAAATTTCACTTCGCCGAATTTGCAATTTTCTAAAGCGATATCAATTTGTTCTTGCCTCATGTTACCGAAAATTCCGGCAACTTTAATATCCAATTTTTGTAATCTTCTAACCTGATCATTCATTAAGGCAATCAAGGGACTCACCACAATGGTAATTCCCGAAAGCATAATTCCCGGAATCTGGTAGCAAAGCGATTTCCCTGAACCTGTAGGTAGAATTCCTAAAGTGTGTTTTTTACTCAGTACGGAATAAATAATTTCTTCCTGGAAGGGACGGAATTCATCTAATCCAAAAACATCATTTAATATTTCCTTAGGTGTAAATGGCATTGGGTAAAAGTAATAGATATAAGTGTGAAAGGCAATGTGCTTAAATGCTTTTCAAAATGAACTCAATTCTCTCCTCTCTTTTCAATACGGGCACTTCCACAGAGCTTCGCTAAGTTTACGAAGGTAACTTAGCGATAGAGCGAATGAATATAGAGGTTTTAACTTCTTTCCTTGAAAAGGAACACTATATTAGCCTTATAATAAAAAATAACTTAGGGGTTTATTTTATGGTTGTAGAAAATACAGTTTTAAAAGCTATTATTTAATTTGAAGACAATGAAGAAACTCTTGAATGTTGTGGTAGTATGGATTTGTTTTTATAATCTTCATGCACAACAGAACGAAGTTGGTGATCGATTAAATAGTGTTTTTCTTGAAGTGGGCGGTGTTGGAGGCTATTATTCTATAAATTATCAAAGAATAATAAATTTTAATAAACATTGGGGGATGAATTTAGGAATTGGTTTTTCTCCTCAACTCACCTACGGGTTTATTACTCACACATATATGCCTGGCCTTCCTATTCAATTAAAATGTTTTTACAGATTAAGTAACAAACATTTATTTGACTTTGGTATTGCGGGTACTCCTGGGAATTTTGGAAATGGTTCTATTGAGTATTTAGTGTTATTTATACAAGCGGGTTATAAATACTTGTTTAGCAATGATAAATTTTATTTAGGAATGTCAATTAATCCTGCTTTTTATGATGTTTCAGGTTTGGTTTTTGAACCATGGGCTGGGATTAGATTTGGATATAATTTTAATAAATTAAAGCATAAGAATTGTCCTTCTAAAACCGAAAGTAAATTCAAACAAAATTTTTCTGCTGCCTTCGGTCCTTTGAATCCCAAAATAAGATTTCAGTATGAAAGAACCGCAGGAGTGAGATCCTCATATGGAATAGCGGTTAGTGCGTACTATTTCGGTTTATATGGATACAGAGGTGAATTGTTTGTTAGAAGGTATTCAAAAAAACATGGAAATACAGAAGGGGCTTTTATTCAAGGGAAAATGGGATGTGGTTATTTATATTCGGGTTTAAATCAAATAGAAGAAAGGAGATTTGGATTTAGTTTTGGAGGAGGAATAGCTGGTGGTTATAAACTACTTATAGGCACTCATTTAAATATCGAAACAATAGTAGGCATACATTACTATATCCCCCCTATTGTTTCTGTTGTTTCGGAAGCTGAAAAAAATAAAAAAAATGATTGGTGGTATTCAACAACTGGTTTTCCTTTGGATTTTCAATTTAAATTAGGTTGGCAATATTAATATATATGAAATATTTTACGTTAGTATTTTATCTCTAGTGGTTTTATCTTGTAACAAGGACAAAGAATATTCTACTAACATAGAAGGAACATGGAAACTGATTAATTTAAGCGGGAAAGAAAATGGGAGTACAATTTTCTCTGATAATATTTCTGATTCAACAGCTCAAACGTGGATATTTTCATCTCCCTCTCTTTATACATCAGATTAAAGTTGATATGACAATGTCTTACACATATAACATAAAAAAAGGAATTGTTAAATCGATTAATAATGTATCAAAAGATGAAACCAATTACATGGTTGAAACCTTAAAAGATAATGATTTAGTTCTTAGTGTTATTGGAACTAATGACCAAGGAGTAGAGGATGTTACTTTGTTTTTTACTTTCAAAAAAGAGTAGTTGAAAGGCAATGTGCTTAAATGCTTTTCAAAATAAACTCAACTCTTTCTTCTTTTTCCAATAAGGGTATTTCCAATAGAAGGTAGCCATGTTTCAAATAAATTTTTTCCAGATGATAATGTATTTTCATGGCTTGTTCAAAGCTCTCTTTTCGCTCTGTGTCGTTGTGGTAAATTTCTTTCCAGGGTGGAGTAATGAATACTTTTTCGTGGTAACGATGTTGTTCTATTGCCTTTTGTAATTCATCGAAAATAGGCTGATTGCTTTTTTGCTGATAAGCGGCTATATCGGGAATTCCTCTGTCGTAAAAGTTTAAACCCTGAATTGCTTTTTGGTGATTTTCTATTTGCAGGGGAAGAACAGTTTTGCTAAAAGCATTTAAATTTTGCCAAGGTAAAATATCGCTTCCTTTTTGTAACTCTTGCTTAATTATTTCGCGTGCCACTTCTTTAAAAGTAGAATAACCCTTCGCAGCCAGAGTTTGCAAAATGCTAGTTTTTCCCGTGCATGGTGCGCCTGTAATAATGATGCGTTGCATGCAGGAAAGTTAAAAGTATTATTCAATATTATATATTCAAATATACTTTACTTTCTATACATCAACCTTAATAAACTGGGAAAGACTAACAAAAGTAATGGTAGTCCAACCATAAATCCACCAATTACCGCAACTGCTAATGGTTGTTGCATTTGAGCGCCTAAGCCAATACCCATTGCCAATGGAAATAATGCAAGAATGGCGCCGATGGCGGTCATTAATTTCGGACGAATTCTTAGCGCTATTGCATAGTTAATGGATGTATCAATGTCGCCTGTTTCTTTTAAATTGAGTTTAAACTGACAAACTGTAAATATTGCATTTTCGGCAATGATGCCCACAATCATAATGATGCCTGTATAGCTGCTAACGTTTAGTGGAATGTTCATTAAATACAAGCCCAGTATGCAGCCTGAAATGCCCATTACTGAAATGAATAATACCAAAATCGACAAAATCCATTCTTTAAATAAAAACATCAATACCCCAAATACAAACAAGATAGCCATACCTAAAATGGTGAGTAATTCATCAAACGATTGTTGTTGTTCGGCATAGGCTCCACCATATGAAATAGTATAGGCATTTGGTAAAGGAAGATTGCTATTCAAAGTTTTTTGAATGGCTTTCATGGCGCTTCCCAAATCTCTGTTTTCTAAACGGGCAGTAAGAATTACCGCCGATTTTAAATCTTCTCTGCGGTATTCAATTTCACCAGGAATAATTTTGATATCGGTGAAAAATGATAGCGGACGCGTTGTTCCGTCAGCCAAGAAAATAAGTTGTTGTTTCAATTTGTCTAAATCGTTCGTTTTAAAATCGGCAAACTTCATCACTATTCTTCTCATTTGTTCTCCATCTTGCATTTGACCTATTTGTAAACCTCCCGTCATCGCTGCCTGTGCTGGAGACGGGGTAGGGATATTTGCATTCATGCCCAATGAAATTCCCGAGGTGTAAGCCGTTAACTGACTTTGGAATTCAGTTAAAGAAATTTTATACAAACTCAATTTTTCTTGGTCGGGAGTGAATATTAATGATGGCCCAGCTGTTACCAATCCATTGTTGATATCAGTAACACCTTCTACCTTTTGCAATAAAGAATCGGCATGCTTTGCTAATTTTTGAAGTACTTCGTAATCGTTACCAAATATTTTAATTTGAATAGGAGAAGGTGAACTCATCAAGTCACCCAGCAAATCAGAAATTCTTTGTCCGAAAGAAATTTCTTCCATTACAGGAACGGTAGCAACCACTTCTCTTCTCAATTCATTAATAACTTCATCAGTAGTTTTTGTTCTTTCCTTTTTTAGTTGAATAGAATAGTCGCCTATGTTAGGCGGGTCGCTGCGAAAAGCCATGTGCGTACCTGTTCTGCGCGAATACGATTCCACGTCGGGGTGTTTCATAATTATTTTCTCAATTTGCTTGCACATCGCATCGGTCTCTTCAATGGTAGTTCCTGCGGGAGAAATATAGTCGAGGACAATCGTGCCTTCATCTAGTTCTGGCAGAAAGCCAGTTTCTAATTTTCCTGAAGCCCAATAGGCCGAGCCAGCCAATGCTAAAACCAACACAATAGCAAAAGCAGGTTTCTTGAAAAACCAGGTTAGCCAGCTCAATTTTTTCATGGACTTATCCATGTTGTGTTCTTTTGGTTTTAAAGAAGCTTTGTAGCCAATCAATAAATGTAAAACGGGAAGCAGCAGCCACGTCACTAAGAAAGAAGTAATCATGGTTAATTGCATCGTATCAGAAAGCTCTTTAAAGAAACTTCCAGCCAATCCACTCATCAAGCGGAAAGGAAAGTGAATAACGATCGTGGCCAAGGAAGAGCCAATCATGGCAGGAAATAAATCTTTGATGGCTTCTTTAACAATGGTGTATTTATCCTTTTCGGGATGATCTTCGTGGCCACGGTAAATCTGTTCAATGATAACGATGGCGTCGTCGATAATTAAACCTATAGAAGCTGCGATTGCACCTAATGACATGATGTTGATGCTGATGTCGGCCAAAAAAAGAACCAGCATAGTGAACGCCAGAGTAACAGGTATAGTAAGCATTACTACTAAGCTTGCACGAGCCGAGCGAAGGAAGAAAATCATTACGATGATGGCCAAAAATAAACCTTCGTAAATGGTTTCTACCACGCTGCTAATGCTATCGCCAACAAAAGCGCTTTGGTTGTAATATGGTTTTAATAGGTATCCTTTAGGCAATAATTTTTGTGCTTCGGCAGCGTGAGTTTCAGCATCTTTAGCGAATTCAATTAGATTGATACCTGGTTGTTTTACTAAATCGATAAGTACAGCATTGCTTCCGTTTGCATTGATAATTAAAAATTCTTGTTGTTCTTGAATTTCAATTTTCGCAATTTCATTGAGTCGAACTATTCTATTTCCATCGTTTTTTATAATGATGTTTTCCAGCTCATCAATGTTGTTAACTCTTGTGTCGGTAAGGGAAAGATAGAGTCGACGGTAATCAGAAACATAACCATTCGACAAAACGAAATTGTTATTATTGAAAGCTGTAATGATAGAATTAGGCGAGATACCAAGCGACGACATTTTAATGGCATCGGGAACAATTACAAAATCTTTCGCTTTACCACCGCGTACCACCACATTGGAGATTCCGTTTACTTGAGAGAAGATCGGACGAAGCAATAAGTTGGCTTGGTCGCGAAGGGCTACTTCGCTGTGTGTGGGACTCTCGAGCGTATATCCATACACAGGAAACAATGATTGATTCATCACCTCAATAGAAAGATTTACACCAGGCGGAAGAAAGTTTTTAATCTCATTGATGCGACTTTCTATTTGTGTTTTTTTGCCGTAGGTATCCAATCCCCAGTCAAAATAAATATCAATGGTGCAAGTTCCTCTGCTGGTGCTGCTTTTTACGGTGGTTACGCCTTGCACTCTTTTCACTGCACTCTCTAAAGGCTTGGTCACAGTAATCATCATGCGGTCAACAGGAACTTGTCCGGCATCTGCAATAATGGTGATTCGTGGAAATTGAACCTCAGGAAAAAGATTGGTTTGCATTTTTGAGTACGAGAAAATTCCCGCCATTAAAAGCAAAAGCGCAATAAATAAAATAGGTTTAGTAAAAACCTGATAGTAGTTTTTGTTGTTCAACATAACCCTTTATTTATTGATGATTTTAACAGAAGCAGTATCGTCTAAACCATAATTTCCGCTGATGATAATTCTATCGCCGTTGCTAAATTGAGGTTCAATAATTTCTACTTCATTAAGATTTTTATTTCCTGTTTTCACCAGAATTTTGATAGCGGTGCTGTCGTTTAATAATTTCATAATCCAAAACTCTTTCATCATTTCATCGCTCAACACACAAGCTTTAGGTAGCACTTGTTTGGCACCATCGGGAGCTTTGTTTATTTGAACTTTGAGAATTAAATTTTCTGGTAAGAAAAGATTGTCATTGACTTTAGCTAAAATAGTTTGTGTTTGAGAAAGCGCATTCATAGAACTAAGCGGAGTGGTGATGGTGGCCGTGCGTGTGCTGTTGTCGGGAAGTGTTATCGTACAAGTTCCACCCACTTTAACATAGGCGCTAAATTCAAAAGGAACGTTAATTTGAAAAGCCAAATCACCCGATTCTGCGATGGTACACATTTGTGTTCCTTCTAAAACGTAATCGCCTGTTTGTTGTTTATCTAAAGTGCTAATGATGCCCGAAGCAGAAGCGCACACTTTTATAATTCCAAAGTTTTTGAGTGAAGAATCTAGCGAAGAAGTTTGATTGCCATAAGCTCTTCTTTCTTTGGTTTCCAATTCATACAACACATCACCTTTATTTATTTTATCGCCCAAACGAATATTTACTTTGGTGATAAAAGCTGGTATTTGTGCGGTAACAACGTTCCGTTTTAAATAAACAGTGCTTGCTAATAAGGGCAGACTGCTGGCGATGGAACCATTTTCGATGTGAACAATCTCTACCGGAGTTTTGGGAGAAAGTTCAGCTTCTGTATTTTCTACATCTTGATTGCAGGCAACAGCCATAAAGGAAAATATAAATAGGACGATGTTTGTTTTTATTCTTTTCATATTACCAGTTCCAGTAATTGTACATATTAATAAGCAATTGTTTGTTGGTTTGCATCAACACAAAATCGCGTTGCAAAGCCGATAAATTTTTTACGGTATTCACATAAGTCACCACCGATTGTTGTCCGGTAATCAATTCCTTTTTGTAATAATCCAATAAAGTTTGGTAATCTGTAAGTTGCGCAGCAGCAATAGTCATTCTGTTATCAAGAGATGTAATATCATTTAAGATTTTATTTTTTCTTACATCGTTCTGTGTTATAAAATTGTTTTTGTAAGCTAGATTAGAAAGAATTTGCAGGTTGGTTTTTTTCTGAAAGTACTCCTTTTGTTTTCCATCGTAAAGATTCCACGAAAAATTTATGCCAGCGCTCATACCAAAACGATTGGGTAGTGTAGGCATGTAAACAGCGTTCAAGCCCGCATTGGCAAAGGCAAATAATTGTGGTTTGTATTTTAGTTCATACACTTGCTCGGCAATCGAGAAGTTCAAACTATCGAGCGTATATTTTTGGGTGAATTTAGAATCTTGAATGGGTACGTTGGTTGTTAAAGTGATTTCGGAAAGTACAATATAATTGGTGTCGTTAATGCCGCATAAAATATTTAAGTCCATTAAATCTCTTTTGTAGGTGGCTTTAAAAGCACTGGCAGCATTTTGTTGTGTTTGCGATTCAATGCTTACCAAAAGAACATCCGATTGTTTCATTAATCCACTTTCTGCGAATTTATTGACCATGAATTTTTGGTCGTCGATGAGTTTAATCATGGTGTTGCTATAATCCATTTGCTTTAAATCTTGTAAGCAAAGAATGTACTGGTCGGTCACCATTTTCTCAATATCGTGACTGCTAATTTGAATGTTGTTTTGGTTAATTTGTCCGGCTATTACTGCTTGATCAGATGCTGTTTTTAATTTTTCTGCGTTAAACAAAGGCTGATTCACGTTTATCAAACCTTGATACACACCACCGTTGCTTGCCGCAATATCGTAACCAGCATATCTGTTGGCATCGCTAGGGTTGGCTACAAATTGAGGTTTGGTATTTTCTAAAGAAATAATAGGGGCGAAGGTGTAGGTTCCTGATAAAGAGATTTGAGGTTGAGAGTAATAGGCCTTTAATCTTTCTACTTCTATTTTTGCTGCTTCGCTTAAGTTTTTGTTGTCTTGAATGAGCGGACTATTAACCTTTGCAGCACTAATGTAATAATCTAAATTGTTTTGCGCAGCAAGGGAAGTGGCAGCGCACAAAGCGAAAATTAATATATGAAATCTTCTTGCCATCATTTGATTCTTTGCATCAAATATGAAGATAGATTTAGAAGAAATTTAGAATTTTAAAAAAAAATAGAAAATTGGTGCAAATGGTTTTCAAAACGGTAGCTCACTTTCCAATTATTCATCTTACAAATTTGATCTATAATGGCTAATCCTAAACCACTGCTGTGTGCATTTTTAGTGTTGGTAGAGAAGCGTTTAAATAATTTTTCTTCTTGCAAAGCATATACGCTACCTGTGTTAGAAATATGAAGCGTATTGTTTTTTAATTGAATAAATATTTTTCCTTTTGAGACATTGTGGCGAATAGCATTGAGCAATAGATTATTAATTAAAATCTCAGTTAATCCTTTGTTGGTTGATAAGCTGCTTTCTTTGTCGAAATTACTCTCAATAATTATTTCTTTTTCTTCGGCTTGTTCAGAGAAATAAGGCAATACTTCCTCAATTATTTTAGTTAATTGAATATTTTCTTTTTGAGAAAAGACATTGTTTTCAATTTTTGCTAGCAACAGTAAGTTTTTGTTTGTTTTCGCTAAGCGCGATGATGCTTCGTAAAGTTGTTGAAGTATTTCAGCTTGCTCTTCTGATAGTGTTGGACTTTGCAATAATAAATCTAGTTTCGATTGAAAAACAGCTAAAGGTGTTTGTAGTTCGTGTGAAGCATTTTCGGTAAATTCTCTTTGTGTTTGGTAAGCATTAATATTTTGCTCAATTAATTTTTTTAAGGCGTGATTGAGCTGCTCAAACTCTTTGGTATTGCTTGTTTTAAAATTAGGTAGTAAGTGTTGTTCAATATTGAAATCGTTAATTATATCAAGTGTCTCGTAAAACGGAGCCCATAGTTTATTCGATATCAATTTGGATATAATTATGATTACAATCAGCAATACCAGTAAAGCTATAACATATAAAAATGCTGTAGTTTCCATCAGGTCTTCTGATTCAACTAAGTTAAGTCGAATCATCATCACAAAAGGTTGGTGTTCAATTTTGATACTGGAATATAAAACGTGGTAAGGTTCCCACTCTACGCCAAGAGTGTCGTAAAAAACCTCATCAATAATCACGTCCTTTTCTTTGGTAACAGTATCGGGTAAAATAAGAATATCACGATTGAATTTATTCCATACCGGAATTTGATCGATAGTGAGTGAGTGAATGGAGTTGTTGGCGAACTCTGTTTTTCTTAAATGAATGGCCTCATCTACATCATCTAAATAGAGTTTTTCAGAAAGAAGATAAAATACGGGGGAAGTAAGCAACAATAAAAGTGCCGCTAAAATGGTGTAATAGAAAAGTGTTTTACTAATTAATTTATTCATGATTCCCATTTGTAACCTACGCCATACATGGTTTTAATGTATTTGTCGCAGTTGTTGTCGGCCAATTTCTTTTTTAAATTTTTCACGTGTGCATATACAAATCCGTGGTTGTCCATCATATCGGCCATGTCGCCCGAAAGGTGCTCTGCTAAAGCATTTTTAGATATTACTTTGTTTTTGTTGCCAATGAGAAACAGTAGTAAATCGTATTCTTTTTTGGTGAGTACCAAGTCTTTATTGCCAACACTTACAGTTTTAGAAAGTAAGTCAATTTCTATTTCGTTGATGTTTATTTTATTGGTGTTGCCAAACTGTTTTCTTCTAATCACCGAGTAAATTCGTGCACTTAATTCCGATAGATGAAAAGGTTTGGCTAAATAGTCATCGGCACCAATTTGTAGTCCTTTTATTTTGTCCTCTAAAGAATTTTTTGCCGAGATAATAATTACACCTTCTTGTTTGTTGAGTTTTTTTAATTCTTCTAATATTATTAATCCGCTCCCGCCAGGTAGCATTAAATCCAAAAGAATGCAATCGTAATCGTAGTTTTTAATTTTATGTATGGCTTCTTCAAAGGTGGCAGCCAATTCGCATTTATAATTTTCATCGGTGAGGTAAAGCGAAATACTTTGCGCCAATCCTTTTTCATCTTCTATAATTAATATTTTCACTGCTCTAATGTATAAATCAATTTATTAAAATCTAAATTCATTTGTATTTTCGATGAATGGAAAAAAATAATCGCGAAGAGATTTCATTTTTTAGAGGACCGCGTTCCAGATGGAAAGAATTTGTTTTTTTGAATAAGGTGCTTTTTCAATTTATTAAGGGATTTAGAGCTTTACATTTTGTAGGACCATGTATCACTGTGTTCGGTTCAGCGAGATATAAGGAGGATCATGAGAATTATAAAAACGCAAGATTAGCAGGAAGTTTATTAGCCAAAAACGGATTTACCGTAATGACGGGTGGTGGGCCTGGGGTTATGGAAGCAGCCAATAGAGGTGCAAAAGATGTGGGAGGGAGATCGGTAGGGTGCAACATTGTTTTGCCGCATGAACAGCATCCTAATCCTTATTTAGATAAGTGGGTAAATATTCGTTACTTCTTTGTTCGAAAAGTTTTGTTGAGTAAATATTCTTATGGTTTTGTGGTTTTTCCGGGCGGTTTTGGAACTCTCGATGAATTGTTTGAAGCGGTGACTTTAATTCAAACCGGAAAAGTGGCGAATTTCCCTATTGCTATAGTAGGTAAAGATTTCTATAAAGGAATGCAAGATCAAATTCAACATATGTTGTTAAAGGGAACTATCGCTTCGAAAGATGTTGATTTGATTTTTTTTACCGATTCAGTGGAAGATGCAGTAGCGTATGTGACTGGTAAAAGTGTTGAGAGATTTGGATTAAAGAAAGAGAAGAAATTGAAACCTTGGAAATGGTTTGGAGAGAAATAAGGTTTTTACTATTTCTTGTTTTATCATCTTATAATCAATTATACACAATTCGTCATTGCGAGATTTTTGTACTCAAAAATGAAGCAATCTTATGACGCAAATGCTAATTATTTATCTAAGTGTTTTAATTTGTAATCTATGATAAGGTTGCTTCATTTTTGAGTACAAAAATCTCGCAATGACGGATTGGGTGTGGTATGTGTTCTTTAAAACAGAGGTTAAATTTTTATTCCAAGAACCAAAATATCATCGGTTTGCTCTTCCTCTTTTTTCCAATCGCGAAGTATATCTTCTAATTTGTTTTTTTGAGTATTGAATTCAATATTATTTAGTTCAGTTAAAGATTTTTTGAGTTTGCCAATCGTGAATTTCTTCCCTTTATCTCCACCAAACTGATCTTGTAATCCATCACTACATAAGTAAATGGTTGTTCCGGAAATATTAGGAATTTCATGTTTTTTAAAATCTCTTGAAAGGTTATCTCCACCTATTGCTTCTCTGTTTCCTGTAATAGTATGAAGTTCTCTGTTTTGAAAATAATACAAGCTGTTTTTAGCACCCGAAAATTCAACAGAGTTGGTAGAGAAAACACAAAGTAAAATATCCATTCCATCTTTTACTTCGGAGGCCGATTGCTTGAAGGCGAAACATAAATCGTTATGTAGTTCATTCAATATTTTTTCAGCGCTATAAATCTTTTTCTCAAAAATAATTTTATTGAGTAATTCATTGCCTATCATGCTCATTAAAGCTCCTGGTACTCCGTGTCCGGTACAATCTGCTGCTGCTATAAATCTTTTCCCTTCTACATGGGCAGTCCAATAGAAATCTCCGCTAATAATATCTTTTGGTTGATACATTACAAAATGCTCGGGAAACATTTTGTTTAGTTCAGTACTGCTGGGTAAAATGGCATTTTGAATTCTTCTTGCATAATTAATACTGGCAGTAATATTTTTGTTGGCTTCCTCCACTTTAAGCAAAGCATCTTTTTTGTTTTTTTCGAAAATTAAATTGATCATCAGCATAATGAATATGAGTGATGAGTAAACTACAAAATAATACAGTGGTTTGGTTTCTTGATTGTATTCTATAGCGGGGGTTTGTTCAAGAAATTCAAGTACAGCGAAAAAACAAATGGCCATAAACATTATGATACTCCATATCCATGCGCTTTTCCTGTTGTTGACCAAAAGAGCAAAAGTTGGACCGGCTGCAATCCACGGGGTAACCGGGGAATATATTCCACCTGAATAACAAATCATTAAAACAATTACAATGGAACTGATAAGAACGAATAGGTTTCCAATAAAGTCGAGATTTACTTTTCTTTTTATCAGCAGGGGTAAAGAAGCAAAACATATTCCGCTGATGGGCATTACAATCAAGGAAAATTTATATTCAATGTACAATCCCAGTAAAGTAAGAGAGCTGGCAATTAAAGCAGTAAGTAATACTACGTTTACCATCAATGCAGCCCTATCATAAAGAGCAGCATTTTTTTTATATTCAGAGGGAATGAAATTCTTCAATACCATTTCCCTAATTTAAATATTATTTGATTAGGGAAATACCAATTATTACTATCACTGTTCCAATGATGTGGTAAACAGTAACACTTTCTGCCAATACGAAATACGATAAGAAAATAACGGAAACCGGTCCAGCTGAAGATAATATGGAAGTGGTAGAAGCGCCCAATCGTTTAATAGCTTCACCCACCATATAGGTAGGAAGAACGGTACATAGAATAGCCAGCGTTAAACCTATAATATACACCTGCCATTTCATGTTAAAAAAGTTTTCAGGAATTTGCGCAAAGAAGTGTAGTATAACCACTATGCAAGATACAATCATAATGTAAGTGGTAAATCTTGTTGCTCCATATTTTGGAATTAATTGATCGCTTCCTATTAAGTAAAATGAATAGGTGATGGCGCTCAGTATCACTAAGCTCACTCCCAACCACAAATGTGTATTTTCGTTGGCGCTGTTGTTTTGGTAGAATGAAACCACAATTCCTATGTAGCATACTACAATAGCCAACCATTTTCTGGAGGTGATTTTTTGTTTTAAAATAAGGGCTGCAAGAATGGTAGTGAAGGTAGGGTAAATGAATAATAGCAGTCGTTCTAAGTTCGCAGTAATATATTGCAAACCTAAAAAGTCGAAGTAACTCGATAGATAATAGCCAATAATTCCCATCAATACCATGATGATCCAATCTCTTTTGGAGATTTTCAGTTTGTCGTCTTTTTTACTTCTGTAAAAATGAATCGCTAAATAAACGGGCAGAGCAAAGCCCATTCTTAAAACTAAAACAGAAAGCGTATCGGCATTGAAACCATAAGCCAATTTTACAAATATGGCTTTCGATGAAAAGATAATCGCTGCGGAAATGGCTAAAATGTAGCCAATCGTTTTATTGTCTTTAAGCGACAAGTGTAAAAGTTAAAGTAAATTTTTGCGGTTCAAAATTGCATCCATAAACTTTAAATCATTCTCCGTTCTGAAGATTTCCAGTGGAAGATAAAAGAATTGTGCTTTTGATAAAGTTAGGATGTATGCTTTTTTAGTTTTCACTACTTTTTTAATCATATTCCATTGCAAAGGCATTCCTCTTTGAGCATCGAACTTCATTAAGATTTGTTTGCCATCGATTTCATAAAATACATTGTAGAACATAATTTTCCCCATTTCATGTTGTGTTAATCCAGCGAACTGAATCAACCAAAACAACAAATAAACAATTACCGCTCCTAATGCGATAAAGAAGAAAGTCCAAGGCCAATCCACAAAAATCCCAATAATGATTAAAGCCACTGGAATTAAAGCGTAGTACCATTCTTTTCTTAATAACATTTTAAGCGCAGTTCCTATATATTTAGAATGCTCAAGCTGATATTTTCTAGTTTTAATAATCATGAAATGAAAATTTTAGACCGCGAATTTAAGTAATTAAATCAGTTCGCAATAGGTGCTTCTTGTGAATGTGGAAAAATTATGGTTTTTTAAACACACTATTTATTAATTATCTTCGTTGAATCACCACGGAAATCTAATGCCCTTGAAATTAAAATATATTTTCTCCCTCGTGTTCACTTTCGCGCTCGTTACTTCCTATTCTCAGGTGGGTGGACAAGCGACTTACCAGTTTTTAAATTTAGCTACCTCTCCTCGTGCAGCTGCAACGGGTGGATATTTTGTTCCGGTGGCCGATCAGGATGAAAGTCAAATTTATGCTAATCCTTCTTTGCTTTCCAAACAAATGGACAATCGTTTGGTGGTGAATTATGTGAATTATATTTCAGATATCAATTATGGTTATACCGGCTATGTTAAAGATTTTGGTAAGGTGGGAACTTTTAGTTTAGGTATTAACTATTTGAATTATGGGAAATTCACATGGGCCGACGAATCTGCTGCTGTGTTGGGGAATTTTTCTGCTTCTGAATCCGCTATGAATATTGGATGGGGTAAGGCCCTTCGTGAAAAAATAAGTATTGGTTTTAATGCTAAATTCATTTATTCCCAATTGTATACTTATAAATCTGTAGGAGGGGCTTTAGATGGGGCGATTACTTATTATGATCCGGTTAAAGATCTGGGAATATCATTAGTAGTGAGAAATTTTGGAACGCAATTCACCACTTATACAGAGGGCAACAGAGAACCACTTCCCTTTGATATTCAATTGGGTTTTGCTAAAAAATTAAGTCACGCACCTTTCCGTTTTTCTTTGGTGGCACATAATCTCACCAATCAAAAAATGTATTACCAGAATTTAGGTGATCAAAAAATTGTACAAAGTTCAAACGGTGAAGATTCATTAATAATTAAGAGCGGAAATTTTGGTGATGAAATCATGCGCAGAATGGCTATAGGAATGGAATTTATTCCAACTCAAAATTTTGCTGTTAGAGTGGGGTATAATTTCCAGCGTCAGCAAGAATTGAAATTGGGTGGAACGAATAAATTGGGAACCGTTGGTTTCTCTTTTGGAACTCAAATAAAAATTAAAAAATTAACCTTTCAATACACCTGGGCAAGTTACCATGTGGGTGGATCGGCGCACTTAATTTCCATTTCAGCGCGCACTTCCGATTTCAAGAAAAAGAAGGAATCAAAGGAAGAAAATAAACAATAGAAATTGTATCTTGGCCGCATGAACAAAATCACCATTGCCATTGATGGTTATTCTTCTTGTGGTAAAAGCACCATTGCGAAAGATTTAGCGCATAAGCTTGATTATATCTACATAGATACCGGTGCAATGTATCGTGCAGTAACGCTTTATTGTTTACAAAATCATATCATTACTAAAGATGGGGTAGAGGTTTATAAAATTGAAGAATTTTTGGATGATATGACTATTGGTTTTCAATGTGATCCGAACACAAAAAAGTGCGAAGTTTATTTAAACGACGAAAATGTAGAGCAGGATATTCGTGGATTAATTGTGGCCAACAATGTTTCTTTTGTTGCAAGTTTCAAAGAGGTGCGTGAGAAATTGGTTTCTATTCAACGTGAATTAGGAAAAAATAAAGGAGTGGTAATGGATGGAAGAGATATTGGTACCGTGGTTTTCCCCAATGCCGAGTTAAAATTGTTTGTTACTGCTGATACAGATATACGCTCCAAACGCAGGTATAACGAGTTGCGCGGAAAAGGGGAGAAGGTAAGTTTGGAAGAAGTAAAAGAGAATCTCGAAAAAAGAGATCATATCGATACCCATCGCAAAGAAAGTCCTTTGGTTCAGGCAGAAGATGCCGTGATTATAGATACTTCTCATCTCACAAGAGAATCACAATTAGATATGGTGTATGAATTGGTGATGGAAAAAGTAGAATATCTAAAATCTAAAATCCAGTAACTCCTCTGTCGCTATAATCTTTCTTATTCCCAAATCTAAAATTCAATGCAACTTCATGTGCTCCGCCTGTGGCATTGGTTAAAGATGATATGGTTGTTTCGTAGATGTAATTTATCGAAAACTGAGGAAAAGAAACTCCGGCACCTGTAATTATTGAATTTTGTAAAGAGTACCCCGCGCATACTTTTACCCATTTATATTGGGTGGTTGCATAAGTAATAAGTGAAAAAAAGTCGGCTTGATAATTCGCTATCACTGTATGGGATAATTTTATTCCTAAGGTTTTATTCAAAGTGTAGTCTGTAGTGTTGTGAAGTGTAAACCTCGCAGGTAATCGCGATAATCCTCCTGTGTAAAAACTTTGGTTAGGTTGATTGAAATTACTCACCACTA
This sequence comes from Flavobacteriales bacterium, assembly GCA_023251075.1. Classification (GTDB taxonomy): domain Bacteria; phylum Bacteroidota; class Bacteroidia; order Flavobacteriales_C; genus JAHEZL01. The sequence continues at coordinate 88,311 of JAHEZM010000006.1, read as the reverse complement.
TACCTGTGTTTCCTACTGGGTATTTAAGTAAAAAACCAGTTGAGAAATTGAAATAGTTGGTCGTTGAGTTTAAATTGGGGTCGCTATTAGATCCGGTAAATCCTAGTTTAGCATCAATTTGATCTCCAGATGTCAAAGAATTTATGTCAATATATTTGTTATAAAAACTACTGTTTAGTCCCCATGAAATTCCGGTTTTCTCATTTATTTTAAACCATTTCGAAACAACGATCCCAATACCACTAGTCAACAGCATGCCATTTGCTGCATTGTCGTGAATGAAATTAATACCGGTTCCTAAACCTATTTTGTTAAATCTTTTTTGAATACCGATCAAACTAGTAACATAGTTGCCCGAAATATTAGGCCATTGGTTTCTGTAATTGGTATTCACACCAAATCCTTTTAGTTCTCCTGCTAAGGCCGGATTTAAATACATTCCCGAAGAATTTCCCATGTAGAAAATAGGATCCTGTGAAAACAGAGTGAGTGTGGAAGTGAGGGATAGAAGAAAAAATAGGATATTTTTTTTCATGCTAGTTTGGTTTTGTACAAAGATTAAGAAAAAAATGAATCTCGTAGTTCCTTAAATCGTTCTTTTTCAGTAATTATTGTGTTTTTCCTTTTGACTTTTAACTTTTCCTTATATCTTTGCCGTCCCGAAAATCGGGGGGACTTTGAGGGTCGTAATAGGAAATCCTTCACAATCCTTTAAAATAAAAGCTATCCCGCAACTATTACAAGCCGGATATACAAGTACATCAAAATGGCTAAAAAAGCTACAATCGGAGCTACAGCTGCTAAGGCTGAAGCAAAAAAATCAGAAAAATCAGAAGAAGTAAAAGCACCACGTACTCCTCGTCCGTTGCAAGTGAGTGTGTTGGAAGGTTTTGACTGGTCGGGTTTAGGAAAAGGTGAAGACGTTTATTCTAAAGAAGACAGAGCAAAACAAGAATCTGCTTATGCTGAAACTGTTAATGCAATTGCTGAAAACCAAGTGGTAGAAGGCGAAATCATTACTAAAACTAAAAGAGAAGTGGTGATTAACATCGGATACAAATCTGAAGGTGTTATCGGTGTTTCTGAATTCCGCTACAATCCAGACCTAAAAGCTGGTGATAAAGTGGAAGTTTATGTTGAATCACAAGAAAATAAATATGGTCAGTTGGTTCTTTCTCATGCTAAAGCTCGTGCTTTAACTGCATGGAACAGAGTTAATCTGGCTCTTGAAACTGATGAGATCATCAAAGGTTTTGTGAAATGCAGAACTAAAGGTGGTTTAATCGTTGACGTATTTGGAATTGAGGCTTTCTTGCCAGGTTCTCAAATTGATGTTAAGCCTATTCGTGATTACGATGTGTATGTGAACAAAACTATGGAGTTCAAAGTGGTGAAAATCAACAACGAATTCAAAAACGTAGTAGTTTCTCACAAAGCATTAATCGAAGCTGAGTTGGAACAACAGAAAAAAGAAATCATCTCTAAATTGGAGAAAGGTCAAGTATTGGAAGGTACTGTTAAAAATATCACTTCTTATGGTGTATTCATCGACTTGGGTGGTGTTGACGGTTTAATTCACATTACTGATCTTTCTTGGGGACGTATCAATCACCCTGAAGAAATCGTTAAATTGGATCAAAAAATCAATGTGGTTATTCTTGACTTCGATAACGATAAGAAAAGAATTGCATTGGGCTTGAAACAATTGCAATCTCATCCTTGGGATGCTTTGAACACTGAATTAAAAGTGGGAGATAAAATCAAAGGAAAAGTGGTTGTTTTAGCTGATTACGGTGCGTTTGTTGAAATCGCTCCAGGTGTTGAAGGCTTAATCCACGTTTCTGAAATGTCATGGTCACAACACTTACGTTCTGCTCAAGACTTCTTGAAAGTAGGTGACACTGTTGAGGCTGAAATCTTAACATTGAACAGAGATGAAAGAAAAATGTCTTTAGGTATCAAACAATTGAACCAAGATCCTTGGCAACAAGTGGCTCAGAAATTCCCTGTGGGTTCTAAGCATTCTGCTACAGTTCGTAACTTCACTAACTTCGGAATTTTCGTGGAAATGGAAGAAGGTATCGATGGTTTAATTCATATCTCGGATCTTTCATGGTCTAAAAAAATCAAACATCCTTCTGAGTTCGCTAAGTTAGGTGACAAGATTGATGTAGTTGTTTTAGAAATCGATGTTGACAACAGAAAATTAAGCTTAGGACATAAACAATTGGAAGAAAATCCATGGGATGTGTTTGAAACAATGTTCGCTGTTGATTCAGTTCACCAAGGAACTATCATCGACTTACAAGATAAAGGTGCTATCGTTTCAATGACTTATGGTGTTGAAGCATTCGCTCCAAAAGCTCAATTAGTGAAAGAAGATGGTTCATTGGCGAAAGCCGACGAAGCTTTAGATTTCAAAGTAATTGAATTCAGTAAAGAAGCTAAAAAAATCGTTGTATCTCACACAAGAGTTTACAAAGAGGCTACTGCTGAAGAAGCTTCTAAAGCGAAAAAAGATAAAGTAGCTGCAGCGCCAAAAGCGAAGAAAGCTGCTAAAGAAGTAAATCAAGCTCAAGAGAAAACTACTCTTGGTGACTTGGATGTACTTTCTAACTTGAAAGATGCAATGGATAAAGCTGAAAAAGGCAAATAATCCAAAGTACTATAATAGAAAATCCCTCTTCGTGAAAACGGAGAGGGATTTTTTCTTAATTTCCCTTTATGAAAATTATCCTCTTCGACGATCAAACTTGGGATCATCTTCTTCCTTTAACTTTCACTAAACCGGTTTCTGCTTTGCGTGTGGGTATTTTCACCATTAAAGAAAAATGGGAAAAGTATTTAGGCGAAGAATGTGAAGTAGAGTGTAGGGATTATCTGAAAGAGAAGTTTTCTAATTCATCTTTTTCACTTAGTACGTCATTGCGAGGTACTCCGAAGCAAACTCATATATGTATTAATTCTTCTGTACTTCCCAATACTGATTTAATTCAACAGATTTTCGCACTTAGCGACGAGGAGATTTTGATAGATAACAATAAAATAATCGCGTTCAAATCATCTCATGCTATCAACGATGTCCTTGCTTCAAAAGCCTCATTTAAAACTATAAATTGTAAGGCAGTTTCGATTTCAAACCTCTGGGATTTATCCCTTCTGAATCCATCTGAAATAATCAAAGATCTTTCGTTAATTAAAGAAAAATCGATTAATGTTAAAATTGCCCCATCAGCAATTTTAAATGAAGAGGACGGTCCCATTTATATAGGCAATAATGTTACTATAATGGATGGAGCTATGCTTCGCGGACCAATTGCTTTTTGCGATGGTGTAGTGGTGAAGATGGGTGCTAAAATTTATGGAGGAACTACTATTGGTCCGAAATGTACGGTGGGCGGAGAAATCAAGAATTCAATTTTCCAGGGGTATTCCAATAAATCGCATGATGGATACTTAGGTAATTCAGTGATAGGAGAGTGGTGTAATTTAGGTGCCGATACGAACTGTTCGAATATGAAAAATACTTTAGGAAATATTAAAGTGTGGTCGTATTCTCACAATGATTTTATTGATAGTGGTCAACGTTTTTGCGGTGTATTCGTGGCCGATTATTGTAAAACGGCTATTTCTACGCGATTGAATTCAGGAACTTCAGTAGGTATTGCTTCCAATATTTTTCAAGAGAGATTTCCGAATAAATATATTCCCAATTTTAGTTGGGAAAATGAAAAGTTTGAAATTGAAACTGTGCATAGAATGAATGAAAGAATGTTTGGGTTGAAAGAAGAAAAATATACAGATCAGCATAAAAAAATAGTAGAATCTTTAATCCCATAATTCGCTTTTAAAATGCCATCTTGTCGTGCTTTCCTTGATGGCACATCGCTTGAAACATATCTGTATCTGTTAAAAATATCCCTTGAAAAGGATTATTGATAGGGAAAGCAAATTTTATAATGACAAATTGACTTACTATGGATGAATTTAATATACAACCAATGATAGCTCAGAGTTTGATTGACGATGAAACAGAATTCATTCCTCTTTTAACTACTGAAGAAGATGATAACTTAAGTTCTTTTCAAGTGCCGGAAGAGTTGCCATTATTGCCTTTAAAGAATACTGTTCTTTTTCCTGGTGTGGTCATTCCTATCACGGTGGGAAGAGATAAATCAATAAAATTAATTCAGGAAGCTTATCGAAAAGATAAAATTATTGGTGTGGTTTCCCAGATTGATAATACTGTGGAAGAACCCAATTTCAATGATTTGAATAAAGTGGGTTCTGTGGGAGTGATTATGAAGGTGCTGAGAATGCCTGATGGAAATACTACCGTTATTATTCAAGGTAAAAAGCGATTTGAAATTACTGGCTTGGTGAAAGAAGAGCCTTATATTGTGGGTAAAATTCAAAATATAACGGAAGTAAAACCTAAAGACAGCGACAAGAATTTTAAAGCCACTGTTTCTTCTTTGAAAGATTTGGCTTTGCAGATTATTAAACAATCTCCGCAAATTCCTTCTGATGCTTCATTTGCGATTAAAAATATTGAAAGTACTTCTTTCCTGATCAATTTCGTGGCGTCGAACATGAATTTAGCTGTTGGCGATAAACAAAAAATGCTGGAGATAAGTAATCTTGCTGAAAGAGCTACAGCAGTGTTAGGCTATCTTACGAAAGAACTTCAAATGCTGGAGTTGAAAAATCAAATTCAGTCGAAGGTTAAAACGGGTATCGATGAGCAACAACGCGAATATTTCTTGCATCAACAATTAAAAACGATTCAAGAAGAATTGGGTGTTAATTCATCGGATAGAGAAGTTGAATCGATTAAAGAAAAAGCAAAATCTAAAAAGTGGGGTAAAGAAGTTCAGGATCATTTCGACAAAGAAATGCAAAAGCTTCAACGCATGAATCCTCAGGCGTCGGAATATTCTGTAGCAATGAACTATTTGGATTTGCTTACTGAGTTACCCTGGAATGAATATACCGATGATAATTTCAATTTAAAACGCGCTCAGAAAATTTTGAATCGTGATCATTTTGGGATGGAAGAAGTGAAAGATAGAATCCTGGAACATTTGGCCGTGCTTAAGTTGAAAAAAGATATGAAGGCTCCGATTCTTTGTTTATACGGACCTCCAGGTGTGGGAAAAACTTCTTTAGGAAAATCTATTGCGGAAGCCTTGGGAAGAAAATATGTGCGTATGAGTTTGGGGGGTATTCGTGATGAAGCAGAGATGCGCGGACACAGAAGAACTTATATTGGTGCGATGCCGGGCAGGGTAATTCAAAATTTGAAGAAAGCAAAGTCCTCTAATCCTGTTTTTGTATTGGATGAGATTGATAAAGTAACTCGCGATTCTCATGGTGATCCTTCTTCTGCTTTATTGGAGATTTTAGATCCTGAACAGAATCAGAAATTTTATGATAATTATGTAGAAATGGATTACGACTTATCGAAAATCCTTTTTGTTGCTACGGCAAATTCTTTAAGTACTATTCAACCAGCACTTCGTGATCGTTTGGAAATTATTGAAGTGAGTGGCTATACTCAGGAAGAAAAAATTGAAATTGCTAAACGTCACCTGGTTCCAAAACAAATTGCCGAACATGGTTTGAAAGAAAGTCAAATTGAATTTTCTAATGAAGTAATTGATGCTTTAATTGAGGGATATACTCGTGAATCGGGTGTTCGTTCTCTCGATAAAAAGATTGCGAAAGTGGTGCGCAATCAGGCCAAAAATATTGTAATTGGTAAAAAAGTTTCCAAAGCTGTTTCCATAGAAAGTTTGAACAAAATTTTGGGACCGGCCAGGATGAAAGATAAATATGAAGGGAATGATTATGTGGGAGTGGTAACAGGTTTGGCCTGGACTGCCGTAGGTGGTGATATTCTTTATATTGAAGTAAGTTTAAGCAAAGGAAAAGGGAAGTTAACTCTCACCGGAAATTTAGGAGATGTGATGAAAGAATCTGCTGTATTGGCTTTAGAGTATTTAAAAGCCCATGCTTCTGATTTAGGTATCAAAGATGAAGAATTTGAAAACTGGAATGTGCATGTGCATGTTCCTGAAGGTGCAACTCCCAAAGACGGACCATCAGCCGGTATCACCATGCTTACTGCTTTGGCTTCTGTTTTTACGCAACGTAAAGTGAAGCATAAATTAGCAATGACAGGTGAAATTACTTTGCGTGGAAGAGTATTGCCTGTGGGTGGAATTAAGGAGAAAATTTTAGCCGCGAAAAGAGCCAATATCAAAGAGATTATTTTAGCAGAAGAAAATAAAAAAGATGTTCAGGAAATTAATTCTAAGTACATCAAAGAACTAAAATTTCATTATGTGAAATCGGCTGCTGATGTTCTAAAAATTGCATTGTTGAAGGAGAAGGGCAAAAGATAATTTCTTTTGCTTCCTTCCCCTTTTTTTGTAATTTCAAAAAATGCGATATTTCTTCTCTATCCTGCTTTTTATTCTTGCTCTTTCATCGCAGGCCCAATTGAATATTTCGTTGTTGGGGAAACTATCTTATGATAAATCATTGAGTAATGTTTGGGGTTATGTTGATGAGTTTGGAAATGAGTATGCTTTGGTAGGTGTTAAAGATGGTTTGTCGATTGTAAGTTTGGCTGATCCAGCTAATCCGGTAGAAATAAAAAGAATTACAGGCACTGAAACCAATTGGCATGAAATAAAAACCTATGGTGATTTTGTATATGTGAGTAATGAAGCTGGAGATGGTTTAATGATTGTTGATTTGTCGCCATTACCTGCTTCAACTAATTTTAATGTGAATTACGATTTCTACACGCGTAACGCACAAACAGCTACTGCCGCCCATACTTTATTTATTGATTCTGCTGGTTACTGTTGCTTGTTTGGGACCGACAGAAATCAGGAAACTATAATTTTAGATATTAAATCAAATCCACTCGATCCGGTAGAAGTTGGTTATACCGGTTTGTATTATGCTCATGATGGTGAAGTGGTGGGTGACACTATGTATTTAGCACACATTAATGAAGGTTTTGTAGGAGTGTATAATATTGTTGATAAAGCAAATCCGGTTTTAATTACTACTTTTTCTACCCCTAATAATTTCACGCACAATGTTGCGTATTCTAAAGATCAACAATCGTTATATACTACCGATGAAAAATCGGGATCTTATGTGGCTGCTTATGACGTTAGTGATTTTACGAATATTTCTGAATTGGATAGATTCCAAAGAAAAACAAGTGTTTATACCATTCCTCATAATACTCATTTTCTCGATTACTATTTAATAACATCTTATTATTTGGAAGGTGTTAGTATTATTGATGCTTTGAACAATAATAATTTGGTAGAGGTGGGGCACTTTGATACAACACCTTCCGATTCAGGGTATGCTTTTTCCGGGGTGTGGGGAGTTTATCCTTATTTGCCTTCGGGTTTAATTTTAGCCTCAGATATGTTTCAGGGATTGTATGTTTTAGACCCTAATTATGTGAGGGCTGCGAAGGTACATGGTGTGGTGAAAAATACAAATACATTATCACCCATAAATAATGTAAATGTGAATATTAAAACAACGAATATTACTGATGTAACTGATTTTATTGGAAATTTTTCGATCGGTTATCACACGCCAGGTACTTATGATTTGGCGTTTTCTAAATTTGGGTATTACGATACCACAGTTTCTGTAAATATATTGGCCGGACTTACCCAAACTGTGCAAGTGTTTATGCGCGAAAAACCTAAGTTGGATGTTGTTTTTAAAATAGTAGATAGCAATTATATAGTTATTCCTTCTGCTAAAATGCAAATAGAAACAATTGAAGGTGGATTGTGGAATTTAACATCAGACAATAGTGGTTTAATAACGACTCAGCTTATTGGTAAATCCTTCGAAGTGATTACTGGAAAATGGAATTATAAAACGGTATGCACTAATTATATTGATGCTTCTTTTTCCGATACGATAGTGATTGAATTGAAAGGTGGGATTTATGATGATTTTAGTTTGGATTTTTCTTGGCTTACTTCCGGTAATCCAAATCAAGGGGAGTGGGTTAGGGTTGTTCCCATAGCAACTTATTTTGCTACAGATACATTAAATGCGGCCTATGATTTTTTGGAAGATTGTGGGAACTTATGCTATGTTACTGGCAATACCAGTAATCCTGATTTCACTTTTAATAAAGTTGATCAGGATTTCACCACTATTACCTCTCCGTTGTTCAATGTAAGTTCTTATGCAAATCCAATTTTGAGTTTTGAGTTACGCTTGATTGATTATGCAAAATGGCATCCTGCTAATGATACCGTATTTATTAGTTTGATTTCTATAAGTGATACTATTCCTCTGGATACTTTGTTAGGTGCTGATTTTACCAATCAAGCCACATACCGGCGCTTTGCTTATGAGTTAAAAAAATATACTCAAAATACGAGCGGGCGTTTATTTATTTCTATGATAGATGTGTTACCCAATAATGTTTTGGAAGCATCGTTGGATTTATTTCAAATAAAAGAAGAAGAAAAAACAAAAGTTCCTACTGTTACATCACTAACTTTATTTCCTAATCCTACCAGTTCTTTTGTTCAGATTAAAAGTGCAATTCTCATTTCAAAAATTAAGGTTTATGATGTTCAGGGCAAATTACTAAGTACTTCAACGGAGATCAATGCATTCGAAACTTATGTTGATTTAGAAAATTACAATTCGGGCTTTTATTTTATCGAAGTTTTTAACAGCGAAAACCGAAGTCAAACTTTAAAAGTAGCTCTCCGCTAGCAAAAATTGTTAATATCGTTTTTGTAACAAAACACACAAAATCGTATCTTATGGGTGTACTCAAAAACACACAAGTATGCAGCAAGGAAACAGAATGATTGTTCGTTCAACTATTGAGCAGAGCAAAAAAAAGAAAAAGTCTATTCTTGTTTTACAAAGGTATTTACGAATAAAGTATAAAATCTTTATTAGTTCTGCCGTGCTTGCAAGAAGAATGGATTTGCAGGTTGAGCCTTCGGTTGGTTAATCGAAATTCAACAGCGTAAAAAATTAACCCTTCGTGAAAGCGAAGGGTTTTTTTTATAATTTAGTCACATGCAGCCAAAAATTATTATTAATAGCAAAGCATTTAAGTTAATCTTAAAACGCTTATGCTATGAGTTGGTGGAACAACACGGCGATTTTTCAGATACAGTGTTGATTGGAGTACAGCCACGCGGATCTATTTTAGGGGAAAGAATTCAACAGGAATTAAAAAATATTGCCAAGGTGGATGTTCCTCTGGGTAAACTGGATATTACTTTCTTTAGAGATGATTTTCGCAGAACAGAAAAACCTCTTTTAGCTAGAACAACTGAAATCGATTTTGTAGTAGAAAATAAAAAAGTAATTCTGGTGGATGATGTACTCTACACAGGAAGAACCATTAGAGCTGCTTTGGATGGCATGTTGGGTTATGGTCGTCCTTCTTCTGTTGAATTGCTTGTTTTTGTTGATAGAAGGTTTACACGAGATTTACCCATTGAAGCAAATTATGTGGGTAAAAGAGTAGATTCAATAGATTCACAAAGGGTTTCCGTAGAGTGGGCAACCACCGAAGGAGAAGATAAGGTATTAATGTTTTCAACAGAAAAAGAAAAGTGATGGAGCAACTTAGTGTTAACCACCTGTTAGGTATTAAAGATTTAAAAAAAGAGGATATAGAATTAATCTTCAGCACTGCCGATAATTTTAAAGATGTAATTAATCGTCCTATCAAAAAGGTTCCCTCCTTAAGAGATATAACTGTTGCTAATCTGTTTTTCGAAAACTCCACACGTACAAAATTATCTTTCGAATTAGCTCAAAAACGTTTGTCGGCTGACATTATTAATTTTTCAGCCAGTGGTTCATCGGTAAAAAAAGGAGAGACTTTAATTGATACGGTTAATAATATTTTAGCAATGAAAGTAGATATGGTGGTGATGCGCCATTCTAGTGCAGGTGCAGCCAAATTTCTTTCCCAGAATGTGAAATCGGTGATCGTTAATGCGGGTGATGGAGCACATGAGCATCCTACACAAGCATTGTTAGATGCGTATTCAATTAGAGAGAAGTTGGGAAGTGTAAAAGGTAAAAAAGTGCTAATCGTTGGTGATATTTTACACTCACGGGTTGCTCTTTCTAATATATTTTGTTTGAAAAAATTAGGTGCTGAAGTAATGCTGTGCGGCCCCACTTCTTTAATACCTAAATTCATTGGAGAATTGGGAGTTAAGGTAGAGCATGACTTTATGAAAGCATTGCAGTGGTGTGATGTTGCAAATATGCTTAGAATTCAATTCGAAAGAATGGATACTAAATTTTTTCCCTCTACGAGAGAGTACGTAATGCAATATGGACTAACGCGTGAGAAATTGGAAAAAGTAAAAAAAAATATAGTAGTGATGCATCCTGGTCCGATTAATAGAGGGGTGGAGCTAACTTCTGATGTTGCCGATTCCCAAAACTCTATAATCCTTGATCAGGTGGAGAATGGAGTTGCCGTTAGAATGGCGGTAATGTACCTGTTGGCAAGTAAAATCAAGCGTTAAAATAGTAGCTAAAAAAAGGATTTTTACTTTTTAAGTAAATTCCGTATATTTGTTTAAGGTCTAAAAAAAACTAAGATGAACTTTACTGTAGACAAACAAGAAAAATTCACAGCCATTAAACTACATGTTGAGAAGCTGGACACTACCGTTGCTCCTTCTTTGAAGTCGGAACTGGTAATGCTTAATGCAAATGGTGCAAAGAATATTATCATTGATTTATCTGAAACAAGGTATTGTGATTCATCCGGTTTAAGTGCTATTTTGGTGGCTAACCGTTTGTGTAAAAATGTAACAGGAACTTTCGTTCTAACAGGTTTAAAAGATTCAGTTAAAAAATTGGTTTCTATTTCTCAATTGGATACCATATTGAATATTACTCCCACTTTTCCTGAAGCAGTTGATTTCCTCTTCATGAATGAAGTGGAGAAAGGTTTATAACAACTTAAATATTTTGCAATGAAAAGAATATTACTCACCTTATTGTTTACTATTCTATTGATCGATTTCATTGCTGCGCAGTGTACTCCCGATAATTCTATTACAGAGCCAGGATTTTATCCATCTTCTTTACCAGATGCAGTGGGCGGTTTGCCTTATAATCAGGTTCTTCAATTTAAGGTTTTAACAGATACGGTTATTGATTTTGGAGGAAATCAGATCCATGGATCTGTGCAATCTGCCAAAGTGAATAGTATAAATGGTATGCCATTAGGATTCTCTTACGCTTGTAATATTCAAAATTGTACTTATGCAGGAGGTGAAATTGGTTGTGTAACTATTGTTGGAAATCCAACGAACTCAATGGTGGGCAGCTATAATATTGTTGTTAAATTGTCCTTTACAGGATTATTAGATGGTTTGCCAAATCCTGTTACAATTAATCAGGATGTACCATTAACTATGAGTATTGTACAGGGGAATGGTATTGTGATTAATAAAAATGCTCCTTATTTTTCATACCAAAGAAAAGCCGATGAGATTGTTCTTCAAAATCCTGCGAATGGAAAATTAAATGTTAGAATATTTGATGTTTTAGGATCTTCTATTTTAAATCAAAATTATCAGATAGCAAAAGGTGAGTCTACCTCTATTAATACATCAGATCTTGCTACCGGAATTTATATTGTTACCTTTCAAATGAACGGTAAACAAGAAACTTTTAAGTTTTCTAAAGGAGGCTACTAATCCGGTTTAATTTTTGAAATTCTTCCAAAAGGCCATATTGATCAAATAATTTATGGCATTGTCAATATTAATCCTTGGTTCAGGAGCAGCGACTCCATCAGTTAATAGGAACCCTTCAGGAATATTGCTTAAAAGCGAAAGTTCATCTTTTTTGATTGATTGCGGTGAGGGCACTCAATTACAAATCAGAAAATATAAGGAATCGATTCAGCGTATTGATCAGGTTTTTATTACGCATTTGCACGCTGATCATTATTTAGGTTTGTTTGGTTTAATAAGTACTCAGGGTTTATTAGGAAGGGAGAGAGATTTAGAAATATTCGCTCCTAAAGGCTTAAAAGAAATGATTGATGTACAATTGAAAATAACCAATACCTATTTGTGTTTTAAACTTATCATTCATGAAGTAGATTGTTCACAATCGTTAATGATTTTTGAGAACAAGGATATTCAGGTTTTCTCCTATCCATTGAATCACAAAATTCCTTGTTCGGCTTATGTTTTCAAGGAAAAAATAAAACCAAGAAATTTAATTCCTTCCAAAATAACTGAGTTGAAAATTCCGGTTTATATGAGAAATAAAATTAAAATGGGAGAAGATTTTATTGATGATTCAGGAAAAATTTATGCCAATCGTACACTTACGCTTGATCCACAAAAACCGCAGTCATTTGCTTATTTTTCTGATACAAAAGTTTTAACTAAAGCGCCTGATGTTATACAAGGTGTTGATTTGTTGTATCATGAATCTACCTTTTTGCATGATATGCAATCTAGAGCTGAAAAAACGTATCATTCAACTGCTTTACAGGCAGCTGAATTTGCGGTAAAGTGCGAGGTTAAAAAACTTGTTTTGGGACATTTTTCAGCCCGTTACAATGAATTGACAGATTTTGTTTTAGAAGCTTCTAAAGTATTTGCAAATGTTGAGGTTGCTAAAGATGGAAAGCAATTTTTTATTTCAGAATAGTGCTCTTGTTTAGAATCTTTCTAAATTTGATGTGCTTTGAGTTCCAAAATATTCATATCGCTCGCGTTTTCTGAATTTATCACCGAAAAGGGTTTGTCTTCGGTAGTAGAATCGAATAGGCATTTTGAATTGCATTCCATTTTACGTTCTCAATCCGAAATTTCTTCCACCTTGCAAAGTAAAAACGCTCCTGATATTTTATTGATAGATGTTTTTTCAGAAGCTTTCGATGTAGAGAAAATTATGGCTTATATTTCTTTTGCTACCAAAACTAAATTCATTCCTATTACTTCGCCAAGATCGAAAAATGAGTACTCTAAAATTATTAAGAGTGGAATAAAAAGTTATTTGCTAAAATCGTGCAGTGAAGAAGAAATTATCGATTGTATCAATGCTACAGCTAAGGGTGATAATTATATTTGTTCGATGGTACTGGATGCAATGTTGATAGATCAAGATGCTGCTAAAAAGGAACCCTCATACAAGAAAACCTGCGATGGGTTAAATATTTCAGATCGTGAAATTGAAATTATCAAATTGATTGCTGAAGGTTGTATTAATAAAGAGATTGCTGACCGACTTTATCTCAGTAATCATACGATTAATACGCATCGTAAAAATATCATGCAGAAGCTCGGAATTAATAATACAGCCGGAATTGTTCTGTTTGCGGTAAAAGAGAAAATAGTTAGTGCTAATGATTTTCTATTCTCTTCAAAAGATTAATCTTTTAATAAATCAGGTCTTCTTTCTTTTGTGATTTTCTCTGCCATTTCCATTCTCCAGTTATCGATTTTAATTGGGTCCCCAGAAAATAATATTTCGGGTACTTTTAATCCATTGAATTCCTCTGGTCGGGTATAAACCGGTGGCGATAATAAATCATCTTGAAAGGAATCAGTCAAAGCGGAGGTTTCATCAGAAATAGCTCCAGGAATTATTCTTATAATGGAATCTGCCAAAACTGCAGCGGCTAGTTCTCCACCCGATAAAACATAATCACCAATAGAGATTTCTTTGGTAATAAATAAATCTCGAATTCTTTGATCAATACCTTTGTAGTGACCACATATCATCATGATATTTTTTTTTAACGATAATTGATTGGCTATTTTTTGATTGTGTCTTTCTCCATCGGGAGTTAGATAGATTATTTCATCATAGTTTCTTTCTTTTTTAAGATGTTCTATAGCTGATGCAATAGGCTGACAAGTCATTACCATTCCTGCGCCACCACCATAGGGATAGTCGTCTACATTCTTATGTTTATTGGTAGAAAATTCACGGATATCATGTAAATAAACCTCTGCTATTTTATTCTCAATAGCTCGTTTTAAAATAGAATGTTGAAAAGGACTTTCCAACAACTTCGGCAGTATGGTTAATATATCAATTCGCATATCGTTTTTTGAAGTAGGTAAAAGTCATATATTTGGTCAAAATTACTGTATATGTCTGATATAAGAAATAACTGGAGTAAAGAGGAGATACTGGCGATCTACAACAAACCATTGTTAGAACTGGTGTTTGAGGCAGCAACGATGCATAGAAAATATCATAATCCACGAGAGGTTCAGGTTTCATCACTAATATCCATAAAAACAGGAGGTTGCTCAGAGGATTGTGGCTACTGTCCTCAATCTGCGAAATATCAAACCGATGTGAAAGCGCAAAAAATGATGGGGGTAGAGGAGGTGCTTCAACAAGCTAAAAATGCTAAAGAGGGGGGGGCTTCTCGTATGTGTTTGGGTGCTGCGTGGAGAGAAGTTAGAGACAATAGAGATTTCGATAATGTTTTGGAAATGGTTCGTGGAATCAATGAAATGGATATGGAGGTGTGTTGTACTTTGGGCATGGTAACCGAAGAGCAAGCGAAAAGATTGGCCGATGCTGGTTTGTATGCTTATAATCATAATGTGGACACTTCCGAGGAACACTACGGTGATGTTATCTCTACACGTACTTATCAGGATCGTTTGAATACACATCAACATGTTAGAAAAGCAGGTGTTAGCCTATGTTCTGGTGGTATTATTGGTTTAGGAGAAAATGAAGTAGATAGAATTGGAATGCTGCATACTTTGGCAAATCAAGAAAGTCATCCAGAGTCAGTGCCTATCAATGCATTGGTTCCAGTTGCCGGAACTCCTATGGAAAATCAGGAAAAAGTTTCTATTTGGGAAATGGTGAGAATGATTGCTACAGCAAGATTGGTGATGCCTAAAAGCGTAGTACGTTTGTCGGCAGGAAGATTGGACATGTCGAAAGAAGGACAAGCACTTTGTTTCATGGCTGGTGCAGGTTCAATTTTCGCGGGAGATAAACTATTAACTACTCCAAATCCTTCGCAAAATGAAGATATGGAGTTGTTTCAAATACTAGGATTAAATTCTACAGAACCTTTCTCTAAAGGTTCAAAACCTGAAATTAAAATGTCATACAAAGAGAGCTCTAAGAAACAGGAGATGGAAGCTAAAGTGAAGCAATGGAAAGAAGAAATGGCAACTACAAAAAAGTAGTAAGTCATGGCCTTCGATAATTTTTTAAAAGATAAATTGCTCAAACGAGAAGCCGAGGGCCTTCTTAGAAAGCTTTCATTGAATGATAATCTTATTGATTTTTGTTCTAACGATTACTTAGGTTGGTCGCGGGATGAAAACTTAAAGAAAAAAGTTCTTTCTAGGTTCTCCGAATCACAATACAGATTAGGATCTAGTGGTTCTCGCCTGATTTCGGGAAATACTCTATTTATAGAAGAGTTAGAACAAAAAATTGCTTCTTATCACAAAGCCGAGTCGGCACTTATTTTTAATTCAGGTTATGATGCCAATGTTGGTTTTTTTTCTTGTGTGCCAGCAAAGGGAGATACTGTGATTTACGACGAATTGATTCATGCCTCTATTCGTGATGGTATTAGATTGGGATTAGCAAAATCATACTCTTTTGTACATAACGATTTAGAAGATTTAAAAAAGAAAATAAAATTGGCTCAGGGTAATGTTTTTGTTGCGGTAGAAGCGGTGTATTCCATGGATGGTGATGAAGCTCCTCTAAAGGAGTTGTGTGATTTAGGAGTGAATTTAATTGTTGATGAGGCTCATTCGATGGGTGTTTATAGTGAATATGGAGAAGGCCTGGTGGTAAAATTCGGTTTGGAAAATAAGGTTTATGCTCGCTTAGTGACTTATGGAAAAGCTTTTGGGGCGCACGGAGCTGCTGTTTTAGGTTCTTCAGTATTGAGAAATTATCTTGTTAATTTCGCGCGATCATTTATATATACCACTGCTGGTTCCGAGTTTCATTTACTCACTATTGATGAGATTTACAATCAAAAAGAAGAACTAAGAAAACGAATTTCAAAAGTTCACGAATTGAATAATTACTTTTTAAAAGGGGTAAAAGAGATTGAAAACAAATTCATTTTATCATCGAGTTTAATTCATTGCTTGGTTGTTGGAAATAATAATGCTTGCATGAAAATCGAAAGTGTTCTTCGTTCTCAAAAATTCGCAGTGAAAGCTATTTTGAGTCCTACGGTTCCCAAAAATAAAGAGCGAATCCGCTTGTCAATACATTATCATAATGATTTTTCTGAAATCAAAGATCTTTTGGAGGTGCTAAAAGAAAATATTGTAAATCTCAACTAATTTTTTATTTTAGGTCTTGAACAGGGACCTATTAATTTTTATTTATCGATTGCTTGTAACAATTAGACAAGAGAATTGTTTTACAAATATAACTGACGGTAATATGCATACAATTTTACAATTAACTTCCTCTAAACTATTATTGTGCCTTTTATTTCTTTCACTTTTTACTTGTGAAATAAATGCTCAGGCTCAACCTTGCCCAGCTTCTAATAATCAATGGCAATGGCCCACACATGCCAATTGGTATTTCGGACAAGCTCAAAAAATTAATTTTGGGGCTACGGGAAACTCTGCACCTACAATCAGTACAATTACCGGATCAGGATCTCCTTTTCCTGATTATGAATCGTGCGCAACAGCAAGTGATGAAAGTGGTAATTTGGTATTCTTTACAAATGGAGTTAGCGTTTGGGATGGTACAGGTGCTTCAGTGGCAGTGCCAAGTGGCAGATTATTAACTGGTGCTGAAAGTCCAACAGGAAATGCAGGAAGTGCTGTACAAGGGGTATTAATTGTAAAGCATCCTTTAGATATTGATAACTATTATATTTTCACTACAGATGATGCCATTGCGGGACAGGATTGGGATGTAAATGCAGGTGCTGCAAAAGCTCCAGCTACCTATGGTTTTAATTATTATGTTTATAAAAAGAGTACTAATACTGTTACAGGACCTACAAGACTGAAAGATGCTGCCGGTCAAAATTACAGATGTACAGAACAGATAGCGGCTACTTTACATTCAAATGGTAGAGACATATGGATCGTAACTCATGAGGCTACACCAACCACAGCACCTAAAGATCAAACTGTATCTACACGAAATTATTTTGCTTATAAATTAACCTGTGCGGGTATAACTAACCCTACTACTCCTGTTGTTTCTAATTTGGGTTTTGCTGTTACTGTAGGTTCTGACTGGCAAGGTCATTCCGATAGAAGTAACGAAAGATCTTCTTTGCAATTTTCTTGGGACGGTACTAAGGCTGGAGCCACTCACCACAGAGGTAATGGAGCTATTAGCTCAATACAGGAGACGGTTAGTATTATGAATTTTAATAATGCTACAGGTGTGTTATCAAACTCAGTACCTATTGGTGGATCAACAATTGATGTAAGTAATCCTTACGATTGTGAATTCTCTCCTTCTGGAAATCGTTTGTTTGTAACGTTTTTATCAAGTCCTTGGGATGTTCCTCCAATTAATGGAAAAGTGGCTTACTTCAATTTGGCAGCAGGTAATTCTTATAATCTGGTAGCAAACATAGCAACTAATGTAGATGCAGGTTCTATTAAATTAGGAGGAGATGGCAGAATGTATGTGGGTTCGTTTGGATCAAATCCATGGGCATATAGAAATGCTGTAGGCGTGGTGAGTAATCCTGATGGGGCAGCTGCTTTAAATACCTCTGGTGTTACAGCGTCTAATGCAAGTGTTGCTTATGGTCTTCCTAACATGTTCGTTCCCCCTCGCGATTATTTGAAAATTAGAGATACATCAATTAGTGAATGTGATCTTCCTCTAGATATGGGTGTTAAATGGAAGTGTAAAGGAACGGATGCCGAAGATATTACAATAGCAGGTTGGGCAGTAAAAAACACGCCGGCAGGTGGTTCAATTAATGCAAATACAGGTGTATTCAATGCAACAGGACCTGGTGTGTATGAGGTTTATTACACCATTTGTACGATTAAAGATACTGCATTAATTACTGTGATTTCATGTAGTTGTCCTGTTGATTTAAAAGTTTCTCAACCTAAAATCTGTATAGGTAATAAAGTTAAATTAGATAGTATTGTTATTGCAGGTCCTGGTGTATGGTCAATTGATTCTGTACCTACTTCTGCAGGAACTAATCCCACTTTAAATATTTCAGGAGGTGATACTTTGTTTACTTCTGTAACAGGAAATAAAATTGGTACTTATAAATTATTATTTAAGGATCCTTCTGATCCTACTTGTCGTGATTCAGTTTATATCATTATCAATCCATTACCAACTCCAATCATTACGGCTTTTGGACCATTGTGTAAAGATTCAGTTTTGACCACAATGACTTTAACTCCAGCAATTGTGGGAGGAACAGGACAGTGGTACATAGATGATGTGGCTTCAACAAATCAATTTGATCCTACATCAGGTGCAATAAGTGCTGGTAATCATGAAGCTAAATATACCCACACCGATGCCAATGGTTGTATTAATTCTGATTCGATTACAGTAAATGTAATTGCATTGAAAAATGCTACCATCACTCAAGCTGGTCCATACTGCTCTAATGCAGCTGCTGTAACATTGACTGCTGCAACAGCTGGTGGTGTTTGGTCGGGAACAGGTATTACAAATCCAGCTTCAGGTACTTTTAATCCGAATAATGCCGGACAAGGATCACATGTAATTACTTATTCTTTTCCTGGATTGTGTAACTCTCAGGATACGATGACCATTGTGGTTAATCCAGTGAAAGATGCAACCTTAAGTATTCATGATTCAACGGTATGTAAAACAGATCCTAGTGTTAATATTAATGTGTTTCCTGCTCAGGCGGGTGGCGTATGGACTATTATTAGTCCTGTTGGATCTGCAGGTGTTACCACTTCTCCATTTAATCCAGCGAATTATGCGGCTGGTGATTATAAAATAGAGTACTCTTTAGCTAATCCATGTGGTGATAAAGACACATTAACAATGCATGTTATTGACCAGTTTGACGCAACAATATCTGTGACAGCTGCTCAAGATACTGTTTGTCAATCAGCAGCTCCTTTCGCAATTACTAAAGTGAATAATGGAGGAACTTTCTGGGCAACATGTGGTGCTTGTATTAATGCAACTACAGGTGTATTTAATCCTGCTATAGCCACTGCAGGTAACAATACAATTAGTTATGGTTATGCAAGTAATTGTGGTGATACTCAAACCGTAAAAGTGTTTGTTTTGCCTGTATTTACTTCAGTGATTACAAGAGACACCGCTTTATGTATTACTCAACAGTATACTCCTACTAATACATGGCTACCGGTTGATCCGGCTACTTTGGGTTATCTTGTTCCAGGTACATGGAAATATGTGGGCGCTGGTAATGTTGCCGCTTTAAACCCGGTTACAGGGGCTTTTGATGCGAATATAGCCGGTGCAGGAACTTATAAAATTACTTATTCAGTAACGCTATATCCTTGTTATGTTCCAGATACTATTACTATACGTGTAGATGCAATGCCTAATCCATTGGTAACCCCTGTAAGTGATATGTGTGCCAATGCGGCCGTAAAAATTTTAGCAGCAAATACAATAGGGGTGTGGACTACCACCGCTCCGGCAGGAACAATTACAGGAAACAACTTTAATCCTGCTACTGCGGGAGCAGGAAGCTGGGAAGTTAAAAATACAGTCACTAATGGGAAATGCTCTGCTTGGGATACTATTACAATAAATGTTAAGGCTGTTCCTGTAATTACTTTATTGCCTATTCCTGATCAATGTATGGGAGGTGCTTTAGTGGATTTAACTCCATATGATGCTCCTGATACGGGTGTATGGAGTGGAACAGGAGTGACTGGTACTAATTTTAATCCTGCTGCTTCCGGATCTGTAACTCTTACTTATTCTATTAGTGGGTTGTGTCCAACTTCTAAAACAACTACCGTAACTGTTCAAACAACTCCCAATCCAATAGTGAGTGGAGATACTTCTGTGTGTGAAAATATGCCAGGCGTTCAATTGTCGGCCGATAAAAATGGCGGAGCATGGGTAGGTACAGGAATAAACAGCACAGGTTATTTTTCAACTACTGGATTGACAGATGGAGATTATCCAGTACAATATCAAATGAACAATGTGCTTTGTAAAGACACAGGTTTTTATCACGTGAGAATTTTAGATGTTCCTGTTGTAGATGCTTACGCAGTAGATCCAGAAGTTTGTTTTGGTGAGCCTTTATACTTACGTGATACCTCTTTGGTAGCTGGTACAAATTATTTATGGAATGCTATTGATGCTAATGGTGGAGTGGCTATAAATCAGAGTTCAGGTGCTGTTTCTAATAGTATTATTAATTCTAATTTGAGCCCTGGTATTTACGATTTAAAAATGACAGTTACTTTTGCGAATGGTTGTTTGAACTCTGTTACAAAAAGTAAATATTTAACAGTAAACTCTTTTCCAAATGCACAATTTGTATTTACACCCACACCTGCAAGTACTTTAGATCCGAATGTTCGTTTTGAAAACACTACAGTAGCACCTTATGATTCTCTGTTTTGGGGCTTTACAGCAAAGGGAACTCCTGATACTTTGTTTGGCTCAACAGCCGATGTAGCGGATGCTTTTTATGTGAAATTTAATTCTACTAATGATGACACGATACCTGTGTGCTTAACAGTTTCTAATAGAGGTTGTAAAGATACTTATTGTCAAGATGTTATTATCAGAGCTCCTACAACCATTTTTGTTCCCAATGCTTTCTCTCCAAATGGTGATGGAATAAATGATATATTCTATCCAATGGGGCAAAATTTTGGCGAGCCTGGTTATGAATTTATGGTATTTGATCGTTGGGGTGAAATGATTTTTAGAACCTATAATTCAGCTGAAGGTTGGAATGGTAAAAGAGATAACAATATGAGAGATGCCCAAATTGATGTATATGTTTGGAAAGTGGTTTATAAGGATCATTTTACAGAAGTACTTCAAGATCCTATTGTTGGACATGTATCTATTATAAAATAGAGATTGGTGAAAATTTAAAAAAGCCATCCGTCAGCTGACGGATGGCTTTTTTTATTTAATCAGGCAGCAATTCTTGTAAGTATTTTCTCAGCGAAGTTTTCATGACTAGATAAACTCTGAGCATCAGTGTAATTAAAAAACTCAATATGAGTGATATCTAGAAATCTTAAGTATTTATTAAATAAAAGGGGTAAAGGAGATTTTCCTGGTTCAGAAGTGCCTCTGCATTCTACCAATAATTTCACTAATTCAATTTGTAAACAGTTGCTATAGCATTGAACTGAGTTCGCACTAATTTTTACTGTTTCGTTGTTAAGTTTGAATTGAATAAAAGTTTGCATTGCTTTATTATTTATGGTTATAAAGCAATATTATCAAGGCAAACCGTAATCAATTTACGGTCACAAAAAATCCTTCGGAGGTAAGTCGAAGGATTTTATTAGTTAGGGTATTTATTGTGATTTACTAGGATGCTATAACTTCTGCATATACAATTTCATTTAAGTCTAGTGGATATATTGCATACAGTGCCGTTTGTAATCTGTTTTTTAGTCTCTGATAATCCCCAGAACTACTGAAATAATAACGGAATTTATTGTCGGTTGAAGATTCTTCCCACATGATTCCAAACACTTCCTTTCCTGATTTCATTTTGAAACGACAGTGTCTTTTTTCGAAATTCTTAAAAATTGACCTTTCCATAGTTTCACTAATTAATTGATTAACTAACTTCTTCTACGGTGATATCCTTATTAATGATTCGCTTGATTTTTCAACAGTGGTGCAAAAAAAAAGTGCGGACCTTTTGAAACAAAAGTCCGCACTCGGATATTCAGTCTATGATTTTACAAGTAATCGTTGGCCAGGTTTGCCAATGCTGATCGTTCTCCTTTTTCTAAAGCAATGTGCGCATATAATGGATGACCTTTAACTTTATCAATTAAATAAGATAATCCATTACTTAAATGATCTAAATAAGGGGTGTCAATTTGATAAACGTCTCCAGTGAAAATAATTTTAGTGTTTTCACCCGCTCTGCTAATAATGGTTTTTACCTCATGAGGGGTTAAGTTTTGCGCTTCATCAATAATGAAGAAGATATTTGATAAGCTTCTTCCTCTGATATAAGCTAAAGGAGTTACCACTAATTTTTCATTATTTACCATCTCTTCAATAGCTTTGTATTCTTTGTCTTGTTGTCCGAATTGAGTTTTAATTAGTTTCAAATTATCCCACAACGGTTCCATGTAAGGATTTAATTTTGATTTGATATCACCTGGTAAATACCCAATGTCTTTGTTGCTTAAAGGTACAATCGGACGAGCTAAATAAATTTGATGAAAATCTCTTCTTTGTTGTAAAGCACCGGCTAGTGATAATAATGTTTTACCCGTACCTGCCACACCTTGTATGGTTACCAATTTTATTTTTGGATTCAATATAGCGTGTAAAGCAAATGTTTGTTCTGAATTTCTCGGTGCAATGCCGTAAGCTGTTACTTTCTCAATTCTTTCAAATGTATTAGCCTCACAGTCATAAAAAGATAAAACTGATTTTTTTCCATTCTTAAGAATATAGAAATGATTTTGTTTTGATTTTGCAGGGATAATAGTTTCTGCGTAAACAGAGTTCGATTCGTATAATTTATCGATGATGTTCGAATCGATATTTTCCAAAACGGCTCTCCCTGTTGGTGTTGATCCTTCTTCCAGCACATCATCAGTCATTTTGCCTGTTTCGTAATCTTCAGCAACTAGTTCTAATGATTTTGCTTTAATTCTTAAATTAATGTCTTTGGTAACTAAAATGACTTTTCTCTTTGGAAATTTTTCCATCAAGTAAATGGCTGCATTCAATATTTTGTGATCATTTTTATCTCGACCAAAAATTTCTTCAGCATCTAATTTTGTAACGTGTGGCATCACGATAGAGAATAATCCCTTTTCACTTCCTCCAATTGGAATCCATTTTTTAAGTGAAGTAGATCCTGAAGCATTATCTATAAACCTTGAAAATTCACGAGCAGCAAAATTTTTGTTGTCGTTTCCTTTTTTGAAATTATCTAATTCTTCTAAAACCGTTATAGGTATCGCAACATCATTGTCGCCAAAGTTTTTTATAGCATCGTGATCATAGATGATAACGGATGTGTCCAGTACGAAGATTTTTCTGCTTTTGCCCACGTTAAATGATTTTGTGTTAAACTTCGCTCTTTTACCGCAAATATTTATTTATTGTTAGCGCTAAATTTCAACAATTATCGTGTATAACTTTTTAAGGCATATCTTCGTTCAAGAAAATCAAGAAAATCATTTGGTATGATTTTAGTAAAAATCCATTTAATAAAACAGTTATTTATGAAATTATTTCATCATCTATTTTACTCAGTAATTATTTCTGTGTCTTTATTTTCTTGTGTGGCAACTTCTTCAACAAATATTGAAGTTATGAAGCCAGCAGACATTACGGTAGCACCCAGTATTTTGAAATTAGGCATTGTGGATCGCTCTCATCCTGATAAAAATGGAAAAGCAATTAATGTATTAGAGGGACTTGTTTCTGGTGAAGGACTTTTTCAGGATAAATATTCCTTTGCCGAAGCGGTAACAGGATTAACCTCAGGGTTATCTAAATCACAACGATACTCAATATTTCAAATTCCAGGGGTTACTTTATATAATAACGGAGGTACTTCCTTTTCTCCGATATTGAGTTGGGAACTTGTAAAGGAATTGTGCCTGAAAAATAATGTTGATGCTCTTTTGGTTTTAGAGATTTTTGATACTGATAAAAGCTTGAAGTGGAGTACGGAAACCAACTCTGTAACAAGAAATGGAATCACTCAAAATGAATTGTACCAAGTGGCTAAAATGAATGTTTCGGTAACTGCCGGTTGGAGAATTTATGATCCGGCAACAATGACTGTTGTTGATGAATACAGAACTTACGAGACTAGCTCATCTTCGGGAAAAGGATTAACAACTTACGATGCGGAAAAGAATCTGCCTCAGTATTCTAATGAAGTAGCAAAATTAGCACGTATAAATGGCGAGAAGTACGCTTTGCGTATTGCTCCAACTCCCATGACTGTTTTAAGAAGTTACTATACTGGTGGTGATGAAAGAATGAAACTGGCTAAAGTGCTAATGCGAGATAAAAAATATGAAGAGGCCACTAAATTGTATGAGGCTGTTAGCACCAGTGCTGAGAAACCAAAAGTAAGAGGGCGTGCTTTTCACAATATAGCTTTGATTCATGAAGTTACCGGATCGATTGATAAAGCTATCGAATTTGCAGAAAAAGCAGTTGCTGAAGGAAATAAATCTTCCGTAAGTTATTTAAATACTTTGAAGCAAAGAAAGCTAGATGATGAAAAAGCAAAACAGCAATTGATAAATGTAAAATAAGGCTAGTGTGTTAAATAAAAAGCGAGACTAATGACTTAGTCTCGCTTTTGTTTTTTATATGACTTTGTATTTTAAGCTAGTGCTGGTTCAAGAATTTTTTTAGCAATAAAATCACCCACTTCCGTAGTTGATTTAGCATTCTCTTTTATTAAATCTTCTGTTAAGAAATTAGCAGCAATTGCTTCAGCTACGGCCTGGCGAATAGCTTTGGCTTCTTCATTTAAATTTAAAGCAGATTCAAGTAGAAGGGCAGCTGATAGTATGGTTCCAATAGGGTTAGCAATATTTTTTCCGGCAGCTTGAGGGTATGATCCATGAATAGGTTCATATAATCCAACTTTATTACCTGTTGATGCTGAAGGTAATAATCCAATAGAGCCAGTAATTACAGATGCTTCATCGGTTAAAATATCACCGAATAGATTTTCTGTTAACATTACATCAAATCTTCTTGGGTTTTGTATTAACTGCATAGCAGCATTGTCAACAAACATTAATTCCAAAGTAACTTCAGGATAGCCCTTAGCAAATTCTTTCACTACTTCTCTCCACAAACGAGAGGTCTCTAAAACATTTGCTTTGTCAACCAGGGTTACATGTTTTTTGCGTTTCATTGCCAAATCAAAAGCTACTTTTGCAATGCGTGTAATTTCTTCTCTTGAGTATGAGCAATTATCGTAAGCTGAATTTCCGTCGGCTGATTTCCCTTTTTCTCCAAAATAAATTCCTCCGGTTAATTCTCTAATTACTACTAAGTTGGCCCCTTCAATAATTCCTTGTTTTAAAGGAGAAAGATGAGCTAAAGCGGGGAAATATTCAACCGGACGGATATTGGCGAACAAGCCCAATTCTTTTCTGATTTTCAATAAACCTTGCTCGGGGCGAACTTTCGCATTTGGATCATTATCGTATTTAGGATGCCCAATTGCACCAAATAAAATAGCATCCGATTTTTTACAAACTTCTAAAGTTTCATCTGGAAGAGGAACTCCTGTTGCGTCAATTGCACAAGCTCCCATCAATACTTCTTGAAAGTTGAATTGATGATTGAATTTTTTTGCAATTGAATTTAATACTTTGATTGATTGATCGATGATTTCGGGACCAATACCGTCTCCTTTAATTACAGCAATATTAAAATTCATGTTTCTTTTTTTAATGGGCGACTAAGATAAGAAAAAGGAATTGAGAGGGGAATGAACAAAGAAATAATATTAGTTATATATTTAGATCAAACTTTAAATTATTTATCATGAAAAAACTGATTTTATTATCCCTTGTTTCTTTTTCATTATTTCTTACCTCGTGTTCAAAGGAAACAATGATTAAAAATGAATTAGATGGAGAAAAATGGAAAGTAGTAAAAATTACTACAACTACTGGTTCAACCTCTAATTCTACCGCCCCCGATGCTGAGTTTTACGCTTTTGATAAAGATGGTGGAAAAGGTACCATGACCGATGGAACTTACTCGGCGGCCTTTACTTGGTCTGTTTCAGAATCTACTGTTACTTTAACTTTTACTAATTCAACAAGTTATACTGTTACTAAAAGTGGGTATAGTAAACAAACTTGGGAACGTAAATATTCTTTCTTTGGAAATGACTATACCGAAGTTACAGAGTTAGAAAAGCAATAAGATTTCTAATCAATAAAAAAAGGATCCGTCAGTTGACGGATCCTTTTTTTATCTCTGTTTTTCGTACTCTTTGATCTTGTCTTCGATGCTTAACAAATAATCGATATTGTCATATCCATTAATCATACATTCTTTTTTGTATGCATTAATTTCAAATGATTCTCTTTCCCCTGTAGCCACCAATTGAATGTATTGTTCTGGTAAATCAACTTTGATGTCTGTTGTTGGATTACTTTCAATTGCTGTGAATAATTTTTGCAAAAATTCCGGACTAACAGTGATAGGCAACAATGAGTTGTTTAGAGCATTGTTTTTGAAGATGTCGGCAAAAAAACTTGATACTACTACTTTAAAACCGTAGTCGTGAATAGCCCAAGCTGCATGCTCTCTACTTGATCCGCAACCGAAGTTTTTACCACCCACCAAAATTTTTCCTGAAAAACGCTTGTCATTTAAAATGAAATCGGTTTTAGGGGTGTTGTCGGTATTGTATCTCCAGTCTCTAAATAAATTTTCTCCAAAACCATCACGAGTGGTGGCTTTTAAAAATCGAGCAGGAATAATTTGGTCGGTATCAATGTTTTCAATTGAAACAGGAACCGCTGTAGATATTAAGGATTGAAATTTTTCCATGTTGTGTCTGATTAAATAAGTTCTCTTACGTCGCTAATGTAACCGTTAATTGCTGTTGCCGCTGCTGTTGCCGGGCTGGCTAAAAGCGTTCTGGCGCCTTGTCCTTGTCGGCCTTCAAAGTTTCTGTTTGATGTTGAAACGCAATATTCGCCTGCCGGTACTTTATCGTCGTTCATTGCCAAACAGGCTGAGCATCCCGGTTGACGGATTTGAAATCCTGCAGCTTCCAACACTTTATCGATACCTTCATCGTAAATTTGTTTCTCTACTTGTTTAGAGCCAGGTACGATATACGCTTTTACATTGTCGGCTTTTTTTCTTCCTCTTACCACATCAGCAACAATTCTAAAATCTTCAATTCTGGCGTTGGTACAACTTCCTACAAACACGTAGTTAATTGGTTTTCCAATTAATTTATCGCCGGAAGAAAATCCCATATATTCTAATGCTTTGTTGAAAGACTCCCTTTCTTTAATGTCTTCGATAGCATTGGCAGAAGGAACATTCTCAGATATCCCAACACCCATTCCCGGGTTGGTTCCATAAGTAATCATTGGAGCAATATCAGCCGCTTCATAAGTAAATTCAGCATCGAATTGGGCATCAATATCAGAATATAATTTTTTCCATTCTGTAACGGCAGCGTCGAAATCGGCTCCTTGTGGAGCAAATTTTCTGCCTTTTACATAGTTGAATGTTGTTTCATCGGGAGCAATTAATCCACCACGAGCGCCCATTTCAATACTCATGTTGCAAATGGTCATTCTTGCTTCCATACTCAAGCTTCTAATTGCAGAGCCCGCGAATTCAATAAAGTATCCCGTTCCACCACCGGCAGTTAATTTAGCAATCAAGTAAAGAATAATATCTTTTGAATAAACACCTTTGTTTAATTTTCCTTCGATATTTATTCTCATTCGTTTTGGTTTGTTTTGTAACAAACATTGTGTTGCCAA
Source organism: Flavobacteriales bacterium (assembly GCA_023251075.1). GTDB lineage: Bacteria > Bacteroidota > Bacteroidia > Flavobacteriales_C > JAHEZL01. The sequence goes on along the minus strand of JAHEZM010000006.1, from coordinate 60,562 downwards.
AACTTGTTCGACTTCACTTGTTCCAATACCAAAAGCAATGCATCCGAAAGCACCGTGGGTAGAAGTGTGACTATCGCCACAAACCATAGTCATACCTGGTTTGGTAATTCCTAATTCTGGCCCAACTACATGTACAATTCCTTGGTAAGGATGATTTAGTCCATACAATTCAATTCCAAAATCTGCACAGTTTTTTATTAATTGGTCAACTTGTTTTCTTGACAACTCATTTTTTATTGGTAAATGCTGTTCAAGAGTTGGAACATTATGATCCGGAGTAGCTACGACTTGTTTTGTATTAAAAACAGGAATTCCTCTTTTTCTAAGTCCATCAAATGCCTGTGGAGATGTTACTTCATGAATGTATTGAATATCGATGTAAAAAACTTCTGGTCCGTCGGGTATTGTTGTTACAACGTGCTTTTCCCAGATTTTATCAAATAAGGTTTTACCTGCCATAATGTATAAATGCTTTAATTTGTTTTTAACTAGGTAGAAGGGAATTATGATTTCAAAATAGCAAGTAACTCTTCGTCATTTACACTTTTCTGAGTGTCTGCTATTTTAATAAACTTATCATAAATCAAATTGAGTTCATCTTTTGTTGGTTCATAGCCTAGTAATTTTGCTTTGTAAGCAACAGCAGCTCTTCCGCTTCTTGCTGTTAAAACTATTGAGCTATGATCAACTCCCACGTCTAGAGGGTTGATGATTTCGTAATTTTCTCTGTGTTTAATAACACCATCTTGATGAATTCCTGATGAATGTGCGAATGCATTATCGCCCACAATAGCTTTGTTTGGTTGAACCGGCATTTTCATTATCTCGGAAACCATTTTGCTGGTTTTTGATAATAATTTTGTGTTGATGTTGGTAGTATACCCCAAATCTCCATGTTGTTTTAATATCATCACTACCTCCTCTAAAGAAGTGTTTCCAGCACGTTCACCTATTCCGTTGATGGTACATTCAATCTGACGGGCTCCATTGAATACTCCTGATACTGAGTTGGCGGTTGCTAATCCTAAATCATCATGACAATGTGTGGAGAGGGTACATTTATCAATACCCTTTACATTCTCTTTTAAGAATTTTATTTTTTCTCCGTATTGTTGAGGTAAGCAATATCCTGTTGTGTCAGGAATATTTAAAACAGTTGCTCCAGCATTTACAACAGCCTGGATGACCTTAGCTAAAAATACATTATCTGTTCTTCCTGCATCTTCAGCATAAAATTCAACATCTTCAACAAATGTTTTAGCGTACTTCACACAAAAAACAGCTTTTTCTAACAATTGATCTTCTGTTAATCTTAATTTATGCACTCTATGCATTTCTGAAGTGGCAATTCCTGTGTGTATTCTTCCTCTTTTTGCATAAGCTAAAGCTTCTCCTGCAGCTTTAATATCTTTATCAACAGCCCTGGATAAGGCACAAATTGTTGCATTGGAAACAGCTTTAGAAATATCTACAACGGATTGAAAGTCTCCCGGACTTGAAACGGGAAATCCTGCTTCAATGATGTCAACCCCTAATAATTCTAATTGTTTTGCAATAATGATTTTCTCTTCTGTATTCAATTTACAACCCGGCACTTGTTCTCCATCTCTAAGTGTTGTGTCGAAAATATCTACTTTGTTAGCCATAGTCTTTTTATTATTGTTTTAGTTCTGTCCTCTTGGCCAAAGCTATAGCATTTGCATTCTCTTTTTGTTTTTTTTACCAATGTTATTGTTATATTTAATGATGTATAAGTATATATTTAAATCATAAATATTTTTCAAATAATTAATAATCAATTATTTAATTTTTGTTTTTTTATTATTTCATATTATGTCTATAAAGAACTCTGATCAGCTTTTTCAATTAATTAAGTCCTTAACCAAAGGGGAAAAACGACATTTTAAATTATTTGCAACTAGACACAAAGGGGGTGAGAATGCTAAGTTTTTAAAGCTTTTTGATACTATAGATGCGATGAATACATATAGTGAGAGTAAGATTCTTGTTAAAGTAAAATCGATTACAGCCTTACAATTGTCAAATATTAAACAGCATCTGTATAAGCAAATCATGCAGAGTTTACGTATGCTTCACGCATCAAATGATATAGAGTTGAAAATTCGAGAGCAGATAGATTATGCTGTGATTTTATACAATAAATGCCTTTATCAGCAGAGTGCTAAGGTGTTAGAAAAGGCTAAAGACATGTCAAGGAAATACGGAAAGACTGTATTGATGCTGGATATTCATGAAATGGAAAAGAAACAGGTTACTAAGTTTGTGAGAAGGAATATTCAGGGTAGAGTAGAGCAGATTATTCCGGAAGGGGAGCTCTTGCAAAAGCAGTTGAACAACATTAATACTTTCTCTAATTTATCAATGAAACTCTATGCTTTTTATCTTCGAATTGGTTTTATACGTAATAGCAAAGACTTTGAATTGGCCAATAGTTTTTTATACTCTACTTTACCTGTTTTCCAAGAAACTTCTTTGTCGGCAGAAGAGAGAATTCATTTGTATGATTCTTTGGTAGGGTATTATTTTTTCACACAGGATTATAGCAGAGGTTACGATTATGCAAGAAAGTGGGTAGAGTTATTTGATCAAAATCCCAGCTTGATTGTTTCTAAATTGGAGATGTATGTAAAAGGAGTGAATAGTTTGCTAAAGGCTCAGTCAAAGCTTAGTTTCTATGATGATTTTTTAAAAACAACACAAAAATTCGAAGACGTTAAAATGTTGTCAGATATCTATATACCTGATAATATAGCTATTCAGATTTTCCGCTATTCATCGAAGCATAAAATTGAAAGGTATTTTATGCTGGGAGAGTTTGATCATGGAGCTGCGGAGGTGGATAAAATTGTTAAAGAGTTGGATAAGTATAAAGACAAATTAAGTCAGTATGATTTGCTTTTGTTTTATTATAAGTTTGCGTGTATGTATTTTGGCAATGAGCAATACAAAGAGACGGTTCATTGGTTGAATGAAATTATTAATGAAAAGGATGTTGATCTTCGTGCTGATATTTTGAGTTTCGCGAGAATATTGAATTTGATTTCACATTATGAATTAAAACATAAAGATTTGGTTGATTATTTCATCAAATCAACCTATCGATTTCTTAGTAAAAAAGAGGATTTGCATTTGTTTCAAACTCGAATTATACGTTTTCTTAAAAAACTAAATACTGTTAGAACGGATAAAGAGCTTAGAACAGCGTTTAAGGAATTGCGCGACCAATTAATGCCATTGGCTACAAATCCTTACGAAAAAAGAGCATTTATGTATTTTGATATTATTTCATGGCTCGAATCAAAAATTTATGGAAAACCTGTTCAGGAAATTATAAAATCTAAGGTCTTGAAAAGAGTGGTGTCAGAAAACAATAGTAGATTTTAAAAAAGCATAACCTAATACTTTTTGTTTCGTATTAAAATTTCTAATCACATCATGTATGAGTGCAATATTACTTCCCGGATTGATCGCTTTAGCAGGTGTTATAACAATTGTTATAACAGAAAAGAAAACCAAATTAGGATGGATTCCTGTGAAAAAAGACAACAAGAAGAAATTTAAATGATTGGCACAATAGTTGGCTTTGAGCTTTTATCAAACAAATAATATGAAAAAGAATAGAATTTTTACAATCGGAACGTTATTTACCTTATTCCTTGGGGTGAGTACTACGTTGGATGCTCAATCTGATAATGTTGATATGAACATCAACATGAATGTTAATGAAAGAACGGATGGTTTAAATATGAATATTAATGTGGGAGGTACAGGAATGACCGGCACTCAAACCACCACCACTACTACAACGGTAACTACTACTTCTTCGTCTTCAACTAATGGTGTTGTTAATTCGAATACAAATACCAATACTAATACAACAGGAACAGGTGTAGCTAGCAATCCGGTGGCTACAGAAGAAAAAGTAGTTTCTCAACCTGCGGTTGTAGAAAATGTTTGTTATCCAATTAGTAGTGCTGATTTGAATAGTGCGAAAAGCTCAATAAATGCAAAACCTTTTGCGGATACAAAAATGACCGTTGCAAAACAGGTTATTGACAATAATTGTTTCAATAGTTCTCAGGTGCTTGAGTTGATGGCGCTTTTTGCTTATGAAGATCAAAAGATAGAAGTTGCTAAAGCCTGTTACTCAAAATGTGTTGATCAAAAAAATTACTATAAAGTGAATGATGGCTTTGTACATTCTAGCAGTATAGATGAATTACAAGAATATATTCAATCTACAAAATAAGATAAACTCAGAATAATGCTAGTTAGTCCGATTGTATTTTTATACAATCGGACTTTTTTTTGCAAAAAAAGAAAGGAACTTGGATAAATAATTGTTCATTCTCAACCGAACACTTATATTTGCAGGCGTTCTAAAGAAAAAACGATTTGAATATCGTCCCAATCATAAAGGAGAGGTGGGTGAGTGGCTTAAACCAACAGTTTGCTAAACTGTCGTAGGAGCAATCCTACCGGGGGTTCGAATCCCCCCCTCTCCGCGAAACAAAGCGATGGTATCGTCTTTGTTCTGAAACGGTCCCGTAGCTTAACTGGATAGAGCATCTGACTACGGATCAGAAGGTTTGGGGTTCGAATCCCTACGGGACCACGTACGAAAGGATAAAACATTTTATGTTTTATCCTTTTTTATTTTTCAAAAGAAAGAGATTAATTTTTAAACGAATTGGAAACAATTAGTTCCTTGCTTCCGGCAATGTATTGATAAAATCCTTCTTTTGATTTCAGTCCAAGTTTATTGGCATTTACCATATTTACAAGTAAGGGACATGGGGCATATTTTGGATTACCAAAGCCATCATGAAGAACTTTCAGAATAGATAAACAAACATCTAAACCTATAAAATCAGCTAGTTGTAGCGGTCCCATTGGGTGTGCCATTCCTAATTTCATTATACTATCAATTTCTTCAACACCAGACTCACCCTCAAATAAAGTATATATAGCTTCATTGATCATGGGCATTAAAATTCGATTGGCAACAAAGCCGGGGTAATCATTAACAAGTACTGGAGTTTTCCCAATTTTTTTTGATAATTCAATGATTGTGTTGGTAGTGTCGTTTGAACTTTGATAAGCTTTGATTACTTCTACAAGCTTCATGAGAGGAACGGGATTCATAAAGTGCATACCTATAACTTTCTCTGGTCGATGGGTAGCCGAAGCTATTTTTGTTAACGAAATAGAAGAGGTATTGCTAGCTAAAATAGTTTTTGATGGACACAAAAGGTCTAGGTTTTTGAATATCTCCATTTTTATAGTTGTGTTCTCAGAAGCAGCCTCTACTATTAAATCTGCATCGATTACAGCATCTTTAAGTGAGGTGAAAGTATTGATGTTTCTCAAAGTGAGGCTTTTTATCTCTTCAGTAACGGTGCCTTTTGTTAATTGTCTGTTTAGGTTATTTTCGATGGTCTCTAAGGCTTTTTTTAAACTATTCTCATTAACATCCATTAAAGAAACTGAATATCCATTCTGAGCAAAGCAATGAGCTATGCCATTTCCCATTGTGCCAGATCCAATCACCGTTATGTTCTTCATGTTCAGTTTTTTTTATTATGCTTAAAAATAGAAAAATTTACCTCACTTGTAACTTTTCGTCTTTTAGTTTGTCTTACACATATAAACCTTAAAAACGGAAATTATGAATGAACTAATTAAAAAGTACCAACGCCAACAGGTGGAGGAGTTTTTGAAAAGCAATCCGGATTTAAGAAAGATCAAAGCTTTAGACCTGAAAATTGCTCAAGCTAAGAAGAAGTATGTTGAAGAGCTTAAGTACAAATAAGGCATGAAGCTAATTATAACGATTACTGAAAAAACAGACAACTTCCCGGTTGTCTGTTTTTCATTAGAATTAACCGTAAATTGTTATTATCATTAAAAACTAATTTGGCGTTGTATCGATTTGAAAGCTATTTTTGAGACATGAAAAAAACAATGGTTTCATTATTCCTGTTTACACTTTTAGGATGCACCAATGAAAAAAATCGACATGTTTTTCATTTTGTGATAGAAGGAGATACAAACAAAGCATACGAGTTGTATGGTAAAATGGGAACAGGTATAGAGTTTGATTCACCCTCCATTCCTATTCCATTTGAAGTGTCTCATGAGGTTTATGGTACAGATTTGTATTATGAATTGAGAATTTCAAATCCTGACACTACTCAAAAGTTTAATGTGAAGGTTTTTGTGGATGATAAGTTAGTAAATCAAAATAAATATTATGAGGCTCAAGCCACAGGATCGGCTAGAGTGGGGGTGAAAGGAAATTATCTGCCTTAATTTTTTTTGTTTTTTAGTCATAAAAAACCTCCTAAGACTTAGGAGGTTTTTTGTTTTATTCGCCTTCTTGTTCGGGCTCTTCTTTTGTTTTCTTCTTTTTAGGTTTTGTAACCTTCAGAGTAATTTCGCTTTTTTCTTTATCGAAATCCACCTGAATAGCATCACCTTCTTTTAGATTTGATTTAATTATTTCTTCAGCAACTGCATCTTCAAGATATTTTTGAATAGCTCGTTTTAAAGGACGAGCACCATACTCGCTATCAAAACCTTTGTTTTCAATATAATCCTTGGCTTCAGTAGAAACTTTAAGAGTTAAGCCAATGTTAATAATTCTTTTGTATAGTTTCTCTAATTCGATATCGATAATTTGATGGATATCGTCTTTACTTAAAGAATTGAAAAGAATAACATCATCGATTCTATTTAAGAATTCAGGAGCAAAAGATTTTTTCAACGCAGCAGTGATTACACCTTTAGCATTTTCATCTTGTGTGGAAACTTTAGCGTTAGTTTGAAAACCAACACCGGTACCGAATTCTTTTAATTTACGTGTACCAATGTTCGATGTCATAATGATAACTGTATTTCTAAAGTCTATCTTTCTACCCAAACTATCGGTCATATGACCATCATCCAATGCTTGTAATAACAAGTTAAATACATCAGGATGCGCTTTTTCAATTTCATCTAAAAGGATAATAGAATAAGGTTTTCTTCTAACTTTTTCAGTTAATTGTCCTCCTTCTTCATAACCTACATATCCCGGAGGTGCTCCAATTAATCTTGAAATAGCGAATTTTTCCATGTATTCACTCATGTCGATACGAATCATAGCATCTTCAGTATCGAATAAGAATTTGGCCAACTCTTTAGCTAACTGAGTTTTACCAACTCCGGTAGGTCCTAGGAATATAAATGAACCAATGGGTTTGTTTGGATCTTTTAATCCTGCACGGTTACGTTGAATAGCCTTAACTACTTTTTCAATTGCCTCGTTCTGACCAATTACTTTTCCTTTAAGTTCTTCAGGCATTCTTGCCAACTTACCGCTTTCTTTTTCAGCAATACGTTTTGTTGGAATACCAGTCATCATGCCAATTACCTCAGCAACATCATCCTCATGAACTGTTTCACGGTGATTTTTGGTTTCGTCTTCCCAACGTTTTTTAGCATCCTCCAATCTTTCGATCAGTTGACGTTCACGGTCGCGTAATCTGGCAGCTTCTTCGTATTTCTGACTTTTAACAACTTTATTTTTTTCTTCTTTGATGCCTTCGATATCTTTTTCAATATCCAAGATTTCTTTAGGCACATTAATATTTGTGATATGAACCCTTGATCCTGCTTCGTCTAAAGCGTCAATGGCTTTATCCGGAAGATGTCTGTCGGTAATATAACGAGCAGATAATTTTACGCAAGCAGCAATAGCTTCAGGAGTATATACCACGTTATGGTGATCTTCGTATTTCTCCTTAATATTATTCAAGATCTGAACAGTTTCTTCTACTGTAGTAGGTTCCACTATTACCTTTTGAAATCTTCTTTCTAATGCACCGTCTTTTTCGATATACTGACGGTATTCATCTAGTGTTGTTGCTCCAATGCATTGAAGTTCACCTCTTGCTAAAGCTGGCTTGAACATATTAGAGGCATCCAGTGAACCAGAAGCTCCTCCAGCACCAATAATAGTATGAATTTCATCAATGAATAATATCACTTCCGGAGACTTCTCCAATTCATTCATTACAGCTTTCATTCTTTCTTCAAATTGACCACGGTATTTTGTACCCGCTACCAACGAAGCCAAGTCTAAAGTCACAATTCTTTTCCCAAATAATACTCTGGAAACCTTTCTTTGAATGATTCTCAAAGCTAATCCTTCTGCGATGGCTGATTTACCTACACCAGGTTCCCCTATTAGTATAGGGTTATTCTTTTTTCTTCTAGAAAGGATTTGAGAAACTCTTTCAATTTCTTTTTCTCTACCTACTATCGGATCAAGTCTACCTTCAATAGCCATTTTAGTAAGATCTCTTCCGAAATTATCTAAAACAGGAGTTTTTGATTTAGTGTCGGTTGGCTTTTTTGCTGTTGGACCGGATGAAAACTCATTTGCGTCATCATCATTGTCATCGTCTGCAGGAGTTCCTGGTAACTCAGCTTTTGGTCCTGTTTCGGTTTCGTCTTCTACTGCGCTCATTTCTTCTTTGATTGAATCGTAATCGATGTTGTAGTCATCGAATACTTTAGTTATTATATTGTCCTCGTCTTTTAATATGGATAAAAGCAAATGCTCTGTACCGATCATTTGGCTTTTAAATAGTTTTGCTTCCAAGTAAGTTATCTTCAAGGCTCTTTCGGCTTGTTTTACTAAGGGAATATTACCTGGCTGATTAAAGTTTTTCGATTTAGATTTTATACTATTCTCAATTGATTTGCGTAATTCAGCTAAATCAACTTTTAAATTTTTTAAAATCTTTACGGCATTGCCTTCTCCCTCTCTCAAAATTCCGAGAAATAAGTGTTCAACCCCTATGTAATCATGACCTAAGCGAAGGGCTTCTTCCCTGCTGTAAGTGATGACGTCCTTGACTCTCGGTGAAAATTTTGCTTCCATAAAATTCTCTGTAAATATACAATAAGGGTAAATATATCCAAAAATAAGAACAGACATACTTTTCAGCATTTATTAGAATTGTTAATTTCTAACAAAAATTTGTTAGTAAGTGGGGGGTGAAAAATTCTAGTGTTGGGGTGTTCATTTGTTATTTTCGTTGCCTTGTATTTTAATTAATATACTTTATATATAGAGAATATGGCAGACGGCGAAAAAATTATCAGAATTGACATTGAAGAACAAATGAAGTCCTCGTACATCGATTATTCGATGTCGGTTATTGTTTCTCGTGCATTACCAGATGTGCGTGATGGATTGAAACCAGTGCATAGAAGGGTGTTGTATGGGATGTTGGATTTAGGGGTTTTGTCGGGAAGACCATATAAAAAGTCGGCTAGAATTGTTGGAGAGGTTTTGGGTAAGTATCATCCTCATGGTGATACCTCTGTATATGATGCAATGGTTAGGATGGCTCAGGAGTGGTCGTTAAGATATCCTTTGGTGGATGGTCAGGGTAACTATGGTTCTGTGGATGGTGATAGTCCGGCCGCAATGCGATATACTGAAGCTCGTTTTCAAAAGATTGCTGAAGAAATGATCCGTGATATTGAAAAAGAGACGGTCGATTTTAGTTTGAATTTTGATGACACTTTACAGGAACCAACTGTTTTGCCAACTGTCCTTCCAAACTTATTGGTGAATGGTGCTTCTGGTATCGCGGTGGGCATGGCTACCAATATGCCGCCTCATAATCTAACGGAGATTATTAATGGTACGGTTGCTTATATAGCAAACAATGATGTTACGATTGAGGAGTTGATGCAGCACGTTAAGGCTCCCGATTTTCCAACGGGAGGAACCATTTACGGTTATGACGGTGTGAAAGAAGCTTTTGAAACAGGGAGAGGAAGAGTGGTATTGAGAGCGAAGACAGAGATAGAAGTAAGTGAGGGTGGGAGAGAAAGAATTATTGTTACTGAGATTCCTTATCAGGTGAATAAAGCAGAGATGATTAAGAAGACTGCTGACTTGATTAATGATAAAAAACTGGAAGGCATCTCTGATATTCGCGATGAGTCGGATAGAAGTGGGATGAGAATTGTTTATGAAATTAAAAACAATGCTATTACAAATGTAGTATTGAATAGTTTGTTTAAATATACGGCTCTACAATCCTCATTTAGTGTTAATAACATTTGTTTGGTTGCTGGTCGTCCTCGTCAGCTTAATCTAAAAGAATTGATTGCTTATTTTGTTGAACATCGTCATGAGGTAGTGGTGAGGAGAACTCAGTTTGATTTGAGAAAGGCTGAAGAGAGAGCGCATATTTTACAGGGGCTAATCATCGCTTCAGATAATATTGATGAAGTAATTGCTCTAATTAAGGCATCAAAAAGTCCGGACGAAGCTCGTGAAAAATTAATGACCAGATTTGGCTTGTCGGATATCCAATCTAGAGCAATTGTAGAGATGAGGTTGCGTCAATTAACAGGATTGGAGCAAGATAAATTGCGCGCTGAGTTTGAAGATATAATGAATAAAATCAAAGAGTTAAAAGAAATTCTTGCAAGTAAAGATAGAAGGTTTGAGATTATTCGTGATGAGTTGATTGAGTTGAGGGATAAATTTGGAGATGGAAGAAAAACGGATATTGATTTTTCCGGTGGAGATTTTAGAGTAGAGGATATGATTCCTAATAAAGAAGTGGTGGTAACTATTTCTCATTTGGGTTATGTTAAGAGGACTGAGTTGATTGAATATCGTCGCCAGGGAAGAGGTGGTGTTGGTTCAAGAGGGTCGGCAACCAGGGAAGAGGATTTCTTAGAGCACTTATTTATCGCTAAAAATCACGATTGGTTATTAGTGTTTACAGAAAAAGGTAAGTGTTTCTGGATGAGGATATTTGATATTCCAGAAGGAACTAAAACTTCAAAAGGAAGAGCAATTCAAAATCTAATCAACTTAGAGAGAGATGATAAGATGATGGCTTATATTAATGTAGGTGATTTGAAAGATGATAGCTATATCAACAATAACTTCATTATCATGGTTACCAAACAGGGTATTATTAAGAAAACCAGTTTGGAGGCTTATTCTCGTCCGAGAGCAAATGGTATTAATGCTATCAATGTAAGAGAAGGTGATCAATTGTTAGAAGCAAGATTAACGAATGGTTCAAATGAGATTTTGATTGCTATCAAATCAGGAAGATGTATTCGTTTCAATGAATCAACTGTTCGTCCGATGGGTAGAAACGCTACGGGTGTAAGAGGAGTTAATATGGATGATGATAAAGATGAGGTGATAGGAATGATTGCTATTTATGATTCCGCTAAGGAATCGGTGTTGGTTGTTTCTCAAAAAGGATATGGTAAACGAACTTACTTAAATGATCCGGAAGATGGTGAACCAGTTTACAGAATCACTAACAGAGGAGGTAAAGGAGTTAAAACCTTAAATATTACCGATAAAACAGGATCGTTAGTTGCCCTTAAGAGTGTTACTGATGAAGATGATTTAATGATTATCAATCGTTCAGGTATTGCTATTAGAATAGCGGTTGCTGAGTTGAGATTAATGGGAAGAGCTACTCAAGGCGTTAAATTGATCAACCTAAGAGGGAATGATGAAATTGCTGCAGTAGCTAAAGTTCCAGCATCTGACGAAACAATTGTTGAAGGGGAAGAAGGGGGAAGCGCGGAGTCAGGTGATGTGATTGAAGGAGAAGAACCGCAAGCAGAATAAAATCTTTAGACCAAATAAGCCCATTCGTTTCCAACGGATGGGCTTTTCCTTTATATAGGGATAGATAAATCCTATGAAATACGTGCTTTGTCACTTATTTATATCTATAGTTTTGAAACTTAAATAAACAACATGAGTGCACCTATTGATGTATTAGAAACACAAAAAAAAGGCAGTACCTTTTCGCGGTACGAGGTTTTTGTAATTGTGCTGCTTGCCTTTCTGCAGTTTTCTGTAGTATTAGATTTTATGGTTTTGGCGCCGCTCGGGTATAAACTGATGCCAGCGTTGAATATGTCGAAGGATGATTTTGGTAATGCCGTTTCTGGCTATGCTTTCGGGGCTTTTGCTGCTGGAATTCTTATTTCTGGCTTTGCTGATAAATTTGACCGTAAGAAGTTATTGCTGGTTTTTTATGCTGGATTTATTATAGGAACTTTCCTTTGTGCCCGTGCCAATAGCTATGAATTTTTGTTGTTTGCAAGAATAGTAACAGGTTTGTTTGGTGGAGTGATTGCTTCTATTACTAATGCAATTGTTACCGATATTTTTCAGTTGCACGTTCGTGGCCGTGTGATGGGAATGATACAAATTGCCTTTGCTGCAAGTAATGTATTGGGAATTCCTTTTGGATTGTACCTTACGCAAACCATAGGATGGCACATCCCTTTTCTTATGATTGTAGTGGTAAGTATTGTGGTAGCTGTGGTGGTTTTTGTGTATTTGAAACCGGTAGATGCTCATTTGAAATTAAAGAGCGATAAAAATCCTTTGCAACATTTGAAAGCGACTATAACGAATCCCAATTATGTAGTGCCATTCCTTGCTACAACTTTGTTGGCTACCGGTGGATATATGCTGATGCCTTATGGTAGTGATTTCGCTGTACATAATCTGGGATTGTCTGAAGAGAATTTAAGATATCTCTATCTGATTACAGGTGTTGCTACTATTGGTGTTATGCCATTGGCAGGTATTCTTAGTGATAAGATAGGAAAATATAAAGTGTTCTTTGTGGGTTCAGTGGCGAGTATGGTAATATTGCTGATTTATTGCAGTTTAGAGCAAACGCCTTTCTGGGTTGTAGCATTGCTTAATATTCTTCTGATGTCGAGTATCATGTCGCGCATTGCACCTTCACAAGCTATGATGTCAGCTATTCCTGAGCCTAAAGACAGAGGTGCTTTCATGAGTATTAACTCATCGGTAATGTATTTATCAGGGGGTATTTCTGCTTTTGTTGCCGGAAAAATTGTAGGTGGTAAGCAGGGAGGATATGTGGAGAACTATGATATTCTTGGTTATGTGGTGACTGGAGCCATTGTAGTGACACTCATACTTATGTGTTTTGTGAACAAACAGGTACAGAAGAAAATAGATCAGCATAAAAAGGTGTAGTCGTTTTAGGTAAAATGACTTTCATGAATAATGTTAAAATAAAAAAACCCTCATCAGTTGACGAGGGCTTTTCATTTGTTTTTATTTTTTTAAAACATCATGAATGCTCTTCTTTTGCATTTTGATTTTGCAAAATATCCAAGATCGTAATTAAACTCTAGCATAAACATTACGGAGATAGGAATCGTTCCTTTATATTCTTTGTATTGTGTAGCAACTTGTGAACTTTCCAAAGGATAATAACTTAATTTATCCTTTCCACCTGCACCTGTAAGTATATCTTGAACACCGAAATTGAAACGGAAACCAAAAGTTCCATAGAAATTTCCAGCTCCTAAAAAATATTGTCCGAAACCAAACGTCGCTGTAGTGTTTTTAGCTACAAACTTATCGGAAATGCTATTGTTGCTATTGTCGTGTACTGAATTTGTGGTGTTGAATTGTGGACCAATTTCCATATATCCACCCGATTCACCATTGTATCTAAATAAAACGGGAATGCTAAATTGTTTGAAGGTTATGGTTTTTCTTTGAGGATTATTTAGTAGGTCATTAAATTTAAATGCTTGTGAGGTGAGTGTAGAAGAAAGGAATTCTCCGCAAATAGCATATTTCTCATTAAAATTTATGCTAATTTTTCCTCCATATAGGTAAGAAGGAGTCAGGCTATAGCCAATTTGAGTATCGTTCATGATATTGTCATTATACAACCATGTGAAGCCAAATCCACCTTTAATACCAAAGTCAAAAAACATTTGTGCCTTAGAGAATTGACAAAGGGTAAAAAACAAGATTGAAAAAAGTATTTTTCTCATATATTTGAATTGTGTGAGCGAAAATAATGTTAATTGCCGCACAAAGCAAAAGGAAAAAAATTAAAAACTGAATTTTATTATGAGATCATTGGAAGGAAAAGTGGTAATTGTTACTGGGGCATCAAGAGGAATTGGAAGATCTATTGCTAAGAAATTTGCAGAAAACGGTGCTGCGGTGGCTTTCACCTATTTATCATCTGAAGAAAAAGCTCGTCAATTAGAAGAGGAACTGGTTACATTGGGAGGTAAAGCAAAAGGATTTAAGTCAGATGCATCGAATTTTGCTGCTGCTGAACAATTGGTTAATGATGTGGTTGCTCAATTTGGAACTGTAGATGTGGTTGTAAATAATGCTGGAATAACAAAGGATAATTTATTGATGAGAATGACCGAACAACAATTTGATGAGGTAATTAATACCAATCTTAAGTCAGTATTCAATTTAACGAAAGCGGTAACCCGTCCGATGTTAAAAGCAAGAAAAGGTTCTATCATAAATATAGGGAGTGTAGTTGGAGTGAATGGAAATGCAGGACAGGCGAATTATGCTGCGTCGAAGGCTGGTACTTATGGATTCACAAAATCTATTGCTAAGGAATTAGGTTCAAGAAGTATTCGTTGTAATGCTATAGCTCCAGGTTTTATTAAAACTGAAATGACGGAAGTTTTAGATCCAAAAGTTGTAGAAGGATGGGTAAAAGATATTCCTTTGCAAAGAGCGGGAGAGGTGGATGATGTTGCTGATTTGGCGGTGTTTTTAGCGTCGGATAAAAGTACCTATATCACTGGCCAGGTGATTAATGTTTGTGGCGGAATGTCGATGTAATTTTTATATAAAATCACTTGGAGTTAATTAGCCAATATTCGGCATGGTATTATTTGTTGTGCTTTGGTGCTGCTTTACTCTATTCAAGTATAGTTTACTATAAAAACAAAAAAACGATAGAACTATCTTCATGGTTGAGAATAGTTCTATTTTGTTTTAGAACTATTGTAGTTTTTTTTATTGCACTTCTCATACTGAGTCCTTTTTTTAAATCTGTAAATACCGAAATTGAAAAGCCAATTTTATTGATTGGTCTTGATAACTCTTCTTCTATTGCTAATAATGGAGAGGATTATTGTAAAGATTTAAATAAAAAAATTATCCATCTTCAAAATCAATTTTCCGATGTTTATGAAGTGAAGACTTTTTCTTTTGGTGAAAAAGTACAGCCTTATAAAAGCAATTTGTTTTCTGAAAAAAGTACTGATCTATCGAGTTTTTTTGATGAGATGGAAACTCAATACTCTAATAAAAATGTTGGAGCTATTGTGTTAATGACCGACGGGGTTTATAACACGGGAGTCAACCCTGTGTATCAAGAAAAATTAAAACAAGTGCCTGTTTACTCTGTAGTATTAGGAGATACCATTACGTATAAAGATTTGTTTGTAAAAGATTTGTATTTCAATAACATCACTTTTTTAGGGAATAAATTTCCTTTGGAAATACTTATTGATGCTACAAAATGTGAGAAAGAAAAAACAACATTGATTGTTGAAATGGATGGAGTAGTAAAGTATACTGAAGAAATTCTGTTGAATAAAACTCCCATCAGCAAAAAGGTTTTGATTAGTGCCGATCAGGTGGGGATGAGAAAGTTGGTGGTGCAACTTAAAAAAGTAGAGGGTGAAAAGATAATAGTAAATAACAGAAGAGAGGTTTTTGTGGAGGTATTGGATGGTCGTCAAAAAGTATTGTTGCTGAGTAAAGGCCCTCATCCCGATTTAGGTGCTTTGAAAATGGCTATTGAGAGTAATGAGAATTACAAAGCTGAAATTGCTTTTTTTGATAGTTTTAAAGGGAAAATAAATCAATATAGTATGGTAGCGATTCATCGTTTTCCCGATGAATCAAGTGTTGCGGAGCCTCTCATGAAAGAAATATTTCAGTCTAAGGTTGGAATTTGTTTGGTGTTGGGAACTCAAATGAGTTATTCTCATTTGGCACGTTATAATTTCGGTATCCAATGGCCTAACTTGGCAGGGAATAATAGGTCGTATAATGATTGTTATCCTGCTTTTAATAAAGATTTTGTTCGTTTTTCTTTGAGTCCTGGTACTGCTGATTTTTTTAAAGATGTTACTCCTCTGAAATCTCCATTTATTTCTTTTCAGGTTCCGGGAGATGCTGAACATCTTTTTTATCAAAAGATAGGAAGTGTTGAAACGGATGCTCCTTTAATGACTTTTTACTCGATGCAGGAAAGTAAAATATGTTTAATTGCCGGAGAAGGAATTTGGAGGTGGAAATTAAATGATTTCATGAAAAATGAAAACGATAATCATTTTAAAGAGTTGATTCAAAAAACTGTTCAATATTTATCGGTAAAAGAAGATAAATCAAACTTTAGAATTAATCACCAAAAGAAATTTATGGAGAATGAAGAGGTTCTTTTTAATGCTGAGGTTTATAATGATTCTTATGAGCTAAGCAATTTAGAGGAACTGAAATTAAAACTAAAGAATAATAAAGGAAAGGAATTTGAGTTTGTTTTTGATAAAATAAGTGACAGGTATCGTTTAAATATGGGGTGTTTAGAAGCAGGGAATTATAGTTATGTTGCCAGCACTAAAATAGCAAATAAGAAATTGGAGAAAACAGGGAAATTTATTGTGGAGGAAATGCAATTGGAGAATATCAGTCATCGCTCAGATGTGTTTTTATTGTCGAAAATTGCAGATAATACCGGCGGTAAAGTTTTTCATATCAGTCAATTGGATCAAATGGTTGCTGGTATCAAAGCTCGGGAAGATATTAAACCGGTGGAGCATTCTGCGGTAGAAATGAAAGAATTAATTCATGAAAAATGGCTTTTTGTTTTGCTGATATTACTGCTTAGTGTTGAGTGGGTTTTACGCAAACGATATGGTTTAAATTAAATGTGAGCAAATGAATAGTTTTCTTTTTTGGACCATCATCATTGTTATTTTATTAAATTTTTGCTCAGAAACAATACTCAATTATCTTAATCATCAATTCAGCACACAGCCTTTGCCCGAAGAGCTAAAAGGGATTTATGATGAGAAGAAAAAAGAGGAGTCGCAGAATTATCAGAATGAGAAATATCTATTTTCTTTATGGTCTTCTATTTTTAGTGTTGTAATTATTTTACTGGCCTTTTTCTTGAATTTTTTTGCGGCTTTAGATGAATGGGTGAGAATTTATGTGAAAAATGAAACTGTGGTTTCATTGGCTTTTTTTGGAGTTTTGTTTTTGATTTCTGATTTGTTGACTATTCCATTTTCTTTGTATAATATTTTTGTGATCGAAGAGAAGTACGGATTCAATAAAGTAACATGGAAGATTTACTTGTTCGATAAAATTAAAACTTATTTAATGGCTTTTTTGATAGGAGGAAGTGTGTTGTATGCTATCATCTATGTATATAGTGCGTTTGGTGAAATATTTTGGATTATGGGTTGGTTGGTAATTACTCTTTTTTCAATTCTTGCAATTGCATTATACTCTTCGGTTATTTTGCCTTTGTTCAATAAATTAAAACCTCTTGAAGAGGGACAGTTAAAATCGGAAATAGAGTATTACTGCAAAAAAGAAGGTTACCAGTTAAAAAATTTATATGTGATGGATGGTTCAAAAAGATCTACCAAAGCCAATGCTTTTTTTAGTGGTTTAGGCGCGAAGAAGAAAATTGTTTTATTCGATACTTTGATTGTTAAATTGAGTGTTCAGGAAGTGACTGCGGTGTTGGCCCATGAAATAGGGCATTATAAGAGAAAACACACTCTGTTACAGTTGATCATCTCCAGTATTCAAACACTTATTTTGTTTGTATTGTTGGGTTGGCTTCTTCAATACAATCAACTCTCGGAAGTGTTGAATGTTGAAACACATAGTTTTCATATTGCCGCTATTGTATTTTTTCTGTTGTATTCCCCAATATCTATGTTGATTGGAATAATTAGTAATACTGTATCGAGAAAAAATGAATTTGAAGCCGATGAATATGCGAATGTTACTTATTCATCACAGCATTTATCAAGCGCTTTGGTTAAATTGTCGGTTGACAGTCTGAGTAACCTAACTCCGCATCCTTGGTATGTTGCAGTTTATTATTCTCATCCTACGTTATCGCAAAGACTTCGGAAACTAAGTAATTGACCTCCGTGTTAAGTAGTATTTATTAACAATTGTTGAGAAACCTTTCATTACAAAGTGATGAGCGGTTTTTTGTTTTCGATTGCTAAGATTAAATTTACACACAAATTGATTATTTGGGCTTTCTTGATGACATACGACAAAAGGTGGGAGAAATGACTCTTAAGCAAAACATACTTGCTGATAGAGAAATAGTACCTGTAAATTTTGGTTCAGCCAAAACTTGCGCCATATTGTATAGAGCCAGCGATGAAGAGGAAAGTGAGCTGATTAAAAAATTTGTAAAATACTTGAGAGATTATAGGTTGAGTGTTAAGGCTTTAGGTTTTTACGATTTACCTAAATTGCCAGAAGGTGTAAATCCTAAGCTTGAGTATGATTTTTTCTCGAAAAAGGATTTAAATTTGCTGATGCAGCCCTCAGGAAAAACGATTTCAAATTTTATTGAGGAACCTTACGATATTTTGATCGATGTAAGTATGGCTCCCGTTTTTCCTTTTAAGTATATTATTGCTAATTCGAGAGCGAAATTTAAAGTGGGGCGACAAGAATTGGAATACAGCGGGTTGTTTGATTTAATGATTAAGGTAGAGGAAGGAAAGGATTTGAAATATTTGTTGAGATATATTGACCATTATTTGAATATTATTAATAAAGAGCGATTATGAATTTGAAAGGAACAGGTGTAGCATTGGTTACCCCATTTACGTCGAGCAATGAAGTAGATTATATTGCTTTGGCTAAATTGGTGAATCATGTGATTGAAGGGGGAGTAAATTACCTCGTGGTATTAGGAACAACAGGCGAATCTGTAACACTTTCAAAAGAAGAGAAGAAAAAGGTTTTAGAAAAAGTAAAGGAAGTAAATAAAGGAAGATTACCCATTATGTTGGGTGTTGGTAGTAATAATACCGCTGAATGTGTTGAAGAAATAAAATCCATAGATTTTACAGGGGTGAGTGCTATTCTTAGTGTTTCACCTTCTTATAACCGTCCTTCGCAAGAAGGAATATATCAGCATTATGCTGCTTTGGCGAAAGTATCGAATTTACCTATTGTACTTTACAATGTTCCTGCACGCACAGGTTCTTCTGTACAAGTAGAAACCACTTTGCGTTTGGCTAAAGATTTTAAAAATATCATTGCGATGAAAGATGCTTCTGCAGGTTTAGAGCAATGTGAAGGCTTGGTTAATGGTGGTTTTGTTGTTACATCTGGAGATGATGGCTTGGCATTAGAAATGATTAAATTAGGAGCTGTTGGTTTAATTTCGGTTATTGCCAACGCGTATCCTGGAGAGGTAGTGGCTATTGTTAACGCTGCATTGGAGGGTGATTTCACTAAGGCCCAAGAAGCGCACAATCATTTGCTTCCGGTTATGGATGTCGCTTTTGATGATGGAAATCCATCCAGTATTAAATACTTTCTGTTTAAACAAGGCTTGATTGAAAATACCTTGCGTTTACCTTTAGTACCAGTTAAAAAAGAAAGTGCTGACAAAATTGATAAAGTAGTTTCTAGCTTTAAGTAATAATTATAAAGGATTGGATAAGGGTGTATTTATGCACCCTTATTTTTTTAGTATAGCTTATGATCGACGAAACCCATAGTGAGAATCATTTGACTTTACATCAGCTTTCAATGCATGTTAAAGATGCAATTGAGGGTAATTTTATGCAGCAAATATGGGTGGTTGCTGAAATAGCAGCAATGAACGTAAATCAATCAAGCGGTCATTGTTATTTGGAGTTGGTAGAGAAAAAAGACAAAACGACGCTGGCGAAAATGAGAGCCAATATATGGTCGTTCAAGTTGCAACACTTATTGAATCAGTTTTTTCAAGTTACGGGAAACAATCTTCAGGCGGGTATGAAATCATTGCTGTTAACAGAGGTTCAGTATCATCCGGTTTATGGAATAAGTTTAAATATAGTAGGTATTGATCCTGCTTATTCTTTGGGTGATTTGGCCAGAAGAAAAAAAGAGGTTGAAGAAAGGTTGGTCAAAGAGGGGTTGATTCATAAAAATAAAGCATTAGATTTTCCATTGGTGCCTCAGAGAATTGCATTGGTATCGTCGGAAACAGCTGCGGGGTACGAAGATTTTTTAAATCAATTGCAAAACAATAAATATGGTTATTGTTTTAGTGTGAAAGTTTTTCAAGCTTTAATGCAGGGTGAAAAATCAGTTTCAAGTATTGTTGGTGCTATACAAAAAGTGGAAAGTAAATCAGCACAATTTGATGTTGTGATAATTGTTAGGGGAGGAGGTTCGGTGGTGGAATTAAGTACTTTTGATGAGTATGAACTGGCCAAGGCTATTGCGAATTGTAGTTTGCCTGTATTGACGGGTATTGGACACGAGCGTGATGAATCGATAGCAGATTTAGTAGCTCATAAAAAACTTAAAACCCCTACAGCGGTTGCGGAATTTTTAATTTCTACGTTCAATACATTTGATGAAATGCTCATCGATGCAAAGGGTAGAGTAAAAGAAGTGTTGCAATTCCGATTAGAAAAAGAAAAAAAAACTATAGCTGATGCATCCTATGTGATTGAAAGAAAATCTTTGTCGTTTGTAAATGAGAAAAAAAGCGAGCTCGATAAATTGAAGCGTGATGTAAGCGAGTTTTCCAATAAATTTATTGAGTTTAAAAAGCGAATTTTATTTCAAAGTAAAAGTAAGATTGGAATAGGAGCTCAGAAGTTAATTCGAGAAAAACAGTTTGATATAAAGGATCTTTTTAAACAAGTGAGAGTATCAGAATTAAATTTGATAAATCAGAAAAAGCATCAAATAATGCTTTTAGAGGAAAAGATTAAACTGCTTGATCCAGCTAAGGTAATAGCCAGAGGTTATACTTTAACTTATAGTGATGGCAAGGTGATAAAGTCGGTAACAGATTTACAGGAAGGAACAGAAATTAACACCATTTTTAAAGATGGAGAAATAACAAGTAAAATCATTTAATATGTCGAAAAAGAAATTATCGTACGCAGAGTCTATTGAGGAATTAGAGCAAATAGTAGCCAAAATTGAAGGGGAAGAGGTGGATGTAGACCAATTGGCTGAAAATGTAAAAAGAGCGTTGGAGCTTATAAAAACTTGTAATCTTAAATTGAAAAATACGGAAGAAGAAGTGAGTAAGATTCTAAAGGAATTAGAAGATTAAAAACTTAATTTTTAATTAATGCTGAAGGCATTGTTTTCTTTTTAAATTCGCGTAGTGAATGGGTTGAAAAATATATTGTTTTATGTGCTGATTACTGGAGGGTTGATCTTCTTGATGTACCATGTTATGCAAGAAGGTGAATTGAAAGAAATTCATAAAATTCATAAAACTGTTGTTCATAAGGATTTAGGGGGATTTGATCAGATTAAAGAAACTCTTCATCACAATGTTTTACATCCATTAGCCATTTTGCTTTTGCAGATCATTACTATTATTGCAACCGCAAGAATATTTTCATTTGTTTTCAGAAAGATTGGACAGCCAACGGTTATAGGTGAAATTATAGCGGGTATATTTTTAGGTCCTTCTTTTGTGGGAATGTTTTTTCCTGAGTTTTCTGCTTTCTTGTTTCCGGCCAGTTCAATTGGTAATCTTCAGTTTTTGAGTCAGGTGGGTTTAATTCTTTTCATGTTTATTGTGGGCATGGAGCTCGATTTAAAAGTGTTAAGAAAAAAAGCGCAAGATGCCATTGTAATTAGTCATGCAAGTATTGTCTTTCCTTTTACATTGGGAGTTATACTTTCCTATTATATCTACGAATCTTTCGCCCCTGAAAATGTTCAGTTTTTATCTTTTTCTCTTTTTGTAGGAATTTCAATGAGTATTACTGCTTTTCCTGTTTTAGCGAGAATAGTTCAGGAACGTCAACTCTCTAAAACCAGGTTGGGTGCAATTGTTATTACCTGTGCAGCAGCAGATGATATAACCGCCTGGTGTATTTTGGCGGCCGTAATAGCAATTGTAAAAGCGGGTTCTGTAGTTAGTTCTCTTTATACAATAGGTTTGGCTGTGGGGTATGTGATTTTTATGTTTGCAGTTGTTCAACCCTTTTTAAAACGAATTGGAGAGGTTTACTCCAAGCAAGATACCATTAGTAAACCTGTAGTTGCTATATTTTTTGCCACATTGTTATTGTCGGCATACGCAACAGAAGTGATTGGAATTCATGCCTTGTTTGGTGCTTTTATGGCGGGTGTAATCATGCCTCCTAATATGCACTTTAGAAATGTATTTGTAGAAAAAGTAGAAGATATTTCAATGGTTATGTTATTGCCACTGTTCTTTGTGGTAACAGGTTTAAAAACTCAAATTGGATTGTTGAACGACATTAATTTATGGTATATCTGCGCAGTGATTATTGCTGTTGCTGTTGCCGGAAAATTTGTTGGAAGTGCCATGGCAGCAAAAGTGGTTGGTCAAACCTGGAAGGAAAGTTTGATGATTGGAGCTTTCATGAATACTAGAGGATTGATGGAATTAATTGTGCTGAATATTGGATTGGAGTTAGGCGTTTTGAGTCCTGAGTTATTTGCAATGTTGGTAATTATGGCTTTGTTCACCACTTTTATGACGGGGCCAGCGCTGGATTTCATCAATTTTATTTTTAAAGAAAGAAAGATAGGGAAATCTATGGATGACTTACAGCGTAAATTCCGATTGATTTTTTCTTTTGGTGATCCGGCACGAGGAAAAGGAATGGTAGTGCTTTCAGACGCATTACTTCATAAAACACAAGCTGATTCTGAAGTAACGGCTATGCATCTTCGTTTAAGTAATGAGTTGCATCAATACAATATGTTGGAATTGGAGAGAGAAACTTTCTTGCCTATTAAAAGGGAAGCAGCTAAGTTGAATTTAGCTATTAAAACAGCTTTTAAACCTACCGTTGATATTGATAAAGAAATTGTAGACACTGCCAATGATGGAGAATATAATTTACTTATTATTGGAATGGGCCCATCGATATATGAGGGTACATTATTAGGTAGAGTAATTGGCATTACTTCTAAAATTATCAATCCCGAAAAACTACTTCAAACACTTACGGGTAAAGAAAATATCATAGAGGGAAGTGTTTTTAATACAAGGGTTAATAATATTATTAAAACGGTAAAGGGATCTTTAGGCATCTTTATAGATAAAGGCTTGGTTAAAGCAGATATTATTTACTTACCTATCTTATCAGAGGAGGATTTATTTCTGTTAGATTATGCCCAGCGAATGATTCATAATAAGGGATCTAAAGTTGTTGTTGTGGATGCTTTAGGCATTTTTCAAAATAATATGGAGTTCAAAGAAAAGGTAAATATTATTGAGCGCTCCCATCCTTATCATCTCACTTTTCATTCTGAAAATTCGGTAGATGAAGAATTTTTAACTCAGCAAGATCTAATGTTGGTGAGTATTGATAGTTGGAAAAAGCTAGTTATAAGCAGAAGTGAGTGGTTGGCCTATTCCCCGTCTGTATTTATAATCAAAGGATAAAATCTAGGCATAATCTTTGAATTAATTCTTGTCAAGTGCATTCTATTAACACCACTGTGTTAATGTTTAAACCTTAAAAAATCGAACTTATGAGAACTAATGTGGTAAAATCGTTGGGTGGAAATTTAATGATTACAAATGTGTTAGTTATGGGGAACGGAAATTTTACGGAAGAGATAAAAGTTCAAAATCAGCAACTTTTAGAGCGGTACAAAAAGAATTACGGATCGAAATTAAAAATAGCTTTAATTGATGACGATGAAATGTGTTTGAAGGTGATGCGTCATCAGTTAGATGGTATTTATAAAGGCGGGGTAGAAATAGGTGTTTATCATTCTTATAATGATTTTTTGAAAACAGGAGAAAAACCAGATGTGGTAATACTTGATTACATGTATGAAATGGAAATGGGGCAGTTAAATGGTTTGTCGCTAATCGTAAAGCTTAAAATGTATTCACCCTCTTCAGCTATATTTATGGTTACCGGACATAAGCATATGAATGTGGCCATTCAGGCAATGAAAAGCGGTGCAGTTGATTTTATATCGAAGGGAGAAGGATGTATTGAAAGATTAAACGAAAACATAAATACATTGTTGAACAAAAAATTATTGGGAGAAAAACGAGTTTCTTTATTGGAGGCTTTTGCTAAAAAAATGCGCTTCTAATACAACTAATTTCTTTTATTCTTATCTTTCAGATGATTAGAATTTAGTGGAAGATATGGAAGAAAAAATCAAGATTCTTTACGTTGAACACAATGAATATGATATTCGAAATTTCGAAAGAGAAATTGAAAAATCATCGCTTCATTCCGATTTACACACGGTAGCTGCTGTTGCTAAGGCTATTGAAGCCACTAAGCAAAAATCATTTGATATTATTTTTATTGATTATCATCTTAAGGGAGAGAATGGACTTACCTTGCTAAAGTCCTTGAGAAATGAAGGTGTTATGGTTCCTGTGGTGGTGGTTACCAATTATGCCGATCCGCAAGTTGCAGTGGAAATGATGCAGAGTGGAGCAAGTGATTATATTCCTAAATCTTTATTAAATGCTGATGGGATTGAGCAGTGCATTCGAAATTCTCTTAGGTTTTCTGAACTGGAGAAAGAACGTCGTCATGTTGAATCAAGTTTAAAATCAGCTGAAGATAGATTATCGACAGTAGTATCATTTAGTCCACTCATTCTATTTACGATTAATAAAAATGGAGAATTCACCCTTGCTAAAGGAAGAAGTTTGGGTAGTATTTTACCAATGAGTGAGGATTTAATAGGAGAATCGATATTTGAATTGTTTGAAGGAAAAGAAGAGTTTACCAATCAAATAAAAATTGCTTTAGCAGGAAATGAAGTAACTCAAGCAATACGTTTTGGTAATGAAGTATATCAAATTACCTGTACTCCTAGAAGTAATGAATTGGGAGAAGTTATTGAAGTGATAGGTATTGCTAATGATATAACGAAAAGAGCAGAAGCTGAAGAATCATTGGTAAAAGCAAAACTATTGGCAGAGCAAACCAGTAAGGCAAAACAAGATTTCATTGCCAATATGAGTCATGAGATCAGAACACCAATGAATGCAATAGTTGGTTTTACAGGATTATTAGAGGAAACTCGCTTGAATGAGGTACAAAGAGATTATGTAAATACGATTAAAATATCAGGAGAAAATTTGTTGACATTGATTAATGATATTCTTGATTTTTCTAAGATAGAAGCAGGTAAGTTGATCATTGAAAAAGAGAATTTTATTTTATCTAATATCCTTAATTCAATAGAAAGAGTATTGAAGGGAATAGCGATTGAAAAGAATTTATTGTTTTCAATTCATGTTGCTCCAGATGTTCCTGATGCGATGGTAGGCGATGCCAATCGCTTGTATCAGGTTTTAATGAATTTAGTAGGGAATGCTATCAAGTTTACCGATAAAGGTTTTGTGAAAATAGAAGTGTTTAAATCTTGGGAAAAAGAAGACAGATTTAGGTTGAAATTTTTAATTAGCGATAGTGGTATTGGTATTCCAAAAGATAAGCATGATTATGTATTTGAAAGTTTTAGTCAAGTAAGCTCAGGAGCTACCCGAAAATTTGGTGGTACTGGTTTAGGTTTAGCTATTGTAAAACGATTGGTTGAATTGCAGAAAGGGACAGTTAAAGTAAATTCAAAGCTCGATGTGGGCTCTGTTTTTGAATTTGAAATAAAGTACCGATTGAGCGGTAAGATTGAAAGTTCTAAAAAAGAAGAAGAGGAGGGCAGAGTTGATGTTTTTTTACTAAAAGGGAAAAATATTTTGTTGGCTGAAGACAACAGAATGAATCAAAAATATATTGAAAATATTTTTAAGGATACAGGTGTGAATCTGGTAATCGCTTCTGATGGAGGAGAAGCTTTAGAGATGTTGGGGGGAAAAGATTTTGATCTATTGCTATTAGATATACAGATGCCTGTGAAAGACGGATTTGAAGTAATCACAGAAATTAGGAAAGACTTTCCTCCTTCGAAAAAATATATTCCCGTAATTGCTATGACGGCCCATGCTTTCAAGGAAGAAAGAGATGCTTGTATAGCAGCAGGAATGAATGAGCATATAGCAAAACCCATAAATAAAGAGATTTTAATTAGAACGATTTATAAATTATTATTTGGAAAATCTATAGAAATGCCAGAATCAGGACAAATGTTAGACATCAGCTATCTTAAAACTATGTCGGATGGTAATGATACTTTTGTAAAAGAAATGTTAACCATTTTTGTGGAAGACACTCCTCCATTGTTAAGCAGTTTAAAAGCCGCAGTGGAAACAGAGGATTGGAAAAAGATTAGTCAGTATGCCCATAAATACAGATCTCCCTTGGCTTTGCTGGGTATAAAAGAAATAGAGACTTTGATGAAAAGTATTGAGTATGATGCAAAGGAACAAATCAATATTAATGGAATTAATGAAATGTTTATAAAGTCGGAGCTTTTAAGTCAAAGGGTCCTGGATGAAATAAATTGGAAGTTAAAGGATTTGAAATAATCTATATTTATGGGTTGTTTACCGGTGAAATGGAGTCGTTCATAGAATAGATGACTTAGAGCTAATATTATTTGAGCGTGCTATTGGTTTAGTGTATACATTTGCAAAAGAATTAACTCATTACCTGTTATATTCATAGTGTTACAGGTAGTTTTTTCATAGTTGTTTTGGGGTGCCCCGGTTTTATATCGGGGCTTTTTTTATTTCTTTTTGGGCATTTCAATAGGATCTTCATGAAACGCAAACTTCAGCATAGTTGAAGTGTTTTCCCTGGAATTGATAGTTTTAAGATATAAGGTATCTGCGGTTACATTACCGGAGAATTTCATTTTTCCTGTTTTACCAAAAGTACTTGCAGTGACGTAGCATTTTCCGTAAGAATATTCTCCCTTCAAGAGGTGTTTTGCGTAACTCTTATCGAAATATTTAGAAACTGTGTTTACATCTTCAACCGAAGTGGTATGTATAATTGTTCCATCAGAATAAAATCGGAGGTAAGCTGAAGTAGTTGAATCAACTTCTGCATAATAAATGCCTTCAGTTTTCAGTTTACAATCATTAGTGCCTGATGTATTTCCTAATAAGATTAAGGAACCTAGTGTGATGAAGAAGAAAAATTTCATGAGTTAATTACTTATAGTTAAAGATATAACGATTCTTCTAATCAATTGGTTATTTTTGTTCACAGATTATAAAGCTGATGAAAAAATTTGATGTTCCAGAATTTTATAGAAGTCCTGTAATTTCCCGAATTAAACAATTACGAAAGGATATGGATCCAAGAAAGAAGGATTATGTTCCCACAGTATTGGATTTTGGAAAGGTGAAGTTTTATATTGCCCGACATTTTGGGTTTTGTTATGGGGTGGAGAATGCCATTGAAATTGCATACAGAGCTATAAGTGAGAATCCAGATAAAAGAATTTTTCTTTTATCTGAAATGATACATAATCCAGAGGTTAATGCTGATTTGGTATCCAGAGGAGTTAGTTTTTTGATGGATACTTTAGGCAATCAAATAGTGGCTTGGGATTCTCTTTCTAACCAGGATATTGTTGTTATTCCTGCTTTTGGAACTACTATAGAAATAGAGAATACACTAAAACAAATAGGTATTGATCCCTATAAATACAATACTACTTGTCCTTTTGTGGAAAGAGTTTGGAAAATGTCGAAAAAATTGGGTGATGAAAGTTATACGATTTTAATACATGGCAAGCACAATCACGAGGAAACCAGAGCTACTTTTTCACACGCAGTAAAGTACGGACACGCACTCATTTTGAGAGATTTTGAAGAAGCCATTACTTTATCAAAAGTCATTTCAGGTGAGATTCCTTCGGAAGAATTTTACACTTTGTTTAAAGGTAAATACTCGGAAGGTTTTAATGTGAAGGAAGATTTAAAAAGAATTGGGGTAGTGAATCAAACTACTATGTTGGCTACTGAAACTAAAGAAATAGCTGCCTTTTTAAAAACAGTAATGGAGAATGTTTTTGAGGTAAAGGATTTTAAAGAGGTATTCGCAGATACAAGAGATTCCTTATGTTATGCTACCAACGATAATCAAAGTGCTACGACAGCATTGTTGGAGCAGCCTGTTGATATTGCCATTGTTGTTGGAGGATATAACAGTTCTAATACTTCGCATTTAGTGGAGTTGTGTGAAACTAAATTTCCTACCTTCTATATTTCTTCAGAAAAAGAAATTTTGTCACCTAAAGAGATTCAACATTTTCATTATCATGATAAAAAATTGGTAAAAACATCTGGTTATCTTCCTGAATCCAATGTTGTAAATATAATACTTACTTCAGGTGCTTCTTGTCCTGATTCAACGGTGGATAAGGTGCTGCAAAAAATATTGAGCTACTATCCAGAAACCAAAAAAATAGAGGAGGTGATGGAGCAATTTGAAAAAACAATAATCGAGAATAATTCAAGCAATGTATAAGTCAATTATAAAACCAATTCTATTTAGATTTCAACCAGAAACGGCGCACAACTTAGTCTTTTCTTCACTAAAAATTTTGTTTAAAATTCCATTGGTGAAAACATTGGTGAGATCAGTTTTTCAGGTGAAAGATTTACGTTTAGAAAAAACAGTCTTCGGTATTAAATTCCCCAACGCTGTTGGTTTGGCTGCTGGCTTTGATAAAGATGCTAAGTTGTTTCATGAATTGGGGTGTTTTGGTTTTGGTTTTGTGGAAATAGGAACTTTAACACCGGTTGGACAACCAGGAAATCCTCAGCCTCGCTCATTTCGTTTGCCTGAAGATGATGCTTTAATTAATAGAATGGGCTTTAATAATGAAGGGGTAGATTCTGCAGTTAGCAGATTAAAGAATAGAAATAAGCAGTTGATTATTGGTGGTAATATTGGAAAAAATAAAGTTACCCCTAATGAAGAGGCGGTAAATGATTATGAAAAATGCTTTACAAAATTATATCCTTACGTTGATTATTTTGTGGTAAATGTAAGTTCACCCAATACACCAGGGCTAAGAGAATTGCAGGATAAAGAACCTTTGAAGAATTTGCTTTTAAAAGTTCAGGAAATGAATCAAGCCACAGGCAGCCCTAAACCATTGTTATTGAAAATTGCGCCAGATCTTACCAATTCTCAATTAGATGATATTATTGCCATTACTAAAGAGGTTAAATTATCTGGATTAATTGCCACCAATACTACCATAAGCAGAGAAGGGTTGAAAGCAGATAAAGCAAAAGTGGAAATGATTGGAGCGGGAGGATTAAGCGGAAAGCCAGTTCGAAAAAGATCTACCGAAGTGGTAAAATATTTATGTGAAAAACTGGGTGATCAATATCCCGTTATTGCGGTAGGGGGAATTCATTCTGCTGAAGATGCAATAGAAAAATTAAATGCTGGAGCAGCTCTTGTGCAAGTGTATACTGGATTTATATATGAAGGTCCGGGGTTGGTTAAAAAAATTAATAAAGGAATCTTAAACTCATTGAAATGAGCGAAAAAATAACATTAATTGAATGTCCACGTGATGCCATGCAAGGCTTGCATGATTTCATTCCAACGGCTACAAAAATTGAATATTTGAATCATTTACTAAAGGTAGGATTTGATATTTTGGATTTCGGAAGTTTTGTTTCTCCTAAAGCTATTCCTCAAATGAGAGATACTGCTGAGGTTTTGAATGGTTTGGATTTATCATCTACCTCAACCAAGTTGTTGGCAATAGTAGCCAATGAACGTGGTGCAGAGGATGCTTGCTCATTTAAGGCAGTAGATTTTTTAGGTTTCCCTTTTTCTGTATCAGAGCAGTTTCAATTGCGCAACACAAATTCAACAAGAGAGCAGTCGTTGGATAGAGTTAAGGCTATTCTTGATTTATGTGCTAAAAATAAAAAATCTCCTGTGGTATATCTATCTATGGCTTTTGGTAATCCATACGATGAATTTTGGTCGGAAGAAGTGGTGGTGGAATGGGCATTAAAATTAAAAGAATTGGGTGTTCAATTAATGGCTGTTTCTGATACGATAGGAACTTCTGATAAACATTCGGTTACCAAGGTAATGTCATCGTTGATTAAAAATGTTTCGAATACTGAATTCGGAGTTCATCTGCATAGTCATCCAGATCATTGGATGGAGAAACTGGAAGCAGCATATCAAACAGGTGTTAGAAGATTCGATGGTGCAATTAAAGGATTTGGTGGATGCCCCATGGCAAAAGACGATTTGGTGGGTAATATGGCCACTGAAAACATTGTTCTTTTTCTTCAGCAAAAAGGAGTGAATTTAAAGGTGAATGATCAGCTGTTTAAAGATGCACAGGAAATGGCGGTTAAAATAATGCATTAAGCATTACGTTTGCTAAGCTGATTTAACTATTTTAGCGCCCATGAATATCAAAAAGTATCTTCCATTTTTTCTTATAGTATTTCTGTTTGCCTGCGATTCTTTCAAAAAAGTGAAAGAAAGTACGGATTACGAGTACAAATATGAAATGGCAAAGAAGTACTATGATAGGAAGGATTATGAGCATGCATCGGATTTATTTAAGGAGTTGATGCAGGTTTTCAGGGGAACACAAAGATCTGAACAGATTTTTTATTACTGGGTGTATTGTGATTTTCATATGGAAGATTACTTGTTTGCAGCCCATCAGTTTCAACGTTTTATTTTGGCATTTCCTAGAAGTCAGTATGCCGAAGAATTACAATATATGATAGGGGTTTGTTATATGAAATACTCACCTGATTATTATTTAGATCAAGAGTATACGATTAAATCCATTGATGAATTTCAATTGTTTTTGGATAAATATCCTAATAGTAGTTACGTAGAGAAGGTGAATGAGAATATAGATTTATTGCAGGGTAAATTAGAAAGAAAAGGATTTGAGTCGGTAAGTTTATATTATAAAATTGGAGAGTATAAAGCTTGTATTGTTACAGGGGAAGGATTTGCAAGTGATTACCCTGATTCAAAATATGTTGAACAGGTTAAATTCATGATGGTGGAGAGTGCTTATAAATATGCTATTGAGAGTGTGGAGGAAAAACAAATGGACAGACTGAATGAGGTTGGGGTACTTGCTGATAAATACCTGGTTAAGTTTGGTGATTCTAAAAAAGCAGAAGATATAATTGATTTAAAGGCAAAAAGTAAGCAAAAGTTGAAAGAGAGTAAATATCAGTTGCCTTTTTATTATTTCAACCGTGGAGATTATACCAAAGCAAAATCTGTGTTTTCTGAATTGTTACTTAATAATGAGTTTTCAGATAAAAAGGCAGAGTTGATTTACTATCAAATTAAATCAAGTTATTTGTATGCTCAAACGGTAGAACCTGATAAAAAAATAGGAGAGTACCAAAATTTCAAAAATTTATTTGATAGTTATCGCGATAATGAAAGCTTAATCAACAGCAATTATTATAAGGAGTTACAAAATAACTATAAATCGGCCGAAGAGAATTGTAAGCAAATACCTTCTTTGATGGGGAAGGAGTATGCTGATATGGCTAATTATGAAAAAGCGTCTAAGTATTATTTTGAGTATGCAAATAAGCTCAGTAATATTAATGAAAAACATAAGAATTTAGTAAATGGAATTGATGCAGCGTACAAAGATGCGGAGAGAAGTGATGTTTTTAATCAGTATTCTAAATTTCAACATGTTTCTCATTTATGCGATCAGTATTTTTTAGAATTATCGGCAGATAAATATGGCGCAGTTTCAGCTGCTATTCGTGTTAGGGCAGAAGAAGAGCAAAGTAAATTCCCACTTAAAATATTCGAATATCAAGCATCGAAAAAACAGTATTCATGGATAAAAGAAAATGCGCCAAAATATTTAGATGAAAGAAAAATGGGTGAATTTCAGGATGAAATTGTATATTTGTGGGCTATTTCTGAGTATCAATTGGCCAAAAAGTCGGAAAAGTACGAGCGTAAAAAGCAGTACCAACAAGCTTTAGAAAGATTGATGGAAATGGAGAAGTTGAGCTTTAAGAAGGTAGAATATTTGAATAAGATTTCGAAACTTGAGGCCGAAATAAATGCTAAAATTGAAAAATTAACAAAGTAAGACATGGATTACAAAAAAACAAAAGCGCCAAACTCAACTGTAACGAGAGATGTTAATGCTTTTACCAATGATGGAAACATTTATGAAGTTATCAATGTTTTGGCAAAAAGAGCGAATCAGATTGGTGTTGATTTAAAAACTGAATTAAATCAAAAATTGGAAGAATTTGCCACAGCTACAGATAGTTTGGAAGAGGTGTTTGAAAACCGTGAGCAGATTGAAATCTCTAAATTTTATGAGCGTTTACCTAAACCAGGTTTAATTGCTTCTAAAGAGTGGGAAGATGGTGAAATTTATCACAGAAACCCTGCTAACGAACCGAAAATTGAAGAGAAAGAAATCTCTAACGATTAATCGTTAAACCTTTTTGTCTTTCTATGCTTAAAGGCAAAAAAATAATACTTGGGATAACTGCCAGTATTGCGGCTTATAAAATAGCACATTTGGTTAGAATATTAAAGAAAGAAGAAGCGGAAGTGAAGGTTGTAATGACCCCTTCCGCTTCTGATTTTATAACCCCTCTTACATTATCTGTTTTATCTGAAAACAAAGTTCTTAGCTCTTTCACTGATGAAGCTGGATTGTGGAATAACCATGTTGATTTAGGTTTGTGGGCTGATATTATTGTAATCGCTCCGGCTAGCGCAAATACTTTGAGTAAGATGGCCCAAGGCCAGTGTGATAATCTTCTGCTAGCGGTTTATTTATCGGCGAGATGTAGAGTGTTATTTGCTCCAGCTATGGATCTAGATATGTTTCAGCATCAAGCCACTCAAATTAATATTCAGAAGTTGTTGAGTTATGGAAATATAATGATAAAACCGGGTTATGGTTTATTGGCTAGTGGATTAGAAGGAGAAGGAAGAATGGCTGAACCGGAAGAAATTGCAGAACATATACGATTTCATCTTTCAGAAAAAACTTTGTTAGGAAAAAAAGTGTTATTGACCGCCGGTCCAACTTATGAGGCGCTTGATCCTATCAGATTTGTTGGGAATCATTCTTCAGGTAAAATGGGAATGGCAGTAGCTGAATTACTTGCCAGAAAAGGAGCAAAGGTTACTTTGGTAATGGGACCATCGAAGGTTAAAACTATAGTTCCGGGTATTCATAGAATGGATGTTTATAGTGCTAAAGAAATGTTGGAGGCCTGCGAAAAAGAATTCGAGCAGGTGGATATAGCTGTAATGGCGGCAGCTGTTGCTGATTATGCACCTTCACAAATACAACAAAATAAAATTAAGAAGAAGGAAAATATCTTTGAATTGGTGCTGCATAAAACCGGAGATATTTTGTTGACTTTGGGTTCTAAAAAGAAAAACCATCAGGTGGTGGTTGGTTTTGCGATGGAAACTCAAAATGAAATAGAAAATGCCAAACAGAAGGCCATTGCAAAAAATGCCGATTTTATTGTTCTTAATTCTGTAAACACTGAGAATGATGCCTTTGGAAGTGATTTGAATCAAGTTACATTTGTAGATACTAATGGCGTGATAAAAACGTTTGAGAAAAAGTCGAAAACTGAAATTGCTCAAGATATTGTTCGTCAAATTGAAGAAATATTAAAATCAAAATAACTATGCAGCGTTTTTTAATATGGGTATTTGTTTTTTGTGTTTTGGGATCTTCTGCCCAAGAATTAAACTGCACTGTGGATATTAATTTCGCACAAGTAAACAATAGTGTTGATGTTACTGTTTTTCAGAAGATGAAAAAGGATATTTCTGATTTTGTTAATTCAAGGAAATGGACCAATCATGTTTACGCATTAACAGAACGTATTGAATGCAATATGTTTATTACCATTAAAAATGTACCTACTGCTGATAGATATGAGGCTACATTACAATTGCAATCGAGCAGACCTATTTATGGAACCACCTATAAATCCACTTTGTTTGATGTGAATGACAATGACTTTAATTTTAATTATTCATTGAATCAAAATTTAGATTATTCAGATAACGATAATATTTCTAATCTAACTTCTGTTTTGGCTTATTATGCATACATGGTATTGGCTTTCGATTATGATAGTTATTCGTTGAAAGGCGGAGCCGATTATTTTCAAAAAGCACAAAACGTAGTGAATAATTGTTTGAATAGTGCAGAATCTGGCTGGAAGGCCAATGATGGTACAAAAAACAGATATTGGCTAATTGAAAATTTAATGAACCCAGTTTATGATCCTATTCACACTACTTTATACAACTATCATCGTTTAGGATTAGATATAATGAGTACGGACATAGCAAAAGGCCGACAAGTTATCATAGAGAACCTAAAAACTTTACAAGCGATTCAAACCAGAAAACCGAGTGCCTATTCTATGAAAGTATTTTTCGATGCTAAAAACAGAGAGATAGTAAATATTTTTAGTGATGAATCTGTTCCTGATAAACAGCCGATCGTTGATTTTTTATCTAAGGTTGACCCAGGTAATATTTCCCGTTATGCAAAAATTGTAGGGAAATAAATTCAGCTATTTGGCAACAGGAATTTTAATTTCTACTTCACTATTTACTTGTTCTTCCGTAACCACATTAACATTTGGCAACAGTTTTTTTGCTTCTTCTTTAGTAGCAGCGCTCCATTCAGGATGATCTTTTACATCAACTCGTTTTAAAGAAGGTATTTTTGTAAGCACCGAAGGCATTTTGGGCATATACCTCGTGCCATTAAGATTGATGTATTTTAATTTAGTTAAGGAGGTTATGTTTTCTGGTAAAGTGCTGATGTGATTGAAAGCCAAATCTAAACATTCTAAATTGGTGAGTTTGGCAACATCAGCCGGAACTACTTTGAGTTTCTGCATTGATAAATCCAAACATTTTACTGTTTCCGGTGCTTTTAATGCTTCTTCCATACTGCTTATCGAAAATGCGCAATCGCAATGATCATTGTTGTCTGGCATAAACGCCAGAAAAGCGAAAGTGCCGAAGGAATAAAGTAAAATTTTTCTCATATCATAAAGGGTTTGGAGTAATAAGGTAATTAAAATTTATAAAAGTTCAATAAAATATATTTTAACTTTTATTTAAAATTTTTCTTGCACAACATAGTATTGTTAGAGTATATTTGCTCTATGAATAATTTAATGTTTAAGCTAAAGCACTCGTTCGTCCCATGCTATCCCCATTCGGGTAACAGGAAGTGCATGTTTGTCTGCTAAATATTAATCAACAGAAAAAACTTGAACCGCTTGTTATCCTTAACAAGCGGTTTTTTTATTATTCAATCTTAAAATTAGAAATCATGAACACACAACAATATTATAATTTACTTAATGATCGATTGTATCAGGAGTATTTAGAAACTCAGGCTCAGTATGGATTGGCTTACAGTGCGGGAAAAAGAAGTGTAATTAATAGCAATATCTTTAATCAATACTTAATTAGTAATCAGAATTTGTTAACTCGGGCAGAGTTAGAAAAAGAGATTTTAAGTCTGCCAATTTTTGCTAATTGAATATTTAAATCGTGGTTAAAATTGGTATTCAGCTACTTTAGTGCCCTGCTGTTAAGATTTTTCCTATCTTTGCGCCCTTAAACGCACAAAAGAAAAGTATGAACATTAGGAACATCGCGATTATCGCCCACGTTGACCACGGTAAGACTACCTTGGTAGATAAAATTTTAACAGCAGGAAAATTATTTTCAGAGCACAAAGAAACAGGTGACTTGATCATGGACTCTAATGAATTGGAGCGTGAGAGAGGTATTACCATTCGTTCTAAAAACTGTTCTGTTACCTATAAAGACACTAAAATCAATATTATCGATACTCCTGGTCACAGTGACTTTGGTGGTGAGGTAGAGCGTGTACTAAAAATGACCGACGGTGTATTGTTATTGGTAGATGCTTTTGAGGGACCAATGCCTCAAACGCGTTTCGTATTGCAAAAAGCTTTGCAATTGGGTATTAAACCAATTGTGGTTGTAAATAAAGTAGATAAAGAAAACTGTGATCCTGAATTGACTAATGAGAAAGTGTTCGATTTGATGTTCGAGTTAGATGCTAACGAAGATCAGTTGGATTACCCTGTTGTTTACGGTGCAGCTAAAATGGGCTGGATGAGTGATCATTGGGAGAACAAAACTGACAATATCAATATCTTATTGGAAAAAGTAATTGAACACATTCCGGCTCCTAAAATTGCCGTGGGTGCTACTCAGTTGCAAATTACTGCTTTGGATTTCTCTTCTTTCGTTGGGCGTATTGCCATTGGAAGATTGTTTAGAGGTTCATTGGTTCCCGGACAAAACATCATGTTGATCAAGAGAGATGGCCGCCAGGTGAAACAAAAAATCAAGGAATTGATGGTGTTTGAAGGTTTGGGCAAAATTAAAGTTGAAAAAGTAGCAGCCGGTGAAATATGTGCTATTGTTGGTTTAGAGGAATTTGAAATTGGTGATACTGTTGCCGATATCGACAATCCTGAAGCAATGCCTGCCATCTCAATCGATGAGCCAACTATGAGTATGTTGTTTTCTATCAACAATTCACCGTTCTTTGGTAAAGAAGGTAAATTCGTTACTTCTCGTCACATCAAAGAAAGATTAGAAAAAGAATTAGAGAAAAACTTGGCAATGAAAATGGAGCCAACCGGTTCTGCAGATAGCTTTATGGTTTATGGTCGTGGTGTATTGCACTTGTCAATTTTGATTGAGGAGATGCGTCGTGAAGGCTATGAATTGCAAGTTGGTCAGCCACAAGTTTTAATTAAAACTATTGATGGTAAAAAATGCGAACCTATTGAGGCTTTAACTATCGACGTTCCAGATGAATATTCTGGTACAGCTATCGATATGTTAACCAGAAGAAAAGGAGAGATGTTAAGCATGGTTCCAACAGGATCTCGTGTTAAAATAGAATTCAATATTCCTTCTCGTGGTATCATTGGTTTAAGAAGTAACATGCTTACTGCAACAGCAGGAGAGGCTATTATGTCGCATCGTTTCAAAGCTTACGAGCCTTGGAAAGGGGAGATTCCAGAAAGACAAAATGGTTCTTTGATCTCTTTGGAGCAAGGTACATCTATTGCTTACTCCATTGATAAATTACAAGACAGAGGTAAATTCTTTATCGACCCAACAACTGATATTTATGAAGGTCAGGTTATTGGCGAGCACAGCAAGGAAGGTGATTTGTGTATTAACGTTACCAAATCAAAACAATTAACCAACATGCGTGCTTCAGGTTCTGATAACAAGGTGAGAATCATTCCTGCTATCAAACATTCTTTAGAGGAAGCATTAGAGTATATTCAATCAGATGAGTTTGTTGAAGTAACTCCACAATCTATTCGTTTGAGAAAAATATTATTGAAAGAAGGTGAAAGAAAACGTGGTGGAAAATAATAAGAAGTAAAATTCGAAAGAAAAGGATTTAAGGATAAAAACTTAAATCCTTTTTTTATTTTTGAAAATTAAAAAACAAAAGGATGAAGAAATATTTTTTTATTGTAGCAGTAGTGCTTTCGTTAGCTTTTTTACCAAAAGATTCTCATAACGATTGTAAAGAATTAAAGGCTCAAATAGTGGCCTACCAGGAATTAGGAACGATTGATGATCTTAGAGCCACTAAAGCGGAAATGTGGAGATTACGTTCGGAAATAAGAGATCTTAAAGCGAAAAATACGGCGTTATTAGCAGAAAATGAAAGTTTAAAAACTAAGTAGTTCTTATAATTCCTAGCTCTTCATTACAATGACGAAAGTGGAGTGGGTCATAAGATTTGCTTTTACATTCTCTCCGGCATTTCGATTCCCAATAATTTCATTGCTTTTTTCAAAGTGTCTCCCACCTCTTTCGACAACTGGACTCTAAAGTATTTTGAGTTTTCGTCATCAGCATTTACAATTTGATGATCGGCCCAGAATTGGGAAAACTCTTTGGCTAGTTCGTAGCTGTAATTGGCCATTATTGCCGGACTATATAATTTCGCAGCTTCTTTTACAACAGAAGAATAAGATAATATTTTTTTGATTAATTCTTTTTCTTTTTTGCTAAGAGAAGAGATAGTCCATACTTTTTCATCACTTACTTTTCTTAAAACAGAACGGGTACGAACATAAATGTATTGAATGAAAGGCCCTGTATTTCCATTGAAATCAATAGATTCTTCAGGGTTAAAGATCATTGATTTTTTAGGATCAACTTTTAAGATAAAATATTTCAAAGCACCCACCGCAATTTTGCGAATTACTTCATTTTTTTCTTCTTCAGTAAGCTCATCTAGCTTGCCTTTTTCTTTGGTGCTTTGCGTTGCAGAACTAATCATCTCTTCCATTAAATCATCGGCATCCACCACTGTGCCTTCGCGGGTTTTCATTCTTCCGCTAGGTAATTCTACCATTCCATATGATAGGTGAAATAGTCCTTCCCAAAAAGAGTAGCCCATTTTTTTCAAGATCAGGAACAATACTTTAAAGTGATAATCTTGTTCGTTGGCAACGGTGTAAATAATTCCATCAACATTAAAATCTTTGTATCGATCAACAGCAGTTCCTATGTCTTGTGTGATATAAACCGATGTTCCATCAGAACGCAGCAATAGTTTTTCATCCAATCCATCAGCAGTTAAATCAATCCATACTGATCCATCTTCTTTTTTAAAGAATACACCTTTTTTTAACCCTTCTTCAATAATTTCTTTACCGAGAAGATAAGTTTGAGATTCGTAATATAATTTATCGAAGTCAACGCCCAGTTTTTTATAGGTAGCCTCAAACCCTTCATAAACCCAGTTGTTCATTGTTTTCCATAGTTCTACAACAGCAGTATCGTTAGCTTCCCATTTTCTTAGCATATCCGATGCTTCAATAAAAAGAGGAGCTTTTGTTTTGGCTGATTTTTCATCCATTCCACCAGCAATCAGTTCTTGTTGTTCTTTTTTGTAGGCCTGCTCGAACATCACATAATATTTACCAACTAAATGATCTCCTTTGATGCTTGAAGATTGGGGGGTTTCTCCATTTCCCCATTTCCCCCAGGCTAACATTGATTTGCAGATATGAATACCTCTGTCGTTAATGATTTGAGTTTTGATTACCTCACTTCCATTGGCTTTTAAAATCTCAGAAACCGAATAACCCAAACAATTATTTCTAACGTGTCCGAGATGTAAGGGTTTATTAGTGTTTGGTGAAGAATATTCCACCATTATTTTTTTGGAAGAGTGAGCGGGAGAGTGAGAGTGAGAGTGAGGTTGGAGATTCTTAAAAGAATCTAACCAATAACTATCGGCAACAGAAAGATTCAAAAATCCTTTTACCACATTGAAAGCAGAAATTTCAGGCAAAGTATTTTTTATAGCTTCTCCTAAGTCAGTGGCCGTTTGTTCAGGTGATTTTTTTGAAATTTTCAGCAAAGGGAAAACTACAATAGTTAAGTCTCCTTCGAATTCAGGTTTGCAGGCTTGTAGTTGAATTTGCGACGAAGCAATTTCAGTACTATATAAAAGCTGAGCGGCATTTTTAGCAGCCTCAGATATTTTTTGTTCAATACTCATTTTTTCAGTTTGAAACGCTAAGGTAATAAAGATGCATTGGAATACATTTTTTGAACTGTAAGTTTTGTGTTTTATTATTCAATTAATGCGATTGGAGGGGCTTGTTCTTTAATTTTATTTCAATAATTTTTCTTCTTCCTTCAAAATAGATTTCTGTGTGTTGATGAACGTTTTAAATTCATTTTGATTTAGAATATTTTCTTTTTGATACTTTTCTATTACTGGTAATGTCAATATGATTTTTAATGCTGTTTGGTAATCTTGAATTGCTGATTTTTTCTCAGAGATTTCTTTTAAAAGATACTTTAGATCGTATGTTTTTGAATCATAATTCAAAGTGCTTTTGTTAATCACAGCAGTAATTTTTGTTCTTAGTAGGCTGTCTTTTATCATTGTTGTGTGTGAGTGAGCTGATTTATAATAATTGACAGATTTATTATTGAATTCATTAAAATTATTTTCTAAGCTGATTGATTTCGAATTTGAATTTTCAATTGCATCTTCCAGTTTTTTTAATTCAGTATTGTTCTCTAATAATTCTTTGTACAGTTCTTCTACTAAATCGGAGTATGATCTACTATAGCTTTTAATTTCAATTTTGTTATTTTGAAGTGCTTTAGGTGTTTCTGTAATGGTCGTGTTTTGTTTTTCGTTACAGGAAAATAAAATAATGGAGGTCAATAAGATTGAATATAGTTTCATGTTTTTTTCAGAAAGATAATTAGCATTGTATTGTTCTAATATCTCTAAATAGTGAACACTTCTTTTTACTTAGTGAAATGACTTTTTGGTTGAACAAAATAAAAGGGCAAGTGTTTAGCTTGCCCTTTTGTAATGGATCAGGTTAGAAATTATCTGCTAATAACCAGTTTTTCGGTTCTTATTACATTATCATTTTCTGTTATTCTGGTAATATATATTCCGCTTTCAAAGTTGCTCATATCTATTAAAGAATTAGAGCTAATGAGTTGTTGTTGGTAAATTATTTTTCCGGTAATATCTTGCAGATAGAAGATGCTATTTGCTTTTGCGTTCGCAACGTAGAGTTCTGTGTTGGCAGGATTAGGGAATATATTCAAATTGCCATTATTCAGCTCATTGATAGCATTACTTTCAAACACTTCCGGTGTGGTAAATCCGTAGGTAAATGACCATTCTGAACTATCTATTTCATTAAATGCTTTAACTCTCATATAGTAAGTAAAGCTATTTAGTAGAGATGGGCTATTCCAGATAACTCCTTGCGCTGGAAGTCTTGATTTGTCGCCAGGAATAGTTGAAATATAAATAGGCGCATTGAAAATAGGGGAGTCATTTAGTTCGTAAACATAATTAGCCCCCATATAATGACCTAACTGAAACTGTTGATGATCAAATACAGTAATGCTTCCAATTATAAAAGGTGCTCCACGAGTAACAAATGTTCTTGTTTCCGACCAATCTGTAGTATCGGTAGCTGTTCGGGCTCTTACTTTATAGTAATATCGCTGATCAAAATATAAATTTTCAAGGGTATCGGAAATAATGGTGTTGTTGGTAATAGCTATATTATCTATGGTGCCTAATTGAAGGAGATTAACTGAGGAATTGAAAGTGTTTGTGGTATCGTAGGCAATATCATAAAAGTTATTTCCTGCAATATGATAAAATGATATACCTAATCGAGTGCCTATAAATGCTTCATTGTTGGTAGGGTGATCTAAATTAGGGCCTACAGCAGCATGTGCTTTGGTGCTAAACACAAAGAACAACACGAAAATAAGTAGTAAATTTTTCATAGGCACAGTAGTAATAGAAATCAAATATACCCGAGAATGTCACTATGAGTCAAATAAAAATCGGCAAAACTTACGATTTAATATTTTGTCGCATGGTTTTTATTACTAATTTCTGCATGGTTAAAAAAAGAGTTATGTCGGAAAAAGATCATTTGTTTGCTTTGATTCAAAGCATGAAAAAAACGGAAAAGGCTTATTTCAAAAAGATTAAATCTTCTTTTGGAAATGAGGATTCCTGGCTTTTAAAGCTATTTGATTTGTTTATTAAGCATGAAGAAGGAGAAGAGGAGAAGATTATAAAGGAATTGGATAATAAAGCATCAAAAGATTGGTATTCCATTAAGAAACATACTCTGTATAATGAATTGTTGGATGTATTGGTTTTCAGTAAATCGAAAAACACCGATGTGCTTTGGCAAATTAACCGTTTAATATCTCATGCACTTTATTTGAAAGAAAAGCTTTTGTTTGATGACGCGATAAAGATTTTACAAAAGACTTACAAAATAGCGCTGGAAAATGAATTTTTTCTTAAGCAGGCTGAAATCAATCAGCAGATGATTGAAATTTTACATCAGCAAAAATCAATGACAGATTTTGCTTTTGTAAAAACGATTGAAATTATTCGTTTAGATAATTTGCGTGTGGCAGAACAACAAGTAAATGCCGAAAAGTATTTTATTCTCTCTGATACTATTTTTAATAAAGGAGAAATGTTGCGGCTTACTTCTAATGAGTTAATGAAAGATGAGTTAAAGGTTTTGTATAAAAATGAATTGTTATCAGGTGAGGAAAAAGCTCTTAGTAAAACTGCATTAGTGTGTTTTCATTTTATTCAATATATAAAACATTGTAGTTATGAAATGGATTTGAAAAAAGCCTGTTATCATTTACAACAATTAATAGATATTCAAGAAACATTAAAACGTTTTCCTTTGCGGGCAAGAGTGGTGCAAATGGCTAATTTTGTTAGAATGGCCTTAGAA
The DNA here is from genome assembly GCA_023251075.1 of Flavobacteriales bacterium. GTDB lineage: Bacteria > Bacteroidota > Bacteroidia > Flavobacteriales_C > JAHEZL01. The sequence goes on along the minus strand of JAHEZM010000006.1, from coordinate 18,128 downwards.
GCAAAATTACTTGATAATGCTTTTGTGATGTTGGAGAGAATGAAAAAATGCTACGAAGCTGAAAAAGATAATTTTGTTTTAATTACTTATCTGGTTCATCAAAATTGGTATTATGTAGAGATAAAAGATTTGAACGGTTATACTAAATTTCACAGTACGTTGGAGCCGGAGTTTCAGGATTCTATTGAGAAAATGCCATTCAATAAAGAAATATTAGACTGGAAACATGCGCAGTTTAATTATCATTTTAAAACCAAAAAATTTAAGCTGGCTTATAAAATTTCTAACTTTTTAGATTCTCAGTACAATCTACATTCCTTTAAAAATGGAAAATTATATGAGAAATTATTGAAAGTAATTTGTGCTCATGAAATGAATGAACATGAATTGATGCAAGGAGAATTGAGGGCAATTAAATACCTGTTAAAGAGTATTGCTGATGCCTTACCTATTGAGTTGTATATATTCAACACCTTGGAAAAATTAGCTAAGGCATCCAGGGAAAAAGACAAAGATGATGTATTGAAAGAGTTTTTAAAGGAATATGAAAAACATCATTCGCCCGATAAGTTTTCGTTTATGATTACTGGCTTTGGATTCATAGATTGGGTTGAAGCAAAATTAGCAAAAGTTGATTTCCTGGAATATTCCTTCAGATCAAAATAAAAAACACTCTCCGTTTTGGGGGCGGAGAGTGTTAAAGGAGAAAGGTTTCCTGAGGAAAGAAAACCACCTAACTACTACTATTTGAGAAAAAACAATAAATCAAAATTATACCGGAAAACAAAGGGAAACAAAATAAAAAAGAGCAAAACTTTATGTTTATCGCTCCCCTTTTTCCTGTCATTTCTTGATTTAAAATCAAAGATTTTGGATTGGTAAAGTCCATAATAACATAATCAAAACAAACAATACTAAAATCAGTATTCCATCTTTAGTTGCATCATCTGCACGTTTAACAATAAGCTTTCTCTTATTCATTTTATCATCTATTAAAGTAATAGGCTAAAGATGTTGTAAAAGAGAAGGGGAATCAAAATAAAAAAATGAGTTAATTATGACTCATTGCTTGGTTGGGTAACTTTTTCTTTATATTACATTATATGGAAGTTGGCATAGTATAATCTATCAACTTTTTTTATTTTTAAGTATGAAAAAATATTTTTTAATCCTTAGTTTCTCAATAGTGTGTTCATGGATGAATGCAGCAGTTGATTCGGTTTTTGTTCGTTATAAGTTAAAGAACGATGCGGATACTACTTTAAAGGAATTTAAAGACAGCGATTTCCATTTGAAGCTGAAGTTGGTTCATTTAGATCTTTTGAATAAAGAAAGAAAAAAACTAAAACTTTCCGCTTTGCAGCTCGATATTTTGGCCAGTAGAATTGCTAATCAAATGTGTTATGAAGCGGCAACAAAACGTTATGTTGGTCATGTTAATTTGAAAGGACTCAATCCTTATCAGCGTTATGGTTTAATAGGAGGAAAGGATCATGTTTCTGAAAATATTTCTGGGTATTGGACCAGCAGTGAAATAGAAGTGGATAGTTCGTCTATTGTAAAATCGATGCAAGCCTATCACAAAGGATTTATGGATGAACGAGCTCCTAACGATTTACACAAAAAGAATTGCATAGATAAATTTCACAATTATATTGGTATTGGTTTTTATGCCGGAGCCAAGGAGTTTGTATATATCGAAGAGTTTATCGATCGTGCTTTTGTATTTGAAAGTGTTCCTGATACAATGAAAATAAATGAATCGTTTGTGTTGAAAGTAAGAACTCAACCCGGACAATTTATTAGTAGTACCATTTCTTATTATGATAAATTGCCTAAAGCTATTACAGTGGAAGAAGCAAAAAAACATACGAGTTATAGTGATTTCACAAAATCGGTGGTAACCACATTATATCCCTGGGATATGGCAAATTATAGAAAGGGGGAATTGTATGAAATTCCTCTCTCGTACAAGAAGCCTGGTGTTTATTATATCCATTTATATCGCGATTTTAAGGAAGAAAAAGCCAAAGGCGATTTTACTACTGAAGGAAAAATGATCGCCAGCGGAATTGTTATCGTTGTTCAGTAGTTTTTTAAATCTGAAGTTTTTCTCTTTTATTTATTCTTCACTGTGTGTTTTGGTATCGTATTTGAAATAAGTAGGATACTTAAATTTTAAACATACAGTTATGAAAAAGATTTTGATTGCTTTTTTTATGATGACTCTTTTTGGAGTGAGTTCATTGAATGCGCAAAGTGCTGAATTTGCCGGGTCCCAAAACAACAAAACAATTGAAAAATATTTGGAAGCAAAATCTTCTGAAAACTCAATTACACTCTTTCAGTTTCTCCAGCGCACAAAGACAAATACAGTATATCCTTATAGTATGTATGATATGGATGGTGCGCTGTTAACCAAATTATCGGAAGAGGAATTTATTGCTCTTGATTTGAAATCACTAAATCCAGGAACTTATTTTATTAAAGAAATTATGAATTATTCTCCTATACCTAGTATTTAGTGAATTTTAAACGAAATAAAAAGGTTGTTGAGACACAACAACCTTTTTATGATAAAAACTATTGAACTATTAATTTTTGATTGCTAATGATTTCATTGGTTGAAATAACATTTAAGAAATAAATACCTTCTTTGAAACTATTGGTGCTAATTACCAATGAACCTAAGCTAACGATTTCATTGCTATTTAAAATCTTTTTTCCTGTAATGTCGGTAATGAGCACATTTACCGTTTTTCCATTTAGTTCCTCTTTGAGATTATTAACCTGAACTAGTGCCCCTGATTCACACGGATTGGGATACACTTGAATTTCTTCTTTTGAGCCTGTGTTTTCCAATGCTGTGTTGTTTAGTTTTATACAACGCAAAAATAATCCGCTGTTGTTGTAATACATCATTGGGTTAAGAATTTGCGGTAAAGAATTGTATGTAGATAGATGGAAATCTCCGGCCTGATTGGTATACTCATCGGTAACCCATGTTGAAGTGCTTTGTAATATATTGCCAAACGATCCGTCGGAAGCATTTCTGTACCCAGTTCCAACCAGCGAAAATCCTGTAGAATTATCAGCGGTGAGTGGTGAGCTCCAGGTTGTTCCTGCATTGTTATCTTTTAAATGTGTTCCGGCAACACTCATTCCTCCGGCTGTGGTAATTAATTTCGATATATCGGCATTGCTGGGAAGTTTGTAGCCAGTAGGGCAAACAGCGCAGCCTTTTACTACCTGATGGTTGTAAAGTGCTCCGAAAGTAGGTTTGAAGACTTCATTGTTGTTGTACCAACAATACGCTGGATCAGCAGTAGTTATCCAGGCATTATTGTCGGTAATTAAAGTCAATGCTGTACCATCCATACAATGTGTGGTCTTTAAGTTTTCTTTTAACCACGTTTGCGTTCCAATTACCACAGGAGTATATTCGTTTCCATCGTAATCCATGACTGTTTGGGCTAGAGAGTTTGAAAAGCTAAATAGTAAAATAGCATAAGTAAGTGTTTGTTTCATAGTTATTTTTTTATAGAAAGCAAGGTGGAATTTTATTCGTTTTGATTCAAAATAAAAAGTTTGGAAACTTCAGGTTTAATCACTTTATTAAAGCCTTTATCAATTGAAAGTTTTTAGCTATTTTAGTGCCTCAATTTTTTAAATATGTTCGATAGTTTATCAGATAAGTTAGAGAGGGCCTTTAAAGTACTTAAAGGACAAGGGAAAATCACCGAAATTAACGTGGCCGAAACCTTGAAGGAAGTAAGAAGGGCTTTGTTGGATGCCGACGTTAGTTTTAAAGTAGCCAAGGAATTTACAGAAAGAGTGAAGGAGCAAGCCTTAGGGCAAAATGTATTGACTTCTATTAGTCCGAATCAATTGTTGGTTAAAATTGTTCATGATGAACTAACCAAATTGATGGGGGGAGAAGAAACCGATATCAATTTAAAAGGATCTCCGGCCATTATATTAATTGCAGGTTTGCAAGGTTCGGGGAAAACAACTTTTACTGGAAAATTTGCGAACCATTTAAAAAAGAAAAAGGGTAAAAATCCTTTATTGGTGGCAGGTGACGTATACCGTCCGGCTGCGATTGATCAGTTGGAAGTATTAGGAGCTCAGGTAGATTGTAAAGTTTTTACCAATAGAGATAGTAAAGACCCTGTAGCCATTGCTAAAGCAGCAATAGAATTTGCTAAACAAAACGGTCACAACGTAGTGATTATAGATACTGCAGGTCGTTTGGCGGTAGATGAAGCAATGATGACTGAGATTGCTAATGTAAAGAAAGCTGTGAATCCGGGCGAGATTTTGTTTGTGGTGGATTCAATGACCGGACAAGATGCAGTGAATACAGCGAAAGCATTCAACGAAAGATTAGATTTTGATGGTGTGGTTTTAACCAAATTAGATGGTGATACACGTGGTGGAGCCGCTTTGTCGATTCGTGAGGTGGTAGATAAACCAATCAAATTTGTGGGTACAGGCGAGAAGATGGATGCGTTGGATGTATTTTATCCCAAACGTATGGCCGACCGAATTTTAGGAATGGGTGATATCGTGAGTTTGGTGGAGAAAGCCCAAGAGAATTTCGATGAGGAACAAGCAAGAAAGTTGCAAAAGAAAATTCATAAAAATGAATTTAACTTTAATGATTTCTACGATCAAATTCAGCAAATCAAGAAGATGGGGAACATGAAAGATTTGATGGGGATGATTCCGGGCATAGGTAAAGCAATGAAGAATGTTGATATTGATGATGATGCTTTCAAAGGAATAGAAGCAATCATTCAAAGTATGACTCCCAAAGAAAAAGAAAATCCTACCATTCTTAATGGAAGCAGAAGAAAGAGAATTGCTGCGGGTAGTGGAACCAATATTCAGGAAGTAAATAAACTCATCAAACAATTTGAAGATACATCGAAAATGATGAAGATGATGTCGAACAAACAAAATATGATGAAGATGATGAAGAATTTCCCGGGAATGGGATAAAATAAAAATTATGATTTTATTAGACGGCAAAAAAACATCAGCTGAAGTAAAAGCTGAAATCAAAATTGAAGTAGATAAGTTGAAGGCTTCTGGAGGTAAAACTCCACATTTGGCTGCGGTGTTGGTGGGTAATGATGGTGCTAGTGAAACATATGTAGCCAGTAAAGTGCGTTCATGTGAAGAGGTTGGATTTAAATCAACTTTAATCAGAATGGAGGCCAGTACTACCGAAGAGCAATTGCTTGAAATTATTCATGGTTTAAATGAAGATACCGACATTGATGGCTTCATTGTTCAACTACCTTTGCCTAAACATATCAATGAAGAAAATGTTACGAAAGCAATATTACCGAATAAAGATGTAGATGGATTTCATCCGGTGAATGTAGGGAGAATGTCGCTCGGACAACCTTCTTATATTTCAGCAACGCCATACGGAATAGTTCAAATGCTGGAGAAATACAATATAGATACGCAGGGAAAACATTGCGTGGTGATTGGTAGAAGTAATATTGTGGGCCGACCAATGAGTATTCTGATGTCGCAAGCCGGTAAATTCGCCAATTGTACGGTTACCGTTTGTCACAGTAAAACAAAAGATATAGCCTCATTCACCCGTTCAGCAGATATCTTAATTGTGGCTTTGGGCAAAGCAGAATTCGTTACCGCTGATATGGTAAAAGAAGGAGCGGTGGTGATTGATGTAGGTATCACTCGTGTTGTTGATACCACAAAGAAAAGTGGATTCGCTATTAAAGGTGATGTGAAGTTTGATGAAGTAGCTCCTAAATGCTCTTATATCACTCCGGTTCCTGGTGGAGTAGGATTAATGACCGTTGCGTCGTTGATGAAGAATACTTTGTTTAGCGCGAAGAAGGAGATTTATAAGTAATGAGAATTTTTTGTGAAGATCGAAATCAATTAATTCTTAAGCTTCAAGAAGAAAACGATAGTTTGAAGTTGTTGATTAAGTAATCTTTATTACCCAGTACGTCCTTGCGAGAATTTTGTACCCAAAATTGAAGCAATCTACTTTTATTATTAAATCAATCAGAAATTTATAATGCCAAAACAAAAAATATTCTTTTATAATGATGAGATTGCTTCAATTTTGAGTACAAAATTCTCGCAAAGACGCACTGGGTGTCGTTACGGTGTTTTGGTATTTTTTCTTTTACTTACTTCGCTACTTAGTGCGCAAAGCTCAATAAAAGTAGGAACTGAGTTAAGTACAAATTTGGCTGTCCCTCGTGGTGGTGCTCCAGGCATTAATGTCTTTATGAAATGGAAAAAGCATGACGTATATCTTGGTTTTAACGACTATTTAAATTGGCTCTATCCCGGAGCTTCTTCTTTCGATGCTTTAGGATTTGAAACAGGGTACAAGTATCATTTCTTAGGAGAAAAAAGAAGAAGTCATTTTTATTCGGAGTTTAATATTCAGCATTATGCATATTCTTCGGGAGGTGGTCCATCTGCATCGTATAATTATGATAATTTTTTTGTTGGATATCCAGCTACATTTAACAGAAATTGGATTTTAAATTCATCGCTTCAGTTCGGTTATGAAAAGTTTTTTTTAAGTTGGTTATCGTTAAATGTTTCAACGGGAATAGGATTTCAATATGATAAATTTTCTGAAAGGGATTATTTAGCGCCCAATTATTCTTATCATGTAAGCAGTGAATTGTATTACATTGTAGTTCCTATAAAATTGGGATTGCGATTTACTGTGGGTTTTAAGAAAAATGAAGAGTAGATTTTGCTTTTTAGCAAATTCTCATTGAGTTTATGATTATTTGTTATTTTACCACTAACGTAATTTAACCACATAGAAATCTGGTATAAATCCCCATTAGTATTAATCTTATAACAAATTATAAAAATCTTATAAAGATTTTAACTACCTCCTCTCTTAACTTTAAGGAAATAAAATTGCGATAATGATCCCCCGACTGTTATCACAATGATAGGGGCGGATTTTTCCGCCTCTATTTAAAGTAAAATACTCATTTAATAAACTTAGAAAGGAGGTTAATCATGAATAAATAATGGTTATGGTACCTTAAAAACTAATAGTTCTTCATTACTCTTAAAAAGCAAATACCCTGTTTGAAAATGATAATATTAAATTCAAATTAAGGTTAAAACATCAGCAATTGGATGGAGAAATTCTTCCAATTGTTGATGTGCTTTTGCAATTCAATATTTAATAAACCAACACTTTCGATTGTTCAATTCTGTTTTGAGTTGTACAATTACTATTAACTAACTTTTTATGAAGAGGCGCATAATTACAATAGGTGTTTTCTTGCTAAGTCTACAGATATCTGTACAATCGCAAACTACATATTATTCCACTTCTACTGCAAATACCTGGTCTTTAAGCTCGGGTGGAAGTAGTTGCGGATGTTCTCCAACTGCTGCAGATTATGTGGTGGTTTCACACAATTGGGCAAACAGTTCTTTTTATCCTCTTACCCATCCGGCCAATATTGCTTTCGGGAATTTTCTATCGGTTAATCCTAAAAAAGTAACGGTTAAAAATGGTGGAGTTGTTTACCAACAACCCACTCTAACAACAGGTACTGAAATATATGTAGAATCGGGAGGTTTTTGGGCTTATAATGGCTCTTTGATAATAGATGCTTCAACATCTAATGCAGCCAAAATAATGCAAAATGCGGGAACTATTTTAGTGAATGGTTCATACAATAATAATATTGCTATTAATAGCAATACCGGTGTTTTCTGCAAAAATGGTTCGTGGGTAAACAATGCTTTGGGATCTCTAAATGGCATTAGCGATGCGAATATGGACTCGTATTTTAATCAAACAGCTTATGGGTGTACCAATTGTTGTCTCTCTGCCGGTACATTACCGGTAGAACTTACTTCTTTTATGGTAAAGAGGAAAGATAATTCAATCATTGCTTCGTGGACTACTGCGTCGGAAATCAACAATGATTATTTTGAGCTACAAATTTCCGGAGATGCGGAAAGTTGGAAAACAATTACGACAGTGAAAGGGGCTGGAAACAGTTCTGTAATTAATGAATATTCGGTGGAGGATACCGATCTGGGTGGTTTTGAAATAAAATACTATCGGTTAAAGCAAGTAGATTATGATGGTACTACTGCTTACTCTTATATTCGATCATTGCAAATTAGTCCTAAAGATGGCGACATTCAGGTTTATGAAAACGATAATGATATTTTGGTAGTACTCAATTACAGAAATCCTATATTTCAAATTGTTTTGTTGGATATAAATGGAAAACAATTAAATCAAAATATTGAAGGAATATTATACAGCAAAAACACTTTTTCTTTTTCTAAAAATAATTTTGCTTCAGGATTGTATGTGGTACAGGTAGTTTCGGCCAATCAGGTATTGAGTAAGAAAATATTTGTGAGCAATCAATAAAGCCGAATCAACCGCAGTGGGTTAATTCGGCTAATCAAAACAAACCACGAGATTCTTTTACTGTTGGGTAATGTAATTATTATCGTCGAGTTGATATCTGCCGCATTTAATTTCATATTCTTTTTCGGCCTCCTGGTGTTGGTATTCACTTGCCGTTTTAATGTCGTTGCAACCACTTTTAGTAATGAAAAATCTGTTTTTCGATGATCCTCTTAAATAATAGGCATTAGAATTTGCTTTGTCTAACATTATAGCTTTGTTATAATCGTGAATTGCAAATACGTGTAAACCAAGTTTGGCATAACAAAAACCACGCTCTGTAAATAAGGCTGAGTTGGTGGAATCACTAGCAATTTTCACATTGAAAGAATCTATTTCTTTCTTTATTTCATTTCTTTGTACTTCAGAAATATCAATATTAAAGTATTTTTCCAAATCATTTTTTTCGTTTAAAACATTGGAATTAGTTTGAGATAAGCAGTGTGCAATTGAGCAGCACGCAAATATAAAAGTTAGTGTTTTGGATTTCATAGAGTATAGTTTTAGTTAGTTAAACAATCAATTTCCTTAGTCGAAGTAATGATATTCCAACAGCAAAAAAGAGCAGCTCACAATGAGTGTGATGGAAATCAATAAACAAAAAAAGAAAAAAACAATTTTGGAGATAAAGTCTTCATTCATAGTATAAGGTTTTAAGTGGCCCCCAACTAAACACAAGGTATAAACTAAGAGATAAAATTGTTTTACAATTTTTTAAAGAAATGTTACAACATTTTCTTTTGCTTCGTTGATGAAGAATGTTTTGTTTAGCAGGAAGAAGGAGATTTATAAATAAATTACTTCAATCTGTATTTTAATGTTAGTGCACTTTGTATGGTGTTGTTGTATCCTTTGTTCATTAGTTTTTTAGCATCTATCGACACGCTGAAATTTTCGTTGATATGATACAATAGTGATGCTGTTGCAAAAGTTAACCAACGAGATCCGTAGCTATAATTGTTGTATGATATTGCTTCGTTGTAACTGAATAAATTCTGATCAATTCTATTTTCTAATTTTGTATTGATCATGTTGTACAGCATGAATTCTTCAGTAGCCCCACATTGAATACTAAAACGATTTACGCGATACCCTAATGAAATTGGAATTCCTAAAGTTCCGGCGTAAACTCCTGTTTCGTCTGTTTTGGTGTTCCGTGTTATAATAGTATTGTTGGAATAGGTGACATTATTGATTTGTGTGGTGTTATTGATAGTATCCAGAACAAAAACACCTCCCAGAATACCGGTATTATAACTATCGTCATCCTGTAAGATATTGTCTAGTGCCATACCAATGTTTTCCTGTGCATTGTAATTTGTTGTTTTTTCAAAGAAATTTTGGTAATGATTCCATTCCCCGCCAATATTACCAAACAGATTATGGTATAATTTCACTTCCAAATTCACTCCAAATTTCATAGATGTTTTTAAAGAAGAAATGGTATTGGCCTGGAAGAAAGCATGGTTTAATTGAATGCCTCCGTATAGGAATGTATTTTTGCAAAATATTTTTGCAATCTTTATTGGGTTACTGGTTTTTAATTGGTTTAATGAATCAAAAAAGTTCTCCAGTTGTTTTTCTTTAGTGTTTATTTCCGAAAGTAATGTGTCTTTTTCTTTAGGGGTAACCGGTGTTGACGGAGTGATTGTATTAGCTGTGGTGGATGTTAGAAGGTTGTTGTTGTTGTTGTTGTTGTTGTTGTTGTTGTTGTTGTTGTTGTTGTTGTGTGAAACTTTTTTTGATTTAAATTCAGTTCCTTTAGTATTTAAAATCCCATTTTTGGGTATGTTATTTTGTGAAATAAAATTTGATTTTTTTTCAATTTTATGTGCCACAGTGATTTCATCATTGTTGTTATTGTTGATGTATATAAAAGTACCTATGGTTAATATTGAGGCAAGAACAAAAGAATTCCACCAAAAGAAAATAAATCTTCTTTTCTTTTCTTCTTTTACAAGCAACTTTTCGGCTTCTAACCAATAGTCTTTTTTGAATTCAAATTCAGGTATGTTGTTATTTTTTTTCATTTTAAAAACAATAAAAAAGTAAATGTTCCGGCAACAATTTTTTTCAATAACTCTTTAGCACTTGATAAATGCCATTTAGAAGTACCAGTAGATATATTGAGTATTTCACTTATTTCGTTGTGAGAATACCCTTCAAGGGCAAACAAGTTAAATACTTTTCTGGTTGCGGGCGGTAATTTTTCTAAAATCTTATTCAAATGCTCATTTTCAACTTCATAATCGTAAGCATTTTTCGATTTTTCTATTGATCTATATTCCATAGTTTCATCTGCTATATTTTCATCTATTATTGCTCTTATTCTTTTTTGTTTGTGGTATTCATTAATCAAGTGATTGAGTGTAATGCTTTGTGCCCATTTTTTAAATGATAATTCTGCGTTGTAATTTTCCAGAGCATAGACGATTTTAACAAAGGCCTGATTCAATAGTTCTCTAGCTAGCTCTTCTTGCCGCACATATTTGTAGCATAAAGGCATCAACAACTGAAAACAGATTTTGTAGAGCTTTTCTTGTGCTCTTCTATCTTTTTGTAAACATTGTATTATTAGCTCTCTCTCAATCGTCATTAAGGCAATGTATTAAAAATTAAAGTTCAACGCCAATCAAAGATTAGGTTGAATTGTGTTTTAATACAAAACAGAGGACCCGAAGTCCCCTGTTTTGTATTGAATCAACATTAATACACTACTATGTTACTGTCGTTATTGTTTTTCCCACATTCGCCAGAAATATACGATTTTACGCCATATACATACTTAGCTTCCATTTCATTGGAATAAGTTATACCATCACAACCACATACCGGAAGATAAACGGCAGGGTAGTAAACGGTTGAATCTATCAATGTTGGATCGTAGCAGCCTGTAGTATCAACTGGAACTTCTGTAGTATCTCTCTTTTTTCCACATTCGCCTTTAGTGTAATTTATAACGCCGTAGGTGTAACGGGCAACATCACCATTGATGTAAGTTTGGCCGTCGCAACCGCAAACAGGATCTAAATACATCCATGCCCCTTGGTGTACAGTATCTGTTCCAATTAATGTGCTGTCGTGACATTCATCAACGGGTGGTTTTGGGTCAATGGGTTCAATAGGATCATCAACACATGAAGTTAGCATGAATGCGCTTAAACCAGCGCTTAATAAAATTCTTTTTAATACATTTTTCATAATGAAATAAATTTGGTTATATCATGGGTACAAAGCAAAAATGGATAAGGTTGGGTAAAATGAAATTTTATTTTTTTATTAGGGAAATAAGTATGTTTGTAGGCTATGAAAAAGCTATTATGGTTAATGTTTTTGGGAATTCCCTCTATAAATGCTCAGGTGTTTGAAGGGATGAATGATTCTGTTTTAAAAGCACAAAAGGTGCTTTCTATTCAAGAGATTGATGAGGATAACAATAAGGTTTTGAAAGAAGTGATTTATGATTCTACTTTTCAGGAGAAGAGCAGAAGGGCAATCGATAGAATTGCAAAGTATGAATACACCGCATCGGGTAAGGTTGCGCTGCAAAAAAATTACGATTATAATACGAATGAGCTAGAAGTACTAATTGTAAATGATTATGATGCTCGAGATAACAGAATTTCTTCGAAATATTATAATCAGGAAAATACCGCAAAGTTAAAACCATTTAGATCGAAGTTTTTTGAATATGATCTTCAGGGAACAGTTGTTTCAGAAAAGTTATTTTCAAACGATTCTCTTTCAGCGGATATTACTTATAGAAATCAATATGCAAATGGTAAATTGATAAAACACACCGCCTATATACAAAGTACTAATGACTCTATTGTGCAAAAATTTGAATACAATAGTGAAGGGAAAAAAACACAAATTGAAAATTTTACCCAAGGTATTGTGGTCAGTAAAAGTGAGATTCAAAACAATCAATGGAACGATTTGATTTGGCAAAAAGAATATCTTTTGGGAGCAAATGGATCTTTGTACTTATTGGAATTTGTTGAAGTAATACACAATCATAAAAACGAAAGAGTTTCTGAAAACACGAAAGAGTACGATGAATCGGGTGTTGTTAAAAAAGAATTAGAAAGCAGATTTCATTATAAAGATGGATTGCTGGTGGTAAGAAGAACAGGAGTAAATTATTTCTATCAATATACTTTTTTGAGATAGAATATTTTTTCGTTAAAATCAAGGTGTTTTTTACCCGGTAACATCCATTAATCGATCTACCTTGTGCACCCCATTAATTTGCTTGAATTTATCCATTAAGCTTTGTAAATGTTCAGTGTTGGTAACATACAACATGATTTTTCCTTCAAAAAATCCTTCTTCTGATGTAAAGAAAATAGATTTGATATTGATGTGTTCTTCCATAGAAATAATGGTGGTGATTTTGTTTAATAAACCAAAATCATCAATTCCAATAAATTGAATTCCCGTTAAGAAAGCTACATTTTGATTGTTGTTCCACTGTGCTTTAATAGTACGAGATGCAAAGTTGGAAAGTAAGTGCATTGCATTCGGACAATTGGTTTTGTGAATTTTTATTCCTTCGTCGGCACTATTGAACCCAAATACTTCATCGCCAGGGATTGGATTACAACAAGGTGATAATTTATAATTGATATGTTCATCAATTCCTAAAGTGAGCATCCCGATTTTACCTGCTTTTGTTTTTTCTTTTTCTTTAGGAACTTTCTTCTTTTTGTTTTCAAATTTTTGTTTGTAAAATTTTTCTATGTCATTCAATTGAACAACATCAGTGGCAATTTTGTAATATAAATCACCTACACTAGGTACACCGAAATGTTGAGTTAATTGGCCCAATACATTAGGATTAACAATGATTGCCAATTGATCCATCCATACTTTGAATTTCTCTTTCCCGTCAACAGCAATTTTCTTTTGTTCTTCCTTCATTGCCTCTTTAATGCAACTTTTAGCTTTTGCCGTAACAACGTATTGTAACCATTCTTCTTTTGGAGTTTGTTTTTTCGATGTTAGAATTTCAATTTGTTCACCGCTTTGTAATTCGTAATTCAGCGGAACTAATTTGTGATTCACTTTTGCGCCTATGCACTGATCGCCTACACGCGAGTGAATTTCATAAGCAAAATCGAGGGCTGTTGCTCCGGTAGGTAAATTTTTAATGTCGCCTGCTGGTGTAAATACATAAATTTCATCAGCAAAGAAATTCATTTTAAAATCATCAATAAACTCCAATGCATTGTTATCACCCGATTCTAGCATCTTGGTGATTTTAGAAATCCAGGTGTCTAAATGATTTTCTTGTTCCGGACTCAAGGATTTATATTTCCAGTGTGCGGCTAATCCTTTCTCGGCAATTTCATCCATTCGCTTGGTGCGGATTTGAACTTCTACCCAACGACCATCTTGTCCCATCACCGTAGTGTGTAAAGATTCGTACCCATTTCCTTTTGGAGTAGAAATCCAGTCGCGCAATCTATCCGGACGAGGAGTATATAAATCCGTTACGTGGGAATAAACTTTCCAGCAATCGGTTTTTTCATCTTCCGGTTTCGAATTTAGAATGATGCGAATAGCAAAAATATCATACACTTCATCAAATTCCACATCTTTTTTCTTCATTTTATTGGCAATGGAGAAGATGCTTTTTGTTCTTCCTTTTATATCGAAATCAAAACCTTTGTCGGTAAGTATATTGATAATAGGTAAGCTGAATTTGTTGATGTATCGTGTTCTTTTCTTTTGAGTAGAAGATAGATTCTCTTCTATGGTTTTATACAATTCAGGTTCAGTATAACGCAATCCTAAATCTTCCAATTCTGTTTTAATGGCATATAGTCCTAAACGATGTGCCAGTGGAGCATAAATATTTAAGGTTTCGTATGCGATTTTTAATTGTTTATGTCGGGGCATAAACTCCATTGTTCGCATATTATGCAACCTGTCAGCAAGCTTTATCAGAATTACTCTAATGTCATCGGAAAGAGTAAGCAATATTCTTTTGAAATTTTCTGCCTGAATGGAGAATTGATTTTCTCCAGTGTCTACCATGGAGGAAATTTTGGTTAACCCATCCACAATTTTCATCACCTTTTCACCAAACATTGAGTTCACATCATCAAGGGTTATGTGTGTGTCTTCAACGGTGTCGTGTAGCAATGCGCAAATAATAGAGGTAGTTCCCAATCCAATTTCGTCGGCAGTAATTCTGGCTACTTCAATAGGGTGATAAATGTAGGGTTCTCCTGATTTTCGGCGCATTTCTTTGTGCGCATCAATGGCTACGGTGAGGGCTTTACGAATGAGTTTTTTTTCTTGGTCGGTGCGAACTTTTTTTCCGGCACGTAATAATCCTCTGTATCGCTTTAATATTTCTTGTTTTTCTTTTTCTAGATCTATAACTACCGTAGGTTCTGTCATTGTATGTGCTGATTGAAAATCAAAAATAAACTATTATTTGGAGAATACTTATACTTTCTAAATGGGCTAGGGTTGCGGGAAGCACAATAAAAAAGCCCTCATGGTTGTGACCATGAGGGCTTAAAAAAAATTACAATATATTATTTCACTACAGTGAAAGTTTTATTCATTGTTTCTCCGTTAGCACTTATATTCAATAAGTAAGCACCAGCGTTGAAGTTTGCAACATTGATAGAAGATAAGTTGTTACCTGCACTTAAGTTTTGAGATGCAGAATAAACTACTCTTCCAGTTAAGTCATAAACAGTAATGGTAGCCATGCCCACTTTAGTTGCAGAAACAGTAACATTTACATTTTCTGAAGAAGGGTTAGGATACAAGTTAACTGCATTAACTACAGAAATTTCATTTACACCCAGGCCTGAAGTAACGGTGAAATCAACACTAGCGGTTGAAGTATTGTTACTATTATCGGTAGCACTTACTTTTAAAGTGTAAGTATGAGAAGAATACCAGGTTGTGGCGGTCCATGATCCTGTAAAAGTACTTCCGTTCGCACTGGTGGTGATAGTGCTAAGCAAAGTATTTCCATCATAAATTTCAAATGTTCTGGATGCAACAGATCCCTCATCAGTAATGGTTGCTTCTAAAGCAATTGCATTACCATCAAATGGAAAATCCTGATTGGAAGTAGGTTTAACAATGGTGATAGATGGTGGTCCGCAAGTTACTACAGTAGCTGTAGCAGCAGTTCTTCCACAAGAGGCATTGGCACCGGTTTCAATTACTATTTTAAATAAACATCCGTAATGTATGTGTGATGCATCTGTTTTTTCACTGGTTAAAAATGTAGCAGTTCCACCTCCTGACCAATCGACATAACTATTTGCTTCAACATCAAAAACGCCGGATTGCGTAAAAGCTAATCCTTTATTGGCACCAAATCCAATGACTCCGGAGCTAAGTTCAGGGTAAATAAAATAATCGCCGGGAGTAAGCGCCAGGCCAACATTAATATCTTCAATGGTATAACCATCACCACTTACAGTGGCAGTGGCATAAGTGAATGTGCTGGTTTCTGCTACCAAAGAATTATCTACAGATTTTAAAACTCGAATTTTAAAGGTTGCTCCACTTGCTTGCGAAACATAAACACGAACGCTTTTTACAGTTAAATCGGCAGATACCGTAATTCGTTGACCCCTATAGCTATCGGTTCCCTGCGCCCAAAATACTCCACCTAAAGTTACAATATCGCTGTATGTTTGTGCACTGGAGGTATAGGTGTTTACTCCGCTTGCCTTTTCTTCTACATACCAGGTGGTGGTGGAATTAAATATCTGACTTACGCTTGTTCCTGTGGCTACTTTGGTTCCAGATACTGAGGCATCATACCAATCATAGGTTTTACCGTTGGTAGGGTTGTTTACTGTTAGGGTGAGATTGTCGCCACTGCATCCCGAAGCACCTGTTGTTGTAAATGGAGAGCCTGCAACAATAATAACTTCATCTTCGGCATAACAAGTACCTTCAGCAATATGAACTTTATAAGTGCCGGCAGCGCTTACTACCAAGGTTATTCCTGTTTCACTGCCCAATAACACATTGTCTTTGTACCACGAAAATGTTCTGCCGGTGGAACTAGGAACTCCCGGATCTAAAGTAACTGTGTTGGGAGAACAGAATCCTCTGTCGGCTCCTAAGTTTGGTTTGGGTACCGGACACAAACTTGTTTTTTTTGTATTGATACAGGATAACAAAGAGTACTGATTGCTGGGAGCAAAATCTTGTCCTAAATCCCAAATCATAACTCCCATAGCTTGTTTGGTAGTATAAGCCAAATCAATTTTGCTTTGTAAAGTAGGGCAGCCATTGTAATAGTATGTTCCGTAATTATCCTGACTGTAATTTGTTGAGGCTGTTCCGCCCAGATTATTGTATTCTAAAGTGGTTGATCTGCTGGTAGAGGAGCGAGCATAAAACGGTAAACCCAAAAGCATTTTGCTGTAAGGAACTCCTTTGCCATTCCAACCTTCCATAGAGCCTTGTGCATCGGCAAGTGAAGAGTGGTTGTTTGCATCGTACGGAGTTCCATTGGGAGCCGGCATATCGTAGGCCATTACATGCCATTCATCCACTAAACTTGCGTTTGTAGAAAAAAGACTCGCATCTGCATAGCCTAAATGATTTGTTGTTCCGGCGTATTCTCCTCCCACAGCAAGAGCAACTTTTAAATTAACATTGCTCGATGCCAAGATTGCTGTGTGGATGGCTTGCAATAAAGCCAAATGATTTGATTTATCGGCACTGCTTGTGGGAAATTCCCAATCGATAGAAATTCCGTAGCAACCAAACGAATTGGCATAAGCAACAAGTTCTGTGGCTAAGGTGGTTCTGTAAGTTGAATTGGAACATACTGAACTTAATCTTGCTGATCTTAATCCGCTTGCATCAGCTCCTCCTAAGGCCAGCCAAAGATTGGTTCCTTTTGCCGCTGCTGCATCTTTAACTACTGTGAATTTACTTGCGTCGAAATCGAAATTAGCATCGCCACTGCTTGTTTTAATTAAAGAACCTGTAGTGCTTGGGTTGATAAATGAGTAAATGATATCGGTAAGGTAAGCGCACTGAGCCGCAACATTTGTTGTTGCGCGATATGAAGGAAAATACCCCGTAACTTTTAAATTACCAGCGTACGAATAAAGCGATAAAAAAAAGCACAAAACAATAATGATTGTGTTGTGTGGAGATCGTTGTAAAAGATGAATTTTCATAATAGTGAATTAATAGTTTTACATAGTTAGAGAGGTATTCCCCAACATTAATTTCCCCCATTTATGTAAAGCTAATTCACGATATGATTTTAATAGTTATAGAATTTTTTAAAAAAGTTATAAAATTGATACTTATGTGACTGCTTAATTTATAGCAATAAAAAAGCCCTCATGGTTGTAACCATGAGGGCTTTAAAAATTAGAATATATTATTTCACTACAGTGAAAGTTTTATTCATTGTTTCTCCGTTAGCGCTTACATTCAATAAGTATGCACCAGCGTTGAAGTTTGCAACATTGATAGAAGATAAGTTGTTACCTGCACTTAAGTTTTGAGATGCAGAATAAACTACTCTTCCGGTTAAGTCATAAACAGTAATGTTTGCCATGCCCACTTTAGTTGCAGAAACAGTAACGTTTACGTTTTCTGAAGATGGGTTAGGATACAAGCTCACTGCATTAACTACAGAAAC
>JAHEZM010000045.1 GCA_023251075.1 Flavobacteriales bacterium | reverse complement strand
GTATTTTGGCACCTAAATTCAACTTTGTGAAAAAGGTATTTTTTGTACTGCTTATCCTTCTTAGCTCCAATGTTTTTAGTCAGAACATAGATATTAATCTTTTAAAAGAAATTAATGTGATTAGGAACAAGAATTTAGATGGTACCTTTTCCTTATTCACACATTCTGTTGTACCTGTATCTTTTGGTACTCCGGTAATTATAACAGGAATTGGCTTACTTAAAAAAGACAGCTTACTTACACGCAAAGGATTATACCTTGGCGCTACAGTAGTGGTAGCCACAGGTGTTGCTACTGTTTTAAAATATTCAATCAATAGAGATCGTCCTTTTGTTACTTATCCCTACATCGAAAAAATGGCCGATGCCGGTAGCCCGTCTTTCCCTTCAGGCCACACCACCGATGCCTTTGCTACAGCCACTTCTCTATCACTGGCTTTTCCTAAATGGTATGTCATTGCCCCTTCCTTTTTATGGGCCAGTGCAGTGGGCTATTCACGTATGCATTTAGGAGTTCATTATCCCAGTGATGTTTTAGCTGGAGCCATTATTGGCGCTGGTTCAGCTTATTTAACTCATCGCTTAAACCTTTGGTTGATAAAAAGAAAATAATCATCAATGCTTCAAAAACTGGCAAATAAAGTAACATTTAACCGATACGTTATCGGCTTGGTTTTTATTTTTTTGCTTCCATTAATTTACCATACCAATTTAATAGTAAATGGTATAAAAACGGAAGGACGTTGCATTAGAGGAAGTGGAGACGGAACAGCAAATTCTATTCTCACACTGATTGAATATTACGATTTACATCAACAAAAACATCTGATTTATTTAACGGATATTAGTTTTGATAAAGGCGACATTGTTAATGTTAGCTATAACCCCAATGCAAGTGAAGATCACTTAATCATCAGTTTTCGCACTTTGTATCTCAATGGCTGGGGAATCTTTTGTGGATTGCTTATATTAGTTTGGTCTTCTACCTACTACGCCTCCAACGACGATAAAAAGGAAAGACTGAATATTAAATGGATTGGAAGAGATTAAAAATACCATTCTTAAAAAAAAGAAGTAGTGAAATCACGGAACGTGGATTTGTTGAAAGAAGAACATCTTTTCTCGATAAAGATCATTCTATTCAAGATCATCATTTTAATTTTTTTACTACCACTCGCTTTGTCATTGTTACTATTCTCATTTTAATCACTCCTTTGGTTGCGAATTTAATGCCCTTCAAATACGGAGAATTAAGTGAAGCACTATGCGTGGGTGAACATCATAAAATGACTGGAAGTTATTCTATGTTGGAATACAATGTAATTTTTGAAGGGGAAAAAGAAACTATTATTTACACCGATCCCTTCAACGAATATCACTTCGGAGAGAAAGTCAAATTGCTCTACTTACCTGAAGAACCTACTACCTTTCTTTTTCTAACACCTTCTGAATTATACTTCAATTTTTGGGGTGCCATCAGTTTTGGCATCTTAATGATTTGGGTAGTTGGATACATTGCATCGAGAGATTAACATTCGCAAATAATCATTATTTCATTACGAATAATAAAAGAGTGTTGATTGTAATACAATTAAAATGCAATTTTGACACACTCAGTACGTTGCGAATTCTAGGCCATTACCCTCAAAAAAAGTTAAAAATAAAGTGAAATTAATTCCCTTTGTAACTTCTCTCTTTTTCACCGCTCTTACCAATACCAAATAACTACAATTTTTATGAAAAAGACATTACTTCCTGCATTGCTATTAGCAGTATTGCTTAATGCATGTACATTTAACAAATATGAAATGGCGAAAGTGAAACACATGGCTGTTCCTTCTATCACTTGTCAGAAACCCCACAATTCAATGCAAATGTTAATATTTAATCCTAAGGCAGCCGATAGTTCTAATTATGTTTATGAAGAATTGGCCGATAGTATTAAGTTTAAAAGTAATGGAACAAACGATTTATTTCAAGGAGGAAAATTTATGGTTATTCCATCCGACTCTATTGTAAATAATCCCGGGTACAATAAAATCCCAATATCTTGGCCTACTCAATTCGCTTATATTACCAATCCTTTTATCTATTTATACACCAACAAACAATCTACTTATTACAAAGTGAGTGAATCTTTTGCAATGGTTCCAGCAACGCCCAAAAAATTCTCTCCCTTATTCTACAATCGTTCAACTATTTCTCA
This sequence comes from Flavobacteriales bacterium, assembly GCA_023251075.1. Taxonomy (GTDB): domain Bacteria; phylum Bacteroidota; class Bacteroidia; order Flavobacteriales_C; genus JAHEZL01. The sequence goes on along the minus strand of JAHEZM010000045.1, from coordinate 491 downwards.
ACTTAAAGAATTGTATCCCAACGCCGATGCTTTTGCTTTTATCACTGCTTGGTATTTTGTAGAAAACCTTGCCTCATTAGGGAATAGCCATGGAAATTTAGCTCTTGCCGGAGTTGCTAAAATGGGGGCCAGATACACCATTTCAATATACAATAAAGATGGTAAACAAATCATGTATTACGTTACCCGTCAACATTGGTCTAAATCAACTTTTAGTTATGATATTAGTCAGGATTTTTACCAAAAAGCACAAGCTCCCTTACACGAAGCCGACAGCTATGCTTACCGTGCATTAGAAAAACACATGAGATTAAAACTGAGGAAATAATAGGATATTATGCATTAGGATATTCAATCCTCACATGATAAATATTCATCAACATTTTTTTCAAAATCTTTTTGATTTGAGAAATCTCTTTTAAGGTAATATCGGCATTGGCAAACTGACCTTCTTCAATTTGTTTGTTGATTATTTTTTCGATCAGCTGCTC
>JAHEZM010000035.1 GCA_023251075.1 Flavobacteriales bacterium | reverse complement strand
AATTTGCCGGTAAAGTAATTGCAAATTGCTTTAGTGATTCCAAAAGCCACAATGAATGAGAAGATGGCTGTTTTGGAAGAAATGCCAAATTCTTGTTCAGCAAGTTGAGGTAAAACAGTACGTTCAAGTCCTATCATACCGCCAACAAAAGCATTAATGATAACGAGAAGTGAAAACTGTTTCCAGTTTTCCTTCAATCCGAATTGGATTTTTTCCATTTGCTGAATTTATTTTATTGCACAACGATTTGCTCCGGCTTCGAGATCGGCAACAATAAAGTCAGCAATCTTTCCTGATTTATTTATTTCAGCAATGGTTAAATAATTTGGAGGTGATGGAGGAAGTTTTGATAAAATACTTTCTATAAATTGCTCGATGGGTAAAGTCAATGCGGGGATTTTTTTTTTAAGTATCCCCAATTTTTCGGCAATTATCGCTTGTCCGATTTCAATTGGTTTTGAAATGTGTGCAGGTAAAATAAGCAGATCATCACTATAAGCACTTATCAATTGAAGTGAATTATATAATTCGGTAGATTTCTTTTTAGCTTCTTCTTCGTCCGCTTTAAGGTCTGGTCGACCAATGCCATCTGTAAACAGTGTATCGCCAGTTAGTAAAGCCTTATTGTCAATTAAAAAAGAAGTGCTTTCCCAAGTATGCCCAGGTGTATGCATTACTTTTATTTTGATTTCTCCAATGGTCAACATTTCATTGTTCGCCAATGGAATGAAAGGATACTCAACTTTCGCGTTGCTATTCATTAAATATTTTGAATCAGTATAGTTTGCCAATTCCTTTGTTCGTGAAACATAATCGGCGTGAATATGTGTGTCGCTTACAAAATTGATTTTCCAACCTTCTGTGTTCGCTATGTTATTATATATTGATGGATCAATGGAGGCATCAATAACAATAGCGCTATTTCCCGAACCGATAATATATGATAAACAACCTTTTGCAACGCGGCGTACTTGAATGATTTTGAAATTCCCGTAATCCAAAACACTTGTGTCATAAGCATAATTCCAAGCTTTCATTCCACCTTTCAGAGAATGGGCATCAAAGCCTTTTTTTGTGAGAATTTCAGCAGCAAACTTACTCAGCCTTCCTCCGCCGCAATAAGTTACTACTGGTATACTTTTGTCAATTACTAAATCATCTAATGCACTTGAATTCCCAGCATTTAAACTGTCGTAAACATTGGCGTGAATGCTATTGGGAATGTACCACTCGTTCCTTTCCTCCAAGGTCCTTATGTCGAGAATAGTTACTTTTTTCCCTTCTGTTAACCAGTCACTTAATTTATGAGTATCAATTTCATTAATTGTTGCCATTGTAAAATGATTTTAAATTATTCTACTAAAGTCGGACTGATAGATATGAATTCCTTTAACAAATGATAAATAATCACTTTACTGTCGCTCGAATTCTACTTAAAGATACTTGTGTAATACCAAGATAGGAAGCAATGTGCTTCAAAGGGATTTTTTGAACGATTTCAGTTCTTTTTAGTAAATCTAAATATCGTTCTTCTGCTGAATGAAATTGAATGCCTTCAATGCGGTTAAGAGTATCAACATAAGCCGTTTCAAATATCAAACGAAATAATCTTTCAATTTGCGGATAGGTATCGTAGAGCTTAAAAAGCTGCGTAGCATTGATTGCAATGATTTCAGCATTTTCCAATATTTGAATTGCTTTTTGAGAAGGTTTTCCGGTAAATAAACTTTCCACTCTTGCGATAATATTACCTTCAAAAGCAAAACACTCTGTAATATCAGTGCCGTCTTTGTAATAGTAAATTCGGGCAATACCTGATTTTAAAAAATAAATCGTTTTGCAAGTGTGCCCAAAGGGTTGTAAAGTATCATTCTTTTTTATAGTAACATTTGAGCATAGTTCGGCTAAGGCTTTTTTTGTGTTGTCTGAAAGCTTTAAGAATTTATCGAAATAGTCAAAAAGTTCTGTCATCTGCTAGCTGTTTTGTGGTACAATCCGTTCCTTAAAATGACGTCCAACGTTTTTCGGAATGGATGAAGATATAAAAAAGGAATTCATTTTATTATTTTCTTAAAGCACATAAATGCCACTTGGAGTATCTAGTGGATACTATTTTACATTTCGAACATTTTGTATTTTAAAGGAAGAATGAAACCCTCATAAAAGGTTTAATCGCAATTTAACCCACTCAAAAGCTCTAAATCCTTCAACAACTTGTTCAAAATCTTTACCTTGCAGTCCGCAGGAAGGGACTGACTTGATAAAAAAGGGTCAGTCCTTTTTTTATTCCCTCCTAAAACGTTTGCTAGTTGTGTGATTGAAGAAAATAGGTCACTAATTTTAGGAGTTCGAAATCCCCCCTTTTCTCGATTAAACACGATTCCTTCAGGAAAGATGAGTTTTTGAAGTTTTTCCTTAGTTGAGATTCTTGCATTTTTCCATGCTGACAGGAGTTTTATGCACCCATGCGAAACAAAGCTTTTAAAAGAAAACAATCCCTTACTTTACTCTAAAGAAATTTAAACCTTTTTTATTTTAATATTTCTTCTTTCAAAAGTCTATTTCTACATCAATTTTTTCAATCGAAAAAAGAATATAGAAATAATTGTCTTTTGCTTACTTTCGCGTTCAATTTTTACTGACATACCAATGCAACCTATCAAAAGGTTATCGACATACGTTTTTTTGCTGGCTATAATTGGCTCGTCTCCTTATCTTTCAGCACAACAAAATTTTTTCAATGTTCCTTCTTATGAGATTACTAAGAAGAATAAAATATTTATTCAGGAGCAATTGAATATCAATCAAATTACACAATCTAATTTAACCATAGATTACGGTCTGGGGCATAATTTCCAAATAGGTATCAATGTAATTGGAATAGATTTGTATCACAGTAAAAAATTGTTCGCCAACAATAGCTCTACTGTAAATGACTTTTTTGAACCATTATTTTTGGTGAATGCACAAAAAACCTTTGAGATAGGCAAACACTTTAATACAAGTATAGGAAGTAACCAAGGGGTAAACCTAGATGTAGCAAGCTCTAAATTAAAATATGCTCAATTTGATTACTTGGTAACAGGAAGTAAATTATTCAACGATAGAATGATTATGGTATTAGGTGGCTATTATGGCAATAACGATTACTTTGAGCAATCGAGCTCTTTTGGAGTACTGGCAGGAACCGACATCAATATTTACAAAAATAAAATACACTTAGTGGGCGACTGGATTTCAGGAACAACTCCTGCTAGTGTGGGTGTTTATGGATTCTCTTATTTTGTAACACCAAAATTCCCTATTTCTATTGGATGGCAAGTACCCAACACTAAAAGCAATGCCTCTGCTATTGTTATTGAATTTACGTGGAACCCTTCTATCGTTAAATAAAAAGCATTAAAAATAAGTAGATAAGCCTGCAATAAATCCACCCGTTAGTGACGGTGGATTATTTAAAATATCTTTTTGTTGCATATAGCGATAATTGAATCGAAATACTGTTTGCACATTAGGACGAAAACTAATGGCAGGCATAACACTCCACAATTGATCTCCTATATTTCCACCTGTAGATTTAAAAGTTCCTACATTCCAATCTACATATTCAAAACGACACGCAATATTCAAAACTGCTTTTTCCCAACCCAACATTTTTCTTCTTAAAACGGGTTGAACAATATCTATAAATCCACCTTGTTGACGGTTTCCAAATTGCTGCGTGTAAGTAGTGGGCACTTGCACAAAAATATTTACCCACTCGGCAGTAATAAACGTATTTAATTTAGGTAAAGTTGAATTAAAATCTATTGCAAAAACATCTACTCTTCTTTTTTCATCCAACACTATTCCATCTTCCTGAAAAGTATTGTAAACTCCTCCCATGTACGACAATCCCAACTCTCCTATTTTTTTATTTTTCACGGCCATTTTTCCGGTAAACAAAGGTAGTCCGCTAGCTATTTCTTCAAAACGTTCAGGATTTTTTTTAGCCTCAGGTAAAAAGGTTTTGTTTTGGGTATTGGCAATAATAGAATTATCGAATCCTCCCGATAAATACAACTCATAGCCAAACATCCAATTTTTAGAATATTGCTTTCCGTACAAACCAAAACCTGTATTGCTCCAGGTAGCAGGCAACAATTGCGTTGCAGAAATCGGTCGGTCGGTAAATTCCCATTTCGGACCATCGTGATTTTGATTGAATGCACCTATTGGATTCATGATAATTCCTCCTCTTAAATTCAATAGAGAATGAAACTCAAAATCAATCGCAGCAAACTCAATCCCTAGTTCTTTCCCACCTTCTTCCAATTCTATTTCCGACAAAAATTTTATTCTTTTTCCAATGCCTGAAGCAACAAATAAAGTCATTCTTCTGAATTGAAATTGATGCCCTTCAGAAACACCATTGGTTCCTATATGTTGCCAATTTGCTTCCATATAACCACCTATTGATACCGGTGATTTACCTAAACCTAAAAACGGACGATTGTAAACGGCATCCATATTCATTCCCTGTTTTACAGTATCACGAGAAACACGCTTTAATAATGTACTATCGATTTGAGAATAAGAAAAGTTGAAAGCTAAAAGACAAAAAATAAAAAACGATTGAATTATTATTTTAAAACAATACTGTTGTAGCTTTTTGCTTCTTAACCTTTGATATAGTGTTCTCATTTCAAAGAAATTTTTAATCGATTGTTTTCTATTTGAATGGGGAAGCTCCTTAAATTACTATCGGCCGGACCATTTTGCACTTCCCCCCTACCACTAAATTCACTACCATGCGCAGTACATTGCAACTTATCTCCAAATACCTGTAACTCGGCCCCTTGATGCGGACAACGCATAAGTAAGGCAGAATAATCACTCTCATTAAAACGATAAACACATATAGAATTTTGTAAAATATCATGGTGTACTATTACATATTTTCTAAATTGTTTTTCTCCATCTTTCACTTTTTCAAAATCACTTAACGGAACCAACAAATCACTTCCTTCAATAGTTGCATTTACCGATTTAGAAGCTCCACAACTTTCCAGTAAAACACTAAAAAGAGTTGCTCCTATACAGGCAGCACCACAGGTTTTTATAAATTCTCTTCGTTTCACCTTACAAGGATTCTAAAAATTTAACCAGCTTTTTTCTATCAGTATCAGATAAATTAAAAAAGTTTGTTCGTGCAACAACAGCTTCTCCACCATGATAATTAAGAGCACCTTCTATAGATTTTGCTCTGCCGTCATGCAATAAAAAAAGTTCTCCGCCTTGTGAATTCTTTGCCAATCCTAAACCCCACAACGGAGCTGTTCTCCACTCATAAGAAAGAGCTCCACCTTCTGTATAACCATCGTTTAAAGATTCTCCCATATCATGTAACAACAAATCGGTATAGGGATGAAATACTTTATTGGAAATGGCCGCAATGGGAGAATAAGAAGTAGTGAGAGATTCTTTATGACAAGAAACACAACCTATATTCACAAAAATTTGTTTGCCCTGAATAACATCAGCATCATCTATATTGCGTTGCACAGGAGCTTTTAAAGTATGTAAATAAAATACTACGTTTTGAATGATTTGGCTAGAAACTTCAGGATCTGACTCCAAACCTGAATAGGTATCGTGAGGTTCATACAAAGATGTAATACCGATATCCTGACTGTATGCTTTCACCGTTTGATGAAACAAATTATAGCTGGATGCTTTTTTTCCAAAACGATGAATGTATTTTCCATTTTGAGTAATTGCACCGGCAGAAGGTGAAATATAAGATGGCAAAGAAACCCAATTGGGAACTCCTGATATTCCATCACTATTAGCATCATTAGGATCAGCCATTGCTAAAATATCGGCATCTGAAACAGATTCTAAAAAACCTAAACCCGTAATCACAGGAGCAATTAATTTAGAAAAAGTAGCACCTGTAGGAAGATTTTCAGGTGTATAACCAGGTATGGCTCTGTGTTGCAATTGCGGACCACCTTGCGCTAAAAAAGAATTACCATTAGAATCTGATTGACCGAAACGAGTGAGCTCTGTAAAAGGATGCCCTTTACCATCACCGGTATGACAAGAGCCACAACTGGTAGCAACGAAAAGAGGTCCTAAACCTGTTTCAGGAGTAAAAACTAAATCGTTAAAAGCCTTGTCTCCTGATAAGAATTGTTGATTTTCCGAACTACTCAAACCATCCACCGAACCATCTAACAAATCAGCATTCTTTGGCAAAGTAGGTTCTAATTTAGAACACGATTCAGCACCAAGCAATACCACCAATGATAAAATAAACGCTATACTAATTTTCTTCATCAGTCAAACATTTGTTCGCAAAAATAATAATTTAGACTAGTCTAAAAAATTAATTTTATGAACAATATTTTATTATTTGGCAAAACTACTTCTGTTTACCTAAAGATCTAAAAGAGAAAAAAGAATTGTTTTTAGCAGAAGAAAACACACCCGATTGTGCATTGCGAACATCTTCAATAGAATAAAATGCTGTTGGATTGTGTTTTAAAACTACAGCAATTACCTGTTTTAAATTTTTTCTAGCCACTACAGTAAATATAATTTTAATGGGCCCCTGAGAACCTTGTCCATCCACAATAGAAATCCCATGATTCTCTACAGTTAACTCCTTTACCAAAGCATCACAATTTTGATCGGTGATAATACGCAACATTTGTAAACCTAATGCCAATCGCTCTTCCAGGATCAATCCTATATAATTACCAGTAGCAAATCCAGCTGCCCATGCTACATAATGAAACCAACTATTGGCTTCATTAAATATTTGTTTAGCCACTATTATCCATAGTAAAACTTCAAAAAAACCAAGTAAGGGAGCAAATTTTTTAAAACCTCTCGCCACAAAAATATGGCGCATAGTACCCAAAGAAACATCAACCAATCTTGAACAAAAGATGATAAGGGGTAAAAAAATCCAATTGAAATAATCGAAATCAGACATAAGGCAGTTCAATGTTTAATGTCCAAAGTTAGCTAACTCTGAACATTAAACATTGAACATTTTATTATTTAAGAATTTCTCGTGAAATCACCACTTTTTGAATTTCACTGGTTCCTTCACCAATAGTGCAAAGCTTAGCATCCCTGTAGTATTTCTCGGCAGGAAAATCTTTGATATAGCCATAACCACCGTGAATTTGCACACCGTCGTTCGCTACTTCCACTGCTATTTCAGAAGAATAATATTTAGCCATTGCCGATTCTTTAGAAACAGGTAAATGATTATTTTTCAAATATGCTGCGTGATAAATTAACAATTCAGCTGCTTCTATTTTTGTAGCCATATCAGCAAGCTTGAATGCAATAGCTTGAAAATCAGAAATTGATTTACCGAATTGCTGACGTTCTTTTGAATATTTCAAAGCCGCTTCATAAGCACCTTTTGCAATACCCAAACCTAATGATGCTATAGAAATTCTACCGCCATCTAAAATCGCCAAAGCCTGTTTAAATCCGCTACCTACTTCACCCATTCTGCATGAATCGGGAATTCTACAATCCTGAAAAATCAATTCTGCTGTTTCTGAAGCACGCATTCCCAATTTATCTTCTTTTTTGCCTGTAGTAAATCCTGGTGTGTTTTTATCGATGATAAATGCTGTTGCGTTATTTCTTTCTCCTGGTTTTCCGGTGCGGGTCATTAACACTATCACATCTCCGGAAATTCCATGTGTAATAAAAGTTTTTGATCCATTGATAATCCAATGATCACCATCTTTCACGGCAGTAGTTCTCATATTCCCTGCATCTGATCCCGTGCCTGGTTCCGTTAAACCCCATGCGCCAATATATTCAGCAGTAGCTAGTTTGGGTAAATATTTTCTTTTTTGTTCTTCTGTTCCGAAATATAAAATATGATTGGTGCATAATGAATTGTGTGCCGCCATCGATAAGCCTATTCCTCCACAAATTTTAGAAACTTCAACAATTGCTGTTACATATTCATAATACCCAAAACCAGATCCACCGTATTCAGTAGGAACCAAAACCCCCATCAAACCCAGCTCTCCCATTTTCTTGAATAAATCAACCGGGAAAATTTGTTTTTCATCCCAATGATTTCTGTTAGGAAGAATTTCTTTTTGTCCGAAATCACGCACCATTTGCGCAATCATTTTCTGGTTATCGTTCATGCTAAAATCCATGTGAAATAATTTTGAATGATGAATTTTTAATTTTGATTTATTGTAAACCCTTGCTCAATACGTAGCGAGAGAAATAATGTTCGGAGAGTACTTAGATAATTTTTCTTTACCCTTTAAATCATTGAGTTCAATGATAAATCCAAAACCACAAACCTCTCCGCCTAATTGCTGAACCAACTGAGCAGCAGCATCAGCAGTACCTCCGGTAGCCAATAAATCATCGTGAATAAAAACCTTACTTCCTTTTTTAATAGAGTCGGAATGTATTTCTACTTCGGCTGTTCCATACTCTAAATTATAAGACACTTTATTTTTTTTGTAAGGTAATTTTCCTGCTTTTCTCACCGGAACAAAAGGAATATTTAATTCATCGGCCATTGGAATTCCAAATAAAAAACCTCTGCTTTCCACACCAATAATAACATCAGCCTTCAGCTTTCGGGCCTGAACCACTAATGACTTAACTATTTCTCTCCTGATTCTAAAATCGGTTAGTAGAGGAGTAATGTCTTTGAATAAAATTCCAGGTTTTGGAAAATCTGGAATTTCACGAACGTTGGCTTTAATTTTTTCTGCAATCATTGTAAAATAATATAGGGTTCAATCAAATATAACAGAGAATCGCTAAAAACCTTCGTTTTCATTAAATCTTTTACAGAAGAAAAATTACCATGTTGATTTCTGTACGCAACAATTACTTTCGCACGTTTCACCCCTATTCTTTTGAATTCTCCTAACTCCTCGGAAGAAGCTTCATTGATATTATATTTCTTCACCAAAGAAATATCTACATGCACATTGTTTTTTATTTTATTAAACAACACAGTATCCATTCCATACACCTGCAACAATTGGTTTTCAGAAACATATCCTCCTAATATTTCACGATACTTTAAAATTCTGGTAGCATAACTTTCTCCTATTCCATTCAACTCAATCAATTGCTCTTTACTTGCAGAATTCAACTCTACGTTAATTTTTTTTCTCACTGGCGCAAGATCATTACTTTTATTTTTTTCATACTTTACAAAATCATTCTTCTGTGCTTTGTTATATTTAGAATACATTGAAGAAGAGGAATATTTCTTTTGAAAAACAAGAGAATCTTTTCTGAAATTTTCTTTTACAACCAAAGCATTGGCCAAATAAATTTTCTCTGAAGGTTGAATAAAATATTTCGCTCCTATAAAAAGGAAAGCTAATAATAACAATAGATACAAACCTCTTCGTTCCGAAGAGGAAAACAAAAATGGATATTTCATATTAACAAAACGTTTAGTTAGTTCTTCTGATCTCTCCTGATTTTATTTTATTCATAAAAACAGCAAGATCTTTTTTTACTTCCGGAGCTAAAACAATTAGTGCAATTACATTAGGAATACTCATAGCAAAAATCATCGCATCAGAAAAATCAACTACTTTTTGCAGCGACATTACAGAACCTATTACTACAAAAACACAATACATTATTTTATAACTCACATCAAATATTTTCTTTTCACCAAAAAGATAAGTCCATGATTTTAATCCATAATATCCCCAGGAAATAATGGTTGAAAAAGCAAATAACAAAACAGCAACAGTTAAAATAACGTTACCTGCTGTTCCAAAAACAGCATCAAAAGCCAATGCCGTCATTTGAACACCCTGGGCTTCTGTACTCGTGTAAGCACCAGTAATTACAAGAACCAAAGCAGTCATTGTACAAATTAATACGGTATCAATAAAGGGCTCCAGTAACGATACTAGCCCTTCGGTAATGGGTTCATCTGTTTTTACGGCAGAATGTGCAATAGCAGCAGATCCTATTCCTGCCTCATTCGAAAAGGCAGCTCGCCGAAAGCCTTGGATCATTGCACCAACCACTCCGCCAAAAGCCGATTTTAAAGTAAATGCATTGTAAAAAATAGATTCAAAAGCAGAAGGAATTTTTTCATAAAAAAAGAATAATATAACGATCGCTGCCAATACGTAAAGTGCACACATAAATGGAACCAGCTTATCAGTAACCTTAGCAATAGTGTTAATTCCCCCCAATACTACAGCACCTGTTACCACAGCTATCAACACACCAAATAAAAGAGCTCCCTGATCGGTAGTCCAAAATTCACCAAACAACCACGACAAACTTGAAAACTGCACCCGTGCTTGATTAACTTGAATCATATTTCCTCCGCCCAATGCTCCTCCCACACACATCACGGCAAATACGGCGGCAAATATTTTTCCGGTATGCTTCCAACCTCTCTTCCCCAAACCTTTACTCAAATAATACATCGGACCACCAGAAACACTTCCGTCTTCATTTTCATTTCTATATTTCACACCCAAAGTGCATTCTACAAATTTCGACGACATTCCTAAAAAACCTGCTACTATCATCCAAAATGTTGCTCCTGGTCCACCCACCGCAATGGCTATAGCAACTCCTGCTATATTACCCAAACCTAAAGTACCCGAAAGTGCAGTAGTGAGTGCTTGAAAGTGCGACACTTGTCCGCTTATTTTTTGATTGGGAAAATCATATTTTCCTCTAACAATATCTATCGCTAATTTAAATCCTCTGAAATTGATAAATCGAAAATATAAAGTGCAAAAAAGTGCTGCTCCAATCAACCATACCAATATTAATGGAATATCATACCCTCCAATAGAAACCGAATAAAATATTAAAGCACAAACAGTATCAGTAATAGGTGACATCACCTCATTAATAGTACTGTTTATGTTTTCGAGAATAGAACTCATTGAGAGATTTTCACAACTTGAAGTTTTTCAACTGCTCTTCCAAAATTTTTATTCCTTCTTCAAAAGAATGAGGTTGATAATTCAAATCCTTAATGGCTTTATTTATAATAAATCCTGTGATAGGCGGACGCATTGCCGGTTGATTTAATGATGATGAAGAGATGGGTTGGATCAACGATTTATCTAAATGATAATAATCGGCAACTTTATGTACCAATTCAAGAATGCTCATGTAATCTTTTCCTGAAATATTATAAATTCCTTGCGCCTTTGTATCCATTACCAAAACACAACCCTGAGCTAAATCTTCAGCTAAAGTGGGCGTTCGAAACTGATCGTTCACCACCTTAATCGTTTTACCTTTTTCCAACCCACCTTTTGCCCACAAAACAATATTAGAACGACTCATATTATCCACCAATCCGTACACCAAAACAGTTCTTAAAATAGCCCATTTACCTTTATATTTCTCTACAATTTTTTCTGCTGCCAGTTTCGATTCTCCGTAATAAGAAACAGGATTAGGTTGAGCATCTTCCTTATAGGGACCATTTTTTCCATCAAAAATAAAATCAGTAGAAACATGAATTAAATGTGCTTTCACTTTTTCTGCCGCCTCACAAATATTTTGTACGGCCGTTACATTAGCTGCCCAACATTCTTCTTTCTTCTGTTCACAAACATCAACGTTGGTCATAGCTGCACAATGAATAATGGTATCAGGAGAATATTTCATTAAGGTATCTTCTACTTCCTTTTGCTTTTCTATATTCATTGAAACAAATTCGTAGCCCTGTGTATTTGCCAAACGGTTTTCACCACGTGCTGTAGCAATTACCACTAAATCTTCTCTGTTTTTCAGAGCGTAAACTAATTTCTGACCCAACAAACCATTAGCACCTGTGATGAGGATTTTTTTTTTCATAAGGAGGGAAAATATTTCTATAAATGCCAGATATTTCGGCGCTTAAAACTATTGAACCATTTCTTATACTCTAAAACACCTGCCATTACCAAATAAAACAGAATAGGAGATCCAAAAGTTAAAAAGGAGATATAAATAAAAAATATTCTTATTCTGCTCGTTTCAATGCCGAATTTTTGTCCCCAATAAGTACAAACACCAAACACATTCGACTCAACAATATTTCTAATTCTCTCAACCATTTTTACTGCAATTTTTAAGTATAGCGAAGCCAATGCTGCAATTTAAGCATTTTTTCTGAGAGCAAAACTCTTTATACAATTCGGTGAGGGCCTGACTTTCAAATGCATTCCTAGAATCTACCGCTACATCCTTCCATTTCCGCTGAATTATATTTTTTTCTGCCAAAGTATTTTCGAGAAAACACAATCCTTTCTCCATCAAAGTCATATCAGAATACAATTCAGCTCTTAAAAAAAATAAAGGCACTATCGCATTAATAACAATTTTATCAATCCATTCTTTAGAAAGCTGATGACTGCTCTTTTTACTCAATCGATCGAAATGATAATGGTTTTGCCAATATTTTGATACCGGAAAAGTGAAAAACTCCTCTATTTCATTTTTTGAATTCATTTCCATCAATTGCGAAAAACAAGAACTGCGATGAAATAAAAAAGAAGAAAACTGAGCTAAACGAATAGATGGAAATGAAGCAGGACGAATTCGAAACCATTGCCACTGCGAATAATTGAGCGAAGAGAATTTATATTTTTTTTGTAAAAAAGAATATTTCTCTTTCAAAGCATGCGCGTATTTATCTTCATATTCATTTTCAAAGAAACCCGATTGTCCGAAAACCATAGCCTCCAAAGCAACACTACTATCTCTATTTTTTTGAATCACATCCAAAGGAATTGATTTCACTAAATTTTCAAATGATTCTACATTATGTGTTAAACCTAAAACGCGTGAAATTGCCAATAAACACAAGCGTTCCCAATTTTTATTGAGCTGAATATAATCTTGTTTCAGTTGATTGGTTTTTCGCTGAATTCTACTCACCACCAATCTATCGTAAAACATTTTTTTAGTGAGATAAGGAACATCTTTCACCAGAGAACCACAAGCAATAATTTCTTTATTACTCTGAAAATCGCGAATGTATCGCAACACATTTTGATCTACGTACGAACTAATACAAAGCTCAGGAAGCGGCACTGATTTTTTATTGTAAATAATTTTATCGCTATCCCAAACCACATGTAAAATAACAGAATCGTAAGCCGGATCAAATTGATGTTGGTGCGCTATCCAATCGGAACTTTTTAAATGAATTTCAACGTGACCAAACCAATGCGTATCTCCAATTTTAATGGAGGCATTTAAAAAATCCGGACCGCCTTTATCCTGATTGTGTGTGCCTACTTTAATAATTTCAATTTCTTTTCCACAGGATGAAATTAACGATGAAGCATTAAATAGCTTATGCTTCCATAGGAAGTGAACAATTTTTTCTTTCATGAAAACAAACTCTAGAAATGTTTAGTTCCACAAAACTAAGCATAAAGAGAAGCAGGCTTTTCAAAAGAAATAAACAGAAATTAGCCTCAATAGCAAAAAACTAATTGAAAACATCGTAGAGTCGAATTGCATTCGACTTAAATGAAAAATATTCCTTTTCTTTTTTGAATCTCTCTTTTAAAGTCGAATGCAATTCGACTCTACTTTATTTTCTATTTTAGCAACACTAACTAAACACAAAATGGATTACAGAAATTATAAAGCAGAATCTCTGCGAATGAAAGGATTTGATTACTCCTCCGATGGAGCATATTTCATTACTATTTGCAGTTTTGAAAGAAAAAATATATTTGGGCAAATTAAAGGCTCACAATTCTTCGAATCAGAGCTAGGAAAAATAATAAAGGAAGAGTTATTAAAAACCGACATTACTCGAAATAATATGTTTTTAGGGACTTGGGTAATAATGCCTAATCATTTACATGCCATTATCTACATCAGCAATAGCACCAACATTTCTTCCTATGAAGTTGCTAAATACACCTTAATTTTAGATAAGTTCAACACATTCACCACACAAAGTAACAATCTAAGTTCATTTGTTAGGGGAATTAAGGCAAGTGTGACATCAAAAGCAAAAAATATTGGAATCAAAAGTGTGTGGCAATCAAATTTTTATGAAAGGATTATTCGAAACCAAAACGAATTAATCAGTATTGAAAATTACATCAATGAAAATATAATTAAATGGGAATCAGACCCTAATTATATTAAAATGAATCCTTTAAAAACGTAGAGCCGAAATGCTTTCGGCTTATATAGATTTAATCCCTTTTCCTTTTATAATTTAATGGAATTTTCTTTTTTAAGACGAAAGCATTTCGTCTCTACCAGACATAAACTAAATCAATGATTTCTGTTTTAACAGCACTTCCATTTCTGCTTGCATTTTTTTTGCTTCATCTCTGGCTTTTTCAGCAAAATCATTCCCTGTAGAGGCATAAATAATACTGCGGGATGCATTCACCAATAATCCGCAATGAGCATTAGCTCCGTATTTAAAAACATCCTGCATACTTCCGCCCTGAGCTCCAACACCTGGAATCAAAAGAAAATTATGAGGGACAATACTTCGTACTTTTTCCAGCATTTGTGCGCGAGTTGCTCCCACCACATACATTAAGTTTTCCGGAGTACCCCATTCAGAAGTTTTTCTTAAAACCTTTTCAAACAAATGTTCATCAGAATCTTTCAATACCTGAGTTTGAAAATCGAGAGCACCCTGATTGGATGTAAGCGCTAAAACAATCACCCATTTTCCGGGATGTTGTAAGAATGGTTTCACCGAATCTTCTCCCATATAAGGTGCAACAGTAACAGAATCGGCACCCATTTCATCAAAAAATGCACGCGCATATAACGAAGAGGTATTGCCTATATCTCCACGTTTAGCATCGGCAATGGTGAAACAATTTTTTGGAACATAGGCGATGGTTTTTTTCAAACTCTCCCACCCTTTTGATCCATAAGCTTCAAAGAAAGCTGTGTTAGGTTTATAAGAAACACAATAATCTTTGGTAGCATCGATAATTCTTTTGCAAAACTCAAAAAGCGGATCTTCGAGTTCCAATAAAAACTTTGGGATTTTTTGAATGTCGGGATCTAAACCAACACACAAAAATGATTTCTTCTCTTGAATATTTTTAAATAACTCCTCTTTAGTCATGGTAAGTGAAAGGTTAAAAGGTGCTCGTTCCTTCTTTTAATTTCTCTGTGTTTTCAGCCATTTTCAATGCTTCAATCATATCGTCCATATCTCCATTCATAAATGCAGGAAGATTATAAATCGTTTTTCCAATTCTATGATCCGTTACTCGTCCTTGTGGATAATTATAGGTTCTGATTTTTGCAGATCTGTCACCTGTTGACACCAAAGATTTTCTTTGTGCCGCTCTTTCTGCATGCAATTTATCGGCTTCTGCCTGATACAAACGAGAACGTAAAACCGATAAAGCCTGTTCGTAGTTTTTATGTTGTGAACGCCCATCCTGACATTCTACTACAGTACCTGTAGGTAAATGCGTTAAACGAATCGCCGATTCTGTTTTATTAATATGTTGCCCTCCCGCACCTGATGCACGGAAAGTATCTTTTTTTACATCTCCCATATTCAACACAAAATCCACCTCTTCAATTTCAGGAAGCACTGCCACAGTGATTGCGGAAGTATGCACTCTACCTTGAGATTCTGTTTCGGGCACACGTTGAACACGATGTACACCCGATTCAAATTTCAATTCGCCATAAATATTTTCACCGCTCACACTGAACGTAATCTCTTTAATTCCTTTGGTTCCTCCAGACGCAGAATTCACTATTTCAACAGTCCAACCTTTACTTTTAAAGAACATGCTGTACATCCTACTACAATCTTCCACAAAAATACAGGCTTCATCTCCACCCGTACCAGCGCGCAACTCCACGATAGCATTTTTATTATCCTCAGGATCTTTGGGAATCAACAACCACTTCACTTCCTCCTCCATTTTAATTCTTGTATTCTCTAATTCATACAATTCGGCTTTCGCCATTTCAATGAAATCGGGATCAGTTTCGGTTTTCAATAATTCTTTAGAGGACTCAATATTGTCGATCACATTTTTCAACTCCAAATAAGCATCCGCTACAGGTTTTAATTCCTTGTAATCTTTACTTAACTGCATGAATTTCTTTTGATTCGACACCACATCAGGAAGAGTAAGCTGTTCGCCTACTTCGTCGTATCTCAACTTAATGCTGTATAATTTCTGTACTAAATCTTTCATTTTCTTAGCTGTAAATAAACTTACCAAAAGAAGATTCCACTTGAACCTGCTTACCTGAAAAGCTTTCTGTGTATCCTATTATTTTGGCGTCGATATTAAATCCTTTGGCAATATCAATAATTCCTTGAGCATATTTTTCATCAATATAAACCTCCATACGATGGCCCATATTGAATACTTTATACATTTCTTCCCACGATGTTTTACTTTCTTCCTGAATCAATTTAAACAAAGGAGGAAGTTCAAATAAATTATTTTTCACCACTTTTAAATCATTGATAAAATGCAAAACTTTAGTTTGCGCTCCACCACTGCAATGCACCAATCCGCCAATCACATCACGGTATTCTTGTAGAACTTTAGTCATTACCGGTGCATAAGTTCTGGTGGGCGACAACACCAATTTACCAGCATTAATGGAAGTGCCTTCCACAGCATCGGAGAGTGAGCGCGAGCCCGAATACATTAAGTCTTGGGGCACGCTTGGATCAAAACTTTCAGGATATTTATTGGCCAACACTTTATTAAAAACATCATGACGGGCAGAGGTTAAACCGTTGCTCCCCATTCCGCCGTTGTATTCTTTTTCGTAAGTCGCTTGTCCGAACGATGCCATCCCCACAATCACTTGTCCACCTTTCAATTTTTCATTCGTAATCACCTCACTGCGTTTCATTCTACAGGTAACAGTAGAATCAACAATAATGGTTCTAACTAAATCACCCACATCTGCCGTTTCACCACCTGTAGAATAAATTCCCACTCCGTTATCACGTAAATCTTGTAACACTTCCTCTGTACCATTAATGATAGCAGAAATCACTTCACCCGGTACTAAGTTTTTATTTCTTCCTATCGTTGATGAGAGTATAATTCCGTTGGTGGCACCTACACAAAGAAGATCATCTAAATTCATAATTACAGCATCCTGCGCAATTCCTTTCCACACGCTTAAATCACCCGTCTCCTTCCAATAAACATAGGCCAAAGATGATTTTGTACCCGCACCATCGGCATGCATGATATTGCAATAGTTGGGATCTCCCCCTAAAATATCAGGAACTATTTTACAAAATGCACGAGGAAAAATTCCTTTATCTACATTTTTGATGGCTGCATGCACATCTTCTTTGGAAGCGGATACACCGCGCAATTTATATCTTGAATCTTCTGTCATTTGAGTAAAAATGAAAAGCATCCCAAAAATAGGGATGCTTTATCATATATAAAATTGTTGTGCTATTTATTATTGCAATAGTCGGCAGTATTTCCAGTAGTCCACTCAGTACAAAGAATCATGAATTCTGTACGACGATTCATTTGGTGAGCTGCTTCCTGAAGATCTTTAGATTTCAAACCATTGATATATGCTTCAGACAACACAGTACCAATTGGGAAATTAGCACGGTATTTTTCCGGAACAAACTTAGCGTTATCAGCTGTAATCACTTTTGGTTTGTCTTCACCATAACCTTTAGCTTTCAATCTGCTTGCATCAACACCGTTAGCAATTAAGAATCTCACTGCAGATTCAGCTCTTCGTTGTGCCAGTTTTCTGTTGTAATCGTTACCCCCTCTAAAGTCGGTATGAGAACCCAACTCAACTGTTAAGCCTGGATTTGGTTCCATCATTTCTTTAACGAAAGTTCTCAAAATAATTTGAGATTCAGGAGTTAATACATCTTTATCATATTCATAAACGATGTTCGGTAATTCAAATACACTTGGCATAGTATCTAAAGGAATAGCACAAGCCATAATTTTAGAATCGTCAACTCCAATTGTAGACACAATTACATTTCCAGAAGCAAAATATTTCAATTTTTTTCTTCTTAAAACATTTCCATCAGTGTACTTCAAATCAGATTTAGCAGATAAGGTAAAGTTATCATTCAAAGAAAGAGGGAAACCGAATTTACCTAAACTATCGGTTACAAATTCTTGTTTCTCATTCTTGTTATTGAACACTGATACTTTAGCACCGGCAACAGGCTGGTTGTTTGATCTTTGGTAAACCAAACCATCACATTTAACTTCTATAGGATGCAAAGTGAAAGCCCAGATATCTAATCCACCTTTGGTTCCAACACGGTTAGAAGTAACATAACCTCTTTCATTTTTATCTTCGAAAACAATAGCGATATCATCGTTAGAAGAGTTTAAAGGAACCTTTAAATTCACCACCGGACCGAAAGAGGCTTGATTAGGAGCAGCTTTGAATAAGTCGAAACCACCAATTCCCATATGTCCGTTTGAACTGAAGTACAAAGTACCATCAGCATGAATGTAAGGAAAAAGTTCATCATCAGGAGTATTAATTTCAGGACCAAGGTTAGTTGGATTTTCCCACATTTTAGTCTCTTTGCTATAGCTCACATACCAAATATCATAACCACCTTGTCCGCCCGGCAAACCAGAAGAAACAAAATACAATCTGGTAGCATCAGCATTTAAAGCGGGTTGAAAAACATTGATGGTATCGGCACTTGTTATAC
Organism: Flavobacteriales bacterium; assembly: GCA_023251075.1. GTDB lineage: Bacteria > Bacteroidota > Bacteroidia > Flavobacteriales_C > JAHEZL01. Next base: position 14,103 of record JAHEZM010000035.1, on the reverse strand, counting down.
CAGTAACTTTTGTAGGTAAATCATATTTATTACCATTTGCTTTAGACTGATAAATTGCGCAATAAGTATTTTTGTTGGGTTCAAAATCGCAACGCGTGAAATAAAGAACTTTACCTTTCAAATCAATGGCAGAAGCTCCCTCAGCATTACCTGTATTTACACCTTCTCCTGCAACCTGAGCAGGAACACTCCATTTACCTTTGTTATCTAATGTTGCTGAATATAAATCGGGTTGGTCTTGTCCTAAGATATCAGAACCAGTTTTTCCTGTAGCACCCGGACGATAAGAGTAAAACAAAATTTCATTGTACTTTTTTTTGTTCAAATAAATTGGGGCAGCATCTTCGGCAGGAGTATTTAACATTACCACATTGGTTACTTCGTAACGCGTTGGTTTTTTATTCCATTCAATGGCTAGCTCACAAGATTTTGCACCATTAATTCCTTTTTTGTCGTTAGGAACACGTTTAGCATATTCATTAAATTTAGCTAAAGCCTGATCATATTTACCTAGCGCTTTATACGATTCAGCAAGATATAAAATCACTTCAGGATGAGCTTCTGAATACTTAACAGCATCAGAATTTTCAAACCACTGAGCAGCTAAATCATACTTTTTAAGTTTATAATAACCTAAAGCAATATTATAGGTGATTTCCGCTTTTTTAGCGTCATCTTTCTCTTTAGCTAACTTATCGATGTATTCCTCGACACTGGCGTTAAAGTAATTTCTTTTATGCTTAGAATCCGTTGTTTCAGGAGGTCGGCAGTTGGTTAAAAACATGGTAGAGATCGTAACACCTACCAGCAGAGAAAGATTAAATTTCATACAAATAAAAATTTTTTACCCCTTATAAATTTGAAAGCTAAATGTAATTATATTTTTTTATGAAACAAGTAAAATATAATTCCAAAATCAAACTTAATTTACTTTTTACAGGGTTTTATCTACATCCTTTTGAAGTTCGTCAGCAACATCCTGTACTTGCTTCACCTCCTCATTCATACCCTTTTTGATTTCATTCTGGATTTCCCCCGTCACATTCTTGATTTCACGTATTCCTTTCCCTAAGTTTCTGGCAATAGTGGGTATATTCTTAGAACCAAACAACAACAATATCACCAGTAAAATCAGCGCAATTTCACCACCACTCGGAGAAAGAAATAATAAGCTGTTACTCATTTTCTTTTTTATTGGCTCTATTCTCCAGATCAACATAAACCGGAGTAGCAATAAACAATGACGAATAGGTTCCCACTACGATACCTACTAACAATGCAAAAGCAAAACCTCTGATAGATTCACCACCGAATAAGAAGATCGCTAATAACACTAAGAAGATAGTCATGGATGTATTAATAGTTCTACCAAACGTACTGTTCAACGCTATGTTTGCAATTTCACCCACCGATTTCTTTTTAGCATACAACACGTTGTACTCTCTAATTCTATCAAATACCACCACCGTATCGTTAATTGAATATCCCAATACGGTAAGTACTGCGGCAATAAACGCTTGATTCACTTCCAATGAGAAAGGAACTATACCATGTAAAGCAGCAAATATACCTAGTAAGAAAAGTACGTCATGGAATAAAGCCAAGAGCGCACCAACGCCATAAGAGAGCTTTCTAAAACGAACGAAGATGTATAAGAAAATAGCAATCAACGACAGTAATACCGACCAGAACGCAGATGTTTTAATATCATCAGCAATCTCAGCACCTACTACGATAGAGTTCATTTTACCGATATTCTTACCTTCCTTATCTTTCGAGAAAGTATCGAAATCCAAATTAGCCGGTAAAAATCCTTTAACCCCCTCAAACAAAGCCTTTTCAACCTTCAAGCTAACATCGTCACCCGATTCACCAATCATGAATTTTGTAGTAATTGCAAACTGATTACCATCACCATATTGTTTCACCTCTGGGGCAAGTACATTTCCTTTTTCATCAATAAATACTTTCTCCAAAGACTTAGCTACTTCCTGACCATCAACCGCCTTATCAAAACGCACAACATAAGTTCTACCACCTGTAAAATCAACACCTAAATCGAATCCTTTGGTTAACATGGCAACCAAGCCTAATCCAACAAAAATGAAAGATAAAGCATACGCTTTTTTCTTGTTACCAATAATATTATAGTTTGCACCCAACATGAACTTTTCTGTTGTTTTAGTAGAGAATGTAAGCGTGCGATCTTTTTTCAACAACCACTCAAAAATAAATTTAGAGATGAATAATGCTGCGAATAATGAAGTAAGGATACCAATTACTAAAGTTTGAGCAAAGCCCTCAATTACACCAGAACCAAAGTACCACAATATAATACCAGTGATTAGTGAAGTAAAGTTGGAATCGATAATCGCCGACATTGCATGTTTATATCCATCTTCTACTGCTAATTTAATTCCTTTACCTGCTCGTAATTCCTCACGAATACGCTCGTAAATCAATACGTTCGCATCTACCGACATACCCACCGTTAATACGATACCGGCAACACCGGGAAGAGTTAATGATATTAAAGGGAAGGAAGCGAGAGCTCCTACTATAAAGAACAAGTTAGCCACCAAGGCAACGTTGGCAATCCAACCCGCCTGACCGTAGAAAAAGGCCATGAAAATCAATACGGCACCCAATGCAATTAAGAACGACATAAATGCCGCCTGAATAGCTTCGGCTCCTAAAGATGGACCTACGTAAGCTTCTTCAACAATTTTTACCGGGGCAGGGAATCTACCTGCGTTTAACACCGTAGCTAAATCGGTATTCCATCCCGCTTTTCCACCACCAGTAATTCTCGTTCTACCTGAATTAATCGGACCATCTCCAGCACCTGGAGCAGAGAATACAAAACCATCCATTACGATAGCTATTGGACGAGCAACACCTAATTTTACTTTGTCGTCATAAGAGTGCTGAGTCATTTCCTCCCATTTCTTAATACCACCGGTATTAAATGAAAGAGATACAATAGGTTGTAAACTCTCCGGATCAGTTTCACCACGAGCACTTTCTACAACATCTCCTTTCAACCCGGCAACCGGTTTTCCATGTTCACCTTTTAGGAAGTATGCCAACAAAAATGTTTTCTTTTGTTTGTCGTTAGATACCATCGGCTCATTGCCCCATGCCAAAACAAAATCTTTAAAAAGAATTCCTTTTTGTTGAGCCAATTGCAAATAGAATCTAACTTTTGCTGTATCTGTAGCAGCAACTACATAGCTATTACCTTGTCCGCCCAACCTAGCCAATAAAGGATGTTCTACCAAAGGATCTTTTTTAGCTGTGGATGAATCTTTTCCTGTTTTTGCTGTATCTTTTGCTAAAGTATCGGCTCCTTTTACAATATCTAAAACACCACCACCTTTTTTTGAATCAACCACTGCGATTTTCTCAGCAGCAGCAACTCCATGCAACTCCTCATATGCCTGAGCTTCTTTGTCGGCCTCTTCCATAGCCTCTCCAACCTCTCCTGGGAAATAAGTATCCCAAAACTCCAAATTTGCAGAACCTTGCAATACTTTTCTAACTCTATCAATATCTTCAACACCCGGTAAATCAACCATGATTCTTCCCGTTTTCCCAACACGTTTAATAGAAGGTTGAGCAATACCAAATTGTTGAACCCTTGTTCTTAATACTCTAAATGACTCGTCGATAGCCAAATCAGCATATTCTTCCAAATAAGCTTTAGCATCGGCATCTGTAGCATCATCACCCAACTTTTTAGCATTGTCGCTATTCTTAAATAAAGAAACAAAAGATTGTTTTACTTTTCCTTCAGCGTGAAGATCATTGTAGACCTTATAAAATATATCAACGAAATTGTCGGCAGATGTTTTTTTAATTTCAAGAGCTTTATCTAAAGCCAATTTAAATTCGGGTGTGGTATTGTTAGCGCCAGCCATTTGACGCACTAAATTCTCTAAAGAAATTTCCAGGGTAACACTCACTCCACCACGTAAATCAAGACCCAAGTTGATCTCTCTTTCCTTACATTCCTTATAAGTATATTCAGCTCCAAGGAAATCTAAAACCACCTCTCCTTCTTTGGATTTTATAATGCTGCGGTACTTTTCAGGATTATTTTTTGAATCAGCCAAAGCTGAGTTTTCCACTTCTTTTGTTTTGAACGTGAACAATAGTTCAAACAAGCACACCAGAACTAAAACTACTGTTAAAACCTTAAGGATACCGCTATTTCGCATAAAAAATCAATTCAAATTTATTTTAAAGGACGACAAATATAAATTATAGCAAAGGATTTAACAAACGTAGATTTTCATAAAGTTTAATGAAGGTTAATATAAGGTTTCCGAACGGTTAAAAATCAGAAAAAATATTTTCGAAGTATCGGCCTATTTTTGTACTTTTCAAACTATGTTGGGAAAACTACTGATGATATTAATTTCTTTACCCTGTTTTTTAGTTGCTCAAAGAACCCTAACTCCCAGCAATGATATTAGTGTATCTTACAATAACAATGTTCTTACGAATGCATGGGCAGGAGGCATTAACAATGCTCAGGTTTCTAATATAGATGTAAACAACGACTATCAACCCGATCTTTTTATTTTTGACAGAGCCCGAAATTCTTTTTCTGTTTTTATTAATGATAATGGAAATTTCCATTTTGCTCCTGCCTACTGTGATAGTTTTCCTCAGATGACCAGCTGGGCACTTCTTTTAGATTACAACAACGACGGTAAAGCTGATATTTTTACCTCCAACTCTACTTTAATACAAAATGCCAGCTCATTTAGAGTGTATAAAAATGTGAGTACAGATCACTTGCAATTCAATTTAATTGATTCGGATATTAAAACCGATTATTACGGCACTAACGCCAGTTTATATATCACCGGAACCGATATTCCTGCATTTACCGATGTTGATGGCGACACCGATATAGATGTTGTTACCTTCGATGTAACAGGAGGAGCTCTTGAATTTCACAAAAACAGATCGATAGAACTCAACGGGAATTCCGATGGTTTAATTTTTAAACTAACTAATGCTTGCTGGGGAAATGTACGCGAAGATCCTTCTAGTAGTGCTCTTAGCTTAGGCATCACTTGCACGCCAATCACCAATAAAACAGAACTACATTCAGGATCAACTCTTCTATTATTAGATAAGGATGGCGACAATGATAAAGACTTGATAGTAGGCGATTTACTTTTCAACTCTCTCACTTTAGCTATCAATGGTGGTAATGCCAGCAGCGCTGATCTCACTTCTCAAGATATTGTTTTTCCTTCAAATAGTACAGCGGTGAATGTTCGATCTTTCCCTGCTGCATTTTATGCTAATACCGACAATGATTTAAAAAGAGATTTAATCGCTAGTCCGAACAGTAAAACCGAAGAAGATTATTTCGTAATGCATCTTTATAAGAACAACGGAACTGATCAAGCTCCTATTTTTGATTATCAGCAAAATAATTTTTTGGTGAATTCTATGCTTGATTTTGGAACAAACACTTATCCTGTTTTCTTTGATTACAATAGTGACGGACTACAAGATATTTTGGTAGCAAACGATGGAATTTATGATAATTTGAATTCGAAAAAAGTAGGGAAAATCGCATTGCTCGTTAATACAGGAATCAGCACCAACCCTCAATATACCTTACAAAACACCGATCTCAGCACTCTATCGCAATACAACATAACCAGTATGAAACCCACTTTTGGTGATATGGATAATGATGGTGATATGGATATGTTGATTGGATCGATGAACGGACAAGTGCATTATTTCAAAAATACTGCTGGCGTTGGTAACACTTGTAACTTTGTAATAGAAACTCCTATTTACCAATCCATTGATGTGGGGAATTATTCTACTCCTGTGCTTTTCGATTTAGATGAAGATGGATTATTAGATTTGATTATAGGTGAGCAAGATGGTGTGCTTAATTACTACAAAAATACCGGTAGCTCTGCAAATCCGATTTTCACTTTACAAACCAATAAACTCAGTAATATCGATGTAAGTGAGAATTTTTTAAGCGGATATTCTGTTCCGTTTTTTTACCACGATCAGCAAAATAAAATAAACTTACTGGTTGGAACTTTCACTGGAAAAATTCAACACTACAATAACATCGAAGGAAACCTCAATGGAAATTTTTCTCTGGTAACTAATGCTTTTGAATTTATTAATGAAGGCATTCAGAGCGCGCCAGCAATGGCAAATTTATATGGCGACAACAACAGAGTATTGCTAGTGGGAAGTAAATCGGGTGGATTATTTTTATTCGATGAAAAAGACAAACCTAATTTCATAACAAATATTTTGAAGTCGAATTTGAAACAAAATCATTTCGAAAATCATTTGAATATCACCGGTGAAACAAATATTGTACTCAAAGAAGTAATAATATACAATATACTGGGAGAAGAAATATTGCATAATCAACTAAATGGAAACCAAAGTTCTATTTCTACAGAGAACATCGCTAACGGTTGCTATATCTCCAGAGTTCAATATTCAGAAAACGGAAATACTCAGTATTCGCAATTCAAATTCGTGAAATAACTTTTCACATTTTAACCCTTCCCCGTTAATAACTTCCAAACATCGTCGAAACCTTGCTTTACATCGACGTATATATTTGTACAAACGGAGGAACACCTCATCAAAAGCTTGATAAATATGTTTTCTACTTTATTTGGAAAGAAAAAATTAAAGGAAGAAAAGATCGCACAGGTTTTTGTTGACACTATCAACACCACTGCGATCGAAGGATTTCCAACCATTGCCGATTTCATTAATCACGAATCGGAATTTACTGAGTCTCCTCAAATTTCTCCCAAACAAGTAGAATGGTTTTTATACATTGTGTTCTCAGCAAACCTTTATAACCTCAAGAAATTTTTTCCTTCAGAGCAATTAAACAGAATGAGATTGCTGATCATTGATGAGTTTATCGCTTCATTAGAAGGACGACATGAAGATCAAACTCTTGAAAACATAAACAACTACGAAGCATTTATTGGTCAGTTAAAAGCACCCACCGACGAGCTGGAAAAAGTAATATCAAAAGCAATTTTTTACAAATACGGATTGAACAATTTTCAGATTGATCATTTCAAAAATCTGAATGCACCCAATCCGGTTGTAATTAAAACTTTAAGTGAAGTAAGTTCTAACTTTATATGGAATTGGGAAGACGTTCTTCAGAAATACAAGCTGGTAGCTTGATTGCTGATATACAGTAAATTAATTTTTTTCAATCGGGATTTTTGTTTTACATTTGCGCCCCTTGAAAATTAATTTTTCAGGATTCCTTAGACAATCAATTTAATGGCAACATTAATTGACTATCCAAATCTAAAGAATGCTAAACCTTCTGTTAAAAACGGGAGGTTTTTTGTTTTAACTCCATCTGTTTTGGCTTTTGCCATTTAACTTTTACCTTTCGTGCCATGAAGTTGACTAAAGCACAAAAAGGATGGGTGATATTTGATTGCGCTAATTCGGCTTACTACCTCATTATTAATAGCACCATTTTTCCCGCTTTATTTGCTGCAATGGTTCCCGATGGATCGCTAGCTTTTGGTGTTCATGTAAAAAGTAGTGAGGCAATGTTTCAACTCGCTATTGGCTTATCTTACCTGGTGATTGTTTTTTTATCTCCCATACTTAGCGGCATCGCTGATTATGGAAACCGTAAAAAATTCTTCATGAAGCTATTTACCTTCATTGGTTCCGGGGCTTGCTTCACCTTATATTTATTCAACGAAGAGCATATCGAATTAGGGGTAATCGCTGCTGCTATAGCCATGATAGGCTATTCAGGAAGCATAGTATTTTACAATGCTTTTCTTCCTGAAATTGCCAGTAATGAAGAACAAGACAGAATTAGTGCTCGTGGATTTGCTACAGGTTATTTAGGAAGCTCGCTACTACTGATATTAATTGTTATTGCGTCCTCTTTCTACAAAGAATTAGGATTTGAAAATAAAATTGAAATCTTCTCTCTTGGTTTTATTTCAGTAGGTGCCTGGTGGATTATTTTTTCTCAATACACTTTCAAACATCTCCCTTCAGAAGAAAAAATAAAAGTGTCGTACAAAGAGGTGATTAAAAATGGATTTAAAGAAACCAAAAAAGTTTGGCAGCAAATTAAAACACAAGAAGTGTTGCACCAATTCATCATCACTTATTTTTTTATTAGCATGGGCTTACAAACATTGATGCTGATTGCTCCTTTATTTGCACTGGAAAAGCTGGGCGTTGACAGTTCTCAATTGATTGTTGTAGCACTTATTATTCAAGTTGCCGGAATTATAGGTGCAATGTTTTTCGCAAAACTCTCTGAAAAAAGAGGAAACTTTAATGCCCTTTTCTATCCACTCATTATTTTTGTTTTCATATGCTTATCGGTAGTATTTGTAGTGAACTCAACATTGTTTTATGTGGTAGGTATTTGTTTAGGATTTGCTATGGCTGGCGCACAATCGTTGGCTCGTTCAACCTATTCTAAAATTTTACCAGAAACACATGATCATGCCTCCTTTTTTAGTTTTTATGATATCGCTGAAAAGCTAGCTACTGCAACAGGAATGTTAATGGCCGCTCTGGTTTCATTTCTGGGTGATTCAAGAAATAGTATTTTATTACTTTCTGTTATTTTTGCAATCGCTATTTTTATGCTCAGAAAAACTAAAAAAATTGCCCAAATAAATGGAACAAAAATTTGACGTTGTTATTATTGGAGGAGGTATTGTGGGCCTAGCCACTGCTTATCAATTATCTAAAGAATTTAAAAATCTTTCCATAGCTGTAATTGAAAAAGAAAAGATTTTAGGAGAACATCAAACCGGCCACAATTCTGGCGTTTTACACTCCGGACTGTACTACACACCTGGCTCTAAGAAAGCAATTCTTTGCCTGGAAGGAAAAGAAGAAATGGTAGCTTTTGTTAAAGAGCACAATATTCCTCACGACATCTGTGGTAAAGTAATTGTAGCTACCGAAGAAAAAGAATTAAAAAACCTGGAAAAGATTTATCAGAATGGTGTAGCTAACAAGGTTCCCGGAATTGAAAAAATTGATGCAAAAAGAATCAAAGAAATTGAACCTTATTGTACTGGAGTTGCCGGCATTTGGGTACCTTCTGCTGGTATTATAAACTATAAAGATGTTTCCAATAAACTGGGTGAATTGATTGAAAAAGCAAATACAAAAAACAAAATATTTTTAGGAGAAAAATGTGAAAATATTTCAGAAAAAAATGAGATCTCTTATATCACTACCAACAAAAAAACAATCGAAGCAAAAGTGGTGATCGCGTGCGCTGGTTTACATTGCGACCGTATTGCAAAAAAAGATCACTTGAATCCGGGAATGAAAATAGTTCCCTTTCGTGGCGACTATTACGAACTAAGTGAAAAAGGAAAAAAGAAAGTGCGCAACTTAATTTATCCTGTACCCGATCCTGATTTTCCTTTCTTGGGCGTTCACTTTACACGCATGATCGACGGCAGTGTTGAATGTGGCCCGAATGCCGTTTTCTCTTTCAAAAGAGAAGGATACACACGCACCGCATTCAATTTGCGCGACACTATAGAATCACTAACATTTAGAGGCACATGGATTCTATTGAAAAAACATTGGAGACAAGCTTTACAAGAATATCGCAGGGCATTCTCTAAAAAAATGTTTTTAAAATCATTGCAAAAATTAATTCCAGATTTAACCATGGAAGATATTCAGCCTGCTCGTGCCGGAGTACGTGCTCAGGCCCTGGATTCAAACGGACAAATGATTGCCGATTTTAAAATTGAATTCAAAAACAAACATGTACATGTACTAAATGCCCCTTCACCTGCGGCCACCGCATCACTATCGATAGGCAGACATATTGTGGCAGAAATAAAACGAAATAACTTATTATCATGATGAAATCTACTTTTTTTATTCTATCCACCACTACTCTTCTTTTAATTTCGTGTAACGAAAATGAAGAAGTAAAAATCGACAATCAAAAAACTATACTACCTGGAAAAGGACAACAATTCACCGAAGAAATAAATTACAATGCCTTCATTGGAAATATTCACGAAAAAAATGAAAGCTTTGAAATTGAAGAACTAACAGAGAATAACCGACAAGAACTTTTAGAGCAGTTGATAAAAAATGTGTTTGAAGGTAAAACAAAAGCTTACCTTCCCATTCCTGGTGCAGAGAGAGAAATGACAGCACAGGAAATAAAAGAGATACAAGAAAATCTGGATACACTTTATCATACTGATCCAAGCACCGGTGAAATGAAAGTTATTCCACTAGTGAATAAATTTAGTTACGATGGAATTACTCATTTTAAATTCAAGGAAAAATGGTTCTACGACAAAACCACCAACCACTTCTCTAAAGAAGTTATTGCTGTTTGCCCGTTGGAACAATCTTACGACGACAAAGGGGAAGTACGCGGATTGAAAGCTTTATTCTGGATTTATTTCGACAACAATAAACCAAAGGAAAATAAAAAAGAAAAAGAGGAGAAAGTAAATTAATGTTTAAAGAGTTCAGCATATTCACCTTATCGAATGGCATTCGCGTTATTCATCAACAATATGTACACAGCAATGTTTGTCATTTAGGTATTATTGTAAATGCCGGTTCAGGCGATGAAGCAGAAAATGAACATGGCTTGGCTCATTTCATCGAACACGTTATTTTTAAAGGAACTAAAAACAATTCTGCTTTCGATATTTTAAGTAGAATTGATTCGGTAGGCGGTGAAATTAATGCCTATACTACCAAGGAAGATACTTGTGTTTTTGCCGCTTTTTTAAAAGAACATTACGATATCAGTATAGATTTATTAGCCGATATTTTTTTCAATTCAACCTTTCCTAAAAAAGAAATCGAGAAAGAAAAAATCGTAATCGTTGATGAAATTCAATCTTACCAGGATAGTCCGAGCGACTTAATTATAGAGGATTTCGAACGGCTACTATTTCCTAATCATGCTATAGGGAGAGATATTTTAGGCACTAAAGAATCTATCAAGAATTTCACGCAAAAAGATATTCGTTCATTCATGCATAAAAATTATACACTCAATAATTTTGTGGTGAGTAGTGTAGGAAATATTTCGCAAAAAGATTTGAAAGTTAAACTCGAAAAAGCTTTTGGATCTTATAAAGTAGAAAACAAAAAAATAGAAAAAACTAAAATCATTCCTGCCTTTAATTTCCATAAAACGTTGAAGAAAAAAACTTCTCAAAGTCATTATGTACTAGGTAACTCTTGCTATTCTTTAAAAGATGAAAAGAAAACGGCAATGACTTTATTGACCAATATTTTAGGCGGTCCGGCAATGAATTCTATTTTGAATTTAGAGATTAGAGAAAAACACGGACTCACTTACAACATCGACGCCAATTACAATCCATTCATTGATGCGGGAATGTTTTCTATTTACTTGGGAACGGATAAAAAACAACTCGACAAAACTGTTTCTTTGGTAAAAAAAGAATTGAAAAAACTATGCGATAAAAAATTAAACGCACAACAATTGGCGGCATCTAAACAACAAATTATTGGACAAATTACTTTGGCCAATGAAAACCGATCAGGCGTTATGCTCTCTCACGGAAAAAGCCTAGTCACCTACGATCGCGTTGATTTACTCAGCGAAATTTACAAAAAAATAAACACTATTACTTCTACTCAAATTCAAAATATTGCGAATGAAATTTTTGATGAGAAGAAGATGAGTGAGTTGATTTATTTGAATAGGTAACACTACTATATTTCTTTCTTTTTAGCTTCCCGATACTTAGCCCTTCTATTTAAATCAAGCCAGGTCATAAGCAGCCAGTAAACAGGCATTATAATTGGGTAAAGAACAAAAATCAAAAAATAATACCCATGATAATCTGCTGCATTTTCACCAATTAAATCATCAATCAATGGATAAAAAAATTGGAGGGAACACATTGCTAAAAACGGAACCAACAAACTACCGATAATAGATATATAGGAAAAACGACTGGTTAAATTATTTTTTCTGAATGCAATAATTGTCTTGATGTGGAAGAAAGCAAGAATAAAGAAAATAATATACATCAATCCATGAGGTGTAATCCAAATCAAAATTTGGGTAAAAAAATCAAGCTCGGGATAACTAGAAATCTCAATAACCTTATCATCTGGCATTTTATTAAATCGCCAATGTTTCATAGTAGGCGTAGAGTCATTGAGCAAATACCTATCATCTAAAGTCGTTTTTAAATTAAATACTCCATTCGATTGATCAAGATACACATCCAAAACTCCAAAAGACTTCCAATATTGAGCAGGAGAAAGCGAATATTTATGTGTTGGAAAAAGCACCCATTCATCCATTTCTAGCCATGCTTTCCCAAAATATTTCACTTCAACGATATGACTACCTTTTGTAAGATTTAACTCAAAAAAAAGTAACTCATTTAATAAGTATGAAGCTCCATAATTTCTTCCATTCCAATACCAATCAACATTAACTCTCTCTTTTCCATCCGACCAAGTAAAGTTTATCGTTTTTCTAAATGGTTCAAATTTAGTCCCTTTAACACTAGTATCATTAACAGGAATACAATCCACCTCTTTACCATCAAAAAACACTTTAAACTCTTTTGAATATCCCATGGCATAAAACAACATGGGTACTTGATTGCCATCTTTATCGGCATCAATAACATATTTAATATCAAAAAAAGCTGAATTAAAATTTGAATCAGGTTTAATAAAAATTTCTTCATGAGTAATTGAAACAAATTCATTTACAAAAGGTGCTGAAACTTTTGTTCCATCATATGTTGGCGGTGCAGCCATATTCCCCTTCCCTACAACACTCACCAGCATCAAAACCAAAAACAATAAATTTCTCATAGATTAAAAGTCAGTACTTTTTAAAAACAAAGTTATTCTTCTATTTTCTAATAAAGGAAACCGGTGGCCCATCTTTACCATTCACACCATTTTTTCCATTCCTTGCTACTTTCGTATTACAAAAGAAAGTATCCACCGACACATAATTATTTACCATCCTTCCTGCACTCCCACCACTACCGGCTTTTCCTCCTTTATTGCTTATTTTCAAACAAGCGATTTGATCACTTAAAGCAATATTATAAATAACTCTTATCTCAGCGCCATTTCCTCCATTTCCTCCATCACCTCCGTTACCCGCTTCGCAAGGACAATCTTTCTGAACCTCGTCTGCAGCTTTGTCTTTAGCATCTGAACCATTCCACCCAGATCGTGCATCATTTCCATCAGCGATAATAGAAACATGACAAAGATGATCAGTTATAAATGTGTCAATGGTACTGGATTCAAATTGCACTATTCTAATTTGAATCAAAGATCGCTTCGCTACAGTATCATGAATAATATCTAGATATACATCGCGATTAGCTGCATCATATCCGTCTTGCCCTGACTTACCAGCGTGTGGAGAGTGACAGGTTGGTTTTGGAAATAAATTCCAAGATCCATCGGGCAGAAAAAATTTAGGAGTATAATCTATCTCCTTGAATTCCGAATATAAAAAAGGAATACGAAGTAAAGCGGAAACAGAAGCATCCTTTTTTAAAGTAACTTTTACCTCTACAGAAAAATTCTTTAACTCTTTTTGATTTTTTGAAACAATAACTTTACCTCTAATAAAACTTCCACCTCTTACTTCTACTTTAAATTTCCTCCACGAAAAATTGCCCTTCAGCAATCCTTTTGTTTTAATAGAATCGGAACCCTTAATCATCGTTGCTCCAATACGAACAACACTTCCTTCATTTACCTGCACGGCTGAATCATATTGCAAAATTAATTTTTGAGAAAAAGCTGAGCTGGTAAAAAGCACGATCAAAAATAGTACTAAGGAGAATTTATTTAACATGAATTGAGTTTTAGTTATAGCTTCAAAAGTAAATAAAAAACAAATTTTATTTAGAATAGGATACTAATCTCCTTCTCCCTTTTTTAAAGGCGATGACCCATATTAAGGCAAAACAGCAACTATCATTCTTTTTAACAGGATATCAAAGCCTTTATCTTGAAGCTTTCTGTGATTGTATTTGTAAGCCATTT
>JAHEZM010000034.1 GCA_023251075.1 Flavobacteriales bacterium | reverse complement strand
AACAATAATTTTTTTCGAGAACATTTACAAATAATTAAAATTGAATGACTTACAAAGAAAAAAAATCGCACAAGGTTTTTGTAAAATCAATTTAAAATGTAACTTCGCAGCCCCTAAAATAGAAAGTAATTATTTAATATATTTCGAAATGACAAAAGCAGACATCGTAAATGAGATTGCCGAAAAAACAGGCATTGAGAAAGTAGCAGTTCAAGCAACTGTAGAGGCAATGATGAAATCCATCAAAACTTCTGTATCTAACGGAGACAATGTTTATTTAAGAGGATTTGGTTCTTTTATCGTTAAAAAAAGAGCTCAAAAAACAGGAAGAAACATTTCTAAAAACACCACCATCATTATTCCAGAACACAACATCCCGGCTTTTAAACCAGCTAAGGTGTTTGTGGAGAAAGTGAAGGTAACTTCTAAAAAGAAGTAGTAAATCGCCGCAATGAGCAAAAAACAACTTATAGTAGTTATCACTGCCATTGCAGCACTCGTTCTTTTATACTTTTTGCCCACTAAAAGTTCATCGGAAGTTCATTCTGATATGACACGTGAGCAAATGTTGAATAAGAAGATTGATGAAGCACTCGTCATCATTCAAACCCAACAGGCACCGATGCCAGGGATTAAACTCCTAAAAGAAGTATTGGAGGAAGATCCTAAAAATGTGAGAGCACTTGGTATTTTGATCGAGGGCTGTTTTAGAACAGGCCAGTACGATAAAGCTGCTTCTTACCTGGAAAGGCTAGCCGAAATTCAACCATCACCTGTAGTGATGAAACAGTTAGGGGACACTTATCTGATGTTGAAAGATACAACGAAAGCAAAAACTGTTTTCACTAAGTTGTATGAATCCACTAAGGATTCAACACAGAAAAAAGAAGTGCAAGAAATTATTAATCAATTAAAGTAAAACTTTAAAAAAAGATTTTATGCCAAGCGGAAAAAAAAGAAAACGTCACAAAATGGCTACACACAAACGTAAAAAACGTTTGAGAAAAAACAGACACAAGAAAAAAGGGAAATAGTCCTTTTGTCTGAGTTCAATGTTTAAGGTTCGATGTTAGTTAACGTTGAACAAATAATATTGAACATTGTTTTATATTGTGTAACCGGTGAGCTTCTACGAAGTATCACCTTAATCTATTTAAGAAGTGAATGAATTAATTATCAATTCTTCTCCTTCCGAAGTAGTCATTGCAATCTTAAAAGAGAAAAAGCTAGTTGAACTTCATCGCGAATCACGCGATATAAAGTTTGCTGTTGGCGACATTTACTTAGGTACAGCACGTAAAGTGGTTCCTGGTTTAAATGCAGCCTTCGTTGATGTTGGCTACGAAAAAGATGCGTTTCTGCATTACTTCGATTTAGGTCCGCAAGTACGCTCGCTCAATAAATATTTGGCGCGTGTTCGTGAGGGCAAGGAGAATACAAGTAATTTAATGTACTTCAAAAATGAACCTGATATTGAAAAATCGGGTTCTATTACAGAGGTAATTAAATCCGGACAAGAGGTAATGGTGCAAGTGGCTAAAGAGCCCATCTCTACCAAAGGTCCGCGTATAGGTTCTGAAATTTCCATTCCGGGTAGATACTTGGTTTTGGTTCCTTTTTCAGATAGAGTTTCTGTTTCTCAGAAAATTCGTGATGCCAAAGAAAGAGATCGTTTGCGTCAGATTATTCAAAATATCAAACCAAAGAATTTTGGGGTGATTATCCGTACCAACTCTGCCGATAAACCGGCTGCCGATTTGGAGAAGGATTTAACCGATGTTTTAGAAAGATGGAAACAAGTTCATGATAACCTTCGTGGGGCAAAACCCAACGATAGAATATTAGGAGAATTAAGTCGTACATCTGCTATTTTGCGTGATGTATTGAATAGTTCTTTTAATAGTATTCATGTCGACGATGAATTTGTTTACGAAGAAGTACGCGAATATTTAATGGATAAATCTCCAGAAAATATCGATATCGTAAAACATTACAAAGATCGATTACCCATTTTTGAACACTTCGGAATCGCCCGTCAAATTAAAACATCGTTTGGTAAAACCGTAACTCTGAAGAGTGGAATTTACCTAATTATCGAGCATACAGAAGCAATGCACGTTATTGATATCAATAGCGGTCACCGTTCTAAAACCGAAATGAATCAAGAGGAAAATGCTTTAGCAGTGAATCTTGAGGCAGCGGAAGAGGTAGCTCGACAATTGCGTTTGCGCGATATGGGAGGAATTATCGTGATCGATTTTATCGACATGAAAAATCCGGCTAACCGTAAGCAATTGTTCAACACACTTCGTGATGCAATGAAGGATGATCGTGCTAAACACAGCATTCTTCCTCCAAGTAAATTTGGTGTAATTGAAATTACCCGTCAGCGCGTTCGCCCTGCCACCGATGTGGTAACCGATGAGGTTTGTCCGAGCTGTAAAGGATCAGGACATGTTCAGCCTTCTATCGTTATGATGGATAAGATTGAAGCCGATATCAAACATATTTTCCAGGATTTGAAAAAACCTCATGTGATAGTAACCGTGCATCCTTTTGTTGCGGCTTACTTAACCAAAGGCTTCTGGAATCCTTTGTATAAAAAACTAGGAAAAAAATATGGTGGAAAAATTGAAGTTCAATCTTTCGATTCTTACGATTTAATTGAAATGAGATATTTCACTAAAGAAGGAGTTGAAATTGATGTGAATTGATTTTTATCATAATGAATAAACAATGTAGGCAAGTTTGAAAAAGCTTGCCTATATTTATTTTACAAAAACTTTCTCAGTGTGGGTTGCTAACTAACTTCTCCCTTTAAAAAAGGGAGAAGTTAGTTAGCAACCCACACTTGAAAAAATAGAAGAATGATTAAAACATGCAAAGCAAAAAACAACAAGCCATTAAAGCAACGTACCTAAGTATCATAGGTAATTCCTGTTTGGCTTTGGTGAAAGGTTTCACCGGTTTTTTTGGCAATTCATACGCTTTAATGGCTGATGCTATTGAATCCACTACAGATATTTTTTCTTCTCTATTGGTGTTATTTGGTTTGCGTTATTCAACCAAACCGGCAGATGCAAATCATCCATATGGTCATGGGAAAGCCGAACCTCTGATTACTTTTTTGGTGGTTGGATTTTTAGTTACTTCCGCTACTGTTATTGCCTATGAAAGTATTCACAATATTGAAACTCCGCACGAGGCCCCCGAGTCATTTACTTTAATTGTTTTAGCTGCTATTATTTTAGTTAAAGAAATTTTTTTTCGCATTGTATCTAAGAAAGGAAAAGAAACCAATAGTTCATCCTTACAAGCCGATGCATGGCACCACAGAAGTGATGCGATAACCTCTGTTGCTGCTTTTATTGGAATCTCTATAGCCCTTATTGGGGGCGAAGGTTATGAAAGTGCCGATGATTGGGCTGCACTCTTTGCCTCTGCTTTTATTTTGTACAATGCCTACTTAATATTTCGTCCGGCATTGGGCGAAATTATGGATGAACATTTACACGATGAGGTGATTGAAAAAGTGCGCATTATTTCTAAAAAAGTAGATGGAGTGATCGACACTGAAAAATGCAATGTGCGCAAAACAGGGATGCATTATTTTGTAGATTTACATGTGATAGTTAACGGACAGATTAGCGTTAAAGAAGGACACGGTATTGCACATAGAATAAAAGAAAAAGTACAAGAAGAATTACCGGAAATTGCCGATGTGTTAGTGCATGTTGAACCTCATGAGTAGTGCTAAAAAAATATACACACGCCACCAGGCTTTGCTGAAAGCCCAGAAATACTGCGCTTATCAGGAACGCTGCCAGAAAGAAGTGCGTAATGATTTATATAAATTAGGTGTTCAGCGTGATGATATAGAAGGAATTATTTCCGATTTAATTTCCTCTAATTTTTTAAATGAAGAAAGATTTTCACGTGCTTTCGCGCGAGGTAAATTCAAGAACAACGATTGGGGCTGGATTAAAATTGAAATGGAATTGAAGCAAAGAAATATTTCTGCTTATTGTATCAAAAAAGCCAAGGAGGAAATCGATCATAAATTGTACAAAGAAACAATTGTACATCTGGCTAAAAAGAAATTGAAAGAAGTAAAAGGAGAATCGGAATACAATCAAAAAGGAAAAATCATAAGATATATTGTGGGCAAGGGTTTTGAGAGTGATTTGGTGATTGATATGGTGGAAGATCTTTTCCCGTAGGGGTGGTACCCAGACCATAATATTGTTGGGTACCCGCAAGGGGCACCCCTACGGGAACATTAACCCGCTATATATTCCAATACCTTCTTCGCTTCTTCTTCGTTTTCAAATTCAATCTTTCTGGTTAACGGCATTCTCCATCCACTTTTTAATGTAAGTACCAAAAATATTTTCTTTTTTTTCTGCTCTATCGATTGGTTTAAAATATCTTTCTTGCTGATGATATCCGCAGTTGATTTATTAAACAACGATAAAGGAAGAGTGATAAAAATGAAAAGCATAATCAATACAAAAAAATCGGCCCACAAGAATTTCCCTTTGGCAAACATCAGGTAAATTTTTGCAACAAACATCACCGATAAACCTAATTCTGTGGCGATAAACATAAAATTATTTACATTAACATATTCTCCTTTTTCAGGATAAATTCCATTTTTTGAAATGGCTATTTCTTCTTCGAGAAAATAAATTTTTTCATTTTCATTCACAATGGCGAAGGGTTTATTTATCAATTTAGTTCGCTCTACATCTAAAGGATTTTCAACCTTAATTCCTGCTATTTGTAAAATAGTAATCGCTTTTTCAATTTCTGTTTTGCTATCGTACAATCGAAGAGATTTCATCATTATTTTCCCTTCTTCATTTTTAATCAACAAATCAATTTCATTGAAGTTTAATTTCCCACTGATGAATTTTCCGTTTACTATGTTTTTTAAGGGAATACAATCGCTTTTAATTACCGGAATAGTTTGTCGTTTCACTCTTTTCAAATCCCAAATGGTAACAAACAATAATAGAGACAAAGGATAAAAACCAGTGATATAAGTCATGATGATGATAGCAAAAGTAATAGCAGCATTTAAAATGATATGCACTATTTTCATTTTGCTTACCGATTGAAGATCGGTATTCAAATCGCGATTTTCTATGAATTCCCTATCGTTAATCACCAGTAAATCGTTATGTATATGGCAATACAACCCTGATTGTAGTGCGAATATGTTATTGAATGCTGTTCTTTCCACGAATAATTATATTTTTACACCGCTAAAGTAAATAAACTATATGGTTACTTCAGAACAATATAAAGGAATTGTGCAGCGCGTGGGCGCGTTAAAGCAATATCTTTGACGTCGATAAGAAAGTCATAGAAATTCAGGAAGAGGAGGAAAAGACACAGGCTCCCAACTTTTGGGATGATGCCAAACGGGCAGAATCGATTCTCAAAGAAATCAGGATAAAAAAATCGTGGGTAGAGAGTTACAATGAAGCTCAAGACATGGCCGATGATCTCCAGGTGATGATGGAATTTTTTGGTGTGGGTGAGGCTACCGAAGCAGAGGTAGAAGCTGCTTACCAAATCGTTTTGGCTAAAGTGGAGGCGATGGAGTTTAAAAATATGCTTTCAGGTAAGGAGGATTCGCTAAGTGCTATCTTGGAAATTAACTCGGGTGCAGGAGGAACAGAGAGTCAGGATTGGGCGTCGATGTTGTTACGTATGTATAAAATGTATGCCGAGAAGCAAGGATTTAAAGTTACCGAAGTAGATTACCAAAAAGGAGATGGTGCAGGAATTAAAACAGCTACGTTAGAGATAGAAGGGGAATATGCTTACGGTTATTTGAAAGGCGAAAATGGTGTGCATCGTTTGGTGCGTATTTCTCCTTTTGATGCTGCGGCAAAACGACATACTTCTTTTGCATCGATTTATGTTTACCCGTTGGTAGATGATACCTTGAATATTGAAATTAGTTTAGGGGATATTGAGTGGGATACTTTTCGCTCGGGAGGTGCAGGCGGACAAAATGTAAATAAGGTAGAAACAGCAGTACGCTTACATCATAAACCATCCGGCATCATTATTAAAAATCAGGAATCACGTTCTCAACTCCAAAATAAAGAGAAAGCTTTAACCATGTTGAAGTCGCAATTGTACGAGTTAGAATTGCGCAAACGTATGGAAACTCAAAACGCTATTGAAGGCAATAAAAAGAAAATAGAATGGGGATCGCAAATTCGCAACTATGTGATGCATCCTTATAAGCTCGTTAAAGATTTACGTACCTCTCACGAAACCTCCAATGTACAAGATGTAATGGATGGCGATTTAATGCCCTTTATTAAATCGTATCTGATGGAATACGGCGGATGATTGGGGAAGAGAGGGAGTGAGGGTTGAGAGTGGGATTTACTCAGTACTTCAAGTCAATTGCCGTCGGTTTTAACCGACGGATACGAGAAAAAAACCAATAGGGCTTTAGCCAAAATAACATGTCTTTTTGGCTAAAGCCTTAATAGGGAAATTATTAAACCGTTGGTTAAAACCAACGGCAATTAACCGACGAGCATAGTAAATGAGATTTTACTTCCAAACCCAATTCAATTCTTCGCTATAATTCACCTTCACTTTTTTCGCCAAATCTTTTAATTCTGAGATAAGTGCAGGCAGATCTTTCACCTGATCTTTAGGAATAACAAAGGTTTTCGTAACATCTAATCTAATTACGATGATGTCTTTCAGCTCCGCAATTTCTTTGATTTCATTGGTAGAAATTTTCGCTTCGCTGCTTCCGCTGGAAGTAAAAATATGGTCGTTTTGAATGTCGATACCAATTCTGTTTTTGTAATTTTCCGGAGTGATCTTTCGGAAGTATTGTTGTTGCATGCAGCCAATATCGAAAATAAAACATAAAATAATTTTTTCATGTCTTCTATTTATAATACCCCATATCCATCATATATTTCCATACTCTTTCCGGCACAAAATATTGAACATTTTTATTTTCTTTAATGGCCTTTCTAATGAAGCTAGAAGATATTTCTATTTGTGGTGCAGCAATCATTTTTACTTTGGGATGCGAATGAAATTCAGTTTTAGCACAGTTCGGACGAGGATAAACTAGCAAATCGCATTGTTCTAAAATACGCTCGTAGTTTTTCCATTTGTGAAAGCTTGCTAAATTGTCTTCTCCAACAATCAATGAAAATTTTGTATTGGGATATTTTTCTTTCAAATACACCAGAGTATTGATGGTATATGAAGGTTGAGGCAATTTGAATTCTATGCTGGATGCTTTGAATCGCGGTTCAGCTTCTATGGCTTCTAACACTAGTTGATAGCGATTGTTTTCAGATAGCAGAGAAGCTTTTTCTTTTAATGGATTTTGCGGACTAATTACAAACCACAATTCCTGAATATCGGTGTACTCCAACATGTAGTTCGCAATCGCCATATGACCATTGTGAATGGGGTTGAAGGAGCCAAAAAAGAGTCCGATGTTTTTCATTTAATTTGAAGTTTAGGATGCTAGTTCCTGAGGTACTCCGAAGGAACTAGTGTCCTATTCATAAATTTCATTTTTTCCCTAAAAACTCCTCAACCAAACTTTCTGCTTTTGCAAAAGCACTTTCTAAATTATCGTTCAAAATAACCGTATCAAATAGCACCGATTTTTGTAATTCTATAGGAGCTTTTCCCATTCGGCGTGCAATGCTTTCCGGTGTTTCTGTTTCGCGTTGTTCTAATCTTTCGCGAAGAGAATCTAAAGAAGGGGGCATTACAAAAATGGCTAAGGCTCTATCACCAAATGCCTTTTTTAAGTTGAGTCCGCCATCCACATCCACATCAAAAATAACATGATGTCCTTTTTTCCAAATGCGTTCTACTTCGGCTTTCAATGTGCCGTAGAAATTGTCTTTGTATACTTCTTCCCACTCTACAAATTCATCTAAAGAAATACTTTTTTTGAATTCTTCAACAGAGATGTAGTAGTAATCTTTTCCATGTTCTTCGCCATTTCTTCTTGCGCGAGTGCAGGCAGAAATAGAGAATTCAAGTTTATAATCTTTCGTTAACAAATGGTGAACAATAGTAGTTTTCCCCGCTCCTGATGGTGCAGAAAAAATAACCAGTTTGCCTTTATGTTGATTAGAGGACATTTAAACTCTGTTCTTTTATTTTTTCTAGTTCATCTTTCATTTGCACCACCAACTTTTGCATGTCGGCATCATTCGATTTTGAACCTATGGTATTGATTTCTCTTCCTATTTCCTGACAAATAAAACCCAGTTTTTTACCCGGATTTTCTTCTTTTGCAGTGAGGAAGAAATAATCTAAATGACTTTTCAATCTTACTTTTTCTTCACTGATATCTACCTTTTCAATATAGTAAATTAATTCCTGCTCGAAACGATTTTTATCAATGTTAGCATCTTTCAAATCAGAAATTGCTTTATCTTGCTTTTCGCGAATTTTAACCAATCGGTTTTTATCTAAAGGATCGATTTGAATTAAAAATGTTTCAATGTTTTTGATGTGAGAGAATAAGTCGGCTTCTAATACTTTTCCTTCCGATGTTCTGAATTTATCTAAATTTTCTAAAGCGCTGTTGGTGGCTTTTTTGATAGCTTCCCATTCGCTTTCATCAATTTCTTCTTTACCAGTATTCATTACATCGGGCATACGCAAAATCAAGGAAATCATTTCTTCGCTCATTTTATCGCCTACCGATGGCTCTAATTGCTGAATTTGTTTGAAGTAAGAAAGTGCTAGTTCTTTATTGATTTTAACGGAGTTATTTTCTGTAGATTCTACATTCAATAAAAAATCAATTTTTCCTCTGTTTAATGATTGTGAAATAATATTTCTTAAATCAAT
This sequence comes from Flavobacteriales bacterium, assembly GCA_023251075.1. GTDB lineage: Bacteria > Bacteroidota > Bacteroidia > Flavobacteriales_C > JAHEZL01. The sequence goes on along the minus strand of JAHEZM010000034.1, from coordinate 24,168 downwards.
TTCCTTCGATTTGTAAGCAGAAGGAAGTTTCATGAAAATATCGGATTGTTTGCTGTTGAGCGATTTTACTTCAATAGTAATGACCTTGTCCGCAACACGAACTTCGCCTTTTCCAAACCCTGTCATTGATTTAATCATGTAAGTTGCTTTTTAGCAAACATAAGAATAATTTCACTCTTTACCCACCAGGTACACCCCTATGAAAATGAGCACAGCTGCGAATATTGCCGAAGGAGAGAGCCCTTCATTTAACCAAAGTATCGCCAAACCAGCTGCTATAATAGGTTGAACGTAGAGGTAGGAGCTAACCAGCGATGACGAAACCCAGCGCAAAGCCAAGATATTAGGTACATAACCCAAAAAGGTAACTATGGCCGAAGAGTAGATAAAGGCCCACCAAACTTCTGTAGAAAAATTCCAATCTACTACCATCATTTCTTCGTAACCGAAAGGAATCAACATAATCATCCCCAAAAGAAAAATCCATTTCATTAAAGTGATGGTATCGTATTTAGTGATTAAGGGTTTTACAAGAACAATGTAGAGCCCGAATAAAATTGAATTCACAAAGATCATAGTATTCCCGTACAAGCGATCGGGCGCATTGGCCGATCCTTCTTTTTGCATGATGATAAAAATGGCTCCAATACAACCTAAAGCAATACCTATTAATTTATTGTTGGTGAGCTTTTCTTTTAAAATAACCGATGCAAAAAGCAGTACTATAATGGGATTGGTGGTCATGATCAAAGAGGCATCAATAGGAGAAGTATTCACTGCCCCTTGGAAGAAACACAATTGATTGAAGGCCGATCCGCAAATGGCACATAAAATAATTCTACCCCAATCCTCTTTTTCTATTTTTTTTTGATTTACAAAAAGTCCGGCAATCCAAAAAAATACAACGGCCATAATGGTGCGTATGAGCACCAATCCGCCCGGTCCTATATGCTGTGGTGATACAAACTTGATGATAACATAATTGCTACCGTAAACTACGGTAACCATGATGAGAACGAGATGAGCGAGAACTTTTTTCGACATTTACTTTTTCAACTTCTTTTTCAAGGCTTCGGTTACCGCTTTGGCATTGCCAATAAAAATCTCTCCCTCTATAACGCTTACCGGACGGCGTAAAAAAGTGTATTCTTCCAGTATTAGTTTTCTGTAGTCTTTTTCTGTGAGTTTTTTCTCTGCTAAACCCAATGTTCTGTATTTAATCGATTTTCTGCTGAATAGAGCCTCATAGCTACCGGCTAATTTTGCCATAGCATCTAGTTGTTCCGAAGTAATTTTTTCCGTTTTAATGTCTTGTTGAATAACATCCTTGCCTGGCCTCACTTCCTTGATAATTTTAACACAGGTAGAACAGGTTTTTAAGTGATATATTTTTTTCATAAGATCAATTTGAAATCAAGTTTAGATATTTTATTCAAAGTAAATACAATATTTTTGATAGGAATTCATTTTCTATTCATGAAGTATTTACTTTTCTTCTTCTGCCTTTTCACTTTTACCCTTTCCCTAAAGGCCGATCATTATTTAGGAGCAAATATTTCTTACAAAAATTTAGGCAATAGAACTTTAGAGGTAACAGTTTCCACTTACGAGAATGAGCAAATGGCGGATAGTGATAAACCAAGCATAGTTTTTTATTGGGGAGATGATCAGCACGAAGCGGTTTCCAGAGTTAATGGTGCAGGTAATGGAGTATTGATCAATCCTAATATCAGAAAAAGTATTTACAAAGGAACTCACACTTATTCTTACGACGGAAATTTCAGAATTTTTGTGAGCGAGGCTTATCGCAGTGGAAGTATTTTAAATTTGAACAATGGTAATTCATCGAATGTAAAATTATATGTAGATGCCTTGGCTCCGGTGTATTGGGATGCTGGGATTTGTACCAATAATTCTGTAGAATATCAGTTGGATCCTATTTTTTATGCCGAGAAAAATTTACCCTATTCTGTAAATCCCGGTGCTTACGATAGCGATGGTGATAGTTTGGTGTATATCCTTCAAAATTGTAGAATGGAGAATGGTGCTACTGCAACCAAATATACTCTTCCTATCAATACCTCAGTTGATGCAACTACAGGAACATTAACATGGTTAACACCTGGTACAGGTAGTCATTCGTTTTGTTTGGTGATTAATGAATACCGAAGCGGAAAAATTATAGGAAGCAGCAGTACCGATTTTGTGGTGAAGACTTCCACTAATTTTACGGTGAATCCTACTTTTCCAACTCTTCCTCATTTTCAGGTAATACCAGGATCTACTCTTAAATATGGCATTAATATTTCTCTATCAACGGTGTCTTCGCAATCCTACAGTTTTTGGACTAGCGCTTTAGCAGCTAACAATAATCCTGTTTCCACCGCCAACGATGTTACCGATACCGTAACATGGAATACAACAATAAACGATGCAAAAAAAGGGGCTTATGTAATGGTACATCGCTATCAGGCTATTTTAAATGGAAATTATTTGCAAAAAGATTATGCGGTAGCGGTTCATCTGTATGGAGATAAAACGGTGAATTGTACCGTTCCTGAATTAACAGAGGTAGAAATTGTAACTCCTGAAATTGGTTTATACAATGTTGCGCCAAATGTGTCGAGCGATTTATTTTGGATCAATATAGGAACGGTAGATGGGAAAAAATTATATCTCTACGATGAACAAGGACGATTGATTGAATTATATTCTAATTTTACTACAGAGACAGTGAAGTTGGATTTATCGAGTTTGGGTGCAGCAATGTATTTTCTGGTAATTTATGAGAACGACAAAAAAATAATAGTCAAAAAAATAATTAAAATATAAAATGGCATTAATTAAGTCAGTAGAAGGAAAATCTCCGCAATTTGGTAACGATTGTTATATCGCGGAAAATGCAACAATAGTGGGGGATGTGGTTTGTGGAGATCAGTGTAGTTTTTGGTTTAACGCAGTAGTAAGAGGCGATGTGCATTACATCAAAATGGGTAATAAAGTGAACGTGCAAGATGGTGCTTGTATTCATGCAACGTATCAAAAATTCCCCACCAATATTGGTAATAATGTATCTATTGGTCATCATGCAATTGTGCACGGGTGTACTGTAAAAGATAATGTTTTAATAGGAATGGGAGCTATTGTAATGGATGATTGTGTGATTGGCGAAAATTCTATTATTGCTGCAGGTGCTGTTTTAACGCAAGGTACTATTGTAGAACCAGGGTCAATTTTTGCCGGCGTACCTGCTAAATTTATTAAGAAGGTAGATCAGAAATTACAAGAAGGGGAGATTAATAGAATTGCGAATAATTATGTGAAGTATAGTGGGTGGTTTAAATAGGAAGAGTGGGAGTGAGTTTGGAGTGTGTTTGTCCTGTTCGATCTACTTACTCTTCCACAAATCTACTTCCTTCAATTTTACTTTTCCACCAAAGAAAATCTTGGTTGATTCTTCAAATGAAGAGGTATAATCGGAAACAAAAAATTCGTGTTTAGGAGTACTTTTTTTTGCTAACAATTTTTGTTGTTTCAGAGACTCTTTCACGTATTGAGCAACGATATCGGCACTATTTAAAATTTTTACTTTTTGTTTTTTCTTCTTGTACACCGTTTCGATTTCCTTTTGAATTAAAGGATAATGTGTGCAACCCAAAATTAAAGCATCGATATTTTGTAATGAAGATTTTTCGAGATAAGCGGAGATGACTGTTTTACTAATATTGTTATTGAAAAAACCTTCTTCAATCATTGGTGCCAATAGGGGAGTGGCCAATGAATTGGTTTTTATTTTTGAATTTTTCTTTTGAATCGCTTTCGGATATACACGAGAATTGATGGTGCCTTTGGTTCCAATTAAACCTATGGTAGACTTATTGAAATGTGTGCTTACATAATCTACCACCGGATCAATTACATTCAATACCACAACATTTTTTACGTGTTCTGCAGTTGATTTTCTTGCTGCCGCTGAAGCCGTATTACAGGCAATTACAATTAGTTTGCATTTTTTCGACAATAAGAAATCGGCAATTTTTTCGGAATAAAATTGAATGGCAGAACTCGATTTATCACCATAAGGAACGTGAGCTGTATCACCGAAATAAATTATTTTTTCGTTGGGCAAAAGTTTTTGAATAGCTGATGCAACGGTGAGTCCACCAATTCCTGAATCAAAAATTCCTATGGCTTGTTCCGTTTTCGACATAAAAAAATCCCGAAAGATTCGGGATTGATTTTAATTATTTTGGAGTGCTTGTTTTTGGAGTGGTTACTGCTGTACCACTTTTCTTTGCTGCTCTCGCTGCAAATACTTCCTTTATAACATCTTCAGTCATGTCATGCGCACCATTGGTTTTACTAATATGAACTAAAATACCCTGACTATTATCTATCACATAAGTTACCAATTGAGCTTCAGCTACTTTATCAATTGCTTTTTGAACTTCTTCTTGTATGGGTGCCAAAAGACCCATTTGAACTTCTTGCAAGCCTTGTTCTGCCTGTTGTGCGAAATTTCCATAGTCTTGTTCCATATAAGCTAAGCCTTCCATTTCAGCTTTCATTTGCAGGTCCGACCATTTTCCACGGTTCACTTCAATTTCATTCTTTTTTGCCATATAGTCTTGCTCTTTCTTTTTCAATGTACTTGCAATATAATCTTTGTCTTTTTGCAATCTAACATTGATAGAGTCTATTTGAGCAATAGTATCTATAATTTTTAAAGTAGTAACATGAGCAATTTTCATTTTTTGCGCGTATCCGGCAGCACAAATCATCGTCACGAAAGTTAGGGTTAGGAAAAATTTTGACGTTTTCATATGGTTTAGATTAATTAGAATATCCGAGTTGTTTTAATATATCGTTGCTTATTTCATTTTTACTGTTTACATACAATACTGAAAGATCACTGGATCTATCCAGAATTACAGAATAGCTTTTGCTTTCAGCATAGTCTTTTATTGCTTTGAATACTTTATCCTGAATAGGTTTTATTAATTTTTCTCTTTCTTTAAAAAGCTCTCCGTTTTCTCCGAAATATTTGTTTTGCAACTCAATCAATTCTTTTTCAGCGCTGGTAATTTCTTGTTCTTTCTTGATTTTCATTTCCGATGAAAGTAAAATTTTATCGGCTTCAAAATTTCGGTGTAGTTGATCAATACTCGATTTTTTTATTGCAATTTCTTTTTCCCAGGTGCTGCTTAGTTCTTTCAGTTTAGTTTCTGCAGATAGGTACTCGGGAATTTTTGAGAAGATGTATTTGGTATCAACACAGCCTACTTTCGATGCCGTTTGAGCATTAACAGAAAGTATTCCGAGGAAAGCTACTATGAAAAGTAAGTGTCTCATTTTCTGCGCCGAAGTTAATTATATTATTATAAAGTTGAATATCATTTTACAAAAGCCATTCCAATTACCAGTTACTCATACTATAGCCCAGCATAAATGTTGGTTGCCAGCCTGGAGAAGGTTTAATGCCGTTGATGTTATCGAAACCATAACCAATATCAACACCTAATAAACCAAACATAGGCATGAAAATTCTTACACCGGCACCTACCGATTTTCTTGGTTCAAAGGGACTCATTAAACGCACATTCGACCAACCTCTTCCTGCTTCCGCAAAAGCTAATGCATAAATAGTTGCACTTGGATTCAAAGAAACAGGGTAACGCAATTCCATAGTGTATTTTACTGCTGCAACAGCTCCATCTTTTGGCGTTACGCCATTGGTACCATAATCAGCAGTATAACCTCTTAAGGAAATAACCTCTCTACCGTCGATGTTGTACGACATAGGACTACCACCTAAATAGAAACGTTCAAAACTTGTATAAGGACTTGCAGCGTTGTATCTGCCTAAAACACCAAAGTTCATTTTACTGTACAATACCAGGTTACCCACTATTTTGTGGTAAAATTCTGCCTGGAATTTTATTTTATAGTATTCAAGTAGATTTAAACGTTTTGCCATATCCGGACTAATTTTACTCCAAGGAGGTGTTACCTGGAAAGTGAAGTTGATATTTGATCCACTTCTTGGGTAAATAGGTTGATCTATTGAATTTCTTGAAATCAACATTTTATAATACCACGCGTTGTATTGTCCGGAAGGAATTGTAGCCCCGCTGTAATTAAAAATATCATAATGTTGATAAGTGAAAAAGTGATTCCAGCTAAAAAAGTCATCAGGCCATTTCAATCTTTGTCCGTAACCCACCGTACCCGTAGTTGAATAATAGTGACCGGAAGGGATTAATAGAGAAATAGCAGAGTTGAAAGTATTGATTCGGGAATGCGAAAACGACACACTTAAGGAGTTTGGTTTTTTACCGCCTAACCAAGGTTCTATAAATGACAGATTATAGCTTTGGTAATTTAATCCGGTAGATTGTGCACGAATGCTTAGGGTTTGTCCGTCACCCGATGGAAGGGGAGTCCAAGCCTGCCTTTTCAAAATTCTTTTGGTAGAAAAATTATTGAACGATAAACCCAATGTTCCAATTAATCGATTGGCGCCATAACCTGCAGAAAGCTCTACCTGATCGGAAGGCTGTTCTTCTACAACATATTCAATATCTACCGTTCCATCAGCAGGATTTGGTTTTGGGTTTACGGCCATTTTCTCTGGGTTGAAATACTTCAACTGAGCCAACTCTCTTTGAGAACGAATAATATCGGAACGACGAAACAAATCACCTGGCTTAGTTCTTATTTCACGCATTACGACATAGTCGCTGGTTTTGGTGTTTCCAACCAAGGTTACATTTCTAATTCGCGCTTGTTTTCCTTCGTAAATGCGAATTTCAATGTCGATAGAATCTCCTTCAATTTTGGTTTCTTTAGGATTTATGTTGAAGAATAAATAGCCATCATCTAAATAAAGCGAACTAACATCTTGTCCGTTAGCATCCATCATCAACTTGCTATTCAGGTTTTGCATGTTGTACACATCACCTCTTTTTATATTTAAAATTCTATTCAATTCTTCAGTACTGTATTTGGTATTTCCCACCCAATTAATATTTCTGAAATAGAATTTAGTTCCTTCGTCGATTTGAATTTTAATTAATTTCCTGCTAGGATTTAACTTGATTACAGAATCACTTACAATTCGGGCATCACGAAAACCTTTTTCGTTGTATTTGCTAATGATAGTGGCTAAATCAGTAGTGTAATCTTTTTCCGAGAAGGCACCATCTTTAAATACATTCCACCAGCGATAGCGCTTGGTTTCTTTCATTAATTTTCTAAGTTTAGCATCGCCTAAGGCAATATTTCCGCTGAAAATAATGTCTTGAATTTTTACTTTCTCTCCCTTATCGATATTTATTTTAAGATATACTTTACTGGCATCAACAGAGTCGATAATTTGTGTGATTTGAACTTCACAATTTGCTCTTCCTTTTTCTTCAAAGTAGCGTTTAATAAGTGTTTCTGTAGTAGCTATTAGGTTGGGGGTAACCGGACGGTCTTTCTGCAAATTTATTTTTTCTATGATTTCTTTTTTAGGCGTTTTTCTTACACCGATAATACTGAAAGACTTTAATCTGGGACGCTCTTTAACGTAGATATAAAGCACAATTTTATTACCCTCTACAATTTCATATTTAAACTCAATGTCATCGAAAGCCCCTTGGTTCCAAAGTTTTTTAATGGCTACTGAAATTTGATCACCGGGCCAGCGTAGGCGACCGCCTTTTTCTAATCCCGACCAGGAAATAATGGTATAATCTTCAATAGCCTGATTGTTTTTAGGAATGATGTTATCGATGATATATTCTCGTGGGTGTAAATAGGAATCTTCGGGCTCTTGAGCAAAAACTGAGAATGGTAGTAGGAAAAGAATGATTATTTTAAAATACTTCATGTTTACTGTGTAATTTGTTCGCTAGTCATACCAAATCTTCTTTCTCTTTGTTGGTAGTTCAACAGCGCCGAATAGAAATCTTCTTCTCTGAAATCGGGCCATAATGTTTCTGTAAAATATAATTCAGCGTAGGCCAATTGGTACAATAAGAAGTTACTGATTCTTTGTTCACCACTTGTTCTAATCATCAATTCAGGATCAGGAAATTTACTGGTGTTTAGATACTGACTTAAAGTATTTTCTGTAATTTCTTCTGTTTTGATATTACCGCTTACTGCATCTTTACAAATTTTCTTGATTGCATCGGTAATCTCCCATTTAGAGCTATAGCTCAATGCTAAAATTAAATTGAGTTTATCGTTTTGAGCAGTATTGTCAATCGCTTCCTGTAATTTTTTCTGACATTTTTTGGGTAAAGATTCCAAGTTACCAATGGCATACAAGCGAATCTTATTCTCGTTTAATGTTTTCGTTTCGCTATTGATCGTATCTACCAAAAGCTCCATTAAGGCATTGATTTCAATTTGCGGACGGTTCCAGTTTTCTGTAGAAAAAGCATACAACGTTAGGTTTCGAACTCCACTTTTTACTGCTGCTTCCAATGAGGCACGCACTGCTTTAACTCCATTTTTATGTCCGAAGATTCTAAGCTTTCCTTGCTTTTTTGCCCAACGCCCATTTCCATCCATGATTATTGCCACATGTTTTGGAACATTATTTTTATCTATTTTCTCTAGCAAAGACATTAATTATCAAGGATTTTTAAGAGGGTGTAAATGTAGTTTATTTTTCTAAAACAAGAGGTTCTTTTTAGGGTTATTTGCTTCTAAAGTCGGGACAAACCGCTTCTTTATTTATGTTGAAAGAAATGGTTAAGCCTGTAAATACATACCAGTCTTTGTTACTGGCATCACCTCTTTGTTTGTCGATTATTTTATTGCTGGGTACTTGAGATCGATTGGCGAGTTGAGCTGCCTGACCGCCTAATACTGATGGATCAACATAAGTAGTACTTATATCATCAATATAATCGGTGAAGGTTTTTCTAATCCCCCATTCGGTAGTAAAAGCAAATCTTTTAATCTTAAATTTTAAACCCAAACCAACTGGTACCGCAATCTGGTGCCGGATGTATTTTTTTCTATCGCCGTATTTTGAAGTACCCTGCCCTTCGGTACCTAAGGGTTGTAAATCAACCCAACCTGAGCCATTGTTTGCCTGAGGGTTAAAGTAAAAGTAATTGATGCCTCCAAATACAAAAGGTGTAATGATTCTTCGGGCATCTTTTACTAAGGCAAATTCATAAAAATTAAATTCGAGTTGGGCTCCGGCTTCTATGATCATTGATTTAAAGGAGAGGTTTCGGTTTTTCTCAAAGTCGTTGTTGGAATAAGAATCATAACCTTTTATTTCTGTATAGTTTCCAAAAAAACGGAAAGAATAATGGCCATTCAGGTTGTGTCGGTAGAGCAAACCACCAGCGGGCTGCATTATGTTAACAGGAAAATGTTTTTTGTTTAATTCTCCCAGATAATAAGAGCTTCCAATAAAAAATCCAATTTCGTTATAAGGCTGAATGTTAGGAGATGCAATCCCTGTAAGGGAAAACAGCGTTAAGACAATAACTAAACAGAGTTTTTTTATAAACACACCAAATACAGTTACTGAATACTAACGAAAACAAGATGAATTGATTGTGTGAAAAAGAAAATTCTACTAGAATTTCCAAACACCATTTCTACCTGTTTTAAGCTTATAGCTTACGGTTACGGTAAAAAACATATAGGCATCGTTATCTGTAGGGTCTCCACGTTGTTGACCAGCTACATAATGCTCGTTAGCTCCGTTGTTTGGATCAGCAACATATGCTGCCGTTGGGCCATAGTAGCTAGAGATTGTAGCATTATCGAAATAGGTAGTACTTACATCATCAATATAATCAGTGAATGTTTTTCTTAAACCGTATTCAATCCCCCACATCCATCTTTTGTCGATTGCTCTTCTGAATCCAAAACCAAAAGGAATTGAAATTCCTATAGGGCTATAAGGTCTTCTTGTTGGAATAACACCCTGACCTTCTGTGTTGTATTTTCTTAGTCCTACCCAGTTTCCGCTGGCATCTTTCCCCTGAGGATCGAAATAAAAACCATTAATACCAATAAATCCATAAGGATAAATACCCAAACGTTTTTGACCTTTAATATTTTTCAATTTGTAAATGTGACCCACACGCTCTTTCACTACTAAGAATTCATATCTAATACCTAGTTCCAAGATATGTGAACGGAACTGTAACTGGCGGCCATTTCTGTCAGGCCATTGTGTTAATCTATCATCACCGGCAACCATTCCCCAGGCAAAACCACCATAAAGGGCCTGATGAGGGTCTAATTTATAACGTAAACCCATTGTAAGAGCGGGTCTGGTAGTATTCATCTCTAAATCGGCAAAATAATCTGTACCAATTTGGTTAGCACCTCCAAGGTCACCTAAAAAATTGGCGACACCTAAGCCTAAACATAATTCGGCTCTTGTTTTTTTCCAAGCTGAGTAAGATTGGGCTTGACCTTGTGTTGAAAACAGCACCAGTACTAAGAAAGCTATACAATATCTCATTAGATTATTTTTCACTGAAGGCAAATATAATTAAAATATGTAATAAATGAAATGCAATTTAATTTCTGTTGTCGTGACCCCAGTAGAGTTTATTGCGCACGGTAGAAGCAAATGATTGTCCTTTTATTCTCAAAATTTGAGCTCTGAAGCTTTCTTTCTCAATAATTAGTTCTGTTTTTTCATCTACGGTTGCATTCCTGGAATCCAAAGACACCATGAATTCGTTTCCTCGTCCTTCCAAAACCAATCTTATTTTTTTGCTATCAGGAATAATTAATGGTCGCATATTTAAATTGTGAGGAGCAATAGGGGTGATGATAAATACTCCCGAATTGGGCATTACAATGGGCCCGTTACAACTTAACGAATAACCGGTTGAGCCAGTAGGAGTAGATACAATCAATCCATCGGCCCAATAAGAAGTTAGGTATTCATCATTGATGTAAGCGTGAACAATAATCATTGATGAGGTTTCTTTTTTATGAATAGTTACTTCGTTCAGTGCAAAATTGGTGTCGCCAAAAATATGGTCTTTGGTGACCAGTCGCACCAAAGTTCTTTCATCAAGGTAATAGTCGCCGTTTAATATGTTTTCAATAGAGGTAATCGTGTCGTTAGAAGCAATGCTGGCAAGGAACCCCAATCGACCAGTGTTAATCCCCAAAATAGGGATTTTTCTGCTTTTGATTAAAAGAAGCGATTCCAATATTGTTCCATCACCGCCTAAACTGCACAGAAAATCAACTCCTTCTAATTCTTCGCTAGTAGTGAATGTATTTGCCTGGGAGATATTGGCAATTTTATTTTCAATTTTTGATAGGAAAGGAGCATAGATCATATATTGTATTTCCTTATGATCATTGATATAATGAAAAAAATCTTCAATGATATTTTTCTTTTCCTCATTATACTCTTTACCAAAAATCGCCAGTTTCATACTATTAATTTAATGCTTCTAATTAAATAGGTGCTATAAAGCTAACATAAATCCCCGATTGTCCTTTTTTATTTGTAGAAAATTCTACCCTGCAAACAGTATCGTAATAGCTCACGAAATCTAGTCCCATACCATAACCTATCAAAAAATTATTGGCCAAATTATTTTGTGTGGTGTAAGTTTTATCCTGAATATAACCAGCATCTACATAGCTAGTAAGATAAATAGCATAGGGAATGGTGTTGAATTTATCCCATTTCAGGTAAGGTACTTTAAATATTTTGGGTTTAAATATTTGCCATTTAATGTTCGATTTAGCCACCACGAAATTATTTCCGCTAATTAAATAGGGTTCATATCCTCTTACATAGTCGTTATTGAAACCCAATCCTCTTGCAATATAAAATGGGGTGGTGCTGGTGGTGAAATATCTTGTTTTCAATCCTCCTCCGTAATAGAAACGGTTGTTTATTTTTCCAAATTTTTCAGCAAGAAAGATAAAAGACAAAGTATTGATTTCATTGGCAGAAAGGTTCAATCCGTATTTTTTTATTTCAGCTTCAATATCGTAGCCGCTTAAAGGATAATTTTTTGAATCTCGTTTATCAATTTTGTACATGTATTTTAAAGAAAAGTATTTTGCATTATTTCTTCCATTGATAAGGTAATTGGGGTTTTCCGCTTTCGAAACAATAGTGTCGCCTACTTTTACCTGGTCGAAATCGGCTCTGAAAATATGTTGGTTGTAAAAATGAAAGCGGTAAACGTATTCTATAAAAGCGTTGAATTCATTACGCATGATGGCATCATGATTTTTGTAATAGGTGATTTTGTCGTTGATACTCTTATAATATATTTCATGACGTTGAACTGCAAGAAATGAAAAGGTTAATCCATGATTTTTGGTTTTAATCAGATAGGGTATTTTATACAACAAACCCAATTCCTGAGAGTAACCAAATTTCAATTTCAGTTGAATGGTTTCTTGCCGCCCTCTAAAATTGTATCGATTTAAAAACAAACCATAACTAAAGCGGTCGAAAGTTCTGTATTGTAGCCAATCGAATACATTCCGGTCTTCTCCTAATAAAATTGGTTTTGGCCAGGTATACCAACGTTCTTTGAGTTTTATTTTAAGATTAACCAGTTTTCCCGTGGTACTTAATTCAACATCAACGAAGTGGAAGAGAGATGTGTTGATTAAATTCTTTTTTGATTGTGTGATTTTAAGATTCAGATCAGAAATCGTTGTTATATCACCTTTTTTAAAGGTTAATTCTTTTTCAACGATGTATTTTTTGGTGGTTTTATTCCCTTCAATTTCAATTTCATTAAGAATATAGGTGGTATCCTGAGCAGTAACAGTGCAATAGTTTAAAAGAAAAATCGCAGTGAAAGCCAAAAAACACCTCATTCTTACATGTTGAGATAATTCATGAATAAATCAAAACGTCGTTGAAGATCTTCGTCGAAAGTACTTTGGTGATAACTCGCTTTAATAGTATAGTTAAAGCGGGTGAAAGTTTGAATAATACGAGAAAGGTCTATAATATTGATTTTTAAAACTACTTCCAATTTCATGGAATCGGCTGGGGTAGAAGTAGTACAATTAAGAATTTTAGCATTATCTGATTCAACAATCTGGGCTATGTGTGACAAAGAATAATCGTTGATATTTACCTCTAAAACAATCACTCCTCCTGGTTCATTCGATGAAATGAATTTAGAAAAACTATAAGCTAAATCTTGTGAAAGAATAGATCCGCAGTAAACATCCTTATCGTCTAACACAGGAATAACTGAAATTCGTGCTTCTCCCATAATTTTGATTACCTCAAAAATATGATTGTCGGCACGCACAAAAGGGCGCATCAACGATAGTTTTTGATTTTTAATTTCTTCACTGGTATCTTCAAAAAAATCGAAGATGTCTTTATCAGATAAAAGTCCGCAATATTCGCTTTCTTTTACAATAGCGATATGAGAAATTCGAAATTCGTCCATCAAAGACAAAGCAGTATCTCCCGAATCTTGAGGTTTAAGAAATGGAAGGTCGTATGTAATTAAATCTTGAGCTAACACAGAATAATCTATTTTTAATGTGGGCGCTAAGGTAGTATTTTTTACTTTTGCATACCATACGCAATTTATCATGGTAAGATTAAGTGTTAATATAAATAAGGTAGCTACTCTAAGAAATTCCAGAGGAGGAAATGTGCCCGATTTAATTCAGGTAGCCTTTGATGCTGAGCGTTTTGGTGCGCAGGGCATTACTGTGCATCCGCGTCCTGATGAGCGACATGTACGTTATTCCGATGTGTATGCACTTAAAAAAGTAGTAGGCACCGAATTCAATATTGAAGGTTATCCTTCTACCGATTTTATGAAAATGGTGATAGAGGTGAAGCCCGACCAAGTTACCCTGGTACCCGACCCTCCTAATGCTTTAACTTCTAATGCGGGTTGGGATGCCAAAAAGAATTTTAGTTTTTTAGAAGAAGTAATAAAAGAGTTCACTAAACACAACATCAGAACTTCTGTTTTTATGGAAACCGAGTTGGCTCAAATTGAATGGGCAGCAAAAACAGGTGCCAACAGAATAGAATTGTACACCGAAGAATACGCTACCCATTATAAAGTCAATAGAGAAAAAGCGATTGAACCCTATGTGAAAGCAGCAGCTAAAGCAAAGGAATGTAGTTTGGGATTGAATGCTGGACATGATTTAAGTTTAGAAAACTTGAAGTACTTTTCTGAGCAAATTCCAAATTTACAAGAAGTGTCTATCGGTCATGCTTTAATTGCCGATGCTTTGTATCTCGGATTAGAAAATACCATTCAACTTTATTTGCGTCAATTACGTCATGGTTCTTAACTATAAGGTTTTAGGACAAGGTCAGCCCTTGATCATTTTGCATGGATTTTTAGGATCCCTTGATAATTGGCAAGGTATCGCAAAAGAATTGTCGGATGAATATCAGGTTTATATAATTGATCTTAGAAATCATGGAAAAAGTGAGCACCATTCCAAGCATAGTTATGCTGAAATGAGCGAGGATTTACAGCAGTTTTTTCAAGAACATAAAATATCGAAGGCTCACGTTTTAGGTCATTCTATGGGAGGAAAAATCGCTATGTTTTTTGCCTGTGAAAACGAAAAATTAGTTGATAAATTGGTAGTGGTGGACATTGGTCCAAAATATTATCCCCAACACCATCAATCGGTTTTAAATGCATTGAATGCGGTGGATTTAGAAAAAGTATCGAGCCGACAAGAGGTTGAAAAACAATTGATGGATCAGTTAAATGATATGGGTGTGGTGCAGTGGTTGATGAAAAATTTGAAAAGAGAGAGTGGTGAATCTTTCACCTGGAAATTTAATTTAAAAGACCTTACCAAAGAGATAGAAAATATTGGAGAAGCATTGCCAGAAAAAGCAGAATTTTCTAATTCCGCTTTATTTTTACGTGGAGGAAATTCTAATTATGTTTTAGAGGAAGATATAGATTTGATGCTTGAGAAATTTCCGCTCATGAAAATGGAAACGATGAAAGGGGCCGGTCATTGGGTGCATGCAGAGCAACCCCAAGAATTTGTAAATGTTGTGCGAAAATTCCTCAAAAACAACTAATTTAACGCACTTATAATTATAATAATGCCTGAAAGTTTAGCAATCATACCCACCTATAATGAAATTGAAAACATAGAGAACATTATCAGAAAGGTAATGAGCTATGAAGTGGGTTTTCACATGTTAATTGTTGATGATGGTTCACCTGATGGCACTGCAAACATTGTAAAAAATTTACAAAAAGAATTTTCTGGTCGCTTGCATTTGAAGGAACGTTCAGGGAAACAAGGTTTAGGAACCGCTTATATTCATGGTTTCAAATGGGCAATGGAAAATAAGTATGATCTTATTTTTGAAATCGATGCCGATTTTTCTCATAATCCCGATGATCTTTTGCGTTTGCGTCAGGCTTGTGTAGAGGGTGCTGATTTAGCTATTGGCTCAAGATATATTACGGGGGTGAATGTGGTGAACTGGCCTATGTCGAGAGTACTTACTTCTTACTATGGTTCTGCTTACGTGAGAATGATTACAAGAATGACTATTCGTGATACTACGGCCGGATTCAAATGCTACAAAAGAAGAGTTTTAGAAACTATTGAATTAGATAAAATAAAGTTAATAGGTTATGGATTTCAAATTGAAATGAAATTCAGAGCGTGGAAACATGGTTTTAAAATTGTTGAAGTGCCTATTATTTTTCAAGACAGAACTCAAGGTGCTTCTAAAATGAGCAAAGGAATTATTAAGGAAGCATTCGTGGGGGTATTTATGATGAAAATAAAATCTTGGTTTACAAAATATAAACAAGCAAATGAAAACACTCATTAAGAGCGGAACCATTGTAAACGAAGGAAGATCGTTTGTAGGAAGTGTATTCATTGAAGATGGTAAAATTCAAGAGGTTTTTGAGGGGGATAATGTTCCGATAGGCGATGCTAATATTGAGGTGATTGACGCTACAGGAAAATTAATTATTCCAGGTTTAATCGATGATCAGGTTCATTTTCGCGAACCAGGCTTAACTCATAAAGCTGATATTTATTCAGAGTCGAGAGCTGCAGTGGCAGGCGGTATAACCTCTTTCATGGAGATGCCTAATACGAATCCACAAACTACAACTATTGAAGAATTAGAGAAAAAATTCGATATCGCTGCTCAAAACAGTATTGCCAATTATTCTTTTTTTTTGGGTGCAACGAATCATAATATTGATCAGTTGTTGGCTGCCGATCCAAAGATTACTGCTGGGTTGAAAATTTTTATGGGTTCTTCCACCGGAGATATGTTGGTGGATGATACTCATGTGCTCAGTGAAATATTCAAAAAAACAAAATTGTTGATTGCCACTCATTGTGAAGATGAGCAAACAGTGAAGTCGAATTTGGAAGCATACAAGGCTAAATACGGAGAAAATATTCCCTTTGAAGCCCATCCTCTTATTAGAAGCGAAGAGGCTTGTTATAAGTCGTCATCTATGGCTGTAGCCTTGGCTAAAAAGCACGGTACCCGTTTACATATATTGCATATTTCATCGGCCTCTGAAGTGGGATTGTTTACCAATGATATTCCTCTGGAGAAAAAGAGAATTACTGCAGAAGCATGTATTCATCATCTTTGGTTTTCTGATGAAGATTATAAAACGAAAGGGCCATGGATTAAATGGAATCCTGCTGTTAAAACAGCAAAAGATAGAGCGGCAATTTGGAAAGGCTTGCTGGATAATCATATTGATATTGTTGCCACGGATCATGCTCCACATACAATAGAGGAAAAACAAAGTGGTTATTTAAAAGCTCCCTCTGGCGGACCGTTGGTGCAACATTCTTTGGTAGCTATGCTAGAGTTTGTAAAGCAAGGAAAAATAACAGTAGAGCGAGCGGTAGAGAAATTGTGTCACGCCCCGGCTATTTGCTTACAAGTAGAAAAAAGAGGATTTATCAGAAAAGGATATTGGGCTGATTTGGTATTGGTGGATATGAATAAACCGTGGACAGTTAGTAAAGAAAATATTCTGTATAAATGTGGTTGGAGTCCCTTTGATGGTTATACTTTTTCTGCGCAGGTTTCTGCTACATTGGTAAATGGAAATGTAGTATATAAAAATGGCTCCATTATTAATGGAGCCACTGGTAATCAATTATTATTTTTCAGGTCTTAATTCTCTACCGGTTTAGATTGTGTATCGGTTGTTGTAAAAACATCCATATTCATAATCTGATCAGCTAACCATATACCATTGTAGCTGGTATTGTTTGCCCAGGTGAATTTTCCTCTTCCGTCTCTTTTATCTTCCTTCCATGTGCCTTCATATTTACCACGATTGGCCCAGGTGTAAATTCCATATCCACTTCTTTTTCCTAAAACAAAGTTTCCAATGTAATGATCTCCATTTGCGAAAAGATATTTGCCATAACCGTTAGGTTTTCCTGCTTTCCACTGTCCCTCATATTGATCGCCATTGGGGTATTTAAACGTTCCTTGTCCTTCATAGCAATTTCCTTTGTAACACTGCGCACTTACCTGATTGAAAGAAAATGTGGCCGCCACTAAAAAAGAAAATAAAAGTAACTTTCTCATATTTGAATTTAATTTTACGCTGTGAAGATATTAAAAAATAAGTAACCTGCTAACGTGTATTTTCCTATTTTTAGAGTTGATAATTTATAAAAAACAGAAAAATCCAAATATGCGTGTTATTTTTTTTCTCCTTCTGCTGGTTAGTATATTTTCTTGTTCTTCCAATTCTGATGCCACAGTGGAGAGTATTCCCAAAGAAGTTTTAGATAGTAATACTTTTGCCAAAGTATTGGTAGATATTCATTTGATGGATGCCGGGGCCAAATTTCAAATCTATCCCGATAACCGCAAAGTTCATAATAAGTACAGTGCCTACATGGGTGTTTTGAAAAAACACAATATATCAAAAGCGCAATGGGATTCTACATTGACTTATTATACTTCCCATCCACAAAAATTTGAAAATACTTACAATAGAGTTTTAGAATTGTTCAGCGAACAAAATGCTTTGTTGAAAGGTAAATTCGATACCACTAAAGTAAAATAGAATATGCTTAAAAATTCGAAGGACTATAGCAGTGAGCAAATTTTGCATTTGGCCGATTTTATCAATGGCAATGAATCCTCTTTTCTATGGCTCACTGATCATTGTAAAGAATTAGCCGCAGTGGCAGATGTAATTACTAAAAATGATGATGAAGCATTGGATTGGCTGAAGAGTTTTTCTTTCGATAAATTGTACATGTTCGCTATTGCTTTTTTGGAAGATTTTCAAACCAGCATTGATTATTTTTTAAAGTATCAGGATTTAGAATGGGCTGCTGTTTTAGATGCATGTAGAGATAATGAAACTGCGTTGATATGGTTGAGAGAAAAGGACCCTGCCTATGGTCAACTGGCTGTTGCAATTTTAAATTTCGATCAGGAACAAAGGGTGAGAAGACGTAATTATCAACGATAAAATTTCGCTGCATCAGCTATTGATTCTTTCACTGTTCTGAATTCAAAGCCCAACTCCTTTTTGATTTTTTCATTGGAATAGTATGCTTTTCTAAAAGCGGATTCTGCATTTTCTTTGGTGATTAAGGGCTCCGAACCAAATAAAAAACTTCTTATTCCCTCTACTCTCCAAAGTATTGCTGCCATCCATGGTTTGGCTTCTTTTGTGGGGGGAGCTAGTTTTATTCCATCGGCTATTTGTTCAAATATTTCTTTGAAAGAAGCATTTTCACTAAAAACTAAATACCGTTGTGATTGATATTCTCCTTTCATCAACTGAATCATTACTTCAGCAACATCGCGTGCATCCACAAAAGCATTAATTCCATGGGTGTAATATTTCAATCCTTTTTTTACTTTCTGGAAAAGAGCACCACTTGATTTTTGTTCATCACCCGCACCAATAATTACACTTGGATTTACAATTACTGCATTGAGTCCCTCTTCAATTCCCCGCCAAATTTCCATTTCTGAAAATTTCTTGCTGAAGGCATAGTTAGAACGATCTTTTTCTTCTTCCCACAATTTCTCTTCGGTTATTTTTCCGTCTTCTGTTGATCCTCCTAAAGCCGCAGTAGAACTAACATGACATAGCTTTTTGATATTGAGTTTTAAAGCAACATTCACCACATTGGTGGTGCCTTCAATATTGATTTTGAACATTTGTTCTTTATCTTTTTTGGCAAAAGAAACCGTTGCCGCACAGTGGTAAACAAAGTCGCAATCCTTCATTCCTTCCTCTAAAGAAAGAATATCGAGTACATCGCCCTCCACCCATTCTATTTTAGAAAATAGATTTTCTTGTGGCGCATAAAATTTAAAAATATTCTCTGCTGTTTTCAGGTTGCTGTTACTTCTTTTTAAAGCACGAACTTTCTCCCCTCTGCTTACTAAATTGAAGAGAAGGTGAGCGCCTAACAATCCTGTTCCACCTGTTATAAAGTTCATGAAATTCCTTTGAGGCGAAGATAACAATTCTTCTATCTTTGTACTTGCTAAAAATTAAACACATGAATTTTATTGAAGAATTAAAATGGCGAGGCATGTTGCAAGACACTATGCCGGGAACAGAAGAGCAACTGCAAAAAGAAATGACTTCGGCTTATGTGGGCTTTGATCCAACCGCCGATTCTTTGCATGTGGGAAATTTAGCGGCCATTATGTTGTTGAAGCACTTACAAAGATGCGGTCACAAACCTTTTGCCCTGGTGGGCGGAGCAACTGGTATGGTGGGTGATCCATCAGGTAAATCAGCAGAAAGAAAGTTTTTAGATGAAACTACTTTGAAACACAATCAGGCCTGTATTCAAAAACAATTAGAGAAATTTTTAGATTTCAATAGCGGAGCAAACTCTGCGCAAATAGTAAATAATTACGATTGGTTTAAAGATTTTTCTTTGTTGGATTTCTTGCGCGATGTGGGAAAAAATATCACCATTTCTTATATGATGGCGAAAGATTCTGTGAAGAATAGAATGGAGAGTGGAATTTCATTTACTGAGTTTTCTTACCAGTTGATTCAAGGTTATGATTTTTTCTACCTCAATGAAAAACATAACGTGAAGTTGCAAATGGGTGGTTCTGATCAATGGGGAAATATTACTACCGGTACCGAGTTAGTGCGTCGTAAAAGCGACCGCGAAGCTTTTGCCATTACTACGCCTTTAATCACCAAATCTGATGGAACAAAATTCGGAAAATCTGAAGGAGGAAATATCTGGTTAGATGCAAAGAAAACTTCACCTTATCAGTTTTACCAGTTTTGGTTAAATGTTGCCGATGATGAAGCATTGCGTTACATGAAAATATTTACTACTAAATCGAAAGAAGAGATTGATGCACTTGCTGAGGAGCATGCTAAAGAACCGGGAATGCGTGCCTTACAAAAAGCATTGGCAAAAGAGGTAACCATCACTGTTCATTCAGAAGAAGATTACAATAAAGCGATTGCAGCATCAGAGATTCTTTTTGGAAAAGGAACTTTAGAAACGCTTCAATCTTTAAGCGAGGAAGATTTGTTATCGGTTTTTTCCGATGTTCCTAAAAGTACTTTAAGCAAAGATCAATTGGCAACAGGAATTTCTATTATCGATTTACTTTCTGATTTAACTGGTTTATGTGCGTCGAAAGGAGAGGCCCGAAGAAGCATTCAAGGGAATGCTATTTCAGTAAATAAAACGAAAGCCGACGAAAGCAAAAAAGTTGACTTAAACGATTTAATCAGCACCAAATATTTGTTGTTGCAAAACGGCAAAAAGAAATACCATTTGGTGGTGGTAGGGTAGAGATTCTGTGGTTTTACACCAATATCTCCCCCGTCATATCCTTCGGAATCTCAACGCCCATCATCTTCAAAATAGTGGGAGCAATATCGCCTAATTTTCCATCTTTAATGTCTGTATAATCATTGTCGATTAAGAAGCATGGAACCGGATTGGTAGTGTGGGCAGTATTGGGAGAACCATCAGGGTTAATTACATAATCGGCATTACCATGATCGGCAATAATGATGAAAGAATAACCGTTTGGCAAACCTGTTTCTACTACTTGTTTTACACAAGTGTCTACCGTTTCAACAGCTTTTACTACAGCTTCATAAACACCAGTGTGGCCTACCATATCAGGGTTAGCGAAGTTCAAACAAAGAAAATCAGCTTCTCCTTTTTTCAATTCAGCACAAACTTTATCGGTTAATTCCTGAGCGCTCATCTCCGGTTGTAAATCATAAGTGGCTACTTTAGGTGATGCAGCCATAATGCGCAGTTCACCTTTGAAAGGTTCTTCTCTTCCGCCCGAGAAGAAGAAAGTAACATGCGGATATTTTTCTGTTTCGGCAGCGCGAATTTGTTTTTTATGTGCTTTCTCCAAAGCTTCTCCCATAGTCATGGTCAAATTGTCTTTTTCGTAAATTACGTGCACACCTTTGAACGACTCATCGTAACGTGCCATCGTTACATAATACAAATTCAATTTGAACATGTTTTGTTCATGAAAATCCTGTTGATTTAAAGCCTGAGTAATTTCACGGCAGCGATCGGTACGGAAGTTAAAACAAATTACTACATCACCTTCTTTGATGGTGGCAGTGGGTTGTCCGGTCGCATTAGTAATTACAGTAGGTTTAACAAACTCATCGGTTTCATTTTTAGCGTACGATGCTTTCATTGCTTCTACCGGATCGGCAAAATGCTCACCTTTTCCGTGCACCAATAAATCGTAAGCCAATTTCACACGATCCCAACGTTTGTCACGATCCATTGCATAATATCTTCCGCAAAGCGTAGCAATTTTCGCCGTTGTGTTTTTGATGTATTTTTGAAGTTGTTCTACATAGTCGATTCCACTTTTAGGATCTACATCACGCCCGTCGGTAAAGCCATGGATAAATACATCTTTCACGCCTTCGGTAGTGGCCATGTCGCACAAAGCGTACAAATGTTTTTGAGAAGAATGCACACAACCTTCAGAAAGTAATCCTAAAAAATGCACTGCTTTATTTTTGTCTTTTGCTTCTTTGAAAGCTGCTTTTAGCACAGGATGAGAGAAAAAAGATTTGTCGCGAACGGCAACATTTATTTTCACTAAGTCCTGATAAACTACGCGTCCTGCACCAATATTTAAGTGCCCTACTTCAGAGTTCCCCATTTGTCCTTCAGGCAAACCCACTTCTTCACCGCTGGTGATTAATTCAGAGTTAGGATAATTAGCATATAATGAATCAACGAAAGGAGTATAGGCATGAAATATAGCATCTGACTTGGTATGATCACCTTTTCCCCATCCATCCATGATAATAAGAGCAACTTTTTTAGACATAAATTTTGAATTTAATTTTTCGGAAATTGAAGCGCAAATATAGTCCCTTTCGGTGAATTATTTTTCACTTCAATAGACCCATTGTGCAGCAGCACTAAATTTTTCACGATGAAGAGTCCTAGTCCGGTTCCCTTTTTTTTGCGTGTATTTTCGTTACCAATACGGTAAAATTTCACAAAAATATTTTCTTTTTCTTCATCGGGAATTCCTTCACCTGTATCGGCAATAGAAAGACTAACAATCTTATTTTCTTCCGTTAAGGAAATAGTTATTTCACTTCTTTCGGGTGAATATTTAATGGCATTTTCCAAAAGATTGGTAATGATGGAAATCATACCGCTGGTATCAGCATTAAGTAAAATTTCGCTGTCGTTTTTCACAAAAAAAATAATGGAATGAGTTTTTTGAAAAGCCGAATTTGAAATTAGTTTTTCAATGAGGTGATTTAAAGAAATTTCTTCTTTATTAAGTAAATACAAACGCTCATCAATTTTGGTGGCAATGAGAATATTCTCCACTAGCTGATTGAGTCGGTCACTATCGTCAATGGCTTTTTTTGATAAATCTTGAATTTGTTCTTGTTCCAGTTTACGCGAAGAAATCGTTTGCAACATTAATTTGATAGAAGCGATAGGCGTTTTCAGTTCATGGGTAATGGCCATCAGGAAATTTTTTTGTTGTGCACTCAATGCCATTTCTTTTTTTATAGCACGATAAATAACGAAAAAACCTAAACCTAAAATGATGAGAAAAACAGCACCTTCCCCTATCAGCATATACATCTTTCGTTGCAATACTTCTCCACCATAAATTTCTTGGTATAAATTCCAGGTATTGCGTAACCACCATATACTTTGCAAAACAATGTAGCTAAGCAAAGCAGTGAAGATGATGATGGGTTTTTTAATGGTGTTGCGCATGAGGTGAAATTACGGAAAAATGTTTAGTTACGTGTGGTTTTTCATGAAATGGCGTGCTAATCTTTCTCCTCGGAGGAGGAGAGTGTGATTTTGCTTGTGCGGCTGAAAGAGGATGGATTTACAATAATACTTAATCCATCCTCTTCCCCTTCACCGGCCTTTACACACTCTCCTCCTCCGAGGAGAAAGATTAGTAACCCGTACCACATAAAAAGAGATTTTATTATTTTCGCTACACTAACTAAACTTATGCATCAAAATAATTACAACAAACAGCTTAATGGCTTTGCTCGTCATTTACGCAAAGCTTCAACTTTCAGCGAAATTAAATTGTGGTCGTCACTTTTAAAAAATAAACTTACTGGATATACATTTTTACGACAACGACCGATTGACAATTATATAACTGATTTCATGTGTCGAAAATTGAAATTGGTTATTGAAGTTGATGGCTATTCACATAATTTCAAATATGAAGAAGATATTATTCGCGATGAAAGATTAGCAGAATTAGGATATAAAACTTTACGATTTCATGATGAAGAGGTGATGCAGAATCTGGAAAATGTTGAACGTACAATAATTTTTGAAATGAAAGAAAGAGAAAGGTTGTTGAATTTGGAAAGTAAAGTAGTTTCTAATTTTGATTAATAAGGTCCATCTCCCTGCAGCGCTCAAAAGCCTTTTCGCACCGCTCTTCTCTAAGAGGGATTGGGATTAGTTATACTATACTCAGAACTGTTTTTATCACCTTATATCTAAAAAGATTGGGAGCGCTAATTAATCCCTCTTAGAGGGTAATGACCCATATTAAGGCAAACCGTAAATAGAATACGGTCTGTAAGTGTTTCTTTGAAAGAAAAAACTTATGGAATTAATAGAAATTATCACTTCATTAAACACTCAAGAGAAATG
>JAHEZM010000033.1 GCA_023251075.1 Flavobacteriales bacterium | reverse complement strand
AAATGGCTTACAAATACAATCACAGAAAGCTTCAAGATAAAGGCTTTGATATCCTGTTAAAAAGAATGATAGTTGCTGTTTTGCCTTAATATGGGTCATCGCCTTTAAAAAAGGGAGAAGTGGGGTTAGCATCCCATACACTATAAAACTATATTCCTTAACTTTAAGCCATATCATGAAAGAACAAGAAATACTCAACGATATACAATTTATCTTTCGTCGTTTTTTTAAAAATGATGACTTGCTTGTTTCCAAAACCTCTTCAGCCAATAACATTAAAGGGTGGGATTCATTTTCTCATATGATGTTGATGTATGAAGTAGAAAAAATGTTTGACATTCATTTGAGTTTAAATGAAATTATTGAACTCCAAAACATAGCTGATTTGCTCGCGCTTATTTTGAAAAAACAAAAACCATGAATTTTATATCTGTAGAATTTTTTGCGTGTTTTTTATTACTGGTAATTGTTTATTACATCTTTCCCAAATGGCAAAAATGGATACT
Organism: Flavobacteriales bacterium; assembly: GCA_023251075.1. Classification (GTDB taxonomy): domain Bacteria; phylum Bacteroidota; class Bacteroidia; order Flavobacteriales_C; genus JAHEZL01. The sequence continues at coordinate 32,554 of JAHEZM010000033.1, read as the reverse complement.
CACCCTTGCCTCTCTTGCATTCTTATGTACTTTTCACATAGCAGCCGTATTCATTGTTTTAGCAAGCACAGCAATAACACTTTACGGATACAAAATAAAAATTCGGGCAGACAGAATTATTGCAGTCCATGTTCTGCTGATTATGTTGTCTCATTCAATAGGGTTAGAAACTAATGCATTAATTGGTGTTGCTTTTTATACATTACAAAATATTGCCTACACCGTAGATGTAAAAAACAATCCTTCTCTACAAAATATCAATCCGCTCGTTTACTTTTTAAACATCATCTATTTTCCTAAACTACCATCAGGCCCTATTGCGGAAAACACCTCTCTAACTATAGAATTAGAAGGCTATAAAACATTCAAACAAGAAAATTTAATCATTGGATGCAATAGAATTATTTACGGACTTTTTAAAAAATTAGTCTTATCGGAAAGACTCTCCTACCCTATTTCAGCCATATTTGATTATCCAGAAATTCATTCTGGCTTTACCGTATCCACTGCTGTAATTTTATATACCTTTCGGGTTTATCTGGATTTTTCGGCTTATACAGATATTGCTATCGGACTTTCAAAAATATTGGGAATAGAATTACCTGAAAATTTTCACCTGCCACTACGATCAAAATCAATTACAGAATATTGGCAGAAAAATCACATCACTTTAATGACCTGGTTAAGAAAATACATCTTCTATCCACTAAGCTATCAATTGCGATCACAAGGTAAATGGGCAGTAATGATAGCCCTTCTGGTTACTTTTATTATTTCAGCCTATTGGCATGGATTAAAAATAACATTTCTCATTTGGGGATTGTTGCACGCTGTTTACATGATGCTAGAATCTCAAATAAAAATGCCTTCTTTTATTCCAAAATTTATAAAAAATATTTTAGTGCTTTTGTTGTTGAGTTTTGCATTTTTGTTTTTCAGATCAAGCTCATTACACAACGCAACATTTATCTTAAAACAAATATTTTCAGTGCATTTTATTCCTGAAAATTGGCTCAGCGATTATATAGCTATTTTAGCGGGCGGCGGTTATTTCGAACAACAACTAAGTCTAAGTATTACCGTGCTCCTTGTGGTTGGAACCATGTTACTGGAACGAACATTAGAAACCAGAAGCAGATCAGCACAATTCAATATTTTATTTTGGTTAGCACTAAGTACACTAATTGTTGTATTCGGAAAATTTGGTGATCAAAATCCTTTTATCTATTTGCAATTTTAATGATTAAAAAAATAGTCATATATCTTCTTAGTTTTATTCTGATTCTTTTCGGGTTGGATTGGTTTTACGAAAAAGGAATGAAGGAAAGTATCAACTTAAAAACAAGTTATATCACTAAAGGCAATCTAAAAAATGATATGCTCATTGTTGGTCCCTGCGAATCTATGTTTACCATCAATCCTCATTATCTAGATTCATTGACTAAAATGCATTCTTACAATTTATCGATGCGTCATGCCGATTTTGCTGATAATTATTTACATCTCTATCTCTATTTAAAAAATAATGCCGCACCCAAAACAATTTTATTTTACGCCACGCCAGAAAGTTTCGATTTAAAATTCAACTATTTTCATACTTATCAATTCTCACCGTGGTACAATGATTCCCTGGTGCAAAAAGTAATTTGCGAAATGGATTCATCTTATGCAAAATTTGCTTTTATTCCTTTTATGAAATATGCCTGGTACAATGATAAAAGCAATGCTGAAATGATTTCTGGGTGGAAATTATATTTATCAGATGAAGAAAAACCCAGCTTTGCAGAAGGATATGAAAAACACGAAAACACTATGTATCATTTACGACCAGATGGATATACTGCTCCACAAAAAATTCTATTTGCCGATCATTTCAAGGTAGAAACCAAAGACGATTCATCATTCTACTATCAATTGTATAGCAACCAACAAAGCTTTCACTGGAATAAAAAAAGAGAAAAATACTTTAGAGAAATATTGAAAATGTGTAAAGAAAAAGGAATCAAAGTTTTCCTTTACGAATCACCGGTTTACAAGGGTGATGTGAAATCACTACCCAATAGAAAAGAACTTTTACAACGAACCGCAAACATTGCTCATGAATATGGTATTGAATATCACCTCTACGATCAAACAAAAATTGGTCTCGATAAAAATAAATTTGTTTGTCCGCTGATCACCACTGTAAAAGGTTCAAAAGAATTTATGGATATTTTAGTTAAGGATTTACTTCCTTAAAATGGTAATCAGGACTATAATTGGAGTAGTAATAATGATTAGGTAAAATCTTCAGGGTGTCCTCAAAAACAGTATTTACAATTCGTCGGAAAGTATTCACCGGCGTATGGTCTTTAGGGAATGTCAACTGATATTTTTTAGGTAAATAAATCGCATTTAATATTCCATATCTTTCTTCTATAAATTCTTTGGTAGGAGTATCACTCCAATTATTTTCATCTTCAAATTTTTGCGTTGATGCGCTTCCATGATCCCCTTGTAAAATGATAATAGGTTCTTGTTCAGAATTAGCCAAAATACCTTTTACAATTTCCAACATTTTTGCATCAATGAATTCTACCTGTTCAGCGTATTCTTTTTTCTGATGGTATCTATTCTCTACATTTTGCTCATGGTAAATAAACTCGCCTTTTGCATTAAAAACCATAGGTGGATGCGGAGGTAAACAATGGTAAAAAACAAATTTACTTCCCTTTATTTTTGGAGTATTGGGTAACATTGCAAAAGTGCCATTGTAAAAATCGAAAAGATCTTGCTGATGAAATTCTAAATTCAAACAATTCAATAAACTGAGTTGAATCAATGCTTCGTGAAAAGTATTGATACGCGTTGGTCGCGACATCACCACTTCAGCCTCACTCCCCTCATTAAACTGATCGTAAGCAGAAGGATACAAAACGTACTTATATCCTTTGTTTTTGAAATAATCTACCACCTTATTTTTTACAATTTTAGAATAAGGATATTCTCCATTTTCTTTTTCCTTCGACACTGTATCCTGAAAATAATTGATGTACTCCATATTCAAACTGGAGGGCAAAGAAAAATAGGTAAAAGGATAATTACTACGAGCATTATCAATTACCTGAAAACCTATTTCGTTTAACTCCTGAGTGAACTTAGAATTGTCGTAAGAGAAATATTTTTTTAAATTTTTTGTGTTCGGATGAGAATCCATAATAATGTAATAAACATCAGGATAATTAGCACTTTCTTGCACTACTTCTTTTTTCGATTTGCTTTTATCTGCACTGATATTTAATCCGCTCATGCTTTTAAAAATAAATTGAAAATTCAATCCCAAAGCCAATAAAAAAACAAGATTCATGAAAGATGCATTCACCTCTTCTCTTCTCCAAATCACAACAATAGGAATTAAAAAAACAAGAGAATAAAGAAGTAAAAATATTCTATGTCGGAAAGTATCGTAAGTTAAATCAAATGCCTGTAACAAGAAAAAATAAACATGGCCATACAATAAAAACCACAACATTAAAATCACTACCACTAAAACATTATTCGATTTCTTTTTATGTATTAAATTAAATAGGATAAGAAAAGTAAAAGACGCTGAAATAACTATTAATATTGGGGTAAGGACTTCTCCCTCAAATACAAAATCGGCGTTGTTGAAATACAAAAATAAAATAGGGTAAATAGAAATGAGGGCAATAATTAAAAAATCTCTGATATAGAAAACAACATTTTTCATTGCGTTTTAGTAAACATATGATACAAAAATCTCTTTCCACTTTTTACTTCCACTACTTTATCAATAGAAAAATATTTTTCGAATTCTTCTTCAAACAAATTTTTGTTGTAAGGATGTTTATTGTTTACATTTTTAATCAATTGAAATTGCTCATCATTTTCACTCACGAATTCAATAATCAATTCTTTAGAGTATTCTGCAAACAACTCAGCCAAACGATTCATTGGAATATTACGGCTATGAAATAAATGATGGATGACTGCCAAAGCTAAAGTCAAATCAGGACGAACCCTTTCTGTAAAGCTTTTGCGTTCGTTTAACAACAGACCTAAAGCCGGACTAGGAAGTGAAATATCAACATGCAAGGCAGAAACTCTTTCTTTTTTTTCTTTGAAAAGAGAATCAACAACAGCATCATCGTTATCAATTACTAAAATATCATCGGCACGGTATTGCAAGTGATTTACAAAGAGGGAATGATTGGCGCCAATATCAAGCACGAGTTTATAATATGATTTATTAATCCATTGTTTAACCGTATCCGATTTTAGCTGAAACTGATCTGTAGTGTAGGGTAATTGCTGTTGATAATTAGTCCATTGTTTAGAGGGAGAATATTTTTTCAATTCTTTAATTCCCATTTTCAAATGACTCAAAATAGAAAGCACTTTTTGCTTAGGCATTTTTACTTCTCCACTTCCTTTTCCTTTCATCTGGAATTTAGAATGCCAAATAATATGAATCAATGCCAGCGATGATAACCGGGCTTTAAGCGGTAACAACGCAGCTGTTTTTTTCAGTGAAATTCCTTCTAAATTAATTTGCAATTCCTTATTCCAATTCTCAGGAAAATAAGCACTTAAAAGAAGGGGTGCTAAAAACATTTCGCAAAATTGTTTGTAGGCCTGCCAAGGTTTATCGCTCACATATTCATCAATAGAAAGCACATCAATAAAAATCGGATTTCCATTTATAAACTGAATATTAAAAGGAGAAGCATCTTTAAGCATTGCTCCTTGATTCAAACATTTTTCAATCAATTCTAACTGAAAAATTGCACCTTCCTTCATTTGCTGAAACCCCCATTCGTAGGGATAAGTAATTAAAGCAATTTTTTCAGATTCCAAACGAATATTTCCATTTTCATTTAGTTCTTTGAAAGGAAAAAGAAATTTATTTTCTATTAATGAGTTATAAATTCCTTTTGATTTTACAGCGTTGTAATTCAACAAAAACGAATTTAAAACATCTCTATATACCTTACCATTTTGGTAATAAACAAAGCCGGCAGAATCTTTGAACGAAGAGGGTTCTATACTTTTATTATTTTGATTCATCTTTCTTTTTAAAAGAGAAAAAAGATTTTATTTTAAACCAATACATTTTTACAAAAGCGATGAAACCTACCACTCCTGCTACTAAAAGCTGAAAGAGCATACTGCCTGATCCCGGATCGATATACAACAAATGTTTCATCATGGTTTAAAAATACAAAATCAACCGAGTGTTTCCAATTCACCAGAAGGAATAGCCATTCTAATGACCCATTCTTTTGGAAAGTAATTGTTGATTCGGTTTCCTATATTTTTAGCCAGACCAATATTTACTTTCTTAAAGGTAAAAATGAGCCAATCTTTTTTAGCACCTGAAGGCAAAATAATATTTTCTCTTTTTAAAAATTTTAATGCATCCAATTGATTGAGCTCTAAAAACTCAAAAGAATTTTTACTAATAAAATTGGAATACACTATAGTGGGTGAAGGTTTAAGATCATCGCGAATGAGTTCCCCCACTTCCACTCCCAAATGCAGCACATACAAAGCTTCTGCCACTTGCATAAATTTCTCTGTAGAAAACTGAAAAGCAAAAAGGAAAGTTCTCCATTTTAAATATTCCAAATTGGGTTTTAAGAACGATTCAATAATTTCTTTTTCCTTTTTAGAAGGTAAGGAGAAATCTTTTTTGAAATTTTTCTTGCCGCGATTTTCTTCAAAATTGCCTTTTTTGCGAACGACTGAAATAAAAAAACCTTCTCCTGGAGTTCGATGAGGATAAAATCGATACCCTTTACCAGAACTAACAATACCCCATTCATCATTGATCTTTAAAGGAAGTAATTCAGCATCAAAATTCTCTAAAATCCATTGAATATTATTTTCATTTTCATCACGATTATACGTGCAGGTACTATATAAAAAAACACCCCCTTCTTTCAATGAAGGCCAAACAGAGGCAACAATACGTTTTTGTCGCTCAGCACATAAATTCACATTATTCAACGACCATTCTTCCACTGCCTTTGGGTCTTTACGAAACATACCTTCCCCAGAACAAGGTAAATCAGCAACTATCAAATCAAAGAAAGAATTCAGTTTACCAAAATCTTTAGCATCATTACTGGTCACCACCACATTTCCTTTACCCCATTTCTGCACATTTTCTTTTAAAATTCCTGCCCGTGCTTTAATTACTTCATTGGCTACTACCAATGAATTTTCACTCAACAAAGAAGAAATCAAAGTGGTTTTTCCACCTGGTGCAGCACACAAATCCAAGGCAATTTGCGCTTTAGAAATATCGATGGTTTGTCGCAAAGCCTCCTCCACAAACATAGAATTTGCCTCCTGCACATAATATGCACCAGCGTGTATGAGTGGATCAAGCGTAAATTGCGGACGTTTATTTAATTGATATGCATTCGCACTCCATGGAATAGGTTTGAAGGGAAGTGAATTTAATTTAGAAGAATTTACTCGAACTGAAATGGAAGGTTCCCTATTCAACGCAGAAAGGAAATCATTCCATTCCTCACCAATAATTTCAGATGTACATTGAACAAACTCTTCAGGTAGATTCATTATTTAGAACTATTTCTTTTTAGCAACTTTTTTGCTCAGCACTTTTTTCTTCTCCACAAAAACATTTGCAAAATCTTCACTCATTTGGGCAATTCCGTTGTTGAGCACTTTTGCCCATTGATCGCTAAGGTGACGCAGATCTTTTTCTTCAAATCGATGTTGTTTTATTTTGAAAGAATCTTTTTCGTAAACAAAAACATCTATCGGATAACCCACGTCGTTAGCACAAACACGAGTAGAATCGAAAGAGAGCAAACCGGTTTTTAGCGCAAAGGGAATTCCTACCTCTTTAGTAATGGAACGATTCAAAATTGGTTTTCCATAGCCCGAATTTCCTATAATCATAAAAGGTGAGGCCCCACCAATTTCAATCCAATTTCCTTCCGGATAAATCAAATACATTTTCACATCGCTATCGCCTTCCATTTGTCCGCCAATAATAGTATGAATATTAAAATTCAATCCTGCTTCATGCAAAGAAGCTTTATCTTCTTTCGCTACAATTTTAATTTGTTTGCTGAAAAGGTTTACCACTTTATAAATCTTATCCATTGATTCCTCTTTAGCAGCCAAAACCTCTTTAAAATACGTAAGCGCTTTATCGCGCACAGAGCGCAATCCCGACGTCATTAAAAACAAAGAGTTTTTTCCATCTTCATAAGTGAAAAGTTTTTTCGCCATGGTAGTTTCTGTACCAGAGGTGATACGTGTATCGGCAATCCCCACGATGCCTTCTTTCAATTTAATTCCTAAGCAATAAGTCATTTTATTTATTGTATTTGTTGAACTTTAACTTGATAATTTGAACTTTGATCTTGCGAGAAAGTATTTACTACACCGCGCAGTGGCATACAATCATCGTAATCGTAACCATGACAAATTTTAACGTAGTTATGATCTACCAATAATTTATTCGACGGATCGATTCCCACCCAACCTACATTGGGAATATGACATTCTACCCACGCGTGCAATTGCGATGCACCACGAATATTTTCGCCTTGATTTAAGTAACCACTGGTATAACGTGCAGCAATTCCATTGTTGCGTAGAACAGCTAAAAAAAGATGAACAAAATCCTGACAAACTCCTTTCTTCAATTGAAGAACTTCTGAGGCGATGGTTTGTGTAGTAGTAACGCCTGAAACAAATTCTAAATAAGCATGCACCTGATCACGCAAAGCAATAATTTTATCAATTAAATTTCCTTTGTTGGGCATTACAAATTCAGTTACCTGTTCAAAGGTTAAAAAAGTTTTCGGGCGAATTTTTGCGCTGTGAATATATTTGTAGTTGTCGATGATCCAATCGGTAGAATTCAAAATAGATTTTTCTTTTAAAACAGGTAACCATTCTCTTTCGAATGGATTTATTTCAGGAACAAAAACATCGGTAGAATAAAAAATATCTAACCAATCGAAACGCACATCGGTTTTAAAAAATATTTCACTTACTTCTTGTTTGCGCGAATTGCTAATCCACCAAGCTCCTTCCGCACTCGTTTGAAAATAAGGGAAGGAAGCCTGCACACCGAAAGCAGCATAAGGATGAATTAAAAATTTCATGTATGCACCATACACATGTTGTGCATATATATTGGTGGCGCTATATTCTAATTTGTATTGCATTAAAAAGAAAAATATTCATCAACGAGTTTAACGCCGATTAAGTAAATATCATTTTCAGTTTTGTTGATGAAGCTATGTAAATCCTCATTAATCTCTTCAATCGTGAGATGTTTTAATCCGGAATATTTTTTATTCGCCAAAAATTCTGCCGAATCTTTTGAAGGAGTTTTAGCGGCACTAATCACATGAATTTGTTCGGTTACTTTACGCAAACAACTTAAAACCGAGCGTGGAAAACGATCATTCAGCAACAAAAATTCTAATGAATCATTCAAGTTAGGAGCTCTACGATAATGCTTTCTACTCATATCGAAAGACTCCAGACCACGCAACATTGCGGCCAGTTGATGTGATAACATAGAAGCACTTTCTTTTTCATCACCCTTTAAGGTTTCTATATCTTCCATCTTGGTTTTTATGGCACGTAAAATTTGTGCGGCACGCTCTAAATACAATCCTAATTTAATAATCGACCACGCCTCATTATGCACCAGAGTAGCATCCATTTGCCCTTTCACAATCGTCAATTGCTCAATAGAATTTTGAGTGAAATCAAACAAGCCTGTAGTTACATACGACTCTTCATTATAATTTAAAACGAAGTGATAATATTTATTGATGGTTTCCCACAATTCTGTACTGATGATATCTCTTGCTCCTCTCGCGTTTTCACGTGCGTTGATCACACTCGAAATAATGGAAGCCGGATTTTTTTTATCGAAGGCAATGGTTTTCAAAACCATTTTTTCATTGAAATCTTTTTTGTTCAAAGTAGCACCATTCATTCTTAAAATAGAATTCAACACAAAATCTTTCTGAATAGAAATAGGAGCATCCATTGCCGAAAAATAATTCACTTTGGTGTAGCGTGCAGTGTGCTCTATTCTCTCAATATAGCGCCCCATCCAAAAAAGGTTATTTGCAATTCTTGATAACATACTAATTTATTAAATCACCCAGGTATCTTTCGACCCTCCTCCTTGCGATGAGTTTACAATTAAATTACCGCGTTTCAAAGCTACACGAGTTAAACCGCCCGGCAATACGTACTCCGTATTTTTTCCTAACAAACAAAAAGTGCGTAAGTCGATATGACGTGGTTCAATAATATCTTCTCCCTCAATAAAAGTAGGATGTACAGAAAGCGACATGATGGGTTGTGCGATATATTTTCTACGATTTTCTTTGATCGATTTTTTTACTTCTTCAATTTGTTCTTTGCTTAAAGTATTTCCAATAGAGATTCCATAACCTCCCGATTCATCTACTGGTTTTACCACGAGCTTATCGATATTTTCCAATACATATTTAAAATCGTCATCTTCACCACAACGGTAAGTTGGAACATTTTTTAAAATTTGTTCTTCCCCCAAATAATACTTTATAATTTCCGGCATGTAGGCATATACCGCTTTGTCATCGGCAACACCTGTTCCGGGTGCATTTACCAAAGTAACATTGCCCGCCAAATAAGCACTCATCAATCCCGGAGTTCCTAAAACAGAATCGGGATTAAACATCAAAGGATCTAAATACGGGTCATCAATTCTACGATAAATCACATGCACTCTTTCCGGACCATGAATTGTTTTCATGTACACCACATCATTCTTCACAAATAAATCTCTTCCTTCTACCAACTCTACACCCATACTTTGCGCTAAAAACGAATGCTCGAAATAAGCAGAATTATACATTCCCGGAGTAAGCACTACGCAATTAGGAGCACTAATTCCCGGACTCACCGATTGCAACATCGTAAGTAATTTCTCAGGGTAATCAATAATAGGTTGAGGCTGACACTTACTGAATAGCTTAGGGAAAGTTTTTTTTAAGGTATTGCGATTCGCTAATACATAACTTACACCGGAAGGACAACGAACATTATCTTCTAAAACATAATATTCTCCATCACTATGACGAATAATATCGGTTCCGGAAATGTGATTGTAAATGCCCCCTTTAGGCATGAATCCTTCCATTACCGGACTCATATTGATACTCGAATAAATCAATTCCTTAGGAACTATGCCATCTTTTAATATTTTTTTATCGTGGTATAAATCTTTTAAAAATTCATTAATTGCGCGGTTTCTTTGTATGGCACCTTTTTCAATTTTGCTCCACTCTTTATGATCAATAATTCTTGGAATAAAATCGAAAGGAAAAATCTTTTCAGATCCTAAAGGATTATCGGAATAAACGGCAAAGGTGATTCCTTCATTAAAAAAAACAATTTTTGCTTCTTCATTGAACTTACAATAATCGGCATTGTTATATTCTGAAAACTGTTGAGATAGTAGATCATAGTGCGCTCTCACCTTCCATTCCTCCGACACATATTCATCGTAAATACCCTTCTTAACGGCATAATTTGAATTAAATAAATTTTGATTTTTCAAACGCAAGATTTTTAATGTTCAACGAAGATAAAGAATCATTGAAAACAAATAGAAGAAAGGGTAAATTCATTCACCGATAAATAAAGGCTATTTGTCGAATAATGTTGCGCTCAAATCCTAATGAACTTATCTTTATAGCACTACTTGGAAATATATAGTTACTCCAACTATTTATTATCCCTAAAATTTAAGCAATTGGTTGAAAAGCTAGTTGCTGCTTTATTAACTGCAAAGTCTATGAAAATTACTAAGAAGGGAATTTTATTGTTCCTGCTATTATTGGGCAATATATCGATTTACAGCATGAAATACGCTGTGGGAAAATACACTGGTACTGGTTCGGGAACAAAAGCGGTTGGGTCGTTTGGATTTCAACCGGAAGTAATTTTAGTTAAACCCTCTAACAGTGGAGATGCTTTCGTTGCCACTTCAACAATGCCTTCAGGAAATACAAAAAGATTATCGGCAAGTACTTTAGCTTCCAATTATGTTAACTCATTAGATGCTAATGGATTTACTGCGGGTACATCAGCTAATGCCTCTAGTGTTACCTATTATTATATTGCCTTTGATGATGATGCAGATATCGATGTGGGAACCTTTACAGGAAGCACCTCTGCTCAAGCAGTAAATGTTGGGTATCGTCCGGCAATGGCATGGGTTTTAGGAACTTCAGGTGACTGGAATGATTATGGAAACGTATCGCAAGATGGTTGGGACTCTTACCCTGATGCATTTATCAATGGATCTATCTTAGATGCCTCTTCAGCAAGTATGAGTACCTATACTTCAACAGGATTTAATATTCCTGCATCAGGAAGTTCAGGTGTTGATAATGGAAGCACTTACCATTATGTTACTTTCAAAAATTCAAACGTATATACCGGTACATATACTGGAACGGGAAATAATGGTTTAACAGTAAATATTGGTGCTGCCCCTGCCTTTGTAATGGTGAAAAACACAAGTGATCAAAACAATAACATGTGGTTTAGAACCAGCGCAATGTCGGCAACAGAATCTTATAAATTTACCGATGTTGTTTCTACCATTGCCATCACTTCATTTACTTCCAGCGGAATGACTTTAGGAACACAAGGAGAAGTAAATGGAACCGGTCAAACTCTACAATATTTCGCTTTAGGTGCTGCCAATGCTGTATTACCAGTAGAACTTACTGCTTTCAATGGCGAAAAAAATGGCAATTATATTGATCTTACCTGGCAAACAGCAAGCGAAGTAAATTCCAATTATTTTATGGTAGAAAGATCTTCTGATGGGATAAATTTTGAACGAATAGCAACTGTAAATGCACAAGGAAATACAATTCATGTAACCAATTATCTCTTTACTGATGAAAATCCTTTACCAGGCGACAACTACTACCGTCTGGTTGAAGTTGATTTTGATGGTAAAACACAAGTATCCAATATCATTGTTGTAAATTCAAATGATGGAGATAATGCAAGTATTCAAATGTACCCGAACCCTGCAGAGAATGAAGCTACCCTTTCAACTTCTTTGAAAGAAAATACAGTAATTACCATCACTGATATGAATGGAAAACTGATTCAGGAAATCTCTGTAAATGCCAATACTTCATCTGTGAAAATCAACACGGAACAATTTGCTGGAGGTATTTATTTTGTAACAGGTACCAACTCCAACGAGATTAGTTTCTGTGAGAAATTAACTGTATTGAAACAGTAAACAACACTTCTATAAAAAAACAAAAAGTCCCGAAAATTTCGGGACTTTTTGTTTTAAGTTATTAAGCTGAATTTCTACTGGCGTTAATACTTCCAAAGAAGGCCCTAATAATCATTTTCTCATACATTGGAGCGTGTTCCGTGTTTGGATTCTCCCCTTTTTCAATAGCTTTCAAATTCATTAACGCATATTGTTGAATGGTGATCAAGGGCAAAATAATTCCCTCTCTCAATTTAATAGAAGCTTGATTCGACGGTTGATTGTCCATTAATTCTACTGAACCCGAAATTTCCAATAACATCTCTTTAGTGATGGTATATTCTTCATGAATCCATCCCCAGAACTTTCCAAATTTTTTGTCTTTCGCCAAATAAGCTGTTAACGGAAAATAAGTTTTAGATAAAGACATCATAGAGTTCTCCGCCAAAGTTCTGAAGAACAATGATTTTTGAAATAAGTCTTTAATCTCCTCTATTCTACCTGCGTCTTTGTATTTTTTAATGGCGGTACCAAAGCCAAAAAAACCAGGTACATTCTGTTTCATCTGAGTCCACGCACCTACAAAAGGAATAGCACGCAAATCACCTAAGGTTAATTTTTCTGCTTTCTTTCTTTTAGTGGGGCGAGAGCCGATATTCGTTTTACCGTAATATTGCAATACACTTACTTCTTCTAAATATTCAATAAATTTAGGATCGGCTTTAAAGCGGCAATACTCCTTGTAAGCCTCTTCGGCCATATCGTCAATTAACTCACGGTGTTTATCCGACAACTTAACGATATCACCTTTAAACACATGATTTTCCAGTCCGGCACAAATCAATTGTTCGATGTTGTATTGAGAAGAATTTACAGTACCAAAATTGGAAGAAATGGTTTGACCCTGAACCGTTAATTGAATTTCATCGTCTTCAATTCTGTCGCCCAAACTTGAGTAAAATTTATTGGTATTTCCTCCGCCACGTGCAGGCGGCCCACCACGTCCGTCGAAAAACACAACCGATATTTTGCTCTTTCTGGCAATCTCTGTTAAGTTCTCTTTAGCACGATAAATTGCCCAGTTGGCAGTTAAGTAACCACCATCTTTTGTTCCGTCGCTAAAGCCCAACATGATGTATTGTTTCTTGCCACGATTTTTCAACTGTGCTGCATAAGCTTCATTATCATACAAAGTTTGCATGATCTCGTTGGCATTGGTTAAATCGTCGATGGTTTCGAACAAAGGCACAATGTCTAAATGCATATCGGTGGTAAAACCACACATACGCGCCATAGCATACACCTCTATCATGTTTACTGCATTTTGTGTGTTGCTAATGATGTAACGATGACAAGCAATTTCACCGTTGGCACGTTGAATATCTTTAATTACATAGAAAGATTTTAAAGTCTCCCTTGTCATTTCATCTTCAAAAATATCTGGATCGATAGTTCCTTCCAATGTTAACAATGCAGCGATTTTTTTCGCTTGAGAAAGCTCACTATAATTTTTAGGAATTTTTCCTTTCACGCTGTCTTTCAATTTTCCTTCGTGGAAAGCGGCTAGTACATCGTTAATCACTTGTCCGTGAATACGCGAATCCTGACGGATATCTAAAATAGAAAAATGGAAACCGAAGATTTTTACTTTCCAGATTAGTTCATCCAGTAAGTGAACAAACAAACCGTGGTGGTTCTCTACTATCGCAGCACGGGTATTATATAAATCAGCCAACAATTCTTCTTTATCGTGATAGCGTTTTCCATCGGTGTTAAAAATAGTATTCGATAATTTATTGTAGATTTTTTCTACACGTTCGTCGATACCACCAAAAGTTAAACGGCGACGTAAAGCACGTAAATCGCGATAGTAGCAAATAAACACTTTTTGTTTCAACTCAGAAGCCACCTTACGGGTGATATCTGCTGTAACAAAAGGATTACCATCCCTGTCTCCACCCGGCCAGAAACCAAGATCAATTAAATTATTTTGAAAAGCATCCACATCTTCACCGATCAAACGCAATTGTTTGCGAATTCTTCCGTGAATTTTAGGTACTGAATGGTAGAACACATATTCCAAATACCACATCAAACGCATCGCTTCGTCGTAGGGTGTAGGTTTTTCTTTGCTAGTAAACGGTGTTCTTCCCAACTGGCGCAACAAATCGTTGATGGTGCGCAAATCGTTTTCACGAATGGCCGTTTCCAAATCGTTGATAATCGACAAAACTCTACCAGGATAGAATTGAGTAGGGTGAGCAGTCAATACCGGACGAACTTTAAAATCATTCAATTTTTGAATCAACTTATCGGTTCTATTCGCGTTTTGAGAACGCGAGAAAAGATACTTCACAGTACCCTGTCCGTCTAAATCATTTATTTTTTCAAAAGCCGCATCTTCAATAGCATCAAACAATACCACCTGTCTTTCGATGTATTGAATAAATTTAAAAATAGATTCAAATTTTTTCTTATCACTTTTTATTTTGGTACGCTTGGCAAAGAAAGTATCAATAATTTCCAGTGGAGTTTTTTCATCTTCAAAACCATCTTTACAATCTTCGAAAAGAAGTGGAAGAACTACACCTGTATTGGTAATTTCCTCAAAGGGAAGGGTTAAAAATAAGCTGTTGTAAATTTGAAATTTAACAGCTACGTTATTTTGAAATTTCTCTAAAGTTGCCATTGGCGATACCTATCTCTTTTGATTATCAATGCTTTCCAAGCGCTAATATAAAGATAGTTAATGAGTGTGCAAGAGAAGTTTGAAAGAATAATTGTTAGAAAAAATAAAAAAAAAGTTTACATGAATGCCAATGTTTAATATCTTAGCCGCACTAACGGCAAATTTTTAAATCATGAACAAAATAGCATTACTCCTCTTCAGTTTAGTTATATCATTTGCATCAGGTTTTTCGCAAGTTCCAGTGAATGGTTTAGTAGCTTACTTTCCTTTTTCAGGTGATGCCAACAATAGCGGCTCTTTATCCACTTCGAGTTATATTAATTCAGCAACTTTAACAAGTGATAGATTTAACCATCCGAATTCAGCCTATGAATTCAATGGTGTAAACAGCTATATCTCTATTTCAAATGAGTTTGATTTACCTCAACGAACAATCAGTTTTTGGTTCAATGCCGATACGATTGATGGCACTCCCAGAATGATTTTTTCGAGTGATAATCCCTCTTTAAATAATGGTTTAGCTGTTGCGCTTGTTATGAAGATCAACGGAACAAACTACGCTTCTTTGGCATTGGGTTATGAAAGGGCAAATGTTCAAATTGCCCCTAAAGAATGGCATAATGTAGTTTTCGTAAATACGAATAGTATCAGCACAATATATTTCGATTGTAAGCCTGTTTTGCAAACTACAGATGTTGCAAATACATCAGTAAATGGCTTAACGAAAACTATCATTGGTGCTTCAAGAAATAGCAACAATTATTATTTTGACGGTAAAATTGATGATATTAGAATTTACGACTGGACTTTTAACTCTCAAGATGTTCAAGCAATGTGTTCTGAAATGGATCCTTGTACCGACTTTGCTAAATATGCTCCTCTAAATGACGTTAACGCAAGAGGTGGATCAGCTGCAAGTTTCGAAGTTTTCTCAAATGCAAATAACATAAATTTCAGCTGGCAAATGAATACAGGAAATGGATTTGTTGATGTGCCGAACAACTGCTTTTACGATGGTATACAAACATCAAAACTAAATCTTAACGTAGTCGCAAATTCCTTAAACAACAGTAAATTCAGATGTATTGTAAATAATGCACAATGTACTGATACTACCAATGAAGCAACGCTTTCTGTTGATTCTGTTTCTAAAGTTCAAATTAATGATACCATACATTTTGAAAAATATGACACCACCCATATCGCAGTTTATGATACCACTCACCTAAACACTTACGACACTTTGGTGATTAAATTTAAAACCGATGTAAATCTACTTAATTATATAACCTTAAAAGTATATCCTAACCCTACAGATGCTGCAGTAACAGTTGATTTTGGAGAATTTCAGTTACTGAACAACTACACACTCACTTTGCAAAATTCACTTGCACAAATGGTGTATACTGCCAAAATAACTCAGCAAAAAGTTAATCTCGATTTATCGAGTTGGACGGGTGCAGGAGTATATATACTATCGGTAGTAGATGGAGATGGAAACATCGTTCAAAGCAGAAAAATAGTAGTAAAATAACAGGTTTAATATCTAAAACCCATAAAACATGCCTACTCCCAGCACATTGGGATTTACATCTATGGTAGATGTTGGAGAAATTCCTCCTATTCCGTAGAGATAAGAAAACCGGAAGGTTAAATTTCTTCCGCTTAAAGGAGAAGTTAATCTTAAACCCGCATGCATTAATGGTCCATAAGATAAGTTGAAACCGTAGCCCAAAGTAGTATTGATTCCGTAACCACCTCCCACAAATAATCCAAGAGGAAAATCAATTTTTTTAGTGGCTCTATTTCCAATATTTAAATCGGCTGTAAAGGGCAAATCCAATCCAAAATAACCTCCATAAGTTCCAATACTTCCACCTACACTTAAGGGCAGTGATAAGGAAACCGACAAATGATCCTGGGGTTCATAAACATTCATTCTAAACCAATAAGAAGCAACGGGAGTTATGGCATTAGGGGTAATAAATAAAGAGATGCCTCCTTCATTGAAAAAATTAATGTTAGATTTTGAAGTACTATCAGCAGCTGAATGCTGAGCAAGAAGAACGGTATTCAATAAAAAAGCGAAAAGCACTACAAAAAAATATTTGCAGTGCTTTTCCATTATGCTTGAAGTGCTAATAGTGATTGATCTTTCGATTCTAAAGAACTTTCTCCCATTAAGAAAATATCTACTGCTTTTGCACATTCGCGACCTTCGCTAATTGCCCAAACCACCAACGATTGTCCGCGACGCATATCACCCGCTGCAAAAACTTTATCTAGTGAGGTTTTATAATCTTTGGTGTTAGCTTTTACATTGCTTCTTTCATCGTAAGCAACGCCCATCGAATCCAACAAACCTTTGTGTTCTGGCCCTAGGAAACCTGCAGCAATAGTAACCAATTCGCAAGGCAATACTTTTTCAGTACCTGGAATTTCATTGAAAATATGTTTTCCCTGAGCGTCTTTAGTCCACTCAATTTCCGCGATTTTTAATCCGCTCACATTACCATTTTTATCTCCCACAAATTCTTTGGTCAAAACACTCCATGCTCTTTCAGAACCTTCTTCATGAGAAGAAGTTGTTTTTAAAACAAATGGATATTCAGGCCAAGGATTGTTTGGAGCTCTGCCCACAGAAGGTTTAGGGGCAATTTCTAATTGAGTAATTGATTTAGCACCATGACGGTTAGATGTACCTACACAGTCGGAACCCGTATCACCACCACCAATCACAATCACATTTTTACCGGTAGCCAAAACCTCATCCACCTTATGACCTCTATGATTTTCGTGATTCAATTTAGAAACACGAGCATTGCTTTGCGATAAAAAATCCATTGCAGCATAAATGCCTTTGAACTCACGACCAGGAATAGTAACATCTCTTGGTTCGGTTGCTCCACCTGCTAAAATTACTGCGTCGTAATTTTTCAATAATTCCTCTTTCGATACTTTCACTCCCACCTCAACACCGCACATAAATACGATGCCTTCTTCTTCCATTACAGAAATTCTTCTTTCAACAACTTGTTTATCTAACTTAAAATCAGGAATACCGAAACGCAACAAACCACCAGGTTTTTGTGCCCTTTCGTAAACAGTAACGTAATGACCCGCTTTATTTAACTGATCGGCAGCTGCCAATCCAGAAGGACCAGAACCAACCACTGCAACTTTTTTTCCTGTTCTTTTGATATTTTTATTCGGTTTAATCCAACCGCTTTTGAACGCTTCTTCAATGATACTTTTCTCAATATGCTCAATAGCCACCGGTGGTTTATTAATTCCTAAAACACAAGAACCTTCGCAGGGAGCCGGACAAATTCTTCCGGTGAATTCAGGGAAGTTGTTTGTTTCGCTTAAGATATCATAGGCTTCTTTCCATTCCTCACGATACACTGCATCGTTGAATTCGGGAATAACATTTCCAAGAGGACAACCATTGTGACAAAAAGGAACGCCGCAGTTCATGCAACGTGCAGCTTGTTGACGAGTTTGTTCATCAGAAAAAGGTTTGTAAAACTCTTTCCAGTGTTTTTTTCTTTCCTCCGGTTTTTCGTAATCCGGTAAGTTTCTATCAAACTTTAAAAATCCGTCTGTTTGGCCCATAAACTCAAAATTATTTTACCAATTCTTTTTTAATTTTTTCAGCTTTCTTTTTTTCCAACACACGTTTGTAATCACGCGGCATTACTTTTTTGAAAAACTTCAATTCTTTATCCCAGTTCTCTAAAATTTGTGCAGCAACGCCACTACCCGTTTGTTGCAAATGCTCTTCAATCAAAGCTTTCAATTCTGCTGCATCATCAGCAGAAAGGGTTTCGATATCCGATAATTCATTATTAAAGTTCGCTTCAAATTCTTTCCATTTATCCCAAATGAAAGCATAACCACCACTAAAACCGGCGCCAAAGTTTCTTCCTGTTTTACCGAGAATTACTACTCGTCCGCCCGTCATATATTCCACACCATGATCACCAATTCCTTCAACAACAGCAGTTACCCCTGAATTTCTAACACAGAAACGCTCACCCGCTTGTCCGCGAATAAACGCCTTACCACTTGTAGCACCATAAAAAGCAACGTTACCTACAATCATATTATCTTCTGCAACGAACTTCGCTTTTTTGTTTGGATAAATCACCAATTCCGCACCCGATAATCCTTTTCCGAAGTAATCGTTCGCTTCACCTTCCACAGTAAATTTAACTCCTGTAGTGGTAAAAGCACCAAATGATTGTCCGGCTGAACCAACAAATTTAATATCGATAGTACCCGCTGGTAAACCAACACCACCATGAACTTTACAAATTTCATTCGACAACATTGCGCCTACTGAACGATCGGTATTAATGATTTTAAATTCTTTGCTTACTGATTTCCCTTTTTCAATTGCTGGTTTTGCAATCTCTATTAACTTGCGGTCAATAATATCGTCGATCTCGTGTTCTTGTTCTTTTTGTTTGTAAGTACCAACTGTAGCAGCAACATTCGGACGATACAACAACGGAGATAAATCTAAATTTTTAGTTTTCCAATGTGGTTCGTTGTATTTCACTTCCAATAAATCAGTTCTTCCCACCATTTCATCAATAGTTCTGAAACCTAATTCAGCCATGATAGAGCGAAGATCTTCTGCAACAAAAGTGAAGTAGTTTACAACGTGATCAGGATTTCCTGTAAATAATTTTCTTAGTTCAGGATCTTGAGTAGCAACACCCACCGGACAAGTATTCAAATGACACTTACGCATCATGATACAACCCGCAACCACTAAAGAAGCAGTAGCAATACCCCATTCTTCAGCACCTAATAATGTAGCTATAGCGATGTCGCGACCTGTTCTCAACTGACCATCAGTTTGAACAGTGATACGACTTCTTAAATCATTTAACAATAAAGTTTGGTGCGTTTCAGCTAAACCCAATTCCCATGGTAAACCAGCATGGCGAATAGAAGATAAAGGAGAAGCTCCTGTTCCACCATCGTAACCAGCAATTAAAACCACATCGCCTTTTGCTTTGGCCACACCCGAAGCAATAGTTCCAACACCCGCTTCAGATACCAACTTAACGTTGATGCGTGCAGCACGATTGGCATTTTTCAAATCGTAAATCAATTGCGCTAAATCCTCAATAGAATAAATATCGTGGTGAGGAGGAGGAGAAATTAATCCCACGCCCGGCGTACTATGACGCACTCTACCAATCCAATCATCTACTTTATGTCCCGGCAACTGTCCGCCTTCACCAGGTTTCGCTCCTTGTGCAATTTTAATTTGTAACTCATCGGCATTAGTTAAATAATGCGCCGTAACACCAAATCTTCCCGATGCTACTTGTTTAATCGCACTTCTTTCCCAATCGCCATTTGCTTTTTTAGCATAACGAATTTCATCTTCACCACCTTCACCCGAATTCGATTTACCGCCAATGCGGTTCATCGCAATCGCCAAAGTAGTATGTGCTTCAAAAGAAATTGATCCGAAAGACATCGCACCCGTTGCAAAACGTTTGAAAATACTTTCTTTAGATTCTACCTGATCCAAAGGAACAGGTGTTCCTTTTTTTAGTTGCAACATACTGCGAAGAGTAAGTGCTTGCTGACTTTGATCGTTTATTTTTTGTGCAAATTGTTTGTAAACATTTACATCGTTAGTTCTTGTAGCTTTTTGTAAAAGGGCAATAGATTCAGGGTTGAACAAATGCGCCTCCCCTTTTCTCTTCCATTGATAGAAACCACCAATGAACAAATGTTTTTCAATGTTGGTGCCTTGGTAAGCACGTTTGTGACGCACCAAAACTTCTTTCGCCAAATCGTCGAAAGTCATCCCTTTGATACGAGATACTGTTCCGGTAAAACATTTTTCAATTACCGCCGGTCCAATACCCAAAGCTTCAAATATTTGAGCCCCTTGATAAGACTGAACAGTAGAAATTCCCATTTTAGAGAATACTTTCAACAAACCGTAATTGATCGCTTTATTATAGTTTCCTAATAATTTTTTGATGGTAGTTTCACCCGCTTCCAATTCTTCTTCGAACATGGTACGAATGGTATCACCCGCCAGGTAAGCGTTTACGGCATTAGCACCAAAACCAATCAAGGTAGCAAAATGATGCACCTCAATAGCATCACCCGCCTCAACTACCAAACTTGTTCTGGTTCTCAATCCCTTTTTAATTAAGCTGGAGTGAATTGCACCCACCGCTAATAAAGATGGAATTGGAGCAGTATTTTGATCTACATTTCTATCGGAAATAATTAAGATGTTACAACCCATTAAGGTAGCACGCTCAGCATTGGCACAAATTTCATCGATCGCATTTTCTAAAGTCCCTTCACGATCACTTGCACTAAAAATAGCGTTGATAGTATATGATTTGAAAGCACCGTCGTTCAACTTTCTTAGTTTATCCAATTGTCCGTTCGACAATAATGGATTATCCAAATGAATTTGACGGCAATGTTCAGGCGTTTCAGCCAAAATGTTTTTTTGAGAACCCAAATTGGTGTACAACGACATGATCACTTTCTCACGAATAGGATCGATAGGAGGATTAGATACCTGCGCAAACAATTGTTTGAAGTAGTTGGCCAGTGGCTGACTTTGAGAAGACAATACTGCCAAAGGAGTATCGGTACCCATTGAACCCAACGCTTCCATTCCTTCTTTCGCCATTGGTTCTAAAATGGTAGTTAAATCTTCACGAGTGAAACCATAAGCAATTTGTTTTTGCAATAACTCCATTCCTTTTGCAGGAACGTTGGTTTTCTTAATCGGACGAGCCAAATCTTTCATACTCAATTTGTTCTCTTTCAACCATCTTCCATAAGGTTTAGCAGAACAAATTTCGTCTTTCAATTCTTTGTCGGAAATGATGCGACCTTTCTCTAAATCGGCAACAAATATTTTACCCGGTTGCAAACGACCCTTTTCAATCACTTTAGCTTCATCTACAGGCAATGAACCTGCTTCAGAAGACATGATTAAAGTATCATCATCCAATACGCAATATCTTGAAGGACGCAAACCATTTCTATCTAAGGTTGCACCCACTACTTTACCATCTGTAAAAGAGATAGAAGCCGGACCATCCCACGGTTCCATGATTGAAGAATAGTACTCATAGAAAGCACGTTTTTCTTCTCTCATTTCAGGATTTTGTTGCCAAGCTTCTGGAATCAACATCATCATTACCTGCGCCATCGGGCGGCCACCCAAAGCCAAAATCTCCACCACGTTATCTAAGTTAGAAGAGTCGGAACGGTTGATATCACAAATAGGCATCATCCAATCAATTTCTTCTACCGTAAATAAAGTGCTTTCCAATAAAACTTGTTTAGAGCGCATCCAGTTCACATTACCTTTGATGGTATTGATCTCACCATTGTGAGCAATGAAACGAAAAGGCTGAGCCAATCTCCATTTAGGAGTAGTATTGGTAGAGAAACGAGAGTGTACTACTGCCATAGCAGAAGCAATTTCTTTCGTTTGTAAATCAAGGTAGTACGGACGCAATTGATTGGTTCTCAACTGACCTTTGTAAACGATCACTTTGTAAGAGCTTGAAGTGATATGAAAGCTATCGTAAGTCGTTGGTAATTCACGGTGAATATTACGGTTAGCATATTTTCTAAGCACACACAATCTTCTTTCTAGAGCTTCTGGATCGGTGCTTAAATTGTATTTCAAAATAATTTGCTCCACATGTGGCTCTACTCCTTTTGAAGTTTTGCCTAACATTGAATTGTCGGTAGGCACCACACGAAAAGCCAAAACATCAAAGCCTAAACGGTGAGAATATTCTACAAAAAGATCTTTACAGCGTTGTTGCTCCATTTCGTCTTTTGGTAAAAAGGTCATACAAACACCATATTGTCCAAACTCAGGAAGCTCCACATTTTGTTTCTTCAACTCCTTCTTTAAAAACTCGTGCGGCAATTGAATTAAGATACCAGCACCGTCTCCACTTTCTGGCTCACAGCCACAACCACCACGATGTTCCATGTTTTCCAACATAGAAATTGCATCTTGAATAATCTTGTTTGATTTTTTGTTTTTGAGGTTCGCAACAAATCCGATTCCGCATGAATCGTGCTCAAATGATGGGTGATATAATCCTTGATTTTCAGTCATATTCATTCAATTCTGTTATAAAAACGTCGCTAAAAAAGAACCGCAAAAATAAGGTTTTTTCCGAAAAAATCATAGGGAATTATAGAAAATGTAAACCCCTGGTACGTCATTGCGAGAATTTTGTACCCAAAATTGAAGCAACCTTATTTAATTGCCGTCGGTTAAAACCGACGGCAATTAAAATTTAAAACACGATGGAATTGCTTCAATTTTGGGTACAAAATTCTCGCATTGAGGAAATGCTATTTAAAATAACCTTTGGTTAAATGGCGGCCAAGAGTAAGAGAAACACCAAAATAAACATGGGGAGATCCAACGTAATTGAAAGATTTGTTATTAAGACTGGAGGAGAAGCCCAACTGAAAAGCAAGCGGACCAGTTGTTGCCCCAATGGCAGCTCTTCCCATTGAATTTTTAACCAAAAAATCATAATAAACAGATACAGAATAAATCATTGTGAATATATCCTTTTTTGAAAAATGAGCCAGATAAACATATGACAAGCCTGGATAATAATAAAAGTTACCATTCCAATTTACCATATCTGCACCAACACCTAAATACTTTCCACGAACTCTTGGAGTAGAATGTGCACTTATGCCCGAACATTTAATTCCTCCATTCCCTATGCTATCCAAGGTTAAACCATACAGCAAGTTCACAGAATGGGAGTTTTTAGATACGTCATAAGCATAATTAAAAACAGGCTCTCTCTGGTTAGTGTCTCCAACATACACACATCCTCCTTTTCTAACAATACAAGCTTCCATCGCAAAAACCAGCAACAAAAAATACATTAAAATCTTAACCAGTCTTAATTTCCCTTTCATAAAACAAATATATGTTTTTATAATATTTCGCTACAACCTGTAACCAATGAAAAAATCCTGCATTCTAGTTTCGGATTTCATCAGCTATGAAACGAAACAAAAACTGTGAACCACTTAAAACCCTTGTAGTATGTCAGCAGAAAAACTCAGTCCGCGCCAACAAATGATTGGCATTATGTATCTCGTACTTTTGGCCATGTTGGCCATGAACGCCAGCAAAGATTTATTGGATGCTTTCTTAAAATTAGAAAGCGGAATCGATCTTACCGCCAGCAATTTCAAACAAAATGTTCAGCCCGTTTACAACAAAATAAGTGAAGCCGCTTCTTTCAACTCAGAAGCTGCCAAAGCCACTAACCAAAAAGCAATCAATATTCAAAAAGAAGCACAAGCAGTATTTCAATTGATTGAAACGCACAAAAAATGGTTAGTGGATAACACCGGTGGTGTTGACGAAAATGGAATTCCACTGGCCAAAGACAATCAGGATATTGGAGCAGAATATTTTATGGTAAAAGAAAACGGAAAAGAGTTGAAAGAAAGAATGATGAAGTTGAAAGCATTGATGACGGGCTGCATCGACAAAAAAGACCAAGCCATCGTTCAAAGCATCAATGCTCTTTTGGCCACCGAAGAATTTAAAGATTATGAAGACAATAAAATGAGCTGGGAAGCAGGAATATCAGAGCACTTACCTCTGGCGGCAGTAACTGCGAATCTAAGTAATTTACAATCTTACATTAGAAATGCGGAATCTATTACAGTAAATTATTTGTTCGAAGAGTTGGGTATCAACAATTACAAAGTAAACAAAATACAAGCCGCAACCATAGCGCAAAGCAGTTACGTGTTAAAGGGTGAGGAATACAAAGCGCAAATCTTTTTGGCGGCATCAGATACCACTCAAAAACCAGTGATTTTGGTGGGTGAATATGATGAACAATTGTTTGCTTCAAAAGGAGAAATCAAGTGGCTTTCCCGCGTAGATACTTTAGATGTAAGCGACGGATTCGGAAACTACAAACGATTTGAAAATACAGTAGGGGAACACTCCTGGAAAGGCTTGGTGAGAATACCTCACCCTAATCCAAAAAGAAAAGGTGAATTTTTAACCTATCCTTTTGAGAATAAATTTTTAGTGGCGCAACCATCGGCAGTGGTTTCTTCCGATAAATTAAATATCATGTACATGGGATTGGAAAACGAAATTTCGATTTCTGTTCCGGGAATTTCTAGCAGTAAAGTACGCGTTTCAAACAGCAAATGTAAAATCGATAAAAAAGGAGATGGCAAGTTTGTATTTGTTCCTAACTCCACAGGAAAAACAGATGTGGTAGTGCAAGCAGAAATCAATCCTGGCCAGTGGCAAACCATGGGATCCTACAATTGGATGATCAAAAAATTACCTGAACCAGAAATATCGATAGGAGGAAAATCATTAGGATCAAAAATCAACAAAGATGTTATCGTTGCTGTGGGAAAAGTTACAGCTACTTACTCTCCAGATTTTCCTCTCACTGCTAAAGCTAATGTGGTTGCCTGTAAACTGGAAATTAACACCAGCAATGGAATTTTACAATTGGGTGAAGTACCGAATGGAGTTTTCACAAACGCACAGAAAGACAGAATTAGAAACTTAAGAAGAGGAGAAAATATTTACCTAATAATAAGCTCAAAAGGCGCTGATGGAATTTCCTATAAAAAAGAAGGTTCCTATATTATAAACTAACTACCTCAAAAGCTGCCCCGCCCCTTCACTCTCTATCTCACTCTCACTCTTCCCTCCGGGGCAGCTTTTTTCAATTCAGCAAAATGATGTATGTTTGAATCGTGCATTTAATCAAATTAATTTTCAAATATCTTCGCTACCTCATTGTTGCTAAAACACGCTACAGTATTCATTCTCCGTTTGTATTCAAATTTTACTCTGATATCATTCTCTCCGATAAACATTTCTATCCTTTCGATTCCATTGCAAAAGTTCGTCAAGCATTATTAAAAAATCAGGACGAAATAACCATCACCGATTTTGGTGCCGGATCGATGTTCAATAATGGCAAAAAGAAAAAAATAAGCACCATCGCAAAAAATGCTGCTAAACCTGAAAAATTCGGAAAACTCTTTTTCAGAATTATTGAAGAAACCCAAGCACAAAATATTGTAGAATTAGGAACTTCACTCGGACTATCCACCTCCTACCTCGCTTCTGCCAACAAAAATGCAAATGTGCAAACACTGGAAGGTTGTCCGGAAACAGCGAAAATGGCGCAAAAGGTTTTCAATTCTCAACAACTC
This sequence comes from Flavobacteriales bacterium, assembly GCA_023251075.1. Classification (GTDB taxonomy): domain Bacteria; phylum Bacteroidota; class Bacteroidia; order Flavobacteriales_C; genus JAHEZL01. The sequence continues at coordinate 6,287 of JAHEZM010000033.1, read as the reverse complement.
CACAACATTAAAATTACGGTAGGAAATTTCGATGATACTTTTCCTTCTGTGTTGGAAAAGATAGGAAGAATCGACTTCCTGTTTATAGATGGTAATCATCAATACGAACCTACGCTTCGCTATTTTCAACAAAGTTTACCTTACATTCACGAAAACACCATTATCATTTTCGATGATATTCATTGGAGTGATGGAATGGAAAAAGCATGGAAGGAAATAAAAGAAAATGTAAATGTAAGTGTGAGTATAGACCTCTTTTTTGTTGGCTTGGTGTTCTTTAAAAAAGGACAAGTGAAAGAGCATTTTATACTAAAATATTAGATCCCTATTTTTTCTAGTTTTTATCCACTTCTTCTTTTTTTAAAAAACTATTTCCTACATTTAGTTTGGAGGATTAACACAATGAAAATTTATACTAAAACGGGAGATCAAGGAGAAACTGGCTTGTATGGCGGTAGAAGAATTTCTAAAAGTGATCTTCGTTTGGAAGCCTATGGGACTATTGATGAACTTAACTCTTATCTAGGGTTGATTCGCTCCTTGGAAATTCATCCCCACCAACAAACATTCATCATCGATATTCAAACAGAACTTTTTACCATTGGTGCTCATTTGGCTACCGATGTTAAAAAAAGTGGATTGTTGTTACCTGATTTCAACGAAAATTTAGTGGCCGATTTAGAAAAGGCCATTGATCAAATGAATGAGCCCATGCCCGAACAAAAACATTTTATTCTTCCGGGGGGAAACATTACTCTTTCCCATCTTCATGTATGCAGAGCCGTATGCAGAAGAACAGAGAGAAGAATTGTAACGATGTCGCTTGAAAGTGATTTGCACCCCCACATCATCAAATTACTCAACCGCTTATCAGATTATCTTTTTGTTTTAGCCAGAAAAACCGGCTTCGATAACAAAGTAAAAGAACAAGCCTGGATTCCTTTCAAAAGATAATTACTCTTTTTTCTATTTCACTTCTTCTGAAAATGCTGTATTTACTGGTAATTCCTATTTTTAATTTTTTTTTCTTTGCAGTGTAAACAAAAAATCTATTTTTGCGTTAAGAATCAAAGACGTTAAAAAACACAATATACTATGTACTGGACACTCGAATTGGCCTCTTATTTAACAGATGCACCTTGGCCTGCCACCAAAGATGAGTTGATTGACTATGCTCAACGCTCAGGTGCTCCGATGGAAGTGATTGAAAATCTTCAGGAAATTGAAGATGAGGGTGAACCATATGAATCGATTGAAGAAATTTGGCCTGATTACCCTACCAAAGATGACTTTCTCTTTAATGAAGATGAATATTAAATTTTGAAGCCTCGAATTTCGGGGCTTTTTTCTTTTCCCCTGCCTTTCTGACTCACCTCCTTATTACATTTCAAATTATTTAAGACATAAAGTCGCAAAACTCTTCGCGGTTTAATTTTTGAATTGAGTGAATTAGAGTAAATTTGAAACCTCTTAAAAAAATGTTCAATGATTAAAGCGATAGAAAAGCTAGTTACCGGAATCTTTGGAAAGAAATCCGACCGAGATATTAAAGCGATAATGCCCCTTGTAGAAAAAACCAAAGCAGAATACGCAAAGTTATCTTCTCTTACCAACGACCAACTGAGAGCCAAAACTCCAGAACTCAAAAAAAGAGTGGCCGATCAAATTCAAGAAGAAGAAAATCAAATAAAAGATCTTAAAGCAAAATCAAACGATATCAATCTTTCTATTCAGGAAAAAACTGCCACCTACGAAAAGATTGATGCACTCACCAAAAAATTAGATGAAAAAATTGAAGCCGCTTTGCTCGAAATTCTTCCTGAAGCTTTTGCAGTAGTTAAAGAAACTGCAAGAAGATTTACAGAGAATGAAGAACTGGAAGTGAGTGCCAATGATTTCGACCGCGAAATTGCTACCAAAAAAGACAATGTTGAAATTGAAGAAGACAAAGCCATTTATTTTAATTCGTGGAATGCCGGTGGCAACGAAATTAAATGGGATATGGTGCACTACGATGTACAATTGATTGGTGGTATCAACTTGCATCAAGGTAAAATTTCTGAGATGGCTACCGGTGAAGGGAAAACCCTAGTGGCTACCCTTCCGGTGTACTTAAATGCATTGGCAGGTAAAGGTGTTCACTTAGTTACCGTGAATGATTACTTAGCAAAAAGAGATAGCGAATGGATGGCGCCATTGTTTGAATTTCACGGATTAACTATCGACTGTATCGACAAATACGAACCCCATTCTGAAGGAAGAAAAAAAGCTTATAGAGCAGATATTACTTATGGTACAACCAGTGAATTTGGGTTCGATTATTTGAGAGATAACATGTCGGTAAATATCGATCAACTCGTTCAAGGAAAACATCATTATGCCATTGTGGATGAGGTGGATTCTGTATTGATTGATGAAGCGAGAACTCCGTTGATTATTTCTGGTCCGACCAAACAAAAACAAAATCTTCAATTCAACGATCTTAAACCTTACGTTGAAAAAATTGTTGCAGCTCAAAAAGTTTATGTTACCAAAGCTTTAGCCGATGCAAAGAAATTATTAGCAGAAGGAAATAAAGAGGAAGGTGGTGTTGCGCTCTTAAGATCGCATCGTGGTTTACCTAAAAACAAAGCATTAATTAAATTCCTTTCTGAATCGGGAATTAAACAACAACTACAAAAAACTGAAAATTTCCATATGCAAGAACAGGGCAAACAAATGCGTGTTGCCGATGCAGAATTGTTCTTTGTAATTGATGAAAAAAACAACTCTATTGAGCTTACCGAAAAAGGAATTGATCACCTGGCTCAATATGTTTCTGATCGTGATTTTTTTGTACTAACCGATATAGGTGGTGAAGTGGCAAAAATTGAAAATTCACCTTTAAGCGACAAAGAAAAAATTGCAAAAAAAGATGACTTGATAAAAGAATACGCTATCAAAGCCGATCGTATTCACACCATGAATCAATTGCTAAAAGCTTACACTCTTTTTGAAAAAGATGTAGAGTATGTGGTAATCGACAATGAAGTAAAAATTGTGGATGAGCAAACCGGTCGTATTATGGATGGAAGAAGATGGAGCGACGGATTACACCAGGCAGTAGAGGCAAAAGAAAATGTAAAAATTGAAGCTACTACACAAACACACGCTACCGTTACTTTGCAGAATTACTTTAGAATGTACCATAAGCTTTCGGGTATGACGGGTACTGCGGAAACTGAAGCGGCAGAGTTATGGGATATTTACAAATTAGATGTTACCACCATTCCTACGAACAGGCCAATTTCACGTAAGGACATGGAGGATAAAGTGTATAAAACTCAACGTGAAAAATACAATGCAGTAATTGAAGAAATTGCTGAAATTTCAAAAGCTGGCCGACCGGTTTTAGTGGGTACAACTTCTGTAGAAATTTCTGAATTGCTAAGTAGAATGCTGCAAATGCGTGGTATTAAACACAACGTATTAAATGCTAAGCGCCACCAACAAGAAGCACAAATTGTTCGTGAAGCCGGACAATCGGCTATGGTTACCATTGCTACCAATATGGCGGGTCGTGGTACCGACATTAAATTGTCGAAAGAAGTTCGTGATGCCGGTGGTTTAGCTATCGTAGGTACCGAACGTCACGATTCTCGTCGCGTCGATCGCCAGTTACGTGGTCGTGCCGGTCGCCAGGGTGATCCAGGAACTTCACAATTTTTTGTATCGCTGGAAGATCAATTGATGCGTCGTTTTGGTTCTGATAGAATTGCGCGTATCATGGACAAAATGGGCTACAAAGAAGGGGAAGTAATTCAAGCCGGAATGATCACCACTTCTATTGAACGAGCTCAGAAAAAAGTAGAAGAAAACAACTTCGGTGTTCGTAAACGTTTGTTGGAATACGATAACGTGATGAACGCTCAACGTGAAGTAATTTATAAGAAAAGAAGAAATGCTTTGTATGGCGAAAGATTGAGTGTAGATGTTTCTAATTTGATTTTAGATACTTTGGAAAGTGTAATTAATGCTTACTCTGTAAGTAGAGATTATGAAGGTTTCCGCTTAGAAATTTTGAAAGTATTTGCTATTGAAGTTCCTTTTCAAGCAGATGAATTTAAAACTGTTACACCAGAAACCATTTATTTGAAATTGGCCGATTTGGTTACTAAAACTTATGCCGATAGAAAAGAAAGACTTCGCGCACAAGCTTGGCCTGTAATTAAAAATGTTTACGAAACTCAAGGTCAGCAATTCAACAACATTGCTATTCCGTTTACCAAAGATGGAGAGCATGTTTTTCAAATTGGAGTGAATTTAAAATTGGCTTACGAAACGGAAGGAAAAGAAATTGGAAATGCTTTTGAAAAAAGTATCGTTCTATTCAATATTGATGACGCGTGGAGAGAACATTTAAGAGAAATGGATGACTTGCGTGGTAATGTTCAAAATGCATCTATCGAACAAAAAGATCCCTTATTGATTTACAAATTTGAGTCTTTCAATTTGTTCAAGGCAATGGTAGACAAAATGAATTATGAAATTGGTTCTTTCCTCTTTAAGGCGGAAATAATGCAAAATCAAAATCAAGCTCCGATGCGAGAGGCAGCGAAAGTGGAAGCTCCCGATAAAAATATGAAAACGGTGCACAACGATGCCGATCAAATGGAAGGCAGAACGGCTACACCGCAAAATCGCAAACAAGAACCTGTGAAAGCAGAACCTAAAGTGGGAAGAAATGATCCTTGTCCTTGTGGTAGCGGCAAAAAATATAAGCAGTGTCATGGAAGTATGGAAACAGCATAAGATGTATCGATCAAAAGAAATAAAGAGAATAGTAGGATTACTGCTATTCTCTTTTTATTTGAGCTCATGTTTGGTGAAAAATTTAACCAGAAACAATTCAGAAAACACTTGCGAATTACACCATGAAAAAATGCACAAAACAACCGTTAAAGCACAATATGGACTACAACCATACATAACAGATTATAAGTATCCACATTCCAAACATGAGATGGATATGGGATGCGTATTACCTGCATTTCCAAAACCTTTTGTGAGAATATTTTATTGCAAAACCTGCGATAAATTAGAAAAGGAAAACAATTAAACCTATTTAATCAAGGTCACATTTCCTGTTTGTTCATAAGCCCTGTCAGCACTATTCAAATAACTTACAATCCAGAAATAAGTTCCTGAAGGCAACTCTTGTCCGAGCATTTTTCCATTCCAATAAGGCAATACATTTTGCGACTCATATACTTTTACTCCCCAACGATCAAACACACTGAAACTAATATGTTTAAGATTGGCTACTGCTTGTTCAAAGTTTTGTTCCCCAATTCCCATTGGAACAAAAACATCGTTAAACCCATCTCCATTTGGCGTAATTACATCAGGGAAAATTAATTGTATATCAGGACAAACAGGTAACACATTAATGTAATCTCTACTTACACATGAATTAGAGTCGGTAGCCTGCACCCAATAAATTCCAGAGTAGCCAATTCTTACAGAGTCTTTGTTCTTGTTGGTATTTGTGCTCCATAATAATTCCATTTCACCAGAATAATTAGCATGTAAATAAATTCTGTCATAACCATTATCACAAATGCTAGTATCACTTCCTAATGAGATTTCCGGCAATGCATTCACAGTAATGTTAACGGTATCTTTTTCTGAACACCCAATGTTATCTTCTACAACCACAATATATTGATTGCTCTCGTTCACATTGATAGTAGAGGTTGTTTCACTTCCTGGCGACCAAGAATAATTTAAGTTGCTGTTAGTGCCTGGATCTAAGTGCACACTTTCCCCAAAACATATTTTTTTGTCCGCTCCTAAATCCGGAAGAGGGATGTTATTTTCTGTAACTACTGCAAAATCCTGAGTGGTACAACCATTAATATCAGTAGTAACCACATTCACTGCTAAAGTTCCTCCTGAGATAGTATAACTGTTACTTCCCGCCACTCCATTCCAAACATAACTTAACCAATTGTTGGGTAAATTGTAAGTGTAAGATCCGCCTGCACAATACGCCTGATTGTCGATGTTTACCTGTAGAGTATCAAACACCTCAAAAACATCACTCGTGCTATCGGTACATGAATTTCCATCCGTTACATAATATTTCACGGTATGATTACCTGCTGCTAAATTACCTGGATTAAAGCTGCCATTGTTTCCATCTCCATCCAATTTCCATGTTCCTCCTGTTGGGGTGGCTGCAAAAGATTTTGATCCCGCATTCTGACATAAATCACTCACTGCCGTAATTACTGGTGTTGGTGCTG
>JAHEZM010000005.1 GCA_023251075.1 Flavobacteriales bacterium | reverse complement strand
TTTTTATTTTTACCTAAACTGTAGTATATTCGTGCCTCTTAAAAAATTACGTAATGGCAATTATTCAGCAATTAAGAAATAAGTCGGGGCTAATGCTCATCGTTATAGGTGGTTCCCTTTACTATTCGTGCTAATGGATGCTTTGAGTAACCGACAAGGTTTTTCGAACGACGATCCTAACAAATTAGGGGAGGTAAATGGTGAGGATATTTCCACTGAAGAATACAGAGATTATCTCGACCAAATGACACGCAGACAGCAACAACAAGGTCAGCCGGTGAACGATTACAGCCGTCAGCAAATGGGACAAAATATTTGGGATCATTTGGTAGATCTTGCAATTCGTGAAAAAGAATACTCTGCATTGGATATCACCACTACTGATGATGAAATTGCCGACATTTTTTATGGTGGTCGTTACGACCTTGCTCCCTTTGCAGAAAAATTAAAAGAATTGGGAGTTAAAGTGGAAAGTCCGGATCAAATCCGTGAAGCTATTGCCAACACCAGTGATAGAGAATTGAAAAGAGATGCCGCTAAAGCCGCTCGTGATATCAGAAAGCAAATGAATTTTATTAAATACCAAAATCTGGTTAAAGCCGGTTTTGTTACCACTACGGCCGAAGCAAAATACAATTACGAGTTAAATACTCAAAATGTAGATTATCAGGTAGGTGTATTGAGTTATGCAACAGTTGCCGATTCTACTGTAAAAGTTACAGATGATCAGCTAAAAGAAATGTATGAGAAGAAGAAAAACAATTTCAAAAGAAAAGAAGGAAGAGATATCAAATTCGTAAAATTTGATCATGCTGCTTCTGCCAAAGATGAAGCAGTTTTAGTTGAAGAATTGAATAGAGTTAAAGCTGAATTCGCTGTATTTAAAGGGAAAGACAATATGTACATCAAAAGCGAATCGGATGAAAATTATACTCCAGCTTATCTTAAAAAAGGAGAAGGTCTTCCTGCAATTATGGACTCTTCTTTTGCTTCCTTAAGTGAAGGCCAAATTTTTGGACCATACCCTGAAAACATGGGGAAAAGAGTTTGGAAAGTATCAAAAGTATTGAAAGTTAAAAATTTGGCCGATTCTGTTAAAGTGAAACACATTCTACTTTCTTTGAAAAACCTACCTGAAGTGGAAGGAAGTGATAAATTCACATTTACCGATAAAGACAAATTATTTTCGGTATCAGATTCTTTGTACAAAAAATTAAAAAAGAATCCTGAATTGTTTGAAGCTGCTGAAGTTAAGCACAACGATGATTTCAAAACCAAAATGAAAGGTGGCGATTTAGGTTGGGTGAACAAAAATGGAGAATTTGCCTATATGTTCGACTCTTGTATGTTAGGTAATGTTGATCAGGTATTCAAAATCACCAACAGCGATGGAATTCACCTTGTAAAAATTGTTCAACAAGGTGTTGCAAGCAGAAAGGTACTGGCAGGCCACATCGTTAGAGAATTAAAAATTTCTGATGAAACCAAAAAACAACTGTGGAGTGAAGCAAATAAAGCATCTGATTTATTCAAAAACAGCAAGGAAGCTTTTGATACAGTGGCCAGAAAAAATGCTTATTCTGCCATGGCACAACCTGGTTTAGGGAAAAATGATTTGTATGTCGGTTCTTTATTAGATGCCAGAAAAGTAGTGAAATGGGCTTATGAAGCCAATGAAGGAGATGTATCTGGAGTTCTTGAAATCAATGGCACTTATGTAGTTGCTAAAGTGGAGAAAGCTTACGAAGAAGGTTTTACCCCTTGGGATGATGAAAGAGTAAAACCACAATTGGAAAATTTCGTGCGCAATGAAATAAAAGCACAATCAATGACCAAACGAATCAATGATGCCATTGCAAAAGGAGCAAATACTCCCTATGCTTTAAAAGCAGCAATTCCTGAATTGTACATCGATAATGCTGCTCCGGCTCCTTTAGCTAACGGAGGAAATTACGCTCAAGAGCCTGATGTTATTGGTTATGCAGCAGCACTTCCATTGAATAAAATTTCAAAAGCTATTGAAGGAAGAAATGCCGTATATGTGGTTCTTGTAAAAGGAAGAAATGGCTTAAAACAAATTTCTGATTTTACACCGGAAATTATCGATAACAATGGTAAAAACAAAACTTATGTAGATACTTATTTACGTGAAGCGCTTAAAGCCAACGAGGATGTTGAAGATTACCGTTTTGAAAAATTAGATTAATCAAAGAATACTTTATAGAATAAGGTTGAGCTCAAACTCAACCTTATTTTTTTTATCTTTTCGCAGCTTAAAATACCCGCTTTCCCGTTAAAGTAAAGTGAGCTTAATAATTTCATGAATTTGCGTATTTCATTCTATATCATCCTTCTATTCACTGGTATTGCTAATTACCAGGCCTTTTCACAACAAAATTTAAGTAACGTTAGAAGCAAAAAAATTGCCCTGAATGCCGATACCATTACAATCGACAGCCTAAGTATTATTCCTGGCAGCTTGGTTTGCACCGATCGCATTCCTCCCTTCTACCTCGTTGATTACAACAATGCACATCTTATTATACTTCAAAAAAAAGGAGATTCTGCCGCTTTTCAATACCGTGTTTTTCCTTTCAAAATTGGAACAGCTATAATGCATAAAGATTCAAGTAAAATGACTCTCGCACCGCAAACCTTGAAACAATTGAATAAAGGAACCACCGATAAAGAAGATATTTTTAATACGGGTGGACTCAATAAAGGAGGAAGTATTTCACGAGGAATAAACTTTGGAAACAATCAGGATCTCACAGTAAACTCAAATCTAAATCTTCAGTTAAGTGGTAAAATTTACGACGATATTGAAGTAATGGCAGCTATATCTGATAACACTGTTCCTATTCAGGCCGATGGTAACTCTCAACAATTACAGGAATTTGATAAAGTATATATTCAATTCAAAAAGAACAATACGAAATTACTCACCGGAGATTTTCAAATTCAAGAAACACAAGATCGCTTTCTAAGATTTAATAAAAAAGCGCAAGGACTCAGTTTTTCCTCCACCTATCCGCTTTCTACCACCAAAAGCGGTTTTCAGATTCTACAAAAAACCGACGTTGATTTAGCAATTTCTAAAGGGAAATTCTCTCGTTATCAAATCAATGGAATAGAAGGAAATCAAGGCCCTTACAAACTAAAAGGTGCAGAAAATGAGAGCTTTATAGTGATTCTTTCGGGTACAGAAAAAATATATGTAGATGGTAAATTGCTGGCACGCGGACAAGACAATGAATATGTGATTGATTACAACAATGCTGAAATCACTTTTACTTCACAGCAAATTATTACTAAAGACAAAAGGATTATTGTAGAGTTTCAGTATTCCGATAAAAACTTCACACGAACTCTAATGCACGCGAAGAATGAAGTCACTTTCGAAAAAGCAAAAATTGCTGTGAATATTTATTCGGAACAAGACGTGAAAAGTCAACCCTTGCAACAAGAGCTAAGTTCAAACCAAATCAAAGTTTTACAAGATGTTGGAGATAGTATTCAATATGCTGTATCACCGAATATTGACACCATTGCCTTCTCCCCTAACTATGTACTCTATGAAAAAAAAGATACTACCGTTAATGCCAATACTTATTCCATTTATCAATATTCTACCGATGCCACAAAAGCTAAATACAGATTGACTTTCGGGGATTTCGGACAAGGAAAAGGAAATTATGTCTTTGCTAACAATTCAGTAAATGGAAGAACTTTTCAATGGGTTGCTCCCGTCAATGGCGTTCCGCAAGGAAGATACGAACCACAAACTTTATTGATTACACCGAAACAACGACAAATGGCCACTGTAAATGCACAATACAAACCCAATAAAAACACCATGATAGGGGGAGAAGTGGCCGCCAGTAACCGCAATATCAACCTGTTTTCCGATAAAGACAAAAGTGATGATAAAGGTTTAGGATTCAACTTTCATCTGGAGAATTTATATAGAAAAGACTCCTCTAAATGGAGTATAACCACCAATGCCGACTACCAATTGATTCTTAAGAATTTCTATGCTATAGAACGATTCAGAAGTACAGAATTTGAAAGAGATTGGAATATTTTATCGCTCGCATCTATTAATGAAACAGAGCAGTTAGCTAGTGTAAAAGCTATCATTAGCAATGGTTCCACGAAATCTATCACCCTTCATTCTTCCTATTTCACCAAAGCAAATTTATACCATGGATGGCGATCAAACACCGATTTTTCCTTCAAAAATAAAGTGGGTACAACATGGACTGGTACTGCCAGCTATTTACAAAGCGGAGGAACTTTATCGTCGTCTCAATTTTTTAGATACAACACTAAAATTTCTCAAAATTTAGGATGGTTAAACGTTGGTATAAGTGCTGAACAAGACCACAACAAAATATTCGATCCTTTGAAAGACACTTTACTGAAAACCAGTTTCATTTACACTCAAAACGGACTATTTATTCAAAGTAATGAAAGAATAAAAAACACTTTTTCATTGACTTACAATCAGCGTACCGACTATGGTAGCAGAGAAAATTCCATGCATAAAAGCACAGTGGCCGATAATCTGGAAGCTAAAATGGCTTTTCCAAAAAACAAATTTTTTCAGCTTACTTTCAGCTCCACCTATCGCGCATTAAATATTGTAGATACTACGGTTACTGCCACCAAAAAACCCGAGAATACTTTACTCAATCGTATCGATATAAATTTCAATCTATTTAAAAGCTTTATTACATCTAGAAGCTACTATGAATTTGGATCAGGATTGGAAATCAAAAGAGAATATTCATTTATTGAAGTAGCTGCCGGACAAGGAGTTTACAGCTGGATAGATTACAATGGAGATGGCGTTCAGCAACTGAATGAATTTGAAATTGCGAAGTTTTCTGACCAAGCAAAATTTCTAAAAATTTACACTCCAACCAACGAATACATTAAAACTTACTCCACTCAATTCAATGAAGTACTGAACATACAATTTTCGCAACTTTTTAAAAATCAACCCCAAAAGAATTTACAAAAATTCGTTTCTAAATTCCACAATCAATTGGCCTACAGAACACAAATGAAAAAAGGCAAAACCACCATTGAAAATGCTTATTTACCTTACTCAAGAACGGTGAACGATACCACACTAATAAGTACCAATAACTCTTTTAGAAACACCTTATTCTTTAACAGAGCAAATCCGATCTATGGAATAGATTTCACCTTTACCAAAAATGAAAATAAGATACTTTTAACCTCGGGGGTTGAATCGCGATCGCTACAAAGTAAAGCACTAAACTTTCGTTGGAATTTCACTCAAAAATGGTCGATTCTCCTAACCGGTGAAGAACAAATAAAATCTAAGTTCTCACAATTTTTCTCTACCAATGATTACCAAATTCATTCTTATATTGTTTTACCCAAACTATCCTTTCAACCCAATAATAATTTAAGAATAACGGCTCTTTACAATCACAAAGAGAAAAGCAACAATCCAACTTATGGTGTAGAAAAAGCAAACGTAAATCAAATAGGGACTGAGCTCACCTACAATTTCAAAAGCAAAGGAAGACTAGATTGCACCTTCAACTATATCGCCATTAATTACAGTAAAGGAACGGTAAATAGTTCACCACTTGATTTTGAGATGCTGGAAGGTTTAAATGTAGGAAATAACCTAACCTGGAGCGTTAGTATTCAAAGCAGATTAGCTAATAATATGCAGGTGAATCTAAATTATTCGGGAAGGTCATCAAGCACAAACGCCCCCATTCATAATGGAGGCGTTCAGGTGCAAATGTTATTTTAAAGGTTACTTAAGCTCAACAGTAGTTGTTCCTAACAAGTTACCATCCATATAAGCTTCCAATTTGTAAACACCTTTAGTGTATGGAGTGCTAAATGGTTGAGCATACATAAATACATCCAGCTCCTGGTTTCTGTAATCAACCTCTTGCCTCTCTGTATATATCTGGCTGGTACCTTTGTAGGTAAATGTACTTCCACCGTTGGTATAAACCGTTTGACCATCGGCAGCATAAGCTCTTAAATAAATAGTTCTTAAACCCGGAGAAGCTATTAAGTTCTCATTCAAGGTAAAAGTCAAACGTAATTTCTCGGTACTTTTAGGATTGGTAGTAATTTTCTCTCCTCCTCTTCTCATCCTTACACCTTCCGCCATAAAACCTCTTGCAGTGATGATAGATCCTAATTTTGCTTTTTCTTTGGCTTGCGCTAATTCTGCTGCAGTTAATTTACCCTCACTCTCCAAAGTATTAATTTTAGAATTCTTTTGGTTCACGTCGGTAGTTAATCTTTCTACATCGGCCATCAACAAAGCATTTTTCGCTTTCAAATCACGAATTTCACTTCTCAATTTCCACAACTCTGCTTTTATTTTTCTGAATTCATCAACAGAACCCAAGTCTGAGTATTCTTTTAATTTTTCTTTTAGAACTTCTAATTCCTTTCTTTTTTCAATCAAAGCGCTATCTTTTTCAGCCTCACCGGTTTTGGCACTTTCTAATAAATCGCTGGTTTTATCCAATTCGGCCATCAATTTATTGTACTTAGAACTTTGATCTTTATTTTCCTGAACCTTGATGTTTACCAGCTCTTCTTTAGTGCTTGCTTTCCAGCCAAAAAATACGGAAGTAGCCAACAACAAACCAATAGTAGCTACAAGGGCACTGGTTAAAAATCCACCTCTCTTCTTTCTTTTTTCTTCTTCGTTGTTATTCTCCATAAAGCAAATTATTATTGTCCACTTAAAGCAAATATAAATATTTATTGCTAATGTTGCTCAGATTTTTTACGCCTAACTTTAATGTTGATTTTCAAAGCCCTGATTGAGCTGTTTTTCATGCGTCAATGTGTCCATTGTAGCACATCGCTAATGCCCAATGAATGTGATCTTTGCTTATGTTGTAACGCAAATCTTTCCCCTATTTCGTTCTCTGGTGAAAATGATCCCGAATTAGCACAATTATTTTACGGTAGAAGCAAAATAAGTGGGGCCACCGCCCTCTTTCATTTTGTGAAGGGAGGGGTGAGTCAATCCTTGATTCACCAGTTCAAATATTACAATAGTCAGAAAATAGGAACGCGTTGGGGAATAAAATTAGCCCATCATTTAAAAAAGGCCAATGATTTTTCGGATATCGACGTAGTGATTCCTGTGCCAATGACCCGCCAGAAAAAACGAAAAAGAGGTTACAATCAAAGTGAAAAAATAGCGAAATCTTTAGCCAAAGAACTAAAGGTGAAATACGATACCCGAACACTTAAAAGAAAAACACAAAAAAGGAGTCAAACCCATTTAAATAAATACACCCGTTGGCAAAATATCAATGAGGGTTTTGAACTTATACAGCCGCTTGCGGAAAATGTGAAGCATGTGTTACTCATCGACGATGTAATAACCACAGGCGCTACGCTGGAAAGTTGCGCGAATTTACTGGCAGCCAACAGATCAATAAAAATCTCTATTGCTTCATTGGCCTTTGCGCCTTTGGAAGGATAATTTTAATGCACTAAGTTTGTGGGGTGAAAAAATTAGGTTTTTTATTGATTTCATTCGTTTTATTTTCCTGTGCTCAGGTAGGAAGCTTAACAGGAGGTGAAAAAGATGTGAGTGCCCCCAAATTAATAAAGAGCACCCCTGTCAATGGTTCTACCAATTTCAACGAAAGCAAAATTGAACTAATGTTCAACGAATTTGTTCAACTCAACAATTTGAATCAACAACTGATTATTTCTCCACCAGTAAAAAATCTTCCGAAAAGTTCTCTAAAAGGCAAAACGCTCACGTTAACATTCGATACTCTGCTAAATCCCAACACTACCTATTCGTTATTTTTTGGTGATGCTATTCAGGATTATAATGAGCGCAACACCTGGCAAGAAAATTCCTTTGTTTTTTCCACAGGAAACACTCTGGATTCCTTAGAAATAAAAGGGACTATTCACCAAAGCTTAAGCTTTCAACCAGAAAACGGAATGTTTGTAATGCTATACAAAGAAATTAACGATTCTGTTGTGCTTAAAAAGCTTCCTGATTACTTCGCCAAAACTAACAAAGACGGGAATTTCACTTTAAAAAATATTCATCAGGGACGTTATAAAATATTTGCTTTACAGGATATGAATGCAGATTATTTGTACAATTTGCCGAATGAAAAAATCGCATTTTACAATTCAACATTGGTTCTCGATTCAAACCTCAACAACCTTGAATTAGGTTCTTTTTTAGAAAGAAAAGAAAAACAAAGTGTTTTCAAAAAAGAATTTATTCATGATAAAGCTGTTCAACTTTCTTTCAGATCAAAAGCAAAAAACCCTGTATTCGAAATTAATGATGCAAACAATAAAATTCATCACCAGCAAAAATTCAAAAATGGAGATAGTGTGGTGGTGTGGTTAAAAGATTTAAACAACAATGATTCATTGGTAATTCTTGCTAAAGAAGGAGATTACCAGGAAAATATTGTTTTGCATCCAAACGCAATAGAGAAATACAACAACATAAAACTAAAACCAGATTTTAAAGGAAAAGCAATTAGTGTATTGCCGAACGATTCTTTGAAAGTGGCATTTAATTTCCCTCTTGAAGCGATAGATACAAGCAAAGTAAAATTGACTCAAGACAGTGTAAATTTATTGTTCTCTGCACAAATAAAAGATTACCAAATGCTTATTCAAACACAAGGGGAAAGCAATAAAATAAGTCAGCTAAAAATTGAACCCAATGGCATAAAAGATATTTATGGAAGAGGCAATACCGACACCCTAAAAATTCCTTTTGTATTAATGGATGAAAATGCAGTGGCTCAATTGCTTCTTCAAATAGATATCAAAGAAGTAAGCGGCCCTTATGTTTTACAATTGATTTCATCGAAAGGAGATATTATCAAAGAAGAAAATTTCAATAACAATAAAGTAAGTTTCTCTTACAAAAATTTAGCTCCTAATGAAGTGAAATTAAAATTGTTACTTGATGAAAATAACAATCAATTGTGGGACACCGGAAATTACTTCGAACACCGTCAGCCAGAAAAAATTGTATTCTATGAAAAACCACTAACACTTCGTGCCAACTGGGAGTTAGAAGTATTGTGGAATGTGGAATTGAAATAAATTTTATTTTATTTCAAAATCATCAGCATCTAAATTTGCCGGAAAAGCTTTTCTGAAATTTTGAAGTGCTTCATAGTTCAAGGAATAAGAAATAATTTGATCCACAGCAGCAGAAGCTTCTATCAAATATTTTCCTGTAAAATCAATCACTGAAGAATCACCCGAATATTCTAAATTTTTTCCGTCAACCCCCACTCTATTCAATCCTAAAACGTAAGATTGATTTTCAATAGCACGAGCAATCAATAAAGATTTCCACGCATAACTACGTGCAGCAGGCCAATTGGCGGTATACAATAAAACATCGTATTGGTGATTTGCATTTCTACTCCAAACCGGAAAGCGCAAATCGTAGCAAATCAATGGACAAATTTTCCAGCCCTTCAATTCAATGATCAGTTTCTTTTTCCCTTCAGAATAAAAATTATTTTCTCCGGCCATGCGGAATAGATGACGTTTATCGTACGTTTCAAAAGAGCCATCGGCACGCACCCAAATCAAACGATTAAAATATTTTCCATTTTCTTCGGCAATAAAACTACCTGTAATCACTGCATTTTTCTCTTTGGCTTTTTGTGTCAGCCATTGTATCGTTTTTCCCTCCATTTTTTCTGCCAAGCGAGCAGGCTCCATAGAAAAACCAGTAGTAAACATCTCCGGTAAAACGATTAAATCGGCTTCACTAACTTTCGATAATTGCTCTTCAAACAAAAGCAAATTGGCTTCATGATTTTCCCAAATCAAGGAAGTTTGAATTAAAGCTATTTTTAAATCTTTCATTGGTTTGCTAACATTAAAGCTTGAACTTAATTAATCCTTCCACCCCTTTTTCCAGTGTTTCATTGGTTTTTGCAAAACAGAAACGCAAAATTTTATCGTCTCTGAAATCATGATAAAAAACTGAAATCGGAATAGATGCAATTTTATAATCAATAGTTAATCTATGGGCAAAATCTCTGTCGCCTTCATCTGTTAAATGCGCATAACTCAACAACTGGAAATAAGTTCCTTTACAAGGTAATGGTTTAAATGCGGTTTGTTTTATGAGCGACAAAAAATAATCTCTTTTTTGCTGAAAAAAATTATTCAGTCCAAGATACTTTTCTTTATGATCAAGATAATCAGCAGTAGCATACTGCGATGGTGTATGGATACAATAGGTTTGGAATTGATGACATTTCACAATTTCTTTCATGATACTTTCCGGAGCAACACAGTAACCCAATCTCCAACCCGTAACATGATATGTTTTTCCAAAAGAATACATTACAATACTTCTATCGGCAAGTGCAGGATATCTGCAAACACTTTGGTGTTGTTCTCCATCAAAAATTAAATGCTCATAAACCTCATCACTAATGATGATGATATTGGTATCACGCACCAATTTTTCCAATGCAATCATATCCTCTTTCAACAACACACTTCCGGTAGGGTTGTGTGGTGTGTTAATCATAATAGCACGGGTTTTAAAAGAAATTTTTTGTTTTACATCTTCCCAGTTTACCTTAAAGTCTTTAGTAAGTTGCGTACGAACAGGAACTCCTCCATTCAATTTTATTCCGGGTTCATAGCAATCGTACGCCGGTTCAATAACAATTACTTCATCTCCCGGAAACACAATCGCAGAAAGAGCTGCATAAATTGCTTGGGTTGCACCAGCGGTAATCAACACCTCATTCATGGGGTGGTATTTCGCTCCATACAACTCTTCAATTTTAGCTGCAATTTTTTCACGCAATACAGGTAAACCAGGCATAGGAGCATATTGGTTTTTTCCTTCACGAGAATGTTTATCTACCAAAGAAATATAAGCTGGATCGACATCAAAATTAGGAAATCCTTGTGCCAAATTCACTGCGCCGTGCTGATTGGCTAAACCTGTCATTACTGCAAATATGGTAGTGCCTACATTGGGTTGTTTGGATTGCAGAGAATGAGTATAATTCATTGAATAAAAATACGATTAAGAAATAATTAATTCCTTTTCTACTAAATTTTCTTTCAAAATTCCTTTTGCGTAAAACTTAATACCATCGAGAAACTCTTTAGAATCAAGGGGTGTAAGCGCAAGTGATTTTCCGCTTTTTAAAAAGATAAAAACAAATTCTCCATCGGTATCAATTCCATGAGATCGAATGCGAAAAGACCTTCCTCGGGTTTCGCTACCCACTATGGGTACCGAACTATACATGGTTGCTTTTCCAAAATTAATTTGATTTTTAAAGGCATTAGTAATATCGGCAGAATTGATTGCATTCACTCTTTCATCATCAATGTCGTACAAAATTTTCTCTGCCTCTTCTTCGGAAACAATTTTTATTTTCTCGATTTCACTGAATAAAATCTGAGTTTTAAACCACGATCTTTTCAGGAAAATTCCGTCCTCTCCCACAAAATAAATTACACTCCATGCAGAAGTTTGAGAATAAACCAAGAAAAAAAGTAAACCCGCAAAAGCCCCCATTCCTGCTGAGGCTAAGTATGCATCTTTTCCAATCGCAAAAGGCATTATTAAAGCAATAAGAATGAAAAAAGAGCAAATAAAATAGAATATCCGAACAGGTTTATGCGAAATTCTTTTGGCATATTTTTGTCCGCGTTGTAAATCAATTTTAAATTCATCCATAATTGAATTTACAAAAATACCAATGACCTTCATAATAATATGTAAATTGATTCCTGTACTTTAGTATTATGAAAATTCTAGCCATTATTCCCGCCCGATACGATTCTACACGTTTTCCAGGAAAGCCACTGGTTGACATTAAAGGAACCTCCATGATTCAACGTGTTTACCAGCAGGCAAAAAAATGCAAAAGTTTTAGTGATGTAATGGTAGCTACCGATGACGAAAGAATTTTTTCTCATGTAGAAAGTTTTGGTGGGAAGGTAATGATGACTAAAAAAGAACATACTTCTGGTACCGATCGCTGTGCTGAAGTTCTGGCTAAAATGACAGAAGCTTACGATGCCGTAATTAATGTTCAAGGCGATGAGCCTTTTATTCAACCTGAACAATTGGAACAAGTAATTGCCTGTTTTAAAAATGAAAAAACTGAAATTGCCACACTCGTTAAAAAAATTTCCACTACAGATGATCTATTAAATATCAATTTACCCAAAGTAGTTTTCAATAAAAACTTTAAAGCCATTTACTTTTCCCGTTTACCCATACCTGGTCAGAAATCAACCGATCCGGAAAGCTGGGTTAAAAATCATCAATATTACAGACATATTGGATTGTATGGTTATCGCGCAAAAACACTCAAAGAAATTGCATTATTAGCATCTTCACCACTTGAGTTAATTGAATCGCTGGAGCAATTGCGTTGGTTGGAAGCAGGATATACTATAACTGTGGGAATAACAGAATACGACTCTATTGGAATTGATACGCCAAGCGATTTAGAAAAAGTAAAATAGATTACTCTTTATTTTTGTTCTCGCCACTCTCTCTGTTTTTCTTATACATTTTAATGGCCACCATCATAATTCCTGCCAGTATGATTAATCCCACTACACCATAAGCCCAATCAGAAACACTTTTAAGTACTGCTACAAAAACAATGGCGAATAAAAGTAAAGTAGAAACCTCATTCCAAATTCGAAGTTTTATGGAAGAGTATTTTATAATATCATCTTTAAGTTGAAGAAAAATACGGTGACAACCTAAGTGATATAAAATCAACAATACAATAAAAACCAACTTCACATGCATCCATCCCATTTTATACCAACCGCCCTCAATCATCAGGTATGTACCCGCAATCACAGTAATAATCATGGATGGCCAAGTGATGATATACCACAATCTTTTCTCCATTAATTTGTATTGTGTTTGTAAAATACTTTTCTCTGGCTCAGGTTTTTTTTCTGCTTCAGCATGGTAAATAAATAATCGAACGATATAGAACAAACCAGCAAACCAGGTAATCACAAAGATTATATGTAATGCTTTAATATAGTCGTAATACATAAAAATGTAAATTAGAGCGATAAATATAGAAATAATGGAAGCAATAAAAGCAAAAGATACATTGGCCATCGCAACTTACATTGTATTACCCAATGATACCAATACTTTAACCAACTTAATGGGCGGACAATTATTAAACTGGATGGACGTGATTGGTGCCGTTTGTGCCGGCAGATTTTGTAAGCGGGTAGTAGTAACTGCCAGCGTGAGTAACGTATCTTTTCAGCAGCCTATACAATTGGGCAACGTGGTAACCTTAGAAGCAAAAGTTTCGCGTTCTTTCAATAAATCATGCGAGGTTTTTATTGAAGTATACAAAGAAAGTCAACTCACAGGAACCAAAATAAAATGCAACGAAGCTATGTACACTTTTGTGGCATTGAATGAAAAAGGAGAAACAGTTGCTATGCCTGAATTGTTGGCGGAAAGTGATGTAGAGAAAGAGAGATTTAAAGCCGCTTTAAGAAGAAGACAGCTAAGTTTGATTTTGTCAGGTAGAATGAAACCAGATGAGGCCACAGAATTAAAAGCCTTATTTGTTTAATATATACATCATTGCAACAAAAAACCCTGCTGTTTTCACAGCAGGGTTTTTTTTATTTTAGAATTTTATGTTCTAGCTTCCACACGCTTCACAAGCATCTGGATTATCTAATGAACAAGCTATTTCTGCCTGACGAACTTCTGCAGAAACTAACTCTGCCTGAGGCTCTACAGTTTTTACTTGAGGAGCTGTTGTTGCCGATGAAACCTGAACAACACCATCTACTACTTCTTCTTTTTTAACGGTGAACTTAATCGCATCACGAGCAGCTTTAGTTCTCAAGTAATACATACCTGTTTTCAATCCTTTCTTCCATCCGTAGAAGTGCATTGAAGTTAACTTCGCGAAGTTCGGATTTTCGATAAATAAGTTCAACGATTGAGATTGATCAATAAAAGCACCTCTGTCGGCAGCCATATCAATAATATCTTTCATCTTCATTTCCCAAACTGTTTTGTACAACTCTTTAATATTATCTGGAATAGCATCAATTTGTTGAACAGAACCATTGGCTGCAATCAATTCATTTTTCAAATCATCATTCCATAAACCTAATTTCACTAAGTCTTTCATCAAATGTTTATTTACAATAGCAAACTCACCTGATAAAGTTCTTCTTGAATAAATATTAGAAGTATAGGGTTCAAAACATTCGTTATTTCCTAAAATCTGAGAAGTAGAAGCAGTTGGCATTGGTGCCAGCAACAAAGAATTACGAACACCATATTTCTTAATCTCTCCCGATAACTCAGCCCAATCCCATCTTTCAGATGGAGTTACATTCCACATATCATGTTGGAAAATACCTTTCGAAATAGGAGAACCAGCATATGTTTCGTAAGCACCTTCTTCTCTGGCTAAATCTTTAGAAGCAGTTAATGCAGCAAAGTAGATAGTTTCAAAAATTTCTTTATTTAATTTTTTCGCTTCTTCGGAAGTGAATGGCAAACGCATTAAAATAAATGCATCAGCTAAACCTTGAACACCTAAACCAATCGGACGATGTCTCATGTTTGAGTTTTTAGCCTCAGGTACAGGATAGTAATTTCTATCAATGATTTTGTTCAGGTTTTTAGTAGCCACATAAGTGATATCGAACAAACGTTGGTGATCAAAATTACCATTGTTGTCAACAAACTTCGGTAAGGCCAAAGAAGCTAAGTTACATACAGCAACTTCATCAGGAGCAGTATATTCAACAATCTCTGTACATAAGTTAGAAGAACGAATTACACCTAAATTCTTTTGGTTCGATTTACCATTACAAGCATCTTTATATAACATGTAAGGAGTACCTGTTTCAGTTTGAGATTCTAAAATAGCAAACCACAATTCTTGCGCTTTAATAGTTTTTCTACCCTTACCTTCTTTCTCGTATTTGTGGTACAATTTTTCAAATTCCTCACCATAAGTATTGTATAAACCAGGGCACTCATTAGGGCAGAATAAAGTCCAGTTACCATCTGCTTCAATTCTCTTCATGAATAAATCCGGAATCCAAAGAGCGAAAAACAAATCACGCGCGCGCATTTCCTCTTTACCATGATTTTTTCTCAAATCCAAGAAATCAAACACATCAGCATGCCATGGTTCAATATAGATAGCGAAAGATCCTTTTCTTTTTCCACCACCTTGATCAACATAACGGGCAGTGTCGTTAAATACTTTCAGCATTGGAATGATACCATTGGAGGTACCATTAGTTCCTTTAATATAAGAACCTGTTGCACGAATATTATGAATAGCTAAACCAATACCACCTGCCGATTGAGAAATCTTAGCCGTTTGTTTCAAGGTATCGTAAATACCATCAATGCTATCATCCTTCATCGTTAATAAGAAACAAGATGACATTTGTGGTTTAGGAGTACCTGCATTGAATAATGTTGGTGTGGCGTGAGTAAACCATCTTTCCGACATTAAGTTGTAAGTTTCAATAGCAGAAGTGATGTCTTCCTTGTGAATACCAATAGATACACGCATTAACATTTGTTGAGGACGCTCGGCAATTTTACCGTTTGTTTTCAATAAATATGAACGCTCTAAAGTTTTGAAACCAAAATAATCATATCCAAAATCTCTGTCATAAATAATAGAAGAATCTATCATTTCAGCATTTGCCTGAATAATTTCATGAACATCTTTAGCGATCAACGCAGCTTTTTCTCCTGTTTTAGGATCAACATATTCGTACAAATCTTTCATCGTATCGGAGAAAGATTTTTTGGTGTTCTTATGTAAGTTAGAAACAGCGATACGTGATGCCAATAGTGCGTAATCCGGATGTTTTGTAGTATTGCTGGCAGCAATTTCAGCGGCAAGATTATCGAGTTCCACAGTGGTAACACCATCGTACAAGCCTTCAATAACCTTCATTGTAACACTTACCGAATCCACTAAAGGATCCAATCCATAACATAGTTTTTGGATTCTCGCTGTGATCTTGTCGAATTTAACCGACTCTTTTCTGCCATCTCTTTTTACTACATACATACGCTTTCCTGGTTTTTTATGATTTACAGACTAAAATTCCTTGTCCAACCTGAACTTTGAACTTTTAATCCTGAACTTATTTGAAAATTTAATGAAGGCTAGAAATCTTCGTCTAAGCGGAATACATTATCTTCCTTCTTGCTCATCACGCCTGATTTCTGATACTCACCCACTCGTTTTTCGAAGAAGTTTGTTTTTCCTTGTAAAGAAATTAACTCCATAAAATCGAAAGGGTTTTCTACGTTGAACACACGGTTGTTACCTAGCTCCTGAAGCAAACGATCGGCAACAAATTCGATGTATTGACACATCATATCGGCATTCATACCAATTAATTTAACCGGTAGTGCATCCGACACAAATTCTTTTTCAATTTCTACTGCGTCAGTAATAATTTTCTGAACAGTTTCTTTTGGCAACTGATTTAATAAATGCTTAGTGTATAGCAAGCAAGCAAAATCACAATGCATGCCTTCATCACGAGAAATTAATTCATTAGAGAAAGCCAAACCTGGTAACAAACCTCTTTTCTTCAACCAGAAGATAGAGCAGAAAGAACCAGAAAAGAAGATCCCTTCCACCGCAGCAAAAGCCACCAATCTTTCAGCGAAGTTTCCATTGTCAATCCAACGCAAAGCCCAATCGGCTTTTTTCTTAACGCATGGAACAGTGTCAATGGCATTGAACAAATATTTTTTCTCTTTAGGATCTTTAATCAAAGTATCTATCAACAAAGAATAAGTTTCAGAGTGAACGTTCTCCATCATTACCTGAAAACCGTAAAAGAACTTAGCTTCAGTATACTGTACTTCACCTAAAAAATTCTCGGCTAAATTTTCGTTAACGATCCCGTCGCTTGCTGCAAAGAAAGCCAAAACGTGTTTGATGAAGTGACGTTCATCGTCGTTCAATTTGTTTTCCCAATCCAAAACATCGGCAGAAAGATCTATTTCCTCAGCGGTCCAAATACTAGCTTGCTGACGCTTGTACATATCCCAAATGTCATTGTGAGCAATAGGAAACAAAACAAAACGATCACTGCTCTCTTTCAAGATTGGTTCTTCCACATCAATTTTATTGCTTGGAAGAATCTGGCTGAGTTCGGATTCTTTGTTCAATGCGATTTTAATTTCTTGTTCGTTCATGATCCAATTTTTTTCTAAATAAAGAAGACTATATCGTGTTCTCCCCTTGCGAGGAAGAGCGTTTCCTGTGTACTGCGCAACCATTTTTGTGTTATGATCTACCGGTTGTAATCGGTCGATCGAAGCAGGATACAAAAGTTTATAAAATTTGTGGGACTTTCAATTCATATTTTTTCACAAACGCACTAAGTTTTTAACATTTACTTTAGAGGTTTGAATAACAGTAGTTTACCTACCTGTCGTTAAAGAATTTGAACAAGAAATATTTGTAACTAGCGTATTCTTCTGCCAACAAAAAATAAAAGAACTATTTTTTAATTAAACCAATTTTTTTTCGCATTAAGAGAAGAAAAAAACCATTTCAGCGAAATCAATCGGCTATGCTTAAATTTAGTTCTGAAACTGACCGAAGAGGGAAAAAGTTTGGTGAAAATATTAAACGTGATAGGTTGATAAGTGCTGAAACTATTTTTCTTTTGCTACAGCATCAAGTGCTTCAAACCAATCGTTTCCAAATTTTCTAATGAGAGGCGCTTTTAAAAACTGATAAACAGGTACTTTTAATTTGTTGCCACACACAAAAGCGGCCGAACAAATTTCTAAAGACTGAATATTGACGGCCGTGAATGAAGTATATTTAGTTAAGCGAACAGGGAATAAATGGCAAGAAACAGGTTTTTGAAAAGAGATTTTCTTATCGAGATATGCTTTTTCAAAAGCGCATTTCGTAACGCCTTTATCATCATAATAAACATAGGCACACTCTTTATTATTTACAAGGGGGGTTACAAAATCTCCATCTGAATCAACATTGTATTTACCATTTTTCTCTACCACCTCAATCCCTGCCTGCACCATGTATGGTTTTACCTCCTCATAAATATCATCTAAAATAGAAAGTTCCGCTTCTTCTAACGGAGCGCCACTATCACCTTCCACACAACACGCACCTTTGCATGCACTTAAATCACAAACGAATTTTGTTTGCAATAAATCATCAGAGATAAGTGTATCGGCAATGCTGATCATTTCTAAATTTTTAACAAAAATACAAAAGGCCGCTTACAAGTAAGCAGCCTTTTGTGATAAATAAAGTAGAGACTAGAATTTATAGCCTACAGAAATTCCTAAATCAAACATGTTTGAGTGTAATACTCTGTATAATGTTTCAGCAGCATAGTTGTCGATTTCATCTTGCGATAAATTCGTTGTATTAAGATTATCTAAAGCTTTAAGGTTTGAATAACGATACCCAGTGTATAAGTCTAATGCTATGTTTTTGTTAGCCCCTAACATAAACTGCCATCCTAAACACAATGAACCGCCATACTCATTGAAGGAGTGTTTCCACTCACTGGTAGTAGTTCCAACCGTGCTAGTAACCGTAATCGAGTTCATTGAATAATGACCTTTCGCTTGAACATACAATCCTGTAAGGGCTTCGTCAGTTAAATAGTAACGTGCAAAAGGCTCGATTCTAAATCCAGGATAAATACCAAAAAAATAAGAGGCCATCGCACCTCCACTAATTTTGTCGGTAAGCGCTCTCTCATAATGAACTCTGGCTTTCATTTTCCCAAATGCAAATGGAGACAGTCTTAAAACATTGCTCTGCGCCGATGATTCACTAAACGACAAAGCAAAACATGCTAGTAGTAATACACACAATTTTTTCATAAAAATTAATTTAAAATTATACCCGTTGAATCCCTTTCAACGCCTAAAGTTACACCCGTAAAGAATTAAACCTTATATGAGGCGAATTACTTAGAAAAAATTATGCCAAAGGGGGAAACGAAGGCAAAGAAATTAACAAAGCACTTGTTTATTAATTATGTTTATTTTTGAGCACAACAATGAATTTCCTTTATGAACACTAGTAAAAACACTTCAAAACTATCTTCAATAAAAAATCTTTTATCGGCCTCTGATTTTAATCAGGAAGTAACCGTGAAAGGATGGGTTCGCTTTTTCAGAAGCAATCGCTTCATTATTATTAATGATGGATCTACCATCCATAATATACAAGCGGTAATTGATTTGGATAAAACCAATACCGAACAAACGAAAGGAATTTCTGTAGGTGCCTGTGTAGCCGTGAATGGAAAATTAGTTCAATCTACTGGAGCAGGACAAACAGTAGAAATTTTGGTAGATACCTTTGAAGTTTTAGGAGAAGCAGACCCTGAAAAATATCCACTTCAACCCAAAAAACATTCTTTGGAATTCCTGAGAGAAATAGCGCATTTGCGTCCGCGTACCAATACTTTCAGTGCAATATTGCGTTTGCGTCATTCCATGACTTTCGCCATTCACCAGTTTTTTAATGAACGTGGATTCTTTAATGTACACACACCTATCATCACCGGAAGCGACTGCGAGGGTGCAGGAGAAATGTTTCGTGTAACTACTTTGGATCCTAAAAATCCACCATTGAAAGAAGATGGATCGGTTGATTTCAAGCAGGATTTTTTTGGAAAAGAAACCAACCTTACAGTTTCCGGACAATTGAATGGTGAACTGGCAGCAATGGCTTTAGGAAAAATTTACACTTTTGGTCCAACCTTCCGCGCTGAAAATTCAAACACCTCTCGTCACCTTGCAGAATTCTGGATGATAGAACCAGAAGTGGCGTTCAACGAGATCAAAGAAAATATGGATTTGGCTGAAAGCTTTATGAAATATTTAATTCAATATGCTTTAGATAATAACCGCGATGATTTAGAATTTTTGAAACAAAGATTACTCGACGAAGAAAAAGACAAACCCAAAGAGCAACGCAGCGAAATGGATTTGATTCAAAAACTAGAATTTGTCCTCCACAATGATTTCGAAAGAATTACCTATACCGATGCTGTACAAATATTAAAAGATTCTAAACCCAATAAGAATGGTAAATTCCAATTCCCTGTAGGTGAATGGGGCTTCGATATGCAAAGTGAACACGAAAAATATTTGGTAGAAAAACATTTTAAAAAACCAGTAATTGTTACAGGGTATCCTGCTGCTATTAAAGCATTTTACATGAAGCAAAACGATGATGGAAAAACGGTTGCCGCAATGGATGTTTTGGTTCCGGGAATTGGTGAAATCATTGGTGGTTCACAACGTGAAGACAACCTGGAAAAACTGTTGAATGCCATTAAAGTTTTTAATATTCCCGAAAAAGATATTTGGTGGTATTTAGATACCCGACGATTTGGATCAGCACCACATAGCGGTTTTGGCTTAGGTTTCGAACGCTTAATGTTATTTATTACCGGTATGGGAAATATCAGAGATGTTATTCCATTTCCTCGCGCTCCAAAAACAGCTGATTTTTAAAAATGAATTGAAAATTACTTTTCAAAAAAGGGAAATAATTTCAACCTAAAAACATTTATTTATAATTTTGTTTCTGTTGATTTTATTTTCACCCCTCACAGCATTCATTCTGCTGAAAATTAAAGAATATCCGGAAAAATCAACATTTACATAAAGATGTCTGTATTTTGTCCATCCCGATTTTTTGACCCGAGTAACTTTTAACACGTCATTTGCGCAGCGAGTTAGAACGGATTAAATTTTTACTACTACAATGTTGCGATTACGTATTACCACACTGCTATTTTGTTCCGCATTATTTTGTTCCGCACAAGTTACCTGTAAAGTGGGTTCTTATACAGGAGATGGGGCCGCTACTAAAGCAATTACCGGATTAGGATTTTCACCTGATGTAGTCATTATAAAATCAGAAGCTGCCTATGCTGCTGTAATAGTAACTTCTAGTATGACCGCTGGAAAATCACGCTTAATGACCTCCACGGGAGCTACCGTAACTACTTATATTAGCTCTTTGGATGCGGGTGGGTTTACGGTTAAAAATACCAATCAAACCAATCTTTCAGGCACCGTCTATCAATTTGTTGCTTTCAACGATGGTGGGGGAGTGAAAGTAGGCTCTTATACCGGAAACAGCGATGCCAACAAAGACATAACTTCTGTAGGATTTCAACCTGAAATGGTGTGGCTTATTCAGGATTTTTCGAGTTGGCAAAATGCAGGTATGATTGAAAGTATTAGCGGAGTCACAGAACACAACTGGAAAGATGGCAATCCTAGTGACGGAACACATATCAGTGCCTATCTCTCTAATGGTTTTACCGCAGCAGGAACTTATGGGGCCGCAAGTACTTACACTTATCATTATGTTGCATTTAATGAAGATGGTACTACTTTCGATATTTCCACTTATACCGGTAATGCCACCGACAACCGAAATTTAACCGCCGCTTTAACCCCCGTGTTTTTTCTCACCTATTATGATGTAACAGGTTACCTGCCTCAATTCCGGATGTCGAGCACATCAGGAGATAAATCTTTCAGTGTTGCAGCAGCAGCAGCCTACAGCGACAGGATACAAAGCATGAGTGGTACTACTGTACAATTAGGAACCAACATTAATACGAATGATGACACCGGTAATTACCATTATATTGCTTTCGGTGGTTCAGTTTTACCGGTAGAATTAATCAACTTTATCGCAGTAAAAGATGGAACCGATGTTGTATTAGACTGGACTACTGCTTCTGAAAAAAATAGCGAAAATTTTTATGTACTAAGATCTACCGACGGAACTAACTTTGAGAGTATCGCTAGTATTACTGCCGCTGGAAATAGTTCTTCAATTTCACAATACAACTACGTCGATGAATCAGCTCCAGAAGGAACAGTATATTACAAATTAAAAGAAGTAGATTTTGATGGTGCTCAACAAGAATCAAAAGTAGTAAGCATCAATCTAAACTCAACAGAAAATACGCTTACGCAATTGTATCCTAACCCAAGTGTCGATAACACTCGAATTTATTTCAATTCCCCTAAAGGAGGTATGTACCGACTAAACATCTCCGACGAAAAAGGAGCCGTGGTGTATTCTGCACTTTTGCCAGCAATGATTGGCGAAAACAACTTCATGCTACCTACTCAAAATCTACATTCGGCCACTTA
This sequence comes from Flavobacteriales bacterium, assembly GCA_023251075.1. Taxonomy (GTDB): domain Bacteria; phylum Bacteroidota; class Bacteroidia; order Flavobacteriales_C; genus JAHEZL01. The sequence goes on along the minus strand of JAHEZM010000005.1, from coordinate 142,945 downwards.
CTTTGTAAGTATTAGCCTGAATGATACATTTAAATCGAGCTTACGTTTTGTGAAACAGTAATTGAACAAAGATCACTCATCCAATTCTGTAAAAAATCATAAATAAAATGATTTCTTTCTTGCAATACAGCGCAATCGCTCAACAATTGTTTTTGGTCTCCAATGAAGTTCTGATTTTTTCCAATTTGGTGAAAAAACAGAAGTAATGATTTTTCTTGTGATGACATATCCTGATCACTACCCACAATTTTAAAAACCGATTTGCTCAAACGCTCGATATAGTCGTAATTTTTTAAATGATAATGCAACAGTATATTTTGCAAATATCCTTCGAAGTACAAGAAATTACTTTTACCAAACTGATCGTGATGAATCAGTAAATTATTCCACTTCAATGCTTCTTTCCAATTGGTTTCTTTCATGTACGACAATGCCAATAAATGCTTTATCCACAACCTTGCATATAAATTAATTACGCCCTTCCCTTCATTATACTGAGTGAGCAATTGCGTTCGATATGCTGCGATTTTTAAAGTATCGCCACCTCGCAACAACATATTAAAATACGTACAAAACAAATGCGCACAATCATTTGTTTTGTTGGTGTACATCGCATTATTATTCTCCAAAAAAGATTTTGCTTTCATCATTATTTTCTCTGCTGCTGCTTCATTTTTAGTGCTCACATAATAATTTAAAACACTACTTAACGCATGAAAATAATTAGAAGGTAAACGATTCAAAAATGCAACATCTTCTTCAAATATTTGAACATGCTTTAATACACTTTTAAACCACATTTCATTATTGCCAGCTTCATCATAATACATTTTTAAAGTGCGGTAGTAATAATGCTGATTAAATCGTCCGCATAAAGATTTTTCAAGATGTATAAACGTGTCGTCAATAATATTTTTCAATTCAACGGCGTTGCCTTTTTTACCTTTCAAATGCATGCACCAATGCACCAAAGAAATACTTTTAGTAAAAATAAAATTGGTTTGATTCATCTTCAGCATTTCTTCATCCAGCCTGGCCAATTGCCCATTCATTTCTTCGTAAGTAGAAGGGAAAGATCCAATCATAGATTGACAACTTAATTTCAAACGCAAAATATCATGCAACACAAAACTTGCTCCGGCTTCATCAGCCAATTTCTCTGCTTTTTCCAAACGTTTAATCGCATGAGCATACAAGCCTTTGCGTTGTAATACTTCTCCCTCATCTAAATATTTTCTGATTTTTATAGAAGCAAAACTTTGGTTGTTGTATTGCGCCAAACTTTTTAAAATAAGATCATATAAGTAAATTTTCAAAGCTGAAAATCTTTTCTCTACTCCACTCCCTTTAAATTTTTTCTTGAGAAGAAATTCGTCGTAAATACTTTGCTTACACAAAGCATCGAATAATTTCACGCCATCCGATTTATCCTCTCCTGATTGCTGTGCAGCCATTAACTTGAAGTAACGTTTTTCACTTTGCGTTAATGAATGAACCAAATCAAACAATTGATTATTCCCCATAAATAGTAGTTTAAGTAGCTTCCCTTGCTAGTAAGATAAGGATATTTCGTAGAAAAGCAAAGTGAGTCAGAAGAAAATAAAAATCGAAAAGAGCACTTGAATTAGAATCACGATTAGCTTTAAAACAATTGGTGACACTGGGTTTTTAAAATTCCATCTATATTCTTGAATTAGCATTTCAGCCATTTTTTTCGCTTTCAATTAGCTCATTGCCCTCCTACATTAGCAGCAGCACCAACACAACTATGAACTATGAACCTACCCTTTATATCAATCTGTAGTAAGCCCAAAACAACAGCGGGGCAAGGCACCATTCTACCCAAGGTGGGCCTTGCCTTTTTTCTTTTGTTGAGCGCAACAGTACTATCACAAAAAAATGAAGTTTACACGCGATGTATCAGCGGAGAAAATACGGAAGAGGATAGCATCATACACTTAAGAGAACAGAAAGATGCTGCGTTTGTTGCGCTTCAAAAAAAAGGAATCACGCAAACATTGGAGGCTGGAACAATAGCTGAAATACCTGTAGTAGTTCATGTTTTATATAAAACCTCAACCCAAAATATTTCTAATGCCAAAATTCAAAGTCAGATTAGAATACTCAATGAAGATTACCAAAAATTAAATGCAAATGTGAATCAAACTATTTCGCAATTTCTGCCCTTGGCCACCGATGCTAAAATTGTTTTTAAACTCGCTACTGTTGATCCACAAGGCAAAAACACTAGCGGTATCAACCGAAAATCAACCACTAAAAATGGTTTTGATTATACTGCCAACGAAGCCAAAAAAAGTAGTTTAGGAGGTATTGATGCATGGCCTACCGATCAATACCTAAATCTGTGGGTAGTGAATACTATCACTTATCAAGGGCAAGGAGGAACATTGGGTTACGCCCAGTTTCCTGGTGGAGATCCTGCTACCGATGGAGTAGTAATAGTGTACAATGCTTTTGGTGATGTGCAGCCATTAATTGCACCTTACGACAAAGGCAGAACGGCTACTCATGAAATAGGACATTGGCTGGGATTGTATCATTTATGGGGCAAAAACAATGATGGATGCAATGCGGCCGACGATGATTTAATTAGCGATACCCCTATGCAATCTGAAGCTACAGCAGGTTGTGATAAAACAAAAAATACCTGCGGAAATTTGAATATGATTCAAAATTTTATGGATTATACTGATGATGCCTGCATGACACTTTTCACCAAAGAACAAGTGGATAAAATTCATTACACACTACAAACCTACAGAAACAAATTTTTAGTGGGAGATGTGAATACCTCTATCAATAGCATCGGTGAACAAAACAATGTTTTTCCCAACCCATTTTCCAATGAAATTCAGTGGACTGAAAATGCAAATGTTCGATTGTATAATTTATTGGGTGAGTTGATCTATGTTGCTGAAAAAACTAATAAAATATCTGCTCTCGAAACATTAAACAACGGTATTTATTTTCTGCATATCACCCACAACGGTAGAACGGAAATAAAGAAATTATTAAAACAATAGAAAATGAAAAACACTTTAATTTTTATCACTCTTTCTTTGTTTGCTTATCAACCAGCATTTACACAAAACAGCACTTTTTCTTTGGGATCGGCTGCCGCTTTTTACAATGCATTATTGTCGCCAAAAAGTTTATCGGAAAACAATATTCAAAATATAAAAATATCGGAAAGCAAAAGTGTTGACATTAACATCTACACCAAAAACAAATATGAAATCATTGGAAATTTACAGAATAGTGAATCTACTTTTTTACTGAAAAAAGAAGGAGAAAAAATAAATGGATTTTTAATTCCATCTCTATCCCACAACGAAGCTTATAAATTTGAAAGCAATGCAAAGGGAGAATTGATAGTAAGCGCTACAGAAGCCAGCGATTTTATTTGCATCAACTACGGTGCTAACAACATACAGGAAATTCAAGAAGGAGGAGATGTCACTATGGAGTACGCCTGGGACCCTTATAAGCTGGAAAGCTTTCCGGGCGCTCCATCAGTGATTTATCTGGATTTCGATGGCTACAATTTGCCAGCAGGTACCGCATGGAATAATGGTGCAGCACTAAGTGCGGTGGCCGCGGGATTTACGGATATGGAAATGCTTACCTGTTGGAATATCGCCGCCGAAGATTATGCCCCTTTCAATGTAAATGTAACCACCGATGTATCGGTTTACAACGCAACACCTAACGGAAAACGAATGCGTGTAGTAATTACCAGCACCAGCTATTGGTCGCAAGGAGGTGGCGTTGCACTTCTTGGAAGTTTCACTAACAAAAGTGATCAGGTGTGCTGGGTTTTCAAAGATAAATTAAGCAATTCCCCTGTATCGTGCGGTGAAGCAGCGGCACATGAAGCAGGGCACACGGTAACTTTAAAACACGACGGACAAACTTCTGAATACTATCAAGGTCATGCCGATTGGGCTCCTATTATGGGTGCTTCTTATTATCGCAATCTCACCCAATGGAGCATTGGGGATTATGCTGGCGCTACCAATCAGCAAGATGATTTAGCGGCCATTGCAGGCATCCTGGGATACCGCAATGATGACCACGGAAATACGCCTATCACCGCCACAGAATTGGTTTATACTTTAGATCCACAAGGAAAAGCAACACTTGGAAAAAATGCCGGAATTATCGAGAAAAGAACTGATGTTGATCTTTTTCATTTCTATCTATCGGGTGGAAATATCGACTTGCTGATCAGCGCAAACGGACTCCCTCGTCCTGATTTAGATATGGAGATAAAAGTATTCGATAAAAATAATCAGGTGGTAGCCACTGCTTCCCACAATCATCAAAATTTCACAGCCGATATTGTTTTACAAAAAGCACTTCCTGCCGGTGATTATTATATTCAAATAGATGGTGTGGGTACCGGAAATCCAAGCACAGGGTGGACTGATTATGCTTCATTGGGAAAATTCACTATTAAAGGAACTATTGATGGAATCACACAAAAAGACTATGATATTGCTATCGATGAAATTAAAAACGTAAACAGCAAAAATTGCGGATCAGGCATTTCTCCCTCTATTAAAATATTAAACAACGGAAAAACCAATTTAAGTTCATTGAGTCTGGAAGTGAAATTAGATGGAGCTCAAATCTCAAAAAGCAATTACAATTTAAGTGTAAACAGCGGCTTATCGGAATGGCTCACTTTAAACACAATCCCTATTTCTTCTTTTGGAAATAAATCATTAGAAATAATAGTTTCAGCACCCAATGGAAATCCCGATGAAATTACTTCTAACAATAGTAAATCGATCAATTTTAATATTCAACAAGGAAGCTTATTTGAGTTCAGCATTTCTGAGGCATCGGTAAATCCGGCAATGGCCTGGACTATCAAAAACGGCAACCAAACAGTGATGAATAATACGAGCAATAACTATACTGTAACGAACGGACAAAAAACACAACAATTTTGTTTAGCGGAAGGAGCTTGTTTCGATTTTACTATTAAAGATGCTTTTCTTCTCGATCTATGCAATATGTACACTGCATGGAACTCCGCAACGATTTACAATACGGGTGATAAATGTGTTTATCAGGGAAAAGTATATGAAGTCATTTCACAAATATGGGGAGCAAATCCTGTGGATTACAGCCAATACTATAAATCATTAGGTGCTTGTCCGAAACCCAATCAAAACGATTATTTCTACCTCATGAGTAAAAATGATAACGCTACCATTTCTAATTTAAAAGTATCCGAATACAATAGCACCTACAGCACCACCTTTTGTAATTCTATAAGCACTACTTCTTCTGAATTATTAATTGAAAATTTTACAGCATATCCCAACCCATTTACCCATGAAATTTTCTTAAATGATGTTTACGAAAAGGTGAAGGTTTATTCGATTTACGGACAAATTATACTAGAAGAAAACAATGTTCAAAATATTAACATCAACGAAAATCTACCATCAGGAATCTACCTGATCTCCGCAAGCAAAAATAACCTAACTCTTAAGACCTCCATAGTAAAGGTAAACTCGTCCCCCGAGTAAACACCTCGCTAGTAGTAACCCCGTTTAGCTAACCGTTCTTTTGGAGTACCCGGCTAAACGGGATTTATTATTTCTGCTCGAAGAAAATGCTATTTTTGACTTCAATTCAGAAAGAATAGAAAATTATTACAGCATTCATGGTTACCTTTTTCATAGTTGTAACATAAAGAAGAAAAACATTTATGGAAGACCATGAAATAATAGCAGAAATACGAAAGGGAAATAGGGAAAGACCCATTCAAATACTATACAAAGAATTTCCTAAAATCAAGAACAATATTATTCTTTCAAGTGGCGATAAAGAAATTGCGGAAGAAATTTTCAATGATAGCTTACTATTGCTTATCGAAAAAGTAAGTAATGAAGAATTTATTCTTACTTCAAAACTATCTACCTACCTCTTTGGTATTGCAAGATTTTTGTGGAAAAACGAATTGCGAAAAAGAAATAAAACGCAGGAATTAGAATGGAGCGATACGCTCATTATATCGGAACAAGATTTAGGTTACGATCAAACAAAAGAAGAAAGATTTACTCAATTAGAGCAAGTAATTTCTTCCTTATCGGCAAAATGCCAGGAAATCTTCGAACGATTCTATTTCAAAAAAGAATCGATGGAAGAATTGGCCAGAGCATTAGGATTCTCTTCGGTGAATTCAGCAAAAACGCAGAAGTACAAATGTATGGAACAAGCGATCAAAATGGCTGCCGATGTAAAACCTAAAATCTAAACCACATGAGACCATCATTACAAAATATAGAACAAATTGATAAGTACTTAAACGGTAAATTATCGGCTGCTGAAAAAGTAGAATTCGAAAACATTTTAAGCACTAACCCTGAGCTTCAAGAACAAGTTGAATTGCAAAAAGATTTGATTAGGGTAGCGAATAGAATGGCCGTGAAGAAACAAATAGCAAAAGTGGCCAAAGCCAATAATGGTTTTAACTTCAGCAAATGGATTATTGGAGGAAGCATTTTACTTTCTGTAATTATTGCTGCGGCAATTTATTTTAACCATTCAAACAAAAATAAAAATGAACCTCCTAAAAAATCACCTATTCAAAAAGTTGAAGAAAGTGAAACAGCATCTACTTTGGGTGAAGAAAATGTAATTGCTAAACCTATCATTACACCTAAAAAAAAGTTACCGCATTTTATTATTCCCGCAACTAAAACTGAACCAGAAAAAGTAAGCGATTGTTTTGATTTCAACGGATTAAAAACCTGGGTAGAACCCGATGTTCAAACCTACAATATCGATCCTGCAAAAGGCGCTATCGTTGAAGGAAAAGAAGGAACACTAATCATCATTCCCAAAAATGCTTTCATTAACGATAACAATGAAATCGTTAATGAACCGGTTCAATTCGAATTGGTTGAAGCACTCACTTTAGAAGATATGGTTTTGTATAATTTAGGTACTACTTCGAATGGAACCCCGTTGGAAAGTGGAGGTATGTTACATATCAAAGCGCTATGCAGTAATAAAGAAGTAAAAATAAATCCTGCGCAACCTTTATATATTGAAGTACCTACCCATGAAGTGAAACCAAACATGCTGGTATTTGAAGGGAAAACGCAAATGGATGGAAAACTGAATTGGGAAAATCCGAAATCACTAAAAAAATATTTAGTGAGAGTTCCTCTCAAAGATTTAGATTTTCTGCCAGAAGGTTTTGCAGCAAAAGTGAAAACCTTTATGCCTTACGAAAATCATAAAAAAGCAAGTAAAGAACTGGTTGATAGTTTATACTATAGTTTGGCAAATCCATACCATGGAACAGATCAACCAGCTTCATTTATGGGCAAATATTGGGTTTCAATATGGGATGCTATTTTCAACCCCAATAAAAAGGGAGATACGATAAGCGGTTACTCCAGGGATATGAGCTGGAGAAAAGGATTTGTGGATACTACCAGAGTTCCTGATTGTGGAATTAATCCATTTTCAATAGCTACCATTAAACAAAAAACATTTGCTAAATCATATATCGCCACCAAAGAATTTGAAGAACGAATTGCTGCATTACATAAACTGGATAGCGGTGATGCAATGCTTAAAATTTACATCGATAATTTAAATAAAGATTTGTTCGTAGCTGATTCATTAGTAGCCGAACAAGTAAAAGGAGAAGATAAAGAAGCATTTTTAAAATTCTATCAGCAAAAATGTTCAAACACAAAAGAAGGAGAAAAATATCAGGATCAACTTTCGAAATACTACAATCAAAAAACAAAAGAATACAAAGTTGCTCAACAAAATATTGCCAAAGAATGGGAAAATAAAAAGATTGAAGAGCTCAATAAAATTGCTGAAGAATTAAAAAATAAAGACAGTGAAACAGCAAAAAGTATAGAAAATAAATTGCCTGCCCCTAATGTTGTTACAGGTTACTCTTATTCATTCAACTGGGCTTCTACCGGTTGGGTAAATATAGATGCTTACCTTCATTCCTTATCGAAAAGAAGTAAGCAAGTGAATCTCCTAGTTAAAAACCCAGTGGGCACTACAGAAATTTATCAATGGCTAAATACCATTAATAATTTAACACCATTGGTCATGCAAAATAATCAGGCAAAAGCTTTATTTCCTGAGGAAAATAAAGTCGAAGCAAAACAAATGAGAAATACTTTTTGCTTTGCTATTGCGAAAAATGGAAACGAATATCAATGGTTTGAAATGAGATACAATCCTTATGAAATTGAGCAAATAGAAGTTAATTTATCTCCATCATCTATTGAATACATAAGAGCAAAACTTAAAGAATTTAAAGTGGGGTACAGAGCTTTAAACAGAGTGAATGAAATGGAACATATTGTTACTACAATGGCAAGAGGTAAAGTGCCCAATAATTCTAGTGATTATGGATTGCTTACAATAAGAGGTCAAAAACGAATAAATATTTTTGGTACGGCAGAAAGAAAAGCACGACAAAAACAAGAACTGGAAATGAGAAATGAATTGCGAAAAGCAGCATTTAAATGTTATGATTGTATTAGTGAAAAAATCAATATTGATTTTAAAGAGCAATAAATAAATTACTTTTATCGCATCAATTTCTAAACATGCAAACAAAAGCAAATTTCTTCCCTCCCGAATGGCACAAACAAAATGCCGTGCAATTAACCTGGCCTCATAAAGAAACTGATTGGGCTGATATTTGGGAAGAGGTGATGATTTGCTATCGCAAAATTGCATTTGAAATTTCTAAGCGGCAAAAACTCATTATTGCAGCGCAAAACATAGATGAAGTAAAAGAAAATATTCAACATTGCAATCTCGCCAATATCAGTATTTATGAGTGTGCGGTGAACGACACCTGGGCGAGAGATCACGGTGGAATTACCATTTTAGAAAATGGAAAACCAGTTGTTTTAGATTTTCAATTCAACGGTTGGGGCAAAAAATTTGCTGCTGAAAACGACACTCAAATCACTAAAAAATTATTTGATAAAGGTGCCTTTCCAAAACATTGGGCAATAAAAGATTTGAATCATTTGGTGATGGAAGGTGGATCTTTGGAGGTGGACGGACGGGGTGTTTTAATGACTACGACACAATGTCTTTTGGAAGAAAATCGCAATCCATTATTGAACCAAGAAGCCATTGAAATTATTTTAAAAGAATTGCTGCACGTTGAAAAAGTATTGTGGATAAAACATGGATATCTCGCAGGCGACGATACCGATAGTCATATTGATACTCTTGCTCGCTTTTGTGATCCACACACTATCGCTTATGTAAAATGTGACGACCAAAATGATGAGCATTACGAAGCATTGAAAAAAATGGAAGATGAGTTAAAAGCTTGCACCGATATCAACGGACATCCATACAAATTAGTAGCTCTCCCAATGGCCGATGCCGCTCATGATTCTGAGGGCATGCGTATCCCTGCAACCTATGCCAATTTCTTAATTATGAACGATGCTATCCTCTTTCCTATTTACAATTCAAGCAAAGATGATGAAGCGGTAAAAATTATTCAATCCGTTTTTCCCAATAAAGAAATTATTGCAGTAGATAGTGTTTGTTTAATTCAACAACATGGATCGATACACTGCATTACGATGCAGTATCCGGAGATTTAATTTTTTTAATCTAACGATCCCCTAGAGGTACCCCTTGCGGGTGCCCAAAACTCACCCATTAAATTTTGGGCACCCGCAAGGGGTGCCCCTACGGGAAAAATACCTATTTTTGCCTCATGAAAATCGGTATCATACAACAAGCCAACACCGCAGATATTTCAGCCAACATCAACAAGCTGGAAAAAAACATTCGTGAGTGCGCGGCAAAAGGTGCGGAATTGGTTGTTCTGCAAGAACTACACAATGGCTTGTATTTCTGTCAAACAGAAGACACTAAACAATTTGATTTAGCCGAAAATATTCCTGGTGAAAGCACCAATAGATTCGGAAAAATAGCCAAAGAATTAAGCATAGTTTTAGTCACTTCTTTATTCGAAAAAAGAGCTCCAGGTTTATACCATAATACTTCTGTTGTTTTTGAAAAAGACGGCAGCATTGCAGGAAAGTACCGCAAAATGCATATTCCCGATGATCCTGCTTACTACGAAAAATTTTATTTCACTCCAGGTGATTTAGGATTCGAACCTATACCAACATCACTAGGAAAATTAGGTGTACTCATTTGCTGGGATCAGTGGTACCCGGAAGCAGCGCGTTTAATGGCATTAGCTGGTGCTGAATTATTGATTTATCCAACTGCCATTGGATGGGAATCAACAGATAAAAAAGAAGAAAAAGATCGCCAGTTGAATGCATGGGTGAGCGCACAACGCGGACACGCAGTTGCGAATGGATTACACGTTATCTCTGTTAATCGCGTAGGTCACGAAGCAGATCCATCGGGCGTTACCAACGGAATTCAATTCTGGGGAAATTCGTTTGTAGCTGGTCCGCAAGCAGAGCCGATAGCATCGGCGGGCAATCATGAAGAGGAAAATTTAATAGTAGAAATAGATATGAAACGCTCAGAACAAGTGCGTCGCATTTGGCCATTCTTTCGCGATCGCAGAATTGATGCTTTTCAAGATTTAACCAAAAGATTTAGAGATTAGTTATAAAATTAAAAGTATGTCAACAACAGATAGCACCGCCATTGTCGCAGAAAAAATTGCCACTGCCAATCCTTTCATCGCAGAAAAACAAGTATTGCAAAAACTAGCAGATACCCTTCCTAATTTTTTACAAAATGAATTTTTAGGAAATCCATATTCTTACTGGATAGTAGCTATTGTAGGAATTTTACTTTCTGTCGTTATTGCCAAAGTGATGTATTGGATAATTTCCAATATCATTAAAAAATTTACAGCGAAAACAAAAACCAATCTCGACGATTTATTGATAGAAAAACTAGAAGGTCCGGTAGCCTTTGCCATAGGTTTATTTGGTGTGTGGATTTCTACCGATATGTTACACTTCTCAAAAGGATTCGATACTTTCCTGCATGTAATTTTTTACATCGCTACCTTGGTAAATATTGCATGGTCTTCTACACGATTGATCGACGCTTTGATAGATGAATACATTGTGCCGTTGACCGAAAAATCGCAAAGTGATCTCGACGATCAGGTTTTGCCTATTGTAAGAAAAGCCTTAAAAATTACAGTATGGATTATTGCCATCATCATCGGTTTAAGCAATGCCGGTTACGACGTAGGTGCACTCGTAACAGGTTTAGGAATTGGAGGTTTAGCTTTCGCTTTGGCCGCTCAGGATTCTATGAAAAACTTATTTGGAGGAATCACCATCTTTACCGACAAGCCTTTTAAATTAAAAGATCGCATTATCGTTGCAGGAACTGACGGTGTAGTAGAAGAAATCGGAATCCGCTCTACGCGTTTGCGTACACTAATGGGTAGAAGAGTGACCATTCCTAACTCCATTTTCTCTAACACCGGAATCGAAAACGTCACTTCAGAACCTTTATTCAAAGTAGTTATCAATTTGGGATTGACTTATGATACAGGTTATGGAAAAATGAAAGAAGCAATGGACACTTTGAAAGACATTGCAGAAAAAAATGACGGCATAGAAAAAAATTATGTGGTGAGCTTTAATAAGTTCATGGATTCATCATTGAACATTGAATTCTCTTATTTCATTAAGAAAGATAAATTGCCTCCAGTGGTTCAAACACAAATGAATATGGAAATTCTTCGCCAGTTTGAAGAAAGAGGATTAAACTTCGCTTACCCTACAAGAACTGTATATCAGAAAAGTATATAATGTCACAAAGCAAACTTATAGTTGTTCCTACTCCTATCGGAAATCTCAAAGACATTACTTTGCGTGCGTTGGAAGTTTTAAAAGAATGCGATTTTATTTTAGCGGAGGATACGCGAACCTCATTGCGCTTATTGCAACACTACGAAATTGAAAAAAAATTATACCCTTTTCATCTCAACAATGAACATGCTATTTTAAATAAAGTAGTGGAAGAAATTGCCGCAGGTAAAACGGCAGCCTTAGTTTCTGATGCCGGTACACCAGGAATTTCTGATCCCGGATTTTTATTAATCAGAGAATGTATTGCCAAAGGAATTGAAGTAGAATGCTTACCCGGCGCTACTGCTTTTGTTCCTGCGCTAGTAAGTTCGGGTTTGCCCTGCGACAAATTTCATTATGAAGGATTTTTACCACATAAAAAAGGCCGACAAACCCGTTTGAAACATCTTTCCACACTTCCTGAAACAGTGGTTTTATATGAATCTCCACACAGAATAGAGAAATGTTTGAATGAAATCAAAGAATTTTTTGGAGAGAATCGCCAAATATCATTCTGTAGAGAGATCTCTAAAAAATTCGAAGAAATTAAACGCGGAACTGTTTCAGAAGTACTGAATTCAATGACTGAAAATAGCTTTAAAGGAGAAATGGTTATAGTTATCGCCGGATACGATGAACCAAAAAAATCAAAATATAATTCTGTTTTAGGCTATTAATAAAAGAAATTTTAGAATTAAATTTGGAAATACGGATATTGTTTCGATATTTGTAGTCTAATATTTTATTACAATGATTAAGAACATGAAAAAAATCAAGGATTGGGGTTTAGGTTTAAACACTCCGCTTTTAATTGCAGGTCCTTGCAGTGCTGAAACAGAAGAACAAGTGCTGGAAACAGGTAGAGAAATTGCTAAACACGGAAAAGCTCAAGTCTTTAGAGCAGGTATATGGAAACCAAGAACAAGACCAGGATCTTTTGAAGGTATTGGTGAAGAAGGGTTGAAATGGATGGCTCAAGTGAAAAAAGAAACGGGAATGTTGTTAACCACTGAGGTGGCTACTACTGAACATGTTGAATTAGCATTAAAACATGGTATCGATATTTTATGGATTGGTGCACGTACTACAGTGAATCCTTTCTCTGTACAAGATATTGCTGATGCTTTAAAAGGAGTGAATATTCCGGTGATGGTGAAGAACCCAATCAACCCTGATATCGCTTTATGGATTGGTGCAATGGAAAGATTGGCAAATAGTGGTATCGACAGAGTAGCTGCTATTCACCGTGGATTTTCATCATTCGAAAAATCTCCTTTCCGTAATGCCCCTATGTGGGAAATGGGTATCGAATTGAAAACTCAATTCCCTAATTTGGATATCATTTGCGATCCATCACACATTGCAGGAACACGTGAGTTGATTCCTTACGTATCTCAAAAAGCATTAGACTTAGACATGGCGGGATTGATGATTGAAACACACATCACTCCTTCTGTTGCATGGAGCGACGCAAAACAACAAGTTACTCCAGATAGATTGAATGAATTGTACAATGCTTTAACATTCAGAACAGCTTCTTCCGACAATATTGAGTTCGGCAGCAAGTTGGAATCATTAAGAGCGGAGATCGACAGATTGGATGATCAAATTTTCCACAGCATTGCTACACGTATGAACGTAGCGCAACAAATTGGAGAATACAAAAAGAAAAATTCTGTTACTATTCTTCAAGTGGGAAGATGGGAAGAGATTGTGAACAAACGCATCGCTTTAGGGAAAGCAATGGGCTTAGATGAAGAGTTCGTGAAAAAATCTCTAGAGCTTTTACACAAAGAATCTATCCGTCGTCAGAATTTAGTGATGAACGAAAAAGGTGAATTAGCCGGTAAATAAAAATCTATAAATAGGTTGATAAAAATCCCTCGGAGAAATTCGGGGGATTTTTTTATCTCACAAAATTTTTCGCTCTGTCCATCACTCTTCTTCACTACCAGGTATCCGTGAAAGCTTCTTCAATATGATTAATTCGAACTTCATCTTTGTTCAAAATAATTGAAATAATATCAAAGCGAATTTCTTCTTCGAGTCTATGTTTTTCAGCAAATATTTGCGCACCATTGATGAGTTGCTGTTCTTTTTTATCATCTACTGCTTCTTCTGGTTGGCCATATAAATCAGTACTTCGTGTTTTCACCTCAATGAAAACAATACGTTCTTCTTTTTCGGCAATTAAATCAATTTCGATTTTTCCACAACGCCAATTTTTGTGATGAATGATATATCCTTTGCTGAGTAAATACTGCAAAGCTACTTTTTCGCCCTGCTTACCCAGTTCAAAATGCTGAGCCATGTTAGTTAGGTTTGTTGCGAAAATAATAAATTACTGCTAATCCAAAATCAAATGATAATTATCAATTTGCGAATTGATCACTTCTAAAATCGTAAAATACAAAGCACGATGCACAGTTCCTTTATATTCCTGATAGTAATCATGCGTAAGAATCCTGTTTCTGGAAGAATAAATATTTCCAATATCGCGCAAATACAATCTTTCCTCCTTCTTCCTTTCCACCACTTTAAGGATGTTTTCAAAAGTCATTGTGCGGTACTGTTCCGGCAATAATTTTTTATCCAATTTAGTAGTATCAATAGAGGCATGCATAGAATAATCAATTAAATCCCAATCACTATTCACCCCAAAATAATTTTCAGAAATTTTGTACATAAATCTCAACTCCAAACAATTTTTCCCACTTTCTGATGCATATTTATCCATCTGTAAATACATTTGGTGTCTTCGATATCCTCCTTCTCCGTAGTAAAGGAAAGTATTGTTGTATTTTTCATTGGCCTGAAGCATCAATTCGGTATTACTCGATTTAATATCTTTTTCCCAAGGTGTAACGAGTGTTGGATCAATAACCACCAGTTCAACTTCAAGTGCTTTAGCTAGTTCAGTCCATTGATTCAACTCGGCAAGGTTATGATACGTTTTATAGTACATAGCATTAACAATAATGCCTTTCTTTTTTGCTGCTTTTGCAATTTTTTTTAATTCAGAAGTATTGATGGCTCCATTACCAATAAAGAAAATAGTTTTATAAACATCGGTTCCTTCCGACCAGCTCAGTTCTTCAATAGTTTTAAGAAGTGCTTTTTCGGGAAAATTCTCTAAAGCAGGTTCACTTACCGAAGTGGAATACAATTCCTCTTGAATAGAATTGATTCTCTTACCTAAATCGGAAATCAATCTATTGTAATCATTCTTCTCGCCATAACCAGGTTTACCGTACAGCACCATTCCAAATCTAACATCAGGTTGGGGTTGGTAAGAAGTGAGATAATGCATTAAATACCACATGTTGGTGCGCATGGCTTCCAATAAACCTTTAGTGCTAGAGCTTAAATCAGCACAAATAGCCACCTCCATTTTTTGGTATTCAGTAGCTTTTAATTGTTTAAGATTAAACAATAAAAAAACGATCAAAAATATTTTCTTCATTCCCTTAACTGAACCAAGAAATCAAAACAACACTAAGCCTTTTCGAGCTTTGAAATTGTTCCGATTTCATTTGTTTTCTCTGATGATGAACATCTAGTTTTTGTTGTTCCAAAAATAGCTGTTCAAGTACCTGTTGTCTTTGTCCGGACTTCAATTTAATAAAAATTTCCAATTGTTCATCCGATAAACCTTGTAAATATTCAGGTAAGAAAGTTTTATCTACATTTTTGAGATCTAATTTCCCCTTGTTGTATAAATCCACTAAATCCCAATGAGCATTCATTCCTTGGTAATACGATGAGCATTTAAATAGCAGACGCTCTTCGTGACAAGTGGCGTCGACTAATGCGGTGTATTGATCTATACTGTCCATTTGATGAAAAAACTCTTTACCTTCTTCCCCATAGTAAATGTAGGTATCACGCAGTTTCATCCCCGCCGTAAGTAACCACTGCTCATCGTAATGCTTTTCAAATTGAATAGGGGAATTATCGAATTCAATAATTACAAAAGTCACTTTAAATTTTTTCATCAACTTTTCCCAAGCATTCATTTCACGCATATTATTAAGCGTATTCACATACATCACACGAACTTCAATGCCTTTTTTTCTGGCTTTCTTCAAGGTCTTTTCTAACTCTTTAGATCGAAATCCGCCATTTCCCAACACTATCAGTTCTTTTCTAACAGAAGTATCACTACTCCAATTCATATCATCAATAGATTGATCAATAGCTAAATCTATATAGGCTTGAGCACTTTCAATGCTTTCGGGAAGTTTAAGCAATGAAAAGGTCATTAAATCAAATCGTTTACTGAGATCTGAAATCTTCTTAATATAATTGGCCTCCTTGGTAAAGGAATTACGGCCGTAGGCCATAAAACCCACCTTCACTTGTGCAGATTTACCACCTGAAATAGTATTTAGAAAAGGGTAAAAGCTTTTGTTAAATTCACGAATTAATCCATTAGTGCTGGCGCTTAAATCAACACAAAAAACAATTTCAGTCTTTTCATTTTGTGCCAAAACACTGAAAAAAGAAGTACTTAAAAAAAGAATTAAAAAAATTAACCTGCCCATGACTGCTGCAATATCACTATTTTTACGCAAAGTTAATATATGAAGGATAATTTATCGGAAGAATGGAAAAAGGTGGAAATGATAGTGGAAGAAAAATTTGGGCCCGACATTGATATTCGTGGTATTTTATTTTTAATAGGAGTACAGGAATTGGGAAAAGGCTATAAGAAATTCACGAAAGATCAAAAACTGGAAGTGATACATGTAGCCATCTGCAAACTATTGAGTCAATACAATTACTATGAATTTGTTGGTTTAGATGAAGATGGATGGCCGCATTATAAAGAAACCAAAAAGCTCCCTTTACTGAAACCCGGAGAACAACTGAAAGTGATGAAAGAAGCAATTGTGAATTACTTCAAAGAAATGGACTTGTAAAACTCTATTGAACTTTTACTGTTACGTCGGTAGTTTTTTCACGAATACAAGCGATCACGCCTGTTCCTGTTTTTGTTCCTGCTGTTACGTCAATACTTAACGTTGCTTCTAAACTCAAACAAAAAGAAACAGTTCCTGAATTATCGGTAGTCATTATTTTTTGAGTTACAAAACCCTGATCACAAGTGGTAAAGCCAGAATTAGAGAAAACCGGAGGAATAAATATTTTAACAGTGGCATTAGGAATGGCATCACCCGTTGCTAAATCAACAACTTTAATATTTCCTATGGTTGGATCCTTTGTACATGCGGCAAAAGAGAAGGCAACCGTACATAAGATTACAATTCTTGATAAAACCTTGGTGAATCTAAACTTCATTTTATTTGAATTTTATTACCTTCGCCCCTTAATTAATCATTACCACTCAATAGAAACAAATATATAAATAATCTCCTGATATGAAAAAATCATCTATAATTGTTATCGTTCTAATCGTAATTGGCGCCTTTGCTGCAATTCAATTTTCTGATTCCTTTGGAAGCTATGGAAATGACTATATCATTGAAACATCATTCGGTGACATGAAGATTAAATTATATGATGAGACTCCAAAACACCGCGATAATTTTATTCAAAATGTTAAGCTGAAAGCTTATAACAATAGTACTTTTAGTGCTATTTACCCTAATGAGGTAATTGTAGGTGGAGATATTAAATCTGAAGGAGAGGAAGTAAATCTGGATGCAGAAATATCGGATAAAGTTTTTGCTAAAAAAGGGGCCATTGTTGCTGTGGTTGACAGAAATAGCGCAGGCACATTGCCCGATCAGTTCTTCATTGTAACAGGCGATGTTTACACCAAGGAAAGTTTGATCGAGATTGAAAAAGAACAATTACTAGGCATGATCATTCAAGATCCAAAAAATGCTACACTTTACGAAAATTACCAAAAATACGCTCAAGCTCATAAAGAAGACAGCATGGCGGCAATTGTAGGGCAGTTAAAAGTACAAGCCGACGAATTATACAAGGCTGGAATAGGGAAAAAATTCAGTAAAGAGCAGATTGATGTTTATACTACTATTGGTGGGATGCCTAAAATGGATGGACAGTTTACCATTTTCGGACAAGTAGTTGAAGGTCTTGAGATATTAGAGAAAATCGCAAAAGCAAAAGTAGATCAGCAAGGCAAACCCGTGGAAGAAATTTCAATGAAAATTAAAAGAGACTAATTCACTTCATGAAAGAGAAAATTGAATCGCTTCTTGAAGAAGTAGAAAAATTCAAGATTGAAAGTAAAGAACATCTCGAAGCTTTTCGTATTCGTTTTTTAGGAAGTAAAAATGCTATAAAGGATATTTTTACCGATTTAAAAAATGTTGCACCAGAATTGCGTAAAGAGGTAGGTTTACAAATCAATGCTCTTAAAAATAAAGCAGAAGAAAAATTCAATTCTTTTCATAATTCTTCTGAGAACACAGAAGAAAAAACGATTGAAGATTATAGCAGAACTGCAGAAGTTAAACCTTTAGGTTCTATTCATCCTATCAGTTTAGTAACCAACGAATTCACGGAAATATTTAAACGATTGGGATTTGTGGTAGCCGATGGCCCGGAGATAGAAGACGATTGGCATAATTTCACAGCGTTAAACACTCCTGCCGATCATCCGGCAAGAGATATGCAGGATACTTATTTCATTCAACAAAATCCAGATATTTTATTGCGTACGCAAACCTCGTCAGGACAAGTACATTACATGGAAAAGAAGAAACCACCGATTCGTGTAATTTCTCCCGGGAGAGTATATAGAAATGAGGCTATTTCAGCCCGTGCACACTGTTTCTTTCATCAAATTGAAGGATTGTATGTGGCCGAAAAAGTATCTTTTGCAGATTTAAAACAAACTTTACAATTTTTCGCCAGAGAAATGTATGGTGAAAAAACACAAATAAGATTACGTCCATCTTTTTTCCCTTTCACCGAACCATCAGCAGAAATGGATGTTTCTTGCAGCATTTGCAATGGAAAAGGTTGTAATATCTGCAAACATTCAGGTTGGGTGGAGATTGGTGGCTGCGGAATGGTAGATCCTAACGTATTAAACAATTGTGGTATCGACCCTGAAAAATACAGTGGTTTCGCCTTCGGTTTTGGTATCGAAAGAATGACCATGATGAAATATCAAGTGAAAGATTTGAGATTGTTTTCTGAAAATGATGTGAGATTTCTCGAACAGTTTAAGGCTGTGTGAGCCGACGTGATTAAGATATTTCATTTCGATCTTACACCATGTTCAGACTCTATACCAACTTCCAATTATAAGTATCTATTTCCTTCACGCATGCCACCAGTAAATTGATTGCCCCTTCAATGTCATCTTTGTCGCACATCTCAATCACTTGATGAATATTTCTGGTGGGGATAGAAATACAACCAGCAATTGATCCCCCAGCGTTCATTCGTTGAATACCTGCAGTGTCGGTTCCACCACCAGTAAGGATTTCGGGTTGCCAAGTGATTTTATTTTTATCAGCAGTTTTCTTCATAAACTTTACCATGCGTGTATCACAAATGGTAGATGAATCCATAATTTTTACCGCAACACCTTTTCCTAATGAAGTAATTTTTTCATGCTCTGGCGCACCCGGTAAATCGTATGCAATGGTGGTATCTAAACCAATACCAAAATCAGGATTTATTTCTAATGCAGAGACATTTGCACCGCGAATACCTACTTCTTCCTGCACAGTAAATACTGCATTTAAGGTATATGGTATTTTTTTTCCTTTCAATTTTTTCAGCGCCTCTATCAAAATAAAAACAGAAACACGATTGTCGAGAGATTTTGCATTTACACAATTTCCCATTTCAATTAATTCGCGCTGACGGGTAACAGGAGAACCCACCTCTACCCATTTTTGAACCTCTTTTACAGGCAATCCTAAATCAATAAAAAAATCGGAAATTTTTGCAGGATGATTTCTTTCTTCTGCTGACATTACATGAATAGGCTTTGAACCCATCACACCCACTAAATCTTTTTTGCCATGCACAATTACTCTTTGTGCCGTGAGGGTTTTAGGATCGAACCCACCCAATGGATGAAATTTTAAAAATCCATTTTTATCAATATGCGTCACGATGAAACCGATTTCATCCATGTGTGCCGCCACCATAATTTGTTTGTCTTTTTGTCCGCGAACAACAGCATTTACATTGCCCATGTTATCGAAGCGAATTTCATCACACAAGCCTTTTATTTCGCGCAAAACTAAAGCGCGAACACGTTCTTCAAATCCGGGCGCACCCGCTACTTCTGTGATTTCTTTAAGGAGAGCAACGTTGATAGACATAATCGTTCAAGATTTAATGTTCAAGGTCTAATGTTAGTTAACTTTGAACATTAAACCTTGAAGTAAATTTATCCTACCTGACTTAATTTGATGGTATTGGTTTTGCCTTTTTCATGAATAGGCATTGATGCGATATTGATATAATAATCATCTCTTTGTAAGTGACCTTTAGCTACTAAAAACTCCTCTAAATCACTAATGGTTTTATCAGTGCTTTCATACTTATCGTAATAAAAGCCTTTAACACCCCAAATTAAACTCACCATCGACAGAATTTCCTTATTAGCAGTAAACACATAAGTGTATGCTTTCGGACGATGAGAAGAGATTTTAAACGCTGTATATCCAGAATGTGTCATCGTAATAATTGCTTTCGCATCCATACGGTCACTTAAGCGCACACCACTAATACAAATATTATCGGTTACTTTTCTTTCCTCACGGTGAATGGCATCAAAACGATGATTGTAAATTCCTTCGAACTCTTCCATTTTGCGAACAATATTCGCCATTGTTTCAATTACCAAATCAGGATGTTTTCCTACAGAAGTTTCACCACTCAACATCACCGCATCAGCACCATCCATTACGGCATTAGCTACGTCATTTACTTCAGCACGGGAAGGAGTAATACCATCAATCATACTTTCCATCATTTGTGTTGCCACAATAATTGGTTTTGAATGTTGCTGACATTTTTTGATCATCATTTTTTGCAACAATGGAACATCCTGGTACGGAACTTCAATACCTAAATCTCCACGAGCCACCATGATAGCATCTGTTGCTTCGATTATTTCATCGATACATTCAATAGCTTCAGGCTTTTCAATTTTTGCAATGATTCTTGCCGTACTATTATTTTTTTTGATAATGTCTCTCAATTCATGAATATCAGAAGCATAACGAACGAACGAAAGAGCAATCCATTCTACCTTTTGAGAAAGAGCAAAATCTAAATCGCGTTTATCTTTATCGGAAAGAGAAGGCAAAGAAACCTTAGTAAAAGGAAGATTCACTCCTTTTTTAGATTTCAACACCCCTGTAAATAGCATCTCTACTACTACTTCATCTACTCTGTTGGTTGACACCACCTGAATTTGAAGTTTACCATCATCGATCAATATTTTTTCACCGGGATTTACATCGCGAGGAAAAGCCTGATAAGTCATAAATACTTTTTCAGCATTACCTATACATTCCTTGGTAGTGATGGTAAATCGTTGTCCGGCCTTTATTTCAACACCATCATTTTCCATTAAACCAATACGCAATTTAGGACCTTGTAAATCGGCTAATATTGCTACGTTAGTACCCAATTCATTGGCTACTTCACGAACTGTATCTAAATTCTTTTTGTGGAAGTCATGGTCTCCGTGTGAAAAATTCAAACGACAAACATCTACGCCGTTCTTAATCATCTTGGTTAGCATCTCCTTACCGTTACAGGCAGGTCCCATGGTTGCTACAATCTTCGTTCTCTTTGGAATCATGTTGTTTTTTTTGAAGGAACCAAATATAGGTTTTTTAAGTTAAAAACAGCGCTATTATCGAGCTAGTTTTCAACCGCAGTGGTGTAAAAGAATTGTAAAGTTATATTAACAAAATGCTACCCGATTTGAGGGTAGTGGGTTCTATAGAAAAAGCGGTTAAAACATTCGGCATTTTTTTGAGCTTTTCTACTTCTTCCTGCAGTTTATCCTCTTCAACCGGACCACGGATTTGCAAAAAATAATCAACTTGTTTTAACTCAGGAATTAATACTCCCGCATCACCTCTATTGGAAATTAAAGTATAATGGATATGATTCTCTTCATCTTCGAAAGAAAAAATAGAGAATAAACTCTTGCTTTTTGATTTATCCACAATCATCGACAAATCTTCTTCTCTCTTCAATTGAAAATCCATATGCTGGTTGATGGTCCACACAAACCGGTAATCTTTCAAGTGACAGGAAATTCCTATCAATAAAAAATCAAATTCGGGTTCGAAATCTAAAGTGAGTTTTGCCATGTATCAAAAAATCCTGATAAAAATAGCTTTTTAGCAGCAGATTGTTCCGCTTCCTTTTTGGATTTTCCAATCGCCTCTTCTTTCATCTCCTCTTGTACAAACAACCCTATACGAAATAATTTATTGTGATCCTCTAATGATTCCTCTAAAACCCTAAAGCTTACACGTACTTTATTTTTCTGCGACCATTCGATAAGTTTACTTTTAAAATTCTGATCAACACTTTTTATTTCTTCCAGATTATAAAAAGGGATCAACATCTTCTGATGAATAAACTTTCTTGTAGTTTCCAAACCCATGTCTACATATATAGCACCGATCAATGCTTCCAATGCATTTCCTCCAACAGATGAAGGAAAATTTTCTGTATTAATTTTAGCACTTACCAAATCTTTAACACCCAATGCTTCTGCAATTCCGTTTAAGGTTTTACGACTCACCATAGAGGATTTAATTTTTGTAAGCGTTCCTTCATCCTCATCGGGAAACTGCTCATACAAAAATTCGGCAATTACCAATCCTAAAACAGAATCACCCAAATACTCTAATCTATCATTGTATTCATTAGGTTTGGAATGATTACCCAAAGCCGAACGATGAGTAAAAGCAGTTCTGTAGAGTGACGTATGGGAAGGAAAAAACCCGGTTATTTTTTTTAACCGGGCCATAAATTGTTTGTCTTTGGAAAAATAATATCTGATGTTATTCAGCCACAACACTATTTTTCAAAAGCTTTAAATATAATACTGGCATTATGACCACCAAAACCAAAAGTATTGGTTAATGCATATTTAATTTCTCTTTTTTGAGCTTTGTTAAAAGTGAAATTCAATTTATTATCTAATTCAGGATCATCCGTAAAATGATTAATAGTTGGAGGAACAATACCTGTTCTGATTGCCAGAACACAGGCTAAAGCCTCCACCGCACCGGCAGCACCCAGAAGGTGACCGGTCATTGATTTGGTTGAACTGATATTTAACTTATAGGCGTGCTCACCAAAAACCTTTTGAATTGCCTTGGTTTCAGCAACATCACCCAATGGAGTGGAAGTACCATGAACGTTGATATAATCGATAGCTGTTGGTTCGATATAGGCATCTTCCAAAGCCATTTTCATTACATTCATTGCACCTAATCCTTCAGGATGCGGAGCAGTGATATGATGTGCATCGGCCGATAATCCACCACCTACTACCTCAGCGTAAATGGTAGCACCACGGGCAACTGCATGATTGTATTCCTCCAAAATCATTGAAGCAGCACCTTCACCTAAAACAAAGCCTTCGCGATCTTTATCAAAAGGACGAGAAGCAGTTTCAGGAGAATCGTTTCTGGTAGACAAAGCCTGCAGTGCATTGAAACCTCCAACACCAGCAGCATTTACTGCAGCCTCAGAGCCTCCCGACACAATAATATCAGCCTTACCTAAACGAATGTAATTGAATGCATCAATAATAGCATGCGTAGAAGAAGCACAAGCAGAAACTGTAGCAAAATTAGGTCCTCGCAAACCAAACTTCATGGAGATATGCCCAGGAGCAATATCTGCAATCATTTTAGGAATAAAGAATGGATTAAAACGCGGAGTACCATCACCTTTAGCGAAAGCTTCCACTTCTTGTTGGAAAGTTTCCAACCCACCAATCCCCGATCCCCAGATTACTCCAGCACGATCGCGATTAATTTTTTCTAAATCGATTCCAGAATGCAACACAGCTTCACTTGCTGCAACAATCGCCAATTGAGCGTAACGATCTATTTTTCTAGCTTCCTTACGTTCAAAGTGATCCTCTGGATTAAAATTTTTAACCTCACAGGCAAATCGCGTTTTAAACTTCGAGGCATCAAACCGGGTAATCGGAGCGCATCCGCTTACCCCATTTATCAGTCCATTCCAAAAGGAATCAACGTTGTTGCCAAGAGGTGTTAACGCGCCTAAGCCCGTAATAACAACCCTTTTCAGTTCCATTATAATAGTAATGAATTACTTTCCGTTACTCTCGATGTACTTGATTGCTTCTCCAACTGTGCCAATTTTTTCAGCTTGGTCATCTGGTATAGCAATATTGAATTCTTTTTCGAATTCCATAATTAATTCTACGGTATCCAATGAATCCGCCCCTAAGTCGTTAGTGAAGCTAGCTTCGTTAGTAACTTCGCTTTCGTCAACTCCTAATTTATCAACGATAATCGCTTTAACTCTAGATGAAATGTCAGACATTGTCTATTGGTTTTTTTGGTTAAACAAGACTACAAAGAAAACAATTTTTACGAAAAGCAACAATCCTTTCTAATTTTTCTTTGATAAATAGAGAGTAAAGCCCCCATTAAAGAAAAATTATATTTTATTGTGATTTGAATTTTATTCAAACTCAATCATTATAAACTACCTTTGTTTTCTTTAAATAAAATTCAAATGAACATAAAGAAATACGTTATTGGATCTATAGTTTTTTTAGCCGCTTGTGGTACGGCAGTAAAAACGGGGGTTCCTGCACAAAGTGATGCAGACAGAGCTACAGCAAAATTTCCAGGAACTACTTTAGCCGAATTGAATAAAGGTAAAATAGCTTACGAAGCAAACTGCGGAAATTGTCATGGTTTAAAAAATCCATTGAAATATTCTGAAGAAGAATGGCGAAAGGAAGTTCCTCCAATGGCAAAAAAAGCAAAAGTTGACGCTGCAACAGAAGAATTGATTTTGAAATATGTGGTAACCATGAGCGGAGCAAGTCCTGCTCCTTCCAAATAACTTTTTTTCAAATGACAAAAAACGAATTCAATAGTCTGGTAGAAAATCTACCGAACACCGAACGCATGCCTGTCTTATTTATAGGGCATGGTTCTCCTATGAACGCTATTGAAAACAATTCGTTTAGTCTTCGCTGGAAATTATTGGCCAAAGAAATTCCCACACCTACTGCAGTAATTTGTATTTCGGCCCATTGGCTCACACAAGGCACGAAAATAACGGCCATGGATTTTCCCGCCACCATTCATGATTTTGGTGGATTCCCACAAGCTTTATTTGATGTTCAATACAATGCTCCGGGAAATAGAAAACTGGCGGAAGAAACAAAAAACCTTATCCACACAACAAATGTTGAACTGAATCATGAATGGGGATTAGATCACGGAACATGGAGTGTAGTAAAACAAATGTACCCCTTAGCGAATATTCCCATTTTACAATTAAGTATCGACTATTATCAAAAACCACAATATCATTACAACCTGGCTAAAGAACTGGCACAACTTCGCAATAAAGGAGTGCTTATTATTGGGAGTGGAAATATGGTACACAATTTAAGAATGGTTGATTTTGCAAGAATTAATGATGCAGAAGGCTATGGTTTTGATTGGGCTTTGGAGCTCAATGAACTCTTTAAGAAAAATATAATTGAAGGAAACCATAAGGCATTGATAGAATATGAATCCCTTCACCCCGCAGCAAAACTGGCTATTCCTACTCCTGATCACTATTTACCTTTGTTGTATAGTTTAGCACTTCAAAAGAACAATGAAAATATCTCCTTCTTTAATGATAAGACAGTAGGAGGCTCACTAACAATGACCTCCGTTAGGATCGGGTAAATTCTACCTTCATTGAAATTAACCAACGGATGTTTAAATTATTTTTTGTATTTTAAGTAAGCTAGAAGCGAACCAAATACGATAATCACCGTAGAAAACGCAAATATTTTATTGATTTGCGTGTCATTTACGAGTACCTTTGCCATGTTAATCGGGAATTAATAACTATCGAATTGAAGTATACAAGAGCATTATATCTCCTTTTCTCCTTAAGCTTAATTAGTTTGAGTTTATCGGCAGCCACCATTGTTTCGCGACAAACCGGAAACTGGACTACTGCTTCAACTTGGATTTACTATTGCACAGGAACCGCCAGTTTTACCAATGGTTCAACCACAGTTACAGGTTCGGGGACTTTGTTTACTACAGAATTATCTAACGGTAGTGTATTGATGTTACAAACCAGTTCCGGAACGGTAAGAGGAACAGTTTCTACCATCACCAATAACACAACTCTTGTATTAACTTCAGCTTCAACTACTACTGCAAGCGGAAACTACGGAAAACAAAAAGCGCCCACTGATGGTTCTTCTGAAGATATTACCATAACAGGTGGGTATACCGTAACCACAGACTTTACAAGCGATTTTGATATCAACTCTCTAACTATTGATAATGGCAATACACTTACACACAATGCAAGTAAAAAAATAGTAATCGCTGCCGGACTAATAATTGATGGAACTTTGAATGGCAGTTCTACCAAAGATGTTGTAGTGAATAATGGTGGTGGGACTGGTATTTTACTAGGTGGGACTGGCACTTACTCTGCTTCGGGAAACCTTGCTTTAGGTGGAAATGTTACCGTTGAATCTACGGAAATACTTACTTTAAGCGGGAGTGGTAAACTGGATATGAGTGGAAATACACTCACCAATGACGGGCGAATTAATATTTTAGATCCCTCCTCTTTTGTAGCAAGCGGAACCTTTATCAACAATAGTTCTACTTCTTATTTGAAATACACTAAGCAAGCTGATTTCCCCAACATTACGCTTACCGCAACGACAACAGGAAATACTGTTGAATTTGGCTGGAGCACGGGATCATATCAAATTGAGAATACGGCAAGTTATTATAACGTTGTGCTAAGTGGTGGTGGAACAAAGAAAACAGATAACAACAATTTAACAATATATGGTGATTTAACGATTGGAAGTGGTGTAGATTTTAACTCAAGCACAGGTAGCGACAATATTACTATTTACGGTAACTGGGATAATGACAACGGAGGAACATTCACCGGAACTACTACTAAAACCACCACTTTTGCAGGCACTTCAAACAACCAAACTATTTATACCCCAAGCGGTGGTGAAACTTTTGGGAGTTTAACCATTAACAATACTTATGGTTCTGTTAGCACCACAGGTAACATCTATGTAGCCAATGGAGGAACTGTAACATTAACCGCCGGAACTTTTAATTTATCTACCTATAGTTTAGATGAAACTTCGGGTTCTGCAAACTTTACACAAACAGGTGGTGATTTGCAAATGGCTAAATTGTCTGCTGTACTTCCCCAGTTAGGAGGAACATATACCATTAGTGCAGGAACAATTACCCTAAATGGAGCGGGAGCACAAACCTTCAGAGGAGAAACAGTAAGTAGTCCGATTATAGCCAACTACAACAATCTTGTTTTAGCGGGTTCTGGCGTGAAAACAGCGGAAGGCAATATTGATATTGACGGTGATTTAACGATTAGCGGAACAGCGCAATTAGATATAAGCAGTACCAATAATAGTTCTAATATCAGAAATCTTACTCTGGCTGGTAATTGGATCAATAGCGGTACCAACTCCGACCCCTTCATAGAAAGAACCGGTACGGTAACTTTTGATGGAGCGAATGATATTGCACTAACAGCAAGTTCTGTTTCAGGAGGAGAAACCTTTTACAATCTTACCATTAGCAAAACCGCATCTACCGATGACCTGACTTTAAACAATGCTGTAACAGTTAGCAACTCATTAACACTCAGCACCGGTCATATTATTAGTTCAAGTAGCGCTTATTTAATTATGGGCTCCAGTTCATCATTGGGTTCAACTCCAACAGACAACAGTCATGTTTCCGGTCCAATGCAAAAAATTACTACCTCTACTTCTGCATTTGTTTTTCCAATTGGAAAAAATGGAAGTTATCGTTGGTTAGAAATAACTCCTGCTTCTACTAGTTCAAGTACATTTACCTGCGAATATTTTTATTCTTCACCAAACAGTAATACGAGTGTTGGTACCGGTGTTGATCACATAAGTGATGTTGAATACTGGAACTTATCCCGTTCAGGTTCAGCCAATGCTGCTGTAAAATTATCATGGAATAGCAATAGTGCCGTAACCACTAACACCACCGATTTATTAGTTACTCAATGGGATGGCAGCAGCTCTTGGGTTAATCGTTGCGGGGGCGGATGTTCTGTTACAGTTGGTAGCACTACGTCTTCAGGATC
Source organism: Flavobacteriales bacterium (assembly GCA_023251075.1). Classification (GTDB taxonomy): domain Bacteria; phylum Bacteroidota; class Bacteroidia; order Flavobacteriales_C; genus JAHEZL01. Next base: position 114,740 of record JAHEZM010000005.1, on the reverse strand, counting down.
TATTTCTGCCAGTGGAATTTCTACTTTTGGAAATGCATTTACTTTAGGTTCTCCCAACACCAATAACGATTTAGGAACATCAAGATATTCTGTAGCCAACGGAAACTGGAATAGTACTTCAACATGGGCAAAACGTTCTGGTGGAACAGCAGGAGCAAGTGCACCACTGTCCACCAATAAAGTAATCATCGAAGGAGGATACCGAGTAGATGTTAACGCTGCGGCAGCTTGTCAACAATTAACTATCGGCGGTACAACAACAGGAATTTTAGACTTTAATGCAACTACGAATGACCTCGATGTAGGTTCAGATGGAATCACCATCAATAGTAACGGCGATGTAGAAGGAACCAACTCAGGAGCCGATTTGCGTACTACAGGTAACATCACGCTGAATGCTGATATTTCAAGCGAAAGCGGTGGTGGAAGTTCTTCATTTATTTTAAGAAGATTAACCACCGGTGGTGGAACAATAAGCGGAACCGGAACTTGTGATAATTTAGATATTGATGCCACCACTACCAATAACGGAAGTATCACTATCAACTCTGTTTTTCAAGGAAGCAGTACCCTAACCAATGCAGGAACACTTACTTATAAAGGCAGCAATGGCAACTTTGCAGGGGGAACATTAACAGCTACTACTACGGGGAATACAGTGGTGTTTAACAATACAACTGCAGGTTTCGATTTGAACGAAAAAACAAGCTACTACAATCTCACCATTGCAGGAAGCAGTACAAAAGATATGGGTAATTCTAACGTTACCATCAATGGAAATTTAACCATCAGCGCAGGTACTTTAGATTTAGAGACTAATGATGAAGATCTTATCATTAAAGGAAATTTTATCAACTCAGGAACTCTTACCGCCAGTACAAATTCTTCTGCAGAAATTACTTTCAGTGGTAGCAGTGCACAACAAATTACATCTAATGGTTCTTGCTTCTACAGATTGTACATTGCCAATACATCTTCTACTGGTGTAACTTTTCAGGATGCTGCCTGCATCGCGTCGGGAGGAAAAATTGATTTGAGTGATGGCTATCTTTATTTAGGAAACAACAACCTTACTTTGAATGGTACTGGAACCTCACCTACTTCAGCAAGTTCAGCAAGTTATATAGTTACAGATGGAACAGGTACAATGAAGGCTACTTGTGGGAACTTTGTTTTCCCTGTAGGAAGTACTGGCAGCACTTTAGGATACACTCCTATTACCTTAAACAATAGCGGAACATCAGATGTTTATTCTGTTAGGGTTTGTGATTATGCAACTACCGATGGCACCTGCGGAGGAACAATTATTACCACCGGAACAATCAATAAAACATGGCAGATCACTGAAAATGTTACAGGAGGTTCTACTGTTTCCATGACTTTACAATGGAATTCTGCCAATGAAGGAGCATCATTTACCAGAACAAGTTGTGTAGTTTCTCATTACACAGGAGGAGAGTGGACTTCCACTCAAACAGCTACTGCGGCAAGCGGATCTGGCCCCTATACTTTAACATCTACAGGTATTACTTCATTTAGTCCTTACTCTGTAATGTCGGATGCAGCTCCACTTCCTGTTGAATTACTTTCTTTCTCTGCCAAATTAAACAACGACTTTAATGTTGACATTCAATGGATAACGGCAACTGAAATCAACAATGATTATTTCATAGTGGAAAGAAGCAAAGACGGTCAGTATTTCGAGAACATTGTAAAAGTAAAAGGAGCAGGTAATAGTGAGCAAATACTGAGTTATTCTGCACAAGATGTTGCTCCACTTCCAGGTGTTTCTTATTATAGATTAAAACAAGTTGATTTTGATGGAACAGTAAGTTACTCCAAAGTGGTTGCTGTAAATTCAAATGCTGCCGATATTTCTGCAGAACCGATGAGTTTCAGTGTATTTCCTAACCCAAGCAACAGTAATACTCAAATAGCATTTTACAACGTTAATGCATCGGATGAAGTACAAATTAAAATTTACGATTTAAGTGGAAAAGAAATGCATTCTTCCATGCATTATGTGAATGGAAATGGGAATATAGCATCATTTGATGTGAGTTCTTTCCCTTCAGGAATTTACCTGGTAAATGTTCTGTACGATGGCATTACTACACAACAAAAATTAGTAGTTACAACTTATTAAAATAATCGAAAATCAATTTCGACTTACTTTTTCCAATCACTATTTCCAGCTCCTCCAATTTTGCTTCTGCAATCTTTTTCACCGATTTAAAATGGCGCAAAAGTGTTTGTGCTGTTTGCTCTCCCACACCTTCTATTCCCACCAATTCCGATTCAGTCATGGCCTTCGATCTGCGATTTCTATGTTGCGTAATTCCAAATCGATGTGCTTCATTACGCAAATGTTGAATCACTTTTAAACTCTCCGATCGCTTATCGATATACAAAGGCAAAGAATCTCCGGGAAAATAAATTTCCTCCAATCGCTTAGCAATTCCAATCATGGCAATTTTTCCACGCAAACCTACTTTTTCTAAACTTTCCAGAGCTGCGCTTAACTGTCCTTTCCCGCCATCAATAATAATGAGTTGGGGCAAGGGTTGTTTTTCCTCTAAAAGTCGTTTATACCTGCGCAAAATCACTTCTTCCATAGAAGCAAAATCATTCGGGCCCTCTACTGTTTTGATATTAAAAATGCGGTAATCTTTTTTACTTGGAACGGCATTTTTAAAAACCACACAGGCAGAAACAGGAAAAGCTCCCTGAATATTTGAATTATCGAAACACTCAATATATACTGGCAGTTCACTCAAACGCAAATCTTTTTTCAATTGCTCTAATACTCGCTCATTTTTAATCACAGGAGTTTTATTCATTTCCTGTTTCTTTTTATCCAAACCAAAAAATCTAGCGTTGCGTTCCGACATCTCTAATAAATTCTTCTTGTCTCCGCGTTGGGGTACCGTAAACTCTAATCCTTCCAAAAGTGTTTCGGGCATAAAAGGAACGATTACTTCCTTTGCATCACTGCTGAATCTCTGACGCAACTCCACTATGGCCAACATCAATAATTCATCATCACTTTCTTCCAATTTCTTTTTCAACTCCACGGTGTGTCCTTGTATAATTGCGCCATCCACCACCTTTAAATAATTAACATAAGCTTCTTCCTCATTGCTGATAATGGAAAAAACATCGGCGTTTTTAACAGTAGGACTCACCACTGTTGACCGACCCTGATATTTTGCTAAAACCTCTAATTTTTCTTTTACAAGCTGTGCTTTTTCAAATTCTAATTTCTGCACATGTTGTTGCATCATCGTTTTCAAATGCTGAATAACACTAGCAATATTTCCTTTTAAAATATTTTTAATGTTATCTATTTTTTCAGTGTATTCTTTCTCCAATTCCTTTGCTACACAGGGCCCTTCACAATTTTTTACATGATACTCCAAACAAACTTTAAATTTTTTTTGTGCAATATTTTCTGCTGATAAATTCAAAGAACAATTGCGCAAAGGGTATAATGATGCAATTAAATCGAGCAGCGTGCGCATCATAGGATAAGAGGCATAGGGACCAAAATACAAAGACCCGTCACGCACCACTTTACGTGTTGAAAAAACACGTGGAAATCTCTCCTTCTTTACACAAATCCACGGATAAGTTTTATCATCCTTAAGCATAATATTATACTTAGGCCAATGCTCCTTAATTAATGTGTTTTCCAATAAAAGGGCATCTTGTTCACTTTTAACAATGATGTATTTTAAATCGAAAATATTGCGCACCAAAGAGCGTGTTTTTCCACTGTGATTTTTATCATTTTGAAAATAAGAACGAACACGGTTTTTTAGATTTTTTGCTTTGCCAACATAAATGATAGTCCCCTTCGCATTAAAAAACTGATAGATCCCCGGATCGGTAGGTAATCCTTGCAAAGAAGTTTCTAATTTTATTTTAAGTTGATCGAGTTTCATATCCTTTCTAACAGCGTAAATATAGAAAAGAAAGAGAGATTAAATCTGAAGAGATTTAAGAACAATCAGCATTAAAAATGAAGAGGAATTTATTTTATTAAAGTAACCGTTCCTACACGCTCATTTCTGGTTTTCATTTCCTGAGCATCGGTAGAAATCCAATCTAGTTTCCATACATAAACTTCAATCTGGCAAGGGTTACCCATGTATGTACCATCCCATCCTCTGCCTATATCAAAGCTCTCAAAAAGAAGTTCACCCCATCTGTCGAAAATCATTAAATGATATTCATCAATGTTCAAGCCTTTGGCACTGAACATATCGTTAGTACCATCGGCATTAGGTGAAAAAGCATTAGGAATATATAAACTCGAAATACATATCTCATTCACATGAATTGTATCCATAATAGTACAGCTAGCACCATTCGTTAAGGCCACAGTATAATAACCCTCCTCTACTACCTCAATCGTTTGAGTGGTACTGAAATTTGCATCTGTCCAGTGATATTGTTCAGCATACGGACCGGCATCTAAAACAATAGAAGCATTTTCGTTAAAACACACAATAGTATCTTTTCCTAATCCTGATTTAGGCATTTTAATTACAATCACATTGATCGTATCGCTATTCGGACATTTAGGATCAAAATAAGCCGTTAACATTACCGAAGTGGAAGTATTCACTTTAATGCTGGATCCCTTTGCACCAGTTGACCAATTGTAAGTAGCATTGGGAACATTAGCATTTAAAGTAAGTGATTGTCCTGCGCAAATTTCTTTATCAGGACCTAAATCAACATCTGGTATTTGAATGAAAGTTAAATTCACGTCATCTGAGCCAGAACAATTGTTAGCATCAGTAACTGTTAAAGTATATTTTCCGGAAGTACTAGCTGTAATTGAATTCCCGTTGTCGCCTGTGCTCCAAAGGTATGAATTCGCTACAACGGAAGTACTTAAATTAACGGTACTCCCTTCGCAAACAGTTTGATCGTTGCCTAAGTTCACCACAGGATTAGGATTAACAGTAAGTTGCGTTGTGTCTCTATCTTTACATCCGTTGGCATCGGTTACCACTACAGAATATTCACCAGCGGCACCTACATTAATTGATCTTGAATTTCCACCAGGTACACTCCAGCTATAACTTGAATAACCTGCACCTGCATCAAAATTGGCCATTTGTCCGGCACAAATAGTTTGATCCGCCACTGAAACATTTGGTAAATTATACACCACAATACTTTTCTGCGCTTGATTGACACAACCATTGGCATCGGTATATTCATAATTAATATTGTGTGTACCAGCACCCAATACTGCTGGTTTAACGGTATCGGTTACTGTCCATTGAGAAAATGCAAATATTTTATATAGACCTCCATTGGGAGCACCTCCGGCAATTTTAAATTGTGTATCATCTTTACAGTGAGAAGAGAAAGCCGACAATGTAACCACAGGCAATTGATTCACTATCAAATTTGCCGATGCAGAATCTTTACAGCCATTGTTATCGGCAACAGTAACGGTGTATTTTCCTGCTGTGGATTTGGTAATACTTTGACTCGTTTCACCCGATGACCAGCTGTAAGAAGAATAACCAGAACCCGGATCAAAAGTAGCCGAATTGCCTATACAAACTGCCGCATTAGATAAACTTACCAACGGTAATGGATTAATAGTTAAAGTAGTACTTCCTGTATTTTTACACCCTTTGCTATCAGTTACTTCAACCGTAAATGTTCCTGTAGAAGATTTGGTAATTGTTTGAGTAATTTCTCCACTTAACCAGCTATAGCCAGAGAAATTTCCAGCATTAAATGTTGCTGATTCTCCCAAACATTTCGTTTGGTTAGGGATAGAAACAACAGGTAATGCATTCACAATTAGTTCAACAGTATCTTTTCCTGTACATCCGTCATTGGTACTCACATTTACAATGTAAATTCCTGCAATATTTTTGCTTATTGTTTGGGATGTTTCCCCTGAACTCCAAATATAATTAGCACCCGCTAAGCCTGCATCAAAAATAACTGCTGCTGCACCAGAACAAATCTGTTTATCAGGGCCTAAAACAACCGTTAAATTATTGCTGATTACAACATTTGCAGTATCAGAATCTTTACATCCATTAACATCCGTTACCTGAACAATAACATTACCTGCAACACCTACAGTATTGGTTTGTAGGGTGGTTGAATTGTTCCAAGAATAAGTGGTAAAAGATCCGGCATCAAAGGTAGTGGTGGTTCCCGGACAAATACTTCTATCAGCACCCAAGTTTACTATCGGTAAATTATTCACTACTAAAACTACGGTGTCTTTGTCTTTACATCCTTTTGCATCGGTAACTTCTACAGAATATGTACCCGCATTATTTACAGTAATTGATGAGCTGGTTGCATTATTACTCCATGCATATTGAGAATATCCTGCACCCGCATTGAAAGTAACAGAAGGATCACCCAAACAAATATTATTATCTGTTCCCAAGTTTACTACCGGCAATGCATTCACAACCAATTGAACAGTATCTTTTCCGGCACAACCACCTGCATCGCTTACATTCACAATATAGGTTCCGGCAATATTGGTAGAAATGGTTTGTGATATAGCCCCATTGTTCCAGTTGTAAGTCATTCCTACACCACTCAACACAGCATCAAATGTTACCGAGGCATCACCCATACAAATTGCTTTATCAGGGCCAAGATCAATAGTCAAGCTATTTTTAATAGTAATAGCAATAGTATCTTTCGCTTTACATCCTTTGGTATCCGTAATTTCAACACTTACATTTCCTGCATTGGTAGCTGTAAATGTTTGTAAAGTTGAATTATCATTCCACAAATAAGCCGACCAAGAACCTGCATCTATGGTAGTTGAAGAACCCGGACAAATACTTCTGTCGGCACCCAAAGTAAATACAGGTTTTACATTAACAGTTAAAGTAGCACTGGCAGAATTAACACAACCTTTAGCATCGGTTACTGCAACAGAATAAGTTCCGGCACTTGTTTTTTGAATAGTCTGAGTAGTTTCTCCGGATGACCACAAGTATGAACTAAATGAACCAGCGTTAAAAATAGCTGCGGGAGCATTATAACAAATTTCTGCATCAACAAGAGTAACTACTGGTAATAGATTCACCGTTAATTTAACGGTGTCTTTTCCAGCACAACCATTAGGGTCTGTAACAGATACACTATAAGTTCCAGCGGTTAAAGTATTAATTTTTTTGCTTGTTGCTCCTGTACTCCATAAGTAAGTCGATCCAACATTTCCTGCATCAAAAATCACAGCACCTGCGCCTACGCAAATTTCTTTATCAGGACCTAAATTCACCGAAAGATTATTGCTCACAACAACTTTCACTGTATCACCATTGCTACAGTTATTATTATCGATTACCGTTACTGAATAGGTTCCCGCTGCATTTGCAGTAAAAGTTTGATTGATTGAATTGTTTTGCCAAATGTAAAATGCATAACCTGGTCCGGCATCAAAAGTGGTGGTGCTTCCAGGACAAATATTTCTATCGGCACCTAAATTAATAACAGGTAAAGGGTTCACCGTTAATACAACAGTGTCTTTATCCTTACAGCCATTATTGTCTACCACCTCAACGCTATAAGTTCCGGCTACAGTAGTAGTATAAGTTGAAGATGTTCCGCCTGAATTCCAAGTGTAAGAAGAAAAACCAGATCCGGCATTGAAAATTGTTGCAGGACTACCAGCACAAACCACCTGATCAGAACCTAAATTCACTACAGGTAAAGCATTTACTGTTAACGTTGCACTGGCAGTATCTTTACAGCCATTACCATCAGTAACCACTACAGTATATGTTCCTGCTGACGTACCTGATGTAGTTTGTAAAGTTCCTGTTCCATTGCCACCCCATACATAATTATAACCAACACCTGCATCGAAAGTAGCTGCTGCATCTCCTGCACAAATGGTTTTGTTGGTTAAGGTAATGTTCGGTTTAGTGTTTACTGTTAAAGTAGCGCTGGCAGTATCTTTACAACCATTCCCATCTGTAATCACTACAGTGTAAGTACCAGCGGTTTTCCCAGAGGTTATTTGTGAAGTGCCCGTTCCTTGTCCACTCCACACATAAGTATATCCTGCACCCGCATCAAAAGTGGCTGAAGCTCCCTGACAAACTGTTGCATTGGTTAATGTAATATTCGGTTTACTATTTACAGTTAAAGCAGCGCTGGCAGTATCTTTACAACCACTACCATTGGTAACAATAACAGTATAAGTACCGGCAGTAGTACCTGATGTAGTTTGCGAAGTTCCCGTTCCATTAACGCTCCACACATATGTATAACCTGCTCCCGCATCAAAAGTAGCTGCAGGATCTCCTGCACAGATTGTGGCATTAGTTAATGTAATATTTGGTTTTGCGTTAACTGTTAAAGTACCGTTGGCAGTATCTTTACAACCATTTCCATCTGTAACATAAACCGTATAAGTTCCTGCATTTGTACCTGAAGTAGTTTGAGAAGTTCCTGTTCCATTGCCACTCCATACATATGTATAACCTACACCCGCATCAAAAGTAGCTGCAGGATCTCCTGCACAAATCGTGGCATTAGTTAATGTAATATTTGGTTTTGCATTAACTATAATAGTCATGGTTTTGCTGGTTTTACAACCGTTAGCATCCGTAACTTCTAAAGTATAATTTCCAGGAATGGTAAACGGAATAACTGTCGTGTTTACACTTGTATTGAAAGTCACTGAAACAATTCCTAAAGAAGCTTTGATACTATAAGGAGCAGTTCCTGTTAAAGTAGTAGTAATTAATGCCGTTTCACCAGTACAAAGCGAAGTATCACCAGAAATTGTAATGGTAGGAAGAGGATTAAATGTAAGTGTTGCACTCGCTGATGCACTACAGTTCGCGGCATTCGTTACCGTTACTGTGTATGTTCCCGCTGTACTGGCTGGGGTAGTTTGTGAAGTGCCCGTGCCAAGGCCACTCCAAGTATAAGTTGTAAATCCTGCGCCTGCATCAAATGTAGTAGATGCGCCAGAACAGATTGAGTTATTGCTTAAGGATACTATTGGTAAGGCATTTACAGTTAACGTTGCACTTGCAGAAGCTGAACAGTTCGCAGCGTTCGTTACCGTTACTGTATATGTTCCTGCTGTACTGGCCGAAGTAGTTTGTGAAGTGCCCGTGCCAAGGCCACTCCAAGTATAAGTTGTAAATCCTGCGCCTGCATCAAATGTAGTAGATGCGCCAGAACATATTGATTTGTTGCTTAAGGATACTATTGGTAAGGCATTTACGGTTAACGTTGCACTTGCAGAAGCCGAACAGTTCGCAGCGTTCGTTACCGTTACTGTATATGTTCCTGCTGTACTGGCCGAAGTAGTTTGTGAAGCGCCTGTTCCTAGACCACTCCAAGTATAAGTTGTAAATCCTGCGCCTGCATCAAATGTAGTAGATGCGCCAGAACAGATTGATTCGTTGCTTAAGGATACTACTGGCAATGCATTTACGGTTAACGTTGCACTTGCAGAAGCTGAACAGTTCGCAGCGTTCGTTACCGTTACTGTATAAGTTCCTGCTGTACTGGCCGAAGTAGTTTGTGAAGCGCCTGTTCCTAGACCACTCCAGGTATAAGTTGTAAATCCTGCGCCTGCATCAAATGTAGTAGATGCGCCAGAACAGATTGATTTATTGCTTAAGGATACTATTGGCAATGCGTTAACGGTTAACGTTGCACTCGCGGTGTCTTTACAACCACTTGGATTAGTTACAATAACCGTATAAGTTCCTGCTGTAGTACCAGAGGTAGTTTGAGAAGTACCGGTTCCATTTCCACTCCAAACATAAGTATAACCAGCACCTGCATCGAAAGTAGCGGTAGTACCTGAACAAACAGATTGGTTCGCTATGGTAATATTCGGTTTAGTTTTTATTACAATTGTGCGCTCGGCATAAGTAGGACAACCTCCTTGAGGAGCACTCAAAGTAAAACGTACGACATAATTTCCTGCTGCAGTATTATTAATATTAAAAATGTTTCCTCCTGTAATGGTAGCGGTAGATCCACCGCTTTGAATACTCCATGTTCCGGCTTCAGTAGTTACTTTATAAGTATTTAAATTAATAGTTCCACTACTAGAGCACTGAGAAGCAATATTACTCAAAGTGGTATCCGGACAGCCACAAGTATTTACCGTTAAAGTGGCTGAAGTAGTGTCTTTACAACCATTACCATCGGTAACAATTACAGTGTAAGTACCGGCCGTTGATCCTGAAGTTGTTCGTGAAGTACCAGATCCTAAACCACTCCATACATAAGTGTACCCGGCTCCTGCATCAAAAGTAGCGGCAGGATCAGTATTACAAATAGTTTGATTGGCAATAGTAATATTAGGCTTAGGATTAACCACTATCCAAATAGTGTCATCTACCGAACATCGCGTAAAAATAATTTGATGAGTTCCTACACCGGCAGTTGTTGGATTAAAAATTCCGGTTCCGGTATTGGTTATACCCGTTCCTGAATATTCAGTTGGATAATTAGCGGCATCTTCAGCATTTAAACCACTACACAACCATGTAGTAGACAAATCTACTGCCGGATCACCTAAACAATAAGGACCAACTTCATGAATGTCGGGCTCTTCCTGCGGTGGTAAATACATATTGGGAAGGCCTAATGTACCTGTTGCTCCCTTGCTGGTGACCGTAAGACCGGTTGCTGCATTCAAATTTCCCGATATCTGTTTTAAGGTATTTACATTGTAATAAAGACTTCCGTCACCACCCATCTGCAATGCGCCATAACCGCTACCAGAAGCAACATTGGTTTTAGATGCCATTATAGTAGCGGCATTCCATGAAGACAAATCGAAGGTTTTCATGTTTGAGGAAGAACACGCCACATAAATTCTATTTCCATCTGGTGAAAATTCAACATCATACTGAGCATCTCCATTATCATTCACGTACAAACAGTTGGAAAAGACCCCTGTAGCATTGTTAAATTTCAACACAGAAACACCCGCTGTGGTATGTTGATTTGGATCAGAGTCCCAATAAAAAGGATATGCCTCGGCAAATTTACTACCATCATAGCTAAACTGCATCCCTCCTCTACATCTATCATCTGCCGCAACCAATGCCCCCGCATTTGTATTCGATACATAAGCATTTACACCATTTGATAAACCGGTACATTTCAATAAAAAAGAATGAATTGTTCTTGAACCTCCTTGATGCACTGCTATCCAAATATCCACACCATTGGAATGCTTGGTAGCAGCTATTCCCTCGGTAGTTCCAAAGTTTGCACCACTACTGGTTTTAAGTAAAGTTGGACCAGAAAGCTTAGCTCCAGAGGCACTAAAAGTATACATATTCATACCGTGCGCTCCAGTACCATCAACAGCGTCATCTGTTGTGAATGTATAATAAACAGTGGGATTTAAAGGATGTCGTACGGTTATAATACCCTGACAAGCACTATTTGATGTAGTACCCCCTAATCCTAAAACCAAAGGAGAAAAAGTGGTGGTTCCTGCTGCATTCGCTACTGCATAACCATTTCCGTAAAACAATAAGGCCCCGGCATCACTACTCACTGCGAAAGTTCCTTCATATGTAGATAATGAAGTTCCTGGCAATGTACTAACGGTACCAGATGGAAAATTTATCTTTTTCTTACTGCCATAAAACCAATTTTGATGGGATGGCCATAACCAAGGATAAGGCGAGGTAGATGCACAAGTCTGGGCTTCTGTCCTCATAGAGAAAAGCATGGTAAAGAGATAAATCCCTACCAAAACTCTAAGAAATATGCCGACCTTGTTTCTCATTTATATTGTCCCTTAACTTATAATACGACGGAAAACCCATTGAGTTCCAAGTATTTAAATCGATAACTAAGTGTTTTTATGCCCCTTTGCACGCTCAAAAAATACATGCAGAACTAATGTAGGAATGAATTTCGATTAAACCAAAATAATTTTAGATGAAAAGGACATATGTCTAGATGGACAAAACATTCATACGTTTTTTACCCTATGTAAATCGCGTAGTTTTTGGTATTTTTTATAGGTAGCGAAGGCCGAAATAGAAGAGATTAAGAATCCTGTTTTCCCATCTAAAAACCCCAACTTAATAATGTAGTCTCTAAAAAATTTAAAGATGGTTTTGGTGAGGATAATAAAAAAATTTGATGGCTTCCCTTTTTTAAAAGCTTCTTGTGCACCTATAGTGCTGAAATATTCAACCTGTTTAAGATGTTGCTCTCTGCTTTTGATGGTGTAATGTAAAAGATCTCCTTTCAAATGCACTACCCTCTCTGATGTAGATGGAATGAGCTCATCATGAGGATTTGTTCCTCCCCACTTTGCGAAATTTTTCTTGATCAAGCGCACTTTGGTATCGGGATACCAGCCACAATATTTTACCCAATGTCCGCAATAATTACTCAAACGATTGAATTGATAACATTTGGCACTAAAACCCTTTTGCTTTTCGGCAAGAATGGAGTCTTTCAAACTTTCTGATAATTCCTCATCGGCATCTAAAGAAAGTACATACTCTCCAGAGGATTTTTCGATAGCGTAATTTTTTTGCTGAATATGTCCTTCAAACGAATGTTGAAGAAAGGTAATATTCAAAGCTCTGCAAATTTGTTCGGTTTTGTCTTTGGAAAAAGAATCAACCACTACCACCTCATCTGCAACCGGAAGTACAGAGCGAATACATCTTTCAATGTTTTCTTCCTCGTTGTAAGTAATTATTGCAACGGTTAAGCGTACCATTAAAGCGTTAAAATAAAATCGCGAATCAATTCAAAGCATTGCGTATAATTCTTCAAAGGCAGGTTTGCTTTGGTATCATTTACATCGTGATAAGCGGTACTTTTACCTCTACCATAAATGTAAATCGATTTCACTCCTTTAGCATAAAAAGGATAGTGATCGCTATTTTTAGCTTCCCCTCTTTTTTGAATATTGGGCAAATACTTTTTAGCATCATTGATTTCATTTAATTTGTCGTATTCCTTCGTAAATATAGCTCCATTCACCACTGTAATCCCATCTCCTGCATCCCCAATAATATCCATGTTAACCATAAATTTTATTTTCTTCAGTGGGAATAAAGGGTGCTCGGTATAAAAGGTAGAACCCACCAGGCCAATTTCCTCTGCTGAAAAAGCCATAAATACTACAGAATACTTTAAAGGATTTTTAGAATAATGCTGAACAAAATTCAACAGCATAGAGGTACCACTGGCATTGTCGTTAGCGCCTGGAAAATAAGTAGCTGTACCCATTTTGCCCAAATGGTCATAATGCGCACTAATCACTACAAACGAATCGGGAAACTGAGATCCTTCCACATAACCAATCACATTTTGCGGCTTTACTTTTTTAACCTGCGAAGTAATATCTACATAAATTCTTTTTGTAGCAGCTTTGAAGGCTGCATGTGTCATTTCAATTCTCATAAAGGTTGCTTGCGCAGGAGCAATGCTCCACGTAAACTTAGAATCGGTTAAATAGATCACTCCTCGCGCATTCCATGGCTGTGATAACATAGAGTGTAAAAACTCTTTCTGATCCTTGTCTTTTACCTTTGAGTCGTCAATTACAATGAACTCATTTTCGTAATCCATTTGCGACATTTTATCTACCTTTTTCTTATTTGCAACAACGGTTGAATCAAACAACACCAAATTGAAAAAGCCTTTTAAAGTAGGTGCTTCCGGAGCAACCATATAATCTACATCTGGTTTTAGAATAACATCGCCTTCAAATTTCACTTGCATAGTGCTTGGAAAAACGTTTACCGACATGTCAAAAGCCTGAAAATAAGTTTTACCAAACTTTTTCAATCCGGCTTTTTCATATTCAGTAGAAATAAAATTTGCTGCTTTCATATGTCCGTCGCTTACAAAACCTCTACCTCCCATTGCTGGTGATGTTAATGTATCCAACACTTTGTTCGTATAGCTTAAGTCTTGTGCCAGCAATAAATTTCCAGCTAAAAGAGCTGCCGATAAAATAAGTTTTCTATACATACCTTCTTTCTATTAATTCTACAAACTGAATAAAAGAATCCAAACCTTCTTTAAATGAATATTTAGCATTTAAATCGTTTTTCAAATAACTCAATGCTTCCTCTTTATTTTGAAATGAATTTAATTGGTTCACAACCTCATTAAAAGCAAATGAATCTCCTTTGAACAACTCTTTGGCAAACAATATTTTTTGATTGATACTTATTGCTTTAGTGAGATCTTTTATAGGTGACTTACTCAATTTTGCAGCCAAAGATTTATCGTCGGTTTGCATCTTTTCCGAAAGGGTAGCTGGTCGGGTAGTAGTTTTTACAAGTGGTTTTTCTTCTGCAACTTTCTCTGTTACTTTTACTTCTTCCACTGCAACCACAGCCTCTACTTTATTTTCAGTCACAACAGGAACTACTGGCACTTCTTCCACTATCTTTTTCTCTGGCACCGGTACCGCTTCTCGTACTTGTTTTAATATTTCTGCAAATTTGATGGCTTCAGCATTTACCGCCAATTGTTTTTGTTGTTCAAATTCTTGCTGTAATTCCTCTACTACTTTCAGCTCAACACTTAATAAGATAGCTTTTTGAGCTAAGGTAATAATCTCCTCATAGCTCTTACTCTCACTGATTTTAGCTTGTACCGCTTCGAGCTCCTGCTTCTTGTTTTTTAAATCCATAACTTTAATTAGCTTCGTAAAAGGTTCACAAATTACAAATATTTCTTCCAATAAAAATGCCTGAAAATAAAATCAATTCAGAAAAACCACTTTCAGGTAGCATAGAAGTGGTATGTGGTTCAATGTTTTCTGGTAAAACAGAAGAACTCATCAATAGAGTAAATGGTGTTATTGCCAGAAAACAATCGATTAAAGTTTTTAAACCCTCTATTGATATTCGATATTCTTCCACTGCCGTAGTTTCACACAATCAGCTTTCGGTTCCTGCTATTGCCGTTGCAAAAGCAAATGATATTTTAACGCAGGCTGATTCCGCTGATATTATTGCGATAGACGAGGTTCAGTTTTTTGATGACACTATAGTAGAAGTATGTAAATCGTTGGCAAAACAAAACAAAAGAGTGATTGCTGCAGGCTTAGATATGAATTACAAAGGAGAACCCTTTGGACCCGTTCCTCACCTGTTAGCCATTGCCGATTATATCACTAAACTACATGCTATTTGCGCTGAATGTGGTAATCTCGCTAACTTCACCTTCAGAAAAGGGAATGATGAAACTTTAATAGTACTGGGAGAAAACGACAAGTATGCTGCTCTTTGCAGAACATGCTACAATAACAAATAAAGATGCCTCATCAGAAATACAATATAAGAGAGATTCAAAAAATTGTGGGAGGAGAAATTATCGCCTATCACGATGATTTAGTGATTGAAAATTTACTCATCGACAGCAGGAAAATGGTTCATGCCGAAACCTCTGCTTTCTTTGCTATTCAGGGAGATCGACACGATGGGCATCTCTTCTTAAACGAAGTTTATATTAGTGGGGTAAAGAACTTTATTGTATCGAAAAAAATCGACATCACTCATTTTCCCAATTGCAATTTTCTTCAGGTTTCTGATACCGTTGAAGCACTACAAACTTTAGCAGCATATCACCGAAAACAATTTACTTTTCCAGTGATCGGCATCACCGGAAGCAATGGAAAAACAATTGTAAAAGAATGGCTTTACCAGCTGCTAGGAAAATCAAAAAGAATAGTAAAAAGTCCGAAAAGCTATAACTCCCAAATTGGCGTTCCGCTTTCGGTTTGGCTTTGCGAAGAAGATCATGAACTAGGTATTTTTGAAGCCGGTATTTCCCACGCAGGAGAAATGCTTTCCCTCAAAAAAATGATTGAACCCACCATTGGTATTTTTACCAATGTTGGACAAGCACATGACGAAAATTTTGATAATTGGCATGATAAAGCAGAAGAAAAAATAAAACTGTTTTACAATTGTGAAATATTGATTTACTGCAAAGATTATAAACCTATTCACAAAATTGTTCAGGAGCACGAAACAGTAAAAAATATTCCCACTTTCACCTGGTCGAGAAACTCGCGAGCCAACCTGCAAATTGGCAAAATTCAAAAGCAAGAAAATCAAACTCTTATTCAAGCGGTTTACAACAATAATTTTGTAAGTATTACCATTCCGTTTAGTGATGAAGCATCGATTGAAAATGCTATTCATTGCTGGGCAACCATGTTGTATTTGGGTACAGATAATATGCAAATTTCCGAGAGAATGTTGTTGCTTTCACCTGTGGCAATGCGTTTGGAATTGAATGCCGGAATTAACAATTGCACCATTATCAACGATAGCTACAACTCCGATTTGGGATCGCTTTCCATCGCTCTCGATTTTATTCAGCAACAAAAACATCACGATAAAAAAACGGTAATCTTATCGGATATTTTGCAAAGCGGACAAAATGATGTTGAGCTTTACAAGCAAGTGGCAGAATTACTGAAAGAAAAAAACATCACCCATCTCATTGGTATTGGCGATGCCATCTCTCAACAACAAAAAGCTTTCGTTCCTCTTAAAACCGATTTTTACCCCGATACAGCAAGTTTTTTAAAAGTTTTCGATGCCAGTAATTTTCACAACGAAACCATTTTACTAAAGGGTGCGCGATCTTTTGGCTTTGAAAATATTGGCAAAATATTTCAACAAAAAATTCACGAAACGGTAGTAGAAGTAAACTTAAATGCCCTTATTCACAATCTCAATTTCTTTCGTTCGAAATTGAATCCCAGTACCCAAATAATGGCAATGGTAAAAGCCCTTTCTTACGGAAGTGGTAGCTATGAAATTGCACATATTTTAGAGTTTCACAGAATTGGTTATTTGGGTGTAGCCTATATTGATGAAGGGGTGGAATTACGACAGGCGGGAATAACCCTTCCCATCATGATTATGAATCCGATGTTGCAAGGTTACGACACCATGATTCACTACAATTTAGAACCTGAAATTTATAATTTCCGCACATTTACTGCTTTTGAAACTGCTGTTAATCGTAATTTAAAAGACAGTGATGCTCCTTTTCCAATTCACATTAAATTGGATACAGGCATGCATCGTTTAGGTTTTGAAGAAGCCGATTTAAACGAATTGATCATCAAAATAAAGAACAATAAAAAAATAAAAGTACAATCTGTTTTCTCTCATTTATCGTCGAGCGATGATTTGAAAGAAAGTGCTTTCACGCGCAATCAAATTGAAAAATTTGAAAAAATGAGTGCTAAAATTTCTACTGCCTTGGCTTATCCAATTGTTCGACACATTGCCAATTCAGCAGGAATTGTTAATTATCCTCAAGCACAATTTGAAATGGTGCGATTGGGAATTGGCTTGTATGGCGTAGCTTCCGATCCAAGCTATCAACACCAGCTCATTCCTGTAAGCACGGTGAAAACAACTATTTCGCAAATCAAAAAAATTCCGGCAGGAGACAGTATAGGCTACAACAGAAAAGAAATTGCAAAACAGGAAATGATCATTGCTACTGTACCTATTGGTTATGCCGATGGACTGAGCAGAAAAATGAGTCAGCGCAAAGGCAAAATGGTAGTACACGGAAAATTAGCTCCCATCGTTGGAAATGTTTGTATGGATATGACCATGATCGACATTACTGATATTCCTTGTGAAGAAGGCGATGAGGTAATTGTATTTGGAGAAGGATACCCGGTTACTGAATACGCTAAAGATATGGGCACCATTCCTTATGAAGTACTCACCAGCATTGCCGGCAGAGTGAAACGCGTTTATTACCAGGAATAATTCCCTATTTTTACTACTCACTCTTTTAACAGAACCTTGAAAAAAATAAACAAATTAATCAATGGAATTAGGGCTTTACTTAAACGCCCTTCACTTATCAATTTGATTATTGATTCTTCAGAATTTCACGAAAATAAACTCAAAAATAAATTTCGGGAAACTGCTAAAGAACTGCCTGTTATTGGATTTCAGAATTTATGTACAGAAGGAAAAATTCAAGTTTCTCCTTTCGCTTTTTTAGAAGGAGGTTCCTTACCTACCGATTTGGCATTGTTGAAAATTCTGGCACAAAAAAATAAAGACAGTGTGTATTTTGAAATAGGAACATGGCGTGGTGAAAGTGTTGCCAATGTTGCTTCTGTTGCCAAAGAATGTTATACGCTCAACCTTTCTTCAGAAGAAATGCAAACTCTGGGGTTATCGAAAAAATACATCGATTTGCATGAGCATTATTCCAAAAAAATAAAAAATGTTCAGCATCTAAAAGGTCATTCTTTTACTTTCGATTTCTCTCCTTTTAAAAATAAAATCGATTTGGTTTTTGTGGATGGCGATCATCATTATGAAAGTGTTTTAAAAGATACCGCTACTGCTTTTTCTCTATTGAAAAACAATCAATCCATCATTGTATGGCACGATTACTCTGCCGGTCCGGAAATGATACGCTGGGAGGTGTTCAGAGGAATTTACGAAGCAACACCTGCGGAAAAAAGAAAACATTTATACAAAGTAAGCAATACGCAATGCGCCATTTATTATCCTTTTGACATTGAAAATAAATACGTAGAATATCCTCAAACTCCTGAATTGGATTTTGTGGTAGATATCGCATTCACAAAATCTTTATAAGGAATCCATAGATCATTAAAAATCCCTTTTTGATTGTAGGGATTCTCGCTTAATCCCAATTCTTTCACCTCTGCCTTCTCAATAAAAGTTCCAAACAAACGATCCCAAACAGTTAAAAAATTAGAGTAATTGCTATGGTAATGTTCACTTCGGTTAGAATGATGAATCCGATGGGCCAAAGGAGAAATAATTAAATATTTTCCAACCCATCCCCAATCCGATTTAATTTCAGAATGAATCAACAGATTGTGCAATTCGGTAATGATATAATAAATCACAAAATATTGCAAGGGAGCACCAAAAATAACGAAAGGAATTACACGAAATAATTGATTGATTTGCGACTCTAAAAAGTGTACCCGATAGTAAGTAAGCGTACCCATTTCTTCGGCCGAATGATGAAAGCGATGTGCAGCCCACCACCACGAAAATTTATGCGATAAACGATGCGCCCAATAGGCTGTAAACTCACTAATAACCGACAATACCAAAATTTGTAACCAAGGAAAAGGAATCAAAGCAGCTAAATTCAAATGACCAAAATCAGATACAATTCCAAAAGCGAAATAAAAAATTCCAAAAGTTAAAACAACACTTAAAAATTTAAATGAGTTGGTAACAGCCAATACAAAAAAGAACACATCGGTTTGCAAGGATTTATTTCCGCGTTTCAATAATTTTTTTAATGAAGAATATTCCCATCCCACAAAAATTATTTCAATAACAAGTGCTACAGAAACCAAAGAAATATCAGTAAAAAAATGCTTCCAGTTTAGATCGAGAATAGTCGAAACATTTTTTAATCGCAAGACAATAAACGATTGAATTTTCTCAGGAGCATCGATCATTTCCAAAATAGTACTCCAAAAATGAACAACAAAAACTACAAGAGCCAAAAGCACTAAGTAAAAAAGGGGGGAATTTTTTAATCGATTGATCATGCATTGCAATATTACAAAATATTCAAAGGAGCAATTAAAAGTATCGGAATAATCACTAAAATAGAGTGATCATAATAAGTAAAAAGGAATGGATCCTGAAAAGTATTTATAAAACAAAAAACCTCTGCCTATCCAGCAGAGGTTTCTACCCCAATCCCCAAAAATATTTTAAACCGCTTTGGCCTCTTTTGCTTTACCGTAAGTATCAATAGATTCTAAAAGATCATTTAATCTATCTAAATGAAAAGATTTAATAATGTAATCAAAGGCTCCATTTTCCATCGCCTCTGAAACCGTAGCATAATCTACCGAAGAGGACACCATAATGGTAGGTGTTTTTTTATTGATTTCATTGATGCTCCTGTTCTTCATTTTCAGGAGCTCTAAACCAGAAATATCGGGCAAATCAACATCTAATATAATAGCGTCGTATTTATTACTATTCATTAGCTCCAAGGCTTCTTTGCTGTTTGAACTTGCATCTACTATACAATCTTTTGATTGTAATTTCTTTTCCATCATGCGTAACGTGAATATTTCATCGTCCACCACCAGTATTCTTTTATTCATAAAATATAGATTAAAGTAAGTACGCAAGAATCTTGTACGCTAAATAACCTAGCGGGTTGCACTTCGTCTTAATAAATAATAGAACTACCATTTTTGCAAATTAATATATATCTTCGGGAGAATGAGACTGCTAAGCACCATTATAAGCATATATATTTTTGCGCTGTTCACGCTGCCTTGCACAGATAGTGAAAGTTGTGCCGATAATGGTATTAATCATACTTCAACTCACCATGAGGATGACCATGAAGAACTACCGTGCTCTCCCTTCTGCGCCTGCGATTGCTGCGGAAACAGAAGCATAGAAATGGAATATTCTTTTGTTTTACCAAAAAATATAGCTGCACAAATTGAAAAAACGACTATACCTTACCAATCTCCATTCCATTCACAATTCAATGCTTCCATCTGGCAACCGCCTAAACTAGCATAACCTCTTTCGCTTTTTTATTAGGTTTTACGCAATTGACTACCGTCAACTGTTTAATATTTTTTTATGCTAGATAATATCATTCATTTTTCGATTAAAAATAAGTTGGTTATTGGACTTTTCACCATCGCATTGATTGCATGGGGAGGATATTCAATGGTTCAA
The DNA here is from genome assembly GCA_023251075.1 of Flavobacteriales bacterium. Classification (GTDB taxonomy): domain Bacteria; phylum Bacteroidota; class Bacteroidia; order Flavobacteriales_C; genus JAHEZL01. The sequence goes on along the minus strand of JAHEZM010000005.1, from coordinate 93,987 downwards.
TTACCGATTGATGCCGTTCCTGATATCACCAATAATCAGGCACAAATAATAACCACTAGTCCGTCATTGGCAGCCCAGGAAATTGAGCAATTGGTAACTTTTCCGATAGAACAAACCATGGCCACTATACCTGACATTGTGGAAATTCGCTCACTATCGCGATTCGGATTATCAATAGTTACCATCGTTTTCAAAGACGATGTAGACATTTATTGGGCCCGACAACAAGTTTCGGAACGACTGGTGGAAGCAAAAAGTAAAATTCCGCCCTCGATAGGTGTACCACAATTAGCCCCTGTAACAACAGGTTTAGGTGAAATATACCAATATACTTTGCGTGCTAAAAAAGGCTACGAAAAAAAGTACGATATTATGGAATTGCGCTCTATTCAGGATTGGATAGTGCGCAGGCAATTGATAGGTGTAAAAGGAGTTGCTGATGTAAGTAGTTTCGGTGGATATTTAAAACAATATGAAATTGCCCTTAGTCCGTTAAAACTTCGCAGTGTAAATATCTCTATCAACGAAGTTTTTAATGCCTTACAAAAAAACAATCAAAATTCAGGGGGCGCTTACATCGATAAAAATCCCAATACCTATTTTATCCGAAGCGAAGGATTAATAAAATCATTATCCGACATTGAAAATATCGTCATTAAAAATACCTCTAAGGGAATTCCAATATTGATAAGAGATATAGGAAAGGTAGGGTATGGATATGCCAACCGATTTGGGGCAATGACCTACGACGATAAAGGAGAAACAGTAGGGGCTATTGTATTAATGCTAAAAGGAGAAAATTCCAATAAGGTAATTACTCATGTTAAGGAACGCATTGAGCAAATTGAAAAAAATCTACCCGAAGGAGTAATGATTGAACCCTATTTGGATAGAAGTAAATTGGTAGATAGGGCCATTGGAACAGTTGAAACAAATTTATTAGAAGGAGCATTGATTGTGCTTTTTGTTTTAATCCTCTTTCTGGGAAATTTGCGCGCAGGACTGGTAGTAGCATCCGTTATTCCTCTTTCTATGCTCTTTGCCATTTCAATGATGAATCTTTTTGGCGTATCGGGAAATTTAATGAGTTTGGGTGCTATCGATTTCGGTTTAATTGTGGATGGTGCCATTATTATTGTGGAAGCCACTTTGCATCAATTGATAAAGAGAAAAGGGCAGCAACTCACCGGTGCGGAAATGGATGAAGAAGTTTATCTGTCGGCAAAAAAAATAAGAAGCAGCGCCGCCTTTGGTGAAATTATTATTTTAATAGTGTACTTGCCCATACTGGCTTTAGTAGGTATTGAAGGGAAAATGTTCGGCCCCATGGCGCAAACCGTATCGTTTGCCATACTGGGAGCTTTTATTCTTTCGCTCACCTATGTTCCTATGATTTCATCATTGGTGCTGAGTAAAAAAATCACTCATCAGGAAAATTTTTCAGATAAACTTTTATCGCGTTTTCAAAAAATTTATGATCCCATTATTCACTTCGCACTTCAAAAAAAGAAATTGGTTTTAAGTTTAACTATAACGCTTTTTGTTGCCAGCTTAATTGCATTTTTAAATATGGGTGGTGAATTTATGCCTACACTGGAAGAAGGTGATTTTGCTGTAGAAACAAGAGTGTTAACTGGAAGTTCAATGCAAAAAACAATTGAATCGGCAACGAAGGCAGCTACTATTTTAAAAGCGAAATTTCCAGAAATAAAATCTGTAATAGGAAAATTTGGTAGTAGTGAAATTCCAACCGATCCTATGCCTGTTGAAGCTTGTGATTTAATGATTATTTTGAAAGATAAAAACGAATGGACCTCAGCCGATACGCGCGAAGAACTCACCCAAAAAATGGCTGAAACATTGAAAGATATTCCCGGAGTAACTTTTGGATTTCAGCAACCTATTCAAATGCGCTTTAATGAATTAATGAGCGGGAGCCGACAAGACGTAGCGATAAAAATTTTTGGAGAAGATTTGAATCAACTTACTCATATTGCACAAAAAGTAAATAAAGTAGTAGAGACGGTGAAAGGCGCTGAAGACATTTATGTAGAAGAAGTTTCCGGTTTACCACAAATTGTGGTGCACTACCATCGCGATAAAATTGCACAGTTTGGACTCAATATTGAAGACATCAATAAAGTTGTTCAAACTTCCTTCGCAGGAGAATGTGCAGGAGTAGTTTATGAAGGAGAAAAAAGATTTGATTTGGTTTTGCGCTTAGAAAAAGAAAACCGAAAAAGCATTGAAAATGTTCAAAATGTTTTCATCACAACTCCCAATGGAACACCATTGCCTTTGAGTCAGGTGGCCGATGTAAAAATAGAATTGGGTCCGAATCAGATTCAACGTGAAGACACCAAACGAAGGCTCACCGTTGGCTTTAATGTACGCGAAAGAGATGTGGAAAGTATAGTAGAAGAACTTCAACAAAAAATAGACCATGAAGTAATTATGCCGGCGGGATACTACATTAAATATGGCGGACAATTTGAAAATTTACAAGAAGCAAAATCACGACTATCGGTTGCAGTACCTGTGGCCTTAATTTTAATTCTGGTATTACTTTATTTCACTTTCAAATCAATGAAACAAAGTCTTTTGGTTTTTTCTGCCATTCCCCTTTCCGCAATAGGAGGTGTTTTTGCATTAATCATAAGAGATATGCCCTTTAGTATTTCTGCCGGCGTAGGGTTCATTGCTTTATTTGGTGTTTCCGTTTTGAATGGAATAGTTTTGATTGCAGAATTCAACCGACTAAAAAATAGTGGCATCACCGATGTGAATGAAATTGTTTTAACAGGAACAAAAATTCGCTTGCGTCCGGTATTGATGACGGCATTAGTAGCATCATTAGGATTTATACCTATGGCCTTATCGAACGGTGCGGGGGGTGAAGTGCAAAAACCTCTGGCCACTGTAGTTATAGGAGGATTGGTAAGCGCTACGTTTCTTACTTTAGTGCTAATTCCAATACTTTATATTTTAATAGAAACAAAAATGAAAACAAAAAAAATCAACTCTGCTTTATTGCTATTTTTCTTTTTGTTAATGGGAATTAATTTTGCTCATGCACAAGAAAATAATTTCTATTCTGTAGAAAAATGTATGGAGGAAGCATTGAAAAATAATCCTTCTATTAAATCGGGAATGTATACAATCGATTTACAAAATAAATTAAAATTAACTTCTACAAACATTGGAAAAACGAATGTGCAAATGATGTACGGGCAATACAATAGTTCGGCGCGTAACGACAATAATTTCAGTGTTAATCAAAGCATCCCTTTTCCTACTACATTCAGCAGCAATTTGCAATACCATAATGCACAAATCAAAGGAAGTGAATACCAACTGCAAATCACCAAAAATGAATTGCAGTACAAAGTAAAGTCGGCATTTGGCAATTTGCAATATCTTCTTTCCTATGAAATTTTATTGCAGAAACAAGACAGCATCTTCTCTGAATTTTCCAGAACTGCAAATATCCGTTATCAAACGGGTGAAGCAACCTTACTTGAAAAAACCAGTGCCGATTGCAGAGCACAAGAATTGAAAAATCTTTTAGCTCAAAATAAAAGCAACATTGAAATTGCGTTTATTGAATTGCGCACACTGATGAACAGCGAAAATAATTTTTCCATCCACGCAGATAATTTCAAAATACAAGAATTGAACTTGGCTACAAGTGATAGTTCTGCTTACTCTAATAATCCAGCATTGAACTACTTCAAACAACAAATTGAAATTGCTGAATTAGAAACTAAAATGGAAAAAAGTAAAATGCTTCCCGATATTAATGTGGGTTATTTCAACCAAACTTTAATTGGTACACCTATGGATAACAATACTTATTTTGCCAATGCAAATAATCGATTTCAAGGTGTTCAGGTAGGCGTAACTATTCCCTTGTGGTTTGTTCCTCAAGTTGCAAAAATTGAAGCCAATAAAATCAATAGCGACATTGCCAAAAGCAATTACGAATTAGAATTCAATAAGCTGAAATCGCAGTATCAACAAATGATTCAAGAATATTTGAAATTAAAATCCACCCTTGAATATTTCTCCAACACGCAACTTCCGCAAAGTGATCTTATTGCATCACATTCGCAAAAAGCATTTAAGCAAGGGGAAATTTCTTACCACGAACATGCCCAAAATTTAATTCAATCTATTCAAATAAAAAGCAATTATTTAAACACGTTGAATCAATACAATCAAACCATTTTTCAAATACAATTAATTACATCGAACAACTAAATCGACTGGTTATGAAAAAATATATTTCTACCTCATCAAATATTTTTGCGCTCCTATTTTATGCAATGATATTTTTTTCTTGTCATGATGAATCTGCTCACCAGCAAGAGGATTCAAGCAACAATAATACGCTTATAGAATTTACAGAAGCGCAATTTAAAAACGCAGAAATCAAATTTGGAAAACTTGAAATGCGAAACATTTCAACTGCAATTCAATGCAATGGAGTATTAGATGTTCCTCCCCAAAATCTAATTTCCATTTCACTTCCTATTGGTGGAATTTTAAAAAGCACTGAATTATTAGAAGGCATGAAAGTAAAAAAAGGTCAGCTTATCGCTTCTTTCGAACATCCTGATTATGTTGATCTGCAACAAGAATACATTAAAGCAAAATCAGCTTTAGATTTTGGAGAAACAGAATACAAGCGGCAAGAAAACCTGAATAAAGAAAATGTAACTTCAGAAAAATCTTTACAAAGATCGAAAACAGAACTTACTTCTTTACAAGCACAGGTAAACGGATTAGAAAATAAATTAGAGCAATTAGGAATTCCACTTCAACCATTGAATAAAGGAATAATAAGCAGCACTATATATATTACTTCTCCTATTAATGGTTATGTTACTAAAGTAAATACCAACGTTGGAAAATATGTAAACGCAAATGATGTGGCTTTTGAAATAGTGGATACAGAACACTTACATGTAGAACTAACAGTATACGAAAAAGATATTTCGAAAATTAAAATAGGACAAAATATTCGATTTATTCTCGCCAATGAAAGCGATAATGAACGTGGTGCCAAAGTATATTTAATAGGAAAAGAAATAGAAAACGATAGAACTATTCGTATTCATGCACACTTAGATAAAGAAGATATAGAACTTCTACCTGGCATGTACGTGAAAGCTAAAATTGAAGTAGGAGAAAACAAATGTGTGACATTACCTGATCAGGCAATAGTTCAAAATCAAGGAAAAAATTATGTTTTCATCGCAGAAAAAAGTGCAGAAAAAAACAAACATTATTTTAAAATGATCGAGGTTAATACGGGCATTTCTGAAAATGGATTTACAGAAATAACAATGAACAAAGAAATTTCAAATGCTTCAGAAGTGGTTGTTAACGGGGCTTATGATATACTATCAAAAAAATTCAATAATGAAGAAGAAGGCGCAGACCCACATTAAAACAGGAATATAAAATAAGCACTATTGTAACGAACTAAGTTTAACAACGTAATTATGGGTAAGGGGACAAGTTGTTAAACTTAATTTGTGAAGTATGGAAACGCGAGGGAAAATCATTTTAATTTCATTATTTATTCTGACAATCTTTTTTACCGGATGTAAAAAAGATGATTTTTTCGATTCGAAAAAAGATTCAAAAAATCAATCTTATTACGACGATTTTAATAAATCGAAAAAGGAGAAGGAAAAAGAAAAACCGAAACAACCCAATTACAGCTGTAGTGCAAATGATCATGATGACAATCATTCTCATGGTAGAAAAATTACGATTTGCCACAACGGACACATGATTACTATTTCTGTAAATGCGGTATTGAAACATTTCAATAATCATAGTACCGATAAACTGTTTGCATGTGATGGATCTAAATCAATTGCATACTCTGATATAGAGTGTACATTAAATGCAATTATGGCTCAGAAACATTTTAATCCGAATTCACAAAAATCATTACAAAGAGCATTTAATATTTGGATTGATGAATATTTCTTAGCGGGTAAATGGCCTTCTGCTAAAGTAAATTGTAATGGTAGCACAGGTGATGGAACTACTGGAGGAACAACTGATCCGGGTACTACTACTGGTGGAGGAACAACTACTGACCCAGGTACAACAACAGGAGGTGGAACTACAGGCGGTACAACAGATCCAGGAACTACCACTGGTGGAGGTACTACTACTGATCCGGGTACAACAACAGGAGGTGGAACTACAGGCGGTACAACAGATCCAGGAACTACAACCGGTGGAGGTACTACTACTGATCCAGGTACAACAACAGGAGGCACAACTGATCCGGGAACTACTACAACACCTCCAACACCAACCATTCCGGTGTGTCACAACGGTGCTATCTTAGATCAGGATTATTTAACTGCATATGTTAACAGTCAGGATGGAGATTTACTAATCGCATGTGAATTCGCAGCTGGAGCAGTTTCATATTATGATATCGAGGGTCCATTGTTAGATATTATTTATGACTATGGTTTAGATGCTAATGCGCCAGATGTAATGTTCCAAGCTTTCGTAATCTGGTATGAAGATTATTACAAAGTAGGTAACTGGCCTCCTGATGCTGGTGGTGCTGGTAGTGGTGCCGGTGATGGTGGATCGGGTACAGGTACCGATGGAACCGTAATTATTTCGAACTAGATTTAAATCAATATTTTCAACTCAAAACCCTTTCTTTCGAGAAGGGGTTTTTTGTTTTTTATCATGAAATATTCATCGAAAAATAATTAAAAATATTCTCACTTTTTTAGTAACTACCCCCATCCATACACGTAAAATAAATAAGGGATCGAGTGGGGAGATAAACTAAAAAAGAGGAGGGGGATATGTGCTGGAAAAATTTAACTCTAGGGGCATTGGCTATATTCTATTCTGAAGTAGCGCAATCACAAACGATAAACTTAATTTCGGGTAGCTATAGTGCTGCAACAGCGACAGGTAGCGGCGCAGGTGGTAACGCGAGTTTAAGTTATACCGCTCCGGCGGGAACCGACAGGATGTTGATTTTTGCAATGTCGATTGAGCGCGACCATAAACCAAATCCAACGGGCGACAACTGGGCGAATCCGGCGGTGTTAGGAGGTAGCACACCAACCGTTACTTTAGCTGGTACTTCACTTACATTAATAGGATGGTCGATTGCCTATTGGGCAAACGCACCCGTATCAGAAACCACCACGAATATTAGTACTGAATTAATTATTTACGGTTTACCTGAAGCAAGTATTCCTAGTGGGTCAAATACTTTTACCATTACAGGTAATTTCAATAACCCTGCAAATGCTGGGGATGAAAGTGTTTTTGCTGCAATGACTTTTGAAAATGTTTCAAGCGCATCGAATCAAGCGCACAATAGTTGTGGATCATGTACATCACTTTCAACCAGTGCGGTAGATCCATTAAGCATTCACAATGCTATTGTGTCTATTGCATCAATCGGTAGTCCTAGAACTTATACCGAAGGTTCGGGTTACACTCAGATAGGCACTACCACCGTTGCAAATGCAAATGGTACTTATACTTCCGCATCCTTATCAGAAAAAGACGGTTCAGGAATTGGTGCACAATACATTAATGGTACTTCATCAACGCAAACAAGTCCATACACTTTATCGGGTAGTACCAATCTTTTTGGTACCTCACAAATGGTATTGAGAATGGTGGCTACTTCAACTTTACCTGTTGAGTTTAATGCTTTCGATGCCTATAAAAATGACGAAGGAATTGAAGTAGTTTGGTCGACTGCTGCAGAAATAAATTCTGATCTTTTTATTGTTGAAAGATCAAAAGACGGAGAACATTTCGACAGTATTGCAACGCACAAAGGAAAAGGAAATAAAGCTACTCTATCGCAATACAAATTCATCGATAAACATGCACCAAAAGGTCATGTATACTATAGAATTAAAGAGGTGGATATCGATGGGAAATTATCTTACTATAACACAAAATCTGTTTATGTGGAAGAAGAAATAGCTGCACTTTCTGTATTTCCAAATCCATGCGAAAGCTGTCAGTCATTTTCTGTTAATGCAAACAGAAATAACATCAATCAAATTTTGATCAAAGATCAATTTGGAAAAGATGTTGCCGATGAAGTATTTGTTTCTTACACTCCGGGAAGTGCTATGAAAATTGATTTTCCGAATGTATTAAGTGCAGGAGTGTACTACGTAACGATACAAACCAATGATGAATTAATTACAGAAAAATTAATTGTGAAATAATGAAAACTAATTTATAAAAGCTGCTTCGAATGAAGCAGCTTTTTTTATGATTATGAATTCGTATTACATTCTTTTTTTCCACAGCCGCAATCGCCACAACCACTGGCAGTTTTCTTCTTTGCAAAAATAGAATGATACAGTTTATAGATTGCAATTGCAGAAGCAAGCGCTATGAGAATATATGTAATTACTTCTTGCATATTCTATAAAATTAGTGATCCGATTTGAAAAACCAAAAACGATACTATCCAGGCCATTCCTGTGGTATACAGCATCGTTATAGTAGCCCACTTCCATCCGCCTGATTCTTTTTTTACTGCAGCAATTACTGCCACACATGGAAAATAAATCAATACAAATAACATGAATGAATAAGCAGCCAATGGAGTAAAAACCCGTTCTCCTTTTTTTTCTCCACTCACATAACTATGCTCTTCCAATCGTTTTTTTAATGTGGAAGAATTTTCATCGGCACCTTCTTCTGCCTGATACAAAACACCCATAGTACTCACCACAATTTCTTTTGCGGCCATTCCGGTAATTACAGATACTCCCATTTTCCAATCGAATCCTAAGGGTTCAATAACGGGTTCAATAGCGTGTCCCATTTTACCCATATATGAATTTTCCATCTGCTCCGACACTGTTTGATGATCGTTGCGAGGAAAATAACTCAAAGCCCAAATGATAACGGAAGCGATTAAAATCATTCCACCCATTTTTTGTAAATACTGCGATACATTTCCCCAAACCTGCATCACAACAGATTTCGCCGTGGGAATTCTGTAAGGAGGCAATTCCATTACAAAAGGAGTAGCTTCTGTTTTAAAAATAAATTTTTTGAAAACGAGTGCAACTACAATCGCTAAAATAATTCCAATGATATAAATAGAAAATAAAACTGTTCCGGGATAATCAGGGAAACAAGCACCAATCAATAAAATATAAACGGGCAAACGAGCGCTGCACGACATAAACGGAGCGATCAACATAGTGAGCAATCGATTGTTTTTATCTTCTATCGTTCGTGTTGCCATCACTGCCGGAACATTACAACCAAAACCCATTACCAGTGGAATAAACGATTTACCATGCAAACCCAAACTGCGCATCAAGCGATCCATAATAAATGCTGCGCGCGCAATGTAACCTGTATCTTCCATGATAGAAATGAAGAAAAATAAAATCAGAATATTAGGTAAAAAAACAATGATCCCTCCCACTCCTGCTATTATACCATCTACCAATAAATCTTTCAGCATCCCTTTACTCATGTGCGCACTAATCATTTCGCTGAAAGAACTTACCAATGTTTCAATCCAATCCATTGGATATTGTCCGATAGTAAAAGTGGTTTGAAACATCAACCACATAAAAAATATAAACACAGGAAAGCCCCAATACTTATTCGTTAAAAATGAATCCAATGCTTCTGTTCTTACTCTTTTTAAATGCGAATTTTTTACGTAAGTAGCTTGTAAGGCCCCTGCTACAAAAGCATATTTTGCGTCGGCAAAAAGAGTTTCGGTATCTTCTTTAAATTGTAGCTCTAAATTCTTTATACTTTTCTTCGCTAAGTCTTCTATCGATTTAGAATTTTCTGAACGACGAATAATATTTTTTACCTGAGTATCTTTTTCTAAAAGTTTTACTGCTAAAAATCTTGGTGATACCACATCGGTGATCATTTTATTTCGATCGGTATCTATTAAATTTTGCAATTCATTTACGGCATCTTCTAAAAATTTTCCGTGTTGAATTTTAATAGATCGAGTGATGTTATTTTTTCCTTCATACACTTCAATCACCTTCGCCAACAATTCCTGAACTCCCTTTTTCTTATAGCCTACAGTAGGCACCATTGGAATTCCCAGCATTTCACCCAAAGCATTTTCATCTAAAGTAGCACCTTGTTTTTGCAACTCATCGTGCATATTTAAAGCTACCACCACTGGCAAATTCATATCGATAAGCTGAGTGGTTAAAAATAAATTTCGCTCTAAATTTGAAGAATCAACTACATTAATTATTACATCAGGTTGAGCCTCTAAAAGATGTAAGCGCACAAACAATTCTTCGGGAGAATAAGCCGATAAGGAATAAGTTCCAGGTAGATCAGTAAGGTTGAACAAATATCCATCTTGTGTACATTTTGAGGTATACACATCTACCGTAACACCAATATAATTTCCAACTTTTTGTCGCGAACCCGATGCGCCATTAAACAAAGTTGTTTTACCACAATTAGGATTTCCAACAAAAGCAACATTAATTGTTTTGGTTCTTTTTTGAACCGATCGCTTGTATATTTCCTCGGGAACCGATCCGGCAAATTCCTGATCCAATGTTTTTCCAACTTCTTCGCGGGTTAAAACTTCAATGAGTTCAGCTTCACTTTTTCGCAAAGAAACATGATAATTCATCAATTCATACTCCACGGGATCTCTCAAGGGGGCATATTTTACCACACCCACTTCTCTACCTTTCACAAAACCCATTTCGGTAATTCGACGACGAAACGCACCCTGACCACTCACTTTGGTGATAATTGCCTTCTCCCCTATGTTTAATTCCGATAACTTCATTTGCCTCTTACAGAGGCAAAGGTCGCTACAAATTATGGATTGGCAATACCACAAAAAGGTGATTTTACTATCTTTGGCCCATGTGGCTAAAAGCACCCAATATCAATACAACTCACGGATTTTCAACCAGAAAAGGTGGAATCTCCCCTACTCCCTACAACTCTTTGAATTTAGCCGGGCAGGATGATTTACCAGAAAACATTCATCAAAACAGAGTAATTGCTTTGAAAGAATTAGGAATCACTTTAAATCAAATTGCGCACTTAAAACAAATACATGGCTGCGATGTAATTGAAGCCAGTACCGGCACTTTTACCGGTGATGCTTTGGTAAGTAATGAAAAAGGAATTGCACTTGCGGTAGCGGCAGCAGATTGTTATCCTTTACTTTTTCACGATCCCGTTAATAATGTAATTGGCGCTGCACATGCCGGTTGGCGAGGAACAGTAGCGAGAATAGCCGGAGAAACTATAAAAAAAATGATCACATTAGGAGCCGAAACCAAACACATTCGCATGGCCATAGGTCCTGGAATTTCAGCAGAAAAATTTGAAGTGGGTGAAGAAGTTCAACAAATATTTTTAGAAGCAAAATTTCCTTCACGCTGTATTCAGAAAAAAAATATCAACCTGATTGAAGCCAATATTTTTGCAGCAATGGAAATGGGAATTTTATCTGAAAATATTTGGGCTATGAAACGCTGCACTTTTGAAGAGGATTTTTTTTCCTACCGACGTGATCAAGGGAAAACCGGGCGACTATGGGGATTGATAATGCTAAAATAATTTTTAGCGAATCAATTGAACCCAGCCGGAAACCTCGTAATCCTTTTTAGCAGAATCTTTGTAACGCACCAACCAATAATATACACCGGCACTTGCAGGAGAACCATTATAAGTTCCATCCCATTCTGGTAAAACATTTTTCGACTGAAATACTCTCACTCCCCATCGATCATACATTTGAAAATCGATGAATGTAATGTTGTTGATATAGAATTGATAATTACCATCATCTATGGATTGATAATTATCAGCACAAGGTTTAAAATGATCATTTAATCCATCATTATTAACCGTAATTACATTGGGAAAACACAAAACAATATCCTCACAAAACTCAGTAAGATTAACAGTATCCGCAGCACTACAAGTATATTGATTGGTAACAGTTACCCAAAAATTACCCGGACTGGTACTGGTTCCTTTTAAACCTGTTTTTCCATTCGACCACAAAATACTGCTGTAATTATTGGGTAGAATAGCAACATAATTTTGCTTTCCTGTGAAGCAAATTAAAGTATCATTTCCTAAATCAACTGAAGGAAGAGGGTTCACTACCACATTAATTGAATCGCTTCCAATACAACCTCTACCATCGGTTACCAAAACACCATACAAACTAGATTGTGTTACTGCCAATGTAGAATTACCTACTACTCCATTCCATTCATATTTGACTAAGTTTTGGAAAGGACCAAACTTTGCAGCATCCAGAGTTAAAGTTTGCGCAGTACATATTTCTTTGTCGGCACCAAAATCAACATGCAAAGTATCACCCATCGCAACAAAAGCAGTATCGGTAGTTTTGCAACCATTGGCATCTGTTACAGTTACCCAGTATTTAGTATTTACCGTATTCACTGTAATAGTAGAAGATGTTTCTGTTGTACTCCAATCGTAGGCATTCCAAAACGATGGAGAAGGAATCAAAATTATTCCAGAACCACCCGGACAAGCAGAAGTATCGGCTAAACTCATTTGAGGTAAGGCATTCACTATTATTTGATCTTGTTCAGAATTAGTACAAGTGGTTAATGGATCGGTATAGGTATAAGTAATAATGGTTGGATTAGTGCCTGATGAAGGATCAAAATTATTTAATGAAACTCCTGTTCCACTGTAAGTACCTCCTAATGGCGTGCCTCCTGATAGGGCGAATGGAGTGGCATCTGCACAAACTGTATTGGGAGATAAAACCAAATTCACCAATGGTAAAGCATTAACTTTTATGGTATCTGTTGCTGTATTTGAACAGCTGAATGCATCCTGATAAGTATAAGTAATAGTATCTTTTCCTGCACCTGCTGTTGCAGGATCAAACATGCCAGCATTTACGCCTGGGCCAGAAAAACTTCCACCACCCGGATTTCCTCCTGAAAGAGCAAATGCAGAAGCATCTTCACAAATTGTAGCGGTAGGAATATCTAAAGTTACCAATGGTAAATCGTGTACTGTTAATGAAGCATGAGCCGAATCGGTACAACCGGAAGCGGTTACAGTATAAGTCAATTGTTTTACCCCTGCACCACCTGAATTTGCAGGATCAAAATTACCCGCCGATACACCCAAACCGGAATATGTTCCACCAGCAGGAGAACCGCCACTCAAAGCAAAAGCACTTTCATTGATACAAGCATCGGGATCGGCTAAAACAAAAGAAACAACAGGCAATGGAGTAATAGTTAAATGAGCGGTATCAGATCCTGTGCAACCATTTAAGGTAACGGTAACAGTATATTTTCCTTCTAAAGAAGTAGCTAAAGTTTGTGCATTTCCAGAAAGCGGACCCGTCCACGCATAGGTATCAAAACCAGCACCGGCATCAAAAGTCCAGGCAGGTTCTCCAAAACATTGTGTATGATCGGCAACGCTCACAGGTGGAGTAGGTTTAACCACTACTGTTCTTTCTGAAAATAAAGGACAGTTAGGCACTACAGTAGTTAATGTAAAACGCACCACATAATTTCCCGGAGCAGTATTATTTCCATTGAAAGTTGTACCTCCTGTAATAGATGCCACACCTGATGGTCCGCTTTCGATAGTCCATGTTCCTGCTTCTGCCGTAATTTTATAAGTATCTAAATTGATAGCATCTTCCGGACAAATAGGAGGAATTGAAGGAGATAAAGTAGTATCAGGACAACTACAATTATTGACAGTGATGGTTACCGAATCGGGATTGACACAAGGAATATTATCGTAATAAATTTTAACCGTCCACGGAGCAGAACCAACTCCTGCGCCCGGATCAAACATACCTGCACCATTAACAAAACCTGAAGGTACAGAAGACCATGTGCCACCACCAGGTGTTGCAGTTAATTGGAAAGGGGCAACATTAGAGCACACCGTTGTGTCATTTAAAGGGTTAGTAATCAATGCTTGATTAGAAGAATTTACAATAACAGAACTGGGTAAAGCCCAAGAAACAGAACTACCCGCATCAAAACCATGATCAAGCCATGAAGCACTGGCAGCGCCAACGGTAGCGGCATCAGGATCGGAAAGTGTTGACAAATAATTTCCTGCTCCGGTTTTTCCTGCATACAAAATTCCATCTGGTCCGCGCCTCATACTACCAATATTTTCGGTAATAGTAATTGCCACCGGATTGGTTGCTGCATTGTAAGCAACATTAGTATTAAAATATTTTAAAGTACCATTGGAAGTCATGTAAATTTTTTGTCCGTCGGGTGACCATTCCGCGCTATAAATACCAGTTGTAATAACCTGATTGGTTCCATTTTTACCAATATTCCACGGCGTTAATTTTCCTGCATTAATGCCCGATGATTGAAAATTATACAACCACAACCCGCAGTTTACCATACCTGTTAGCAACAAATGAGAGCCATCAGGACTAAAGGCCATTGAACCACGATTATCATTACCACCTCCCGACATACTATAACCAACGCTGGTTGTTACCTGAGCACCTAAACCGGCAGAAGATAAGGGATAAGAATAAAAATCATTATTACCGGCACCATGTACCACAATCCAAACCGTATCGGAACACGGAACAGCCACTACTGCCATCATTTCAGCAGTGGGAGTAGCGGTACCATCTAAAATAATTGTATTCTTTGAAGCCAATACCACATCACCCAAACCACCATCTAAAGTCATATCCACAATACTGTATCTAAAACCATTTCTGGTATTATTAATCAAATCATTAATGGTGAATATGTAATAACGATTAGGATTTGCGGGATCACTAACAGAGATCACGCCATTGGGGGAACTTCCCGCAGAATTTAATACTGCATTATTTTCCTGAGAACCTAAGAGGTTATCACCGTTAGGCATTTTTGCATTGTTTTTATTATATACTGCTACACCATTGGTATAAAAGAGAATATTACCTGCATTGTCACTAACCACAGAACTACATTCATAAAATTTACAGGCATTAGCAATTGTATTTTGTTGAGGGGTTGGAGTAAATTTTAGTCCGGCACAATTGGCTGCTGTTGATCCAAACAACCAAACATTACTTTGAGCTTTTAAAGCTGAGCAATAACATAGAAATAAAAGGGAAAACGATGCTATACAATTATTTCTCTTTCTAAAAATTCCTAATACACTTCTCATCACAGCATTAAATTGATTCGACACATTCTACGCCACACACCAGCAAAAGTTTTAATTAATTGTGTTGCTCTATTTTTTCTTTAAAAGTTAGAAAATTAAGCTCAGGCCGACTACGGATACTACTTTGGAAATAGGAGGGAGGGGGTGCCGTTACTACAATTTTATTGTCGGCCCGAAGCTTAACTACTAATTAAAACACTATTAAAGAACTACTACTTGCTTAAGATTACGGAGCTCGCCTCGAAGAGGTTGGGTTGTTACCAATAATTTTCGATGTACAGGGAAGAATACTTTTAGAAAAATATTTATCGAACGAATTCTCCTCTCTAACGATTTCTGCAGATGAAATTTTCAATGAAAATAAAATAGTAGTGATAAGAATCAGCGATTTAAAAAACAAAATGATGAGCAAAAAATTCTCTTTGTTTTCTAGCGATTAAAGTAAATGAAACTTTAAATACAGGTTAGCATTCCATAAACTATTATATCCCGAACTAGAGATCCATTTGTTGCTAAGCAAATCAATCAGTCCGGTTGATAAACGAACCCCGGAAGAAAATCTATTGCTGAAACGATAATCAGCACCCACAAATGCAGCCATTTGAAATCGACTCACTCCGGAAAAATCATTTTTAACAGTGGATTCTCCCGACATTTTATATTGATACACATAAGTATTAACAATAAAAGTATTTACTCCATAAACAGTGGTATCATTTTTAACACGGTTACTATTTTGAATAAAATATTCGAAATTTAAACCGCCATAAACATTCAGTTTATCGAGCTGATAAATGTATGAAATAGGCATTGCCAATGAAATAGAATAATTGTTTTCATAAAAATAGGTTCTTCTCTTTTCTACATAATCATACCCTACCATCGTTTGCCCGTCATTTGTGAGTATTGAAGAATCATTTCCACCAAAATTATACAAACGATTGTAGTAGGTGCCTTCCAAACCAGCAGATAATAGGGAATGATCATTTATTTTTTTAGCAACTCCAATACCTGCACGATAAGAAAATGCTGTACCATTACTATAAACTCCATTGCCAAATGTATTGTGTATTAAACCACCAGCATAAACATTTACATCATCCAAAAAATAATTTTTCGCTTTTTTCTTTTTCTCCTCTTCTTCTTTTTTAGCAGGTAAAGTATCTGGTGATGGAGAGTTGGGAGTAGATTGTGCTGCCACCACTCCTGAATCTTTTTTCAATACTTTTTCTTCTGCAACTTTTGGAAGAGTATCTTTTATAGCATCCGTATATTCAGGAGCAGCAATTGTTACAACAGGAGTTTCATTTTTTTTTGCTTCTTGTGATTGGTTGGATTTGTTTTGTTCCGATTCAACTTTTTTATTTTCCTTTTGAATTTCCGATTCTTCATTTGTTTTTACTTCTTCTCTATTATTCCTTGTTTTTGAAGAGGAAGATAATAATGGGGTACTGAGGGGAAAATCCGATGAAATATGATTTGCTTTGTTTTCTTTATTCTTTATTTTCTGTGCATTGGGTATTTCCGTTTTTTGGGTGCTGGAAGCAGATACAAGAGGAACCTTCTTAACGGAAGAATCTTGAACAACAATATCTTGCTTTTTTGAGTTTGAACCAAGCACTACTTCCTCTTGAGTAGAACTCGTACTTTCAGGAATTTTGTTTTCAATAATATTTGAATCAGCAATTTGATTATGTTGCTCTTTATTATTTGTAACAACATAAAAAGTAGAAGCTGCGGCCAGCATTACGCCTCCAAAAAACAACCAAAAGAAAACACGTCTTTTTTTCCTTTTCTCAAGGATTTTACGCATTTCTTCGCGGTATTCTGGTTTGTAAACAAACACAGGTATGTCGCTATTTACATCATTCATTTTCTACCAACTTACTTTTTCTGCTCAAATATTTTTTTAAAATTTCTCTTGCGTTTGAAACATGCCATTTAGAAGTACCGGTGGACATATTCATCAAATCACTAATCTCCTGATGCGAATATCCTTCTAAAGCAAACATACTAAAAACCCGTCGTGTTGTTAAAGGTAATTTAGCCAATAAATACGACACTCTCTCCTCTTCTTCCTTGTTCACGTAAGAATTAACATCAGAGGATTTTAAAGTATTGGAAACAAAATTTACTTCTAAATTTTGATCGATCACATTACGTAAAGATTTTCTACTCCTATATTCATCAATTAATTTATTCATCATTATTTTTTTAGCCCACTGTGAAAAATCTTTCGATTGATCGAAGGTTTTCAGAGAGTCTAAAATTTTAAGAAAACCCTGATTATAGAGTTCTCTTGCCATTTCTTCATTGTGCAAAAACTTATAACAAACAGGCATCAATAAATGATAACAAGTCTCGTGCATCTCAAGCTGCGCTCTAATATCTTGAAGGATACATTTATTTATGAGCTCATTTGTAATCACTTTATTCTCTTTAAAAAGTAGTTCCCCTGTTATCTCTTTGCAATGGAAATATATGTAAAATACATTTCCAACACAATTTATATTTGAAGCAAATGCCCCGTTTGTTAACACTTTCAAAGATCCTATGGTATTAAAATGAAAAGCAATTAAAAAAATTCTGTAAAAAAGAATTTCTGTCTTTTCAATTTAAAACACTTGGTAATTAGAACCTTTGAAAGAACACTTAAGTTTCAATGGGTTGCATCAAAAAAATATTTATTTTTCTGCACCCAACCTATTTATTTCGAGCAACGTATCCTAGTACTCATAAAATCAAAAAAAGATTTACTTAAGGCCAATTTTTTTACAGCACGAAATAAGCGCTTTAATTTAGATTGAAATATCCCAGATCAACGAACTACCATTTTTTGTACACCAACATCTGTTTTTAACCAATAAATTCCGCTGTTCAAATTATTGATAGGAAAAATATTCATTCCCGCATTTACTTTAAAACTAGAAATGAATACCCCCTCATTATCATATAAAAAAACATCTTTAACCAGAGTAGTGGAATTATTGATGAAAACATTGTTTTCTGCAGGATTTGGAAAAATATTCAGAGGAAGTATGGAAGGCAAATTCGAAAGAGTTAATCCTTCTTCTGCAGGAAATGCAGCTAAAAAAGATTCTGCCGTTACCCATGCACCTATATCGCAATACCCTATACCATTTTCGTTGTAATCGTGATTTACCGACCACACCATCATTCCCTTCAGTTTAGGATGTGGTGAAAGACAAGTGTATCCCCAACCTGCAGGTTTTGAAATTTTACCTCTTAAATATTGAACCGCCAATATGATTTCAGCAGTATCAACTGCTGAACTATAATCATAAGAAGCACACATGTTATAACCCACTGTTCCAAATCCCACTTTCTGCGCAGGCAATCCATTATAGGTTCCCTTAGATCCTCTTAAAGTAAATCCATTGATTGCTGATTCCGTCATAGCAACAATAAAATTACCAGTGCCTTCATCATGCAAAGCTCCATCAATAGCAAACTCATTACCATACACATTGTAAAGTTGGCAATTCAACATATCCAACTCATCTTTCAAGTTTTGAATAAGAGGTAAATACCACCCTCCGTTAATGTTTGATACCTGGTAATCTGATAGGCCTCCTTGCACGTATGCGACTTCGGGAGCCATCGTTAAACACATTTTTTTACCTGTTTGAGTTTGGTAATTAGACATGATCGTTTTGATAGCGGCAATTAAAAATTTCTGACGATCGGAAGGGTTCGACATGGTCCATGAATGAACATCCCCTTGCACTGCCTGACCTTCAATATCGATATCTAATCCATCAATTTTATAATTGTAGTAAGCAAAAATATTTTGAACAGACGACACAAAAATATTTTGATCATTGCTGTTTTCTAAAACTACTTCACCATTTTCGCCACCAATACTAATCAACACCACTTTATGGTGTGCGTGAAGTGTATCAATATCTTTAATTAATTCTGCTGTAGAAGAATATGCAATTGGAAGAGAAAAATTCATATTGCATTTACTACCGCCTGTTGGTACAGCAAAAGCCATATTAATTACATTATAGCTGCTGTGAATATCACGCAACTTCAAATCACTTTTCCAGGTTTCATAATAACCCACCAGAGCCCTACCGGGAAATTGTGCATTCGCATCAAAAGAAGTAAATAAAATGATTAAGAGAATAAAAAAATTCAGAGGTAAAAAAGTCTTCATAGAAATAATTTTAGGTAATAGGTTAAAACGTACTTATAATAATACAAGAGATACGTTTGCGGAGAAGTAGTCGTTGGGTAACAACTAAAAAAACGAAGTGAATACCAATGGATCATCTACTTCCTTGCGAGATTTTTGTACCCAAAAACAAATCAATCTTATAGTGTTTTTAATTTCAATTGCCGTCGGTTTTAACCGACGGCAAAAAGAACACGTACAAGGCTTTAGCCAAAAAATATTGTTCGGCTAAAGCCTTATTATGAAAACAATCAAATCCGTCGGTTAAAACCGACGGCAATTTACTGGAAGTTTTTGATGAATAAGATTGCTTAATTTTTTGAGTACAAAAATCTCGCAATTAGAGTCCCGCTTAGGGGAATGAGAGGTGTGTGGGTTTTAAAGTTTTAAGGGTAACAAATTAGTAACATTTATCCCCAAAACCACACATAATAAAACCTAAAAGGAATGGACTGTGATGTGCTGCCATCCTTGCGTTTACTTGGTAACATTTCAAAGAATACTCCTCAATTATAATAAAAATAATACCATTTTTCAAGTAATTATTGGGAATGCATGTCAAAAACGAATATTCGTACTGTTTTGTTACGGATTTCCGTGGAATACGAGGTTGGTAGGATGCTTACACTTTAACCCTACAAAACTCATTTTTCAAATCCTTTATTTTATTGTTTTACATTCAGGTATACAGGTTACCAATACCTACTTAACAAAGAAATAAACCCATACACTATCTTTAATTTCAACACCTGGAATTTTACTGTAAATACTTTTAATTAACAAAGAATCTTTCCCAGTTTTTTCAAATACATGGGTATAATATGCTATTCTATCTTCTGTAGTCAGAGTTTTAATTTTCCCATTACTATCAATCTGCACAACACCGTTTTCATCTTTAAAGTCTGCTATTGGAATTTGTAATTCTATTTTTCTACCCAATTCAACCTTATCAATTACCTGCCTTTTTTTTCCTAAATCATCTGTATAAAAAACCTTATGTTTTGATGAAAAAACACTTCCATGAACCTCTTTCAAACTGCCCGTCTCACCATATATCTTTTTACAAAAATATCACCATTAAGGTCATTATAATTCGCAAATTCTTTGTTTCCATTTTCAAGGTAAGAAACATAAGAAAGTCTTATGCCTTCATTGAATATTTCCTCTGATCTTTTACTTCCATTTTCTCTAAAGTTGATCACTTTTCCATGCAATTTATTCTGTTTCCATGTCTTGGAATAAAAAAGATTTCCATTTTCGTAATAATACTTTTCTACACCATTTAATTTTCCTCTATCATAATTTTTTTCTCTACTAATTTGTTTACTATTATAAAAATAATATTTCGCTATACCGTGCTTTAAAGTATCATTTAGATATGATATCTCCGAAATCAAAACACCAAATTTATCCTTTTCTATTTTAACTGTTTGTTTTTCATTACCACTTTCACTACATGACAAAAAGTATAACACAACTATAAAAAAGATTTTATTTTTCATTTTTAGATGCGGCAGAACCGTTTTCTTTCAGTAAGATAATTTGTAACATTAAATAAATAAAAGTAAAAATTAGCTGAAAAATAAAACCAAATAGAGAATTATTGTCATTTAAAATCAACAGAAGGAATATTGAAATAACAAACACCAAAATGATATAATTAATTTTACGAAGCCAAATAAATAGTACTGAGATTAGAGAAATAAAAAAGGAGGAAATCGTAAAACCAACTGTTCCGATAGCAAATGCCATCGGATAATGTTCAATCTTTGAATATGCAAATGAATAAATAACTCCTATAAAGAAATTCAGAACAAAAATTAATATAAAATATTTAATTCGCGACATTTTTTATTGTCTAAGCCTTAAAATGAACTAAAAACCAGGATCCTCAACATTGGATACCTCAATGTGGTTATTTTCATTTCTAGATTGATTCATAATAATTGCTCCATTTTGAAGAACAGCACCTTTTGAAGAACTATAAAAAATTGGATTATGTGATGTGGTTTGAGTAGCGGATTGAATTGTAAATTTAATTCCAGCATAACTCACTTGATCATAGGTACCACCATATCCATCAGCTACTTCTATTGTTTGAAAATAAAGCTCACTTTTATACTTTATTCCCTTGTAATCTAAATAGGCTTTAGTATTTTCAAAATGTTGTTGATGATCCTCCCATGTAGATATTGGTCCTTGAGCATATTGAATTACAAATTCACTCCTCCCCATTTTTTTTGCAACATGATAATTTATTATTCCTATCATAGACCCTGTAGCTGGATGTAGCGGATCATATCTACCAGATACGAAAGAGGATATTTCTTGGAAAACATCTAAACCATCTTGAGGAAGAATCAAATCATATTTTAATCCCAAAGCTGCTGCTAAGTCGCGAGTATAATCAATATACAAATCCCTCCTAGCTCCAATTATGTCAGGACGTAAACCTTCATCTGTAAATGCATGTTCTGTTGTATAAACACCTCCATTCCCGTACATTTTACCAGAATTATTCATATCAGTATGAGCATAAGAATCACCTAGCAAATGTAATGCCTGTCCTAAATCATCGATATTGTCCGCTGCAATAAATTGGTTGAATGCGTCTAATCGTTGTCTAATAGCATCATTTCCAGTAAGTCCATGGATCGTTTGTTGATAAACAGGATTTGCCCATGTAAAATTTTGAACAGCATAGTTTCCATGAATTTTTGTATCCCATGATTCTGCTGAATTTGCTAATTTCTCAGCTGTAGAGGGATCGAGTCCCATTGTAATTCCCATTAAATATATTGTCCAATAATGTCCATCCGTTTCATAATTACCATCTGGATCAAAGAAAAGAATTGGGTTATTTTTGCCAAACCTATAAGAGGTAATTCCAGGAGACCTTGAAGTCATTGCATCACAACTCATCCACCTCCCAATTTTTCCATTATAAATCCTTGCACCAAAATCATAATCATCTGGATTCAATTCATCAATTCTTTCCATTCCGTTTACACCAAACTTACTAGGTACTCCCGCACTCCACATCGTCATTCCGAAAGGATAGTAAGTACTTGCGCTCATCACTTCAGCACTATAATCTTGTGTACCTGTGTTGTAGATTTTTCTGTCGGTAACTGTTGACATCACATCTCCTAAATGATTGGAGTGTTCATAGCGTTTATCACCTCGCTCACGATTAACTATGCCCACACTGTTAAGTTCCACCTGAACATAATCCAGAAAATTAGTTACCGTTGTGTTTGTATTATCCTGCGAATAAAATATCAAAGCCGTTGATACTCCCTGCGCCTCAAATTCCACCTCATACTGGCCATCGGCTCCCATCCATATCGGATCGCTAATAGCATCATAACCGTTGTACATAGTAAAACCTGCTGCCACCGATGTACCCTTCACAAATCCTACCTTCACCTTATAACGCTGACCGGTTTCTGTGGCAAACATCTTTTGGCTTTGTGCATACTGGGTTGAACTTTCCATACGCAACACACCATTCTCCTTACTCAAAGTAGAAGAGCTGTTTACTGGAGTCCAGCCATTGATATTTATTTCAAAATCATCTTGCATTATCGTACTGCCTGTTATAGGTAAAACTAAATTTCTTTCCTCAATTCCCAGGCGCTTACTGCCATAAATATGATGATCGCTCAGTTTTCTTTCAGTAAGATAATTGTTGTTGTTGGTTTTAAATGCAAAAGGTTTTATTAGCGTTAAGGCAAAATGTTCATTATCTGAAGTGCCTAATGCAATATCTCCATGCGTGGTAATGCTGCTTAGTTTTATACAACCCACACAACCCGGTACTGAGCTGGCTGTAAGATTTGGATTACTATTGCTGTTGTTAATGGCAGAGATAATTTGAGGGAGGCTCGACTGACCGGTCCAAACATCATTTAAATCGATTAACCAATTGCCATTGATCGATATATTAAAGTTTACTGTTACTCCTTCTGTACCCGATAACTGTATCAGCGATTCCCATATTCCTTCGTTAGGAAGCAAAGTATTCTTATCGTATTTTCTTTCATAAGTGGCCATTACATTACCTGAGGCATCTCTCACATAATCGGTATAAGTCCATTCTTTAATTCCCAAAATAACTCCACTTGAGTTTTTTGGCTTAACTATTTTGGTGATTCTGTTGCCACTGGCATCGTAAATAAATTCAAGGTCGGGTTTGATAGAATTGGGTTCACGGATCACAGAAGAAACCTTGCCATAGACTGTCCAGTTAGATACCCCAAAAAGAAGTGAAATCAGCATCAATAGTGCCTTTCCTGATGTTGTGTTTATTTGAGATTTGACCTTCATTTAACGTTTTAAATTTAAACCTTTTCTTTCTTTTCAAGTCTATATATTGTATATTTGTTACACACACGACATTTTTATGACAAAAAGAGATATATCTATTAAGGAACTTGAAGAGTCATTAAAAGCTGCTTCTAAAGCTGCAATAAAGGAAGCTAAAAATAATCATGTGG
Organism: Flavobacteriales bacterium; assembly: GCA_023251075.1. GTDB lineage: Bacteria > Bacteroidota > Bacteroidia > Flavobacteriales_C > JAHEZL01. The sequence continues at coordinate 70,068 of JAHEZM010000005.1, read as the reverse complement.
CTACCACTTTTCTTAAACATGGTGTTATATACAAAAGGCTCCCTGATGGTGAAGAAATTGAGATAGGGAAAGTAGATGATTCTGACAATATTATTCAAGGATTTTCTTTTGCTCTATAATTAATGGCCAAAGTTCCCAAATTAAGAGTCATTGGAGGTCCCAACGGATCAGGAAAATCTAATCTCACAAAAGAACTATTAAGCAAATTCAACTTTGGGTATTATCTCAATGCTGATGAGATTGAAGCAGCACTTAAAAAAAATGGTTGTTATGACTTCTCATTGGTTAATATTCAAACTTCAAAAGCTGAGATTTTAAAATTCATCAAAAAATCAGGATTAACAAAGAAACTGAATAAGAACAACTTCAATGTTGATGAGTTTAAAATTGAAAACAACATTTTATACTATCCCACTAAACTTGTGAACTCTTATATTTCATTAATTATAGTTCAATACCTGATTGATTGTTTTATTGAAAGCTCCCAAACATTTTCTTTTGAAACAGTAATGTCACACGAAGGAAAAGTTGATATAATCAAACAAGCCAAGGAAAAAGGATTCAAAACATACTTATATTATATCTGCACTGAATCTCCTAAAATAAATCAGGAAAGAGTTAAACAAAGAGTTGCATTAGGTGGACATTCTGTTGCACCCAAACAAATTGAAAATCGCTATTATGGATCTTTGAGAAATCTATATCCCGCACTTAAGCTTGCCAACAGAGGATTTATTTTTGATAACTCTTCAAAAGCATATGTATTAATAGCTGAAACAATCGACGGAGCAAGAGTTCATTTCAAACAAAAAAATGTTCCTTCGTGGATAATAGAAGCTCTTAAAATTAAGTATCCTAAAAAATAATCCTCACCCCATCGGATGCACCCTCAATATTTTCTGTTTTAATTCTTCAACATTAGCCATATTATATCTCTCCGTGCTGCTTACAAATCTATGTCCTGCCATATATTTCACCTGCATTAAATCATAATGTTTCAACCAGTTTGTAATCACACTATTTCTAACCTGTTGAAGATTTTTGAATTTAATATTATTGAGATTCTTCTTTAATTTTTCTGTTATTTGCTGAGTGAGGGCATTATAATTATTTGTAACTATCAACTTATCTCTTTCTTTTATTTCACAAGGATTGGTGAGTAATAAATGTTCGTGTATATCCAGCACTTGTTGTGATTCCAACTTTAATTTTCTTCTTTCTGATTTTAATGTCATGGCTACATAAACTTCTGCTTTTCTAGAAAACAATGGTTTTCCAACGCTAATCAATATTGATAAGAGCGGCTCAAATAAAAGTGCGATAAAAGTATTTAATAAGCGTTCATTGAGGAAGACAAAGATAAAAATACGGCAATGTAAATACCTGAATAATGTGGTTGAACAAGACCACAGATTTATCAAACGAAATATTCAGTGGGGATTAGGATTTAAGGAATTTGAATCGGCAAAAAGGACGATAGCAGGGATAGAAATAGTTCACATGATAAAGAAACAACAGGTTCAAAATCCTGCGTCCACCAATTACAAAACTTTCTGTTCTTTGGCTGCATAGAAAATTGAAATTGGATTTTTTATATTCGAAAAAAGTTAATGCGACAGAACCATAATTCTGAAAATAAATCAGCGAATTAAAGTTACGGCTCCTATTTGGGTTTTATCCTTTATTGCTCCATTCTGTTTTTCAAAAGAATAATCTACTTTCCATACATAAACATCTTGTTGCACCAGGTTATTTTTATAATAACCATTCCAACCTTTTGTTGTATCGTCGGTTTCAAAAAGCAATTCACCCCAACGATCAAAAATCATTAGGTGATAAGATTTTAAATAAAGATTAGGAGTAATAAATAAATCATTTTTTCCATCGGCATTAGGAGTAAATGCATTGGGGAAATAAATATGTGGTTCACAATAATCATTTAAAGAAATAGATTCGCTTATTGCGCAATTCATGTTAGGTATCGAAACCGTTACAGTATATGTGCCTTCACTCGTTACATGGGTAATTGCTGTGGTATCTCCTGTACTCCACAAGTATTTGTAATTGGGATTTGATTCAGCAGAAATTTCAAATAAATTAGAAGATTCTGCAAAACACAATGTAGTATCGTTGGAATGATTTACAATAGGATAAGGAATATAATTTACAAAAACAGTATCTGTTTTAGAACACGCAGGATCGTTGGTTAAAGTAAGCCAATATCTACCAAAATTATTTACATCAATTGAAGAAGTTTGTTCTCCTGTAGACCATAAATAATGATCTGCAACAACATCTGTTGCCAAAGTAATTTCATAGCCAACACATTTTTTCACATCATGACCCAAATCAAATTTAGGTTTGCTCACAGAGATTACGTTAATGGTATCACTTCCACTACAGTTATAATTGTTGGTAACCGTTACAAAATAAGTTCCGGGATCACTCACAAAAACAGAATCGGCAGTACTTTGATTCCACCATTTCTTTTTCCACTGAGGATCATCTACTTTTAATTTGAGAACTCCTAACTCACAAATGATAGTATCATTCCCTAAATAGGGTTCTGGAGGTGTGCCATAAATAAAATAACCAGAAGCAGTGTCGGCACAAAGAGTAGTTTTGTTGGTTACCTTAACTAAATATTTTCCGTGCGAACCAACAGTTTTCGTTGGCCCCGTACCACCATCAGCGCTCAACCATTGTATAATCCAATTTCCCGGAGCAATTGAAACCGATAAAGTAGTTGATCCCCCATTACAGGTAGTATCGCTTGATACTGTAAAATCTGGTAACATATTCCAGAATAAATTAAAGGTATCGGTAGCTTCACAATTACCACTTTTTACTTTGATAATGTATGCCCCCTGCTGAGAAACACGCAGTACTTGTGTAGTATCACCCGTGCTCCACTCGTAATGTGTCCATCCTGAACCAGCATCTTTATCGAAATAATTTCCTTCACAAATTGTTTTATCGGGACCTAAATCTATCGTTAGCGCAGGACTAACTACAACGGTATCACTTCCGGCACAAGAATTATTAGGTACATTAACTATATAAGTTCCGGGCTGAGTAACTTTAATGGTTTGCGTTTGGGCGCCGGTATTCCATAAATAAGAAGAATAAACCCCTGCATCTAAAAGGAGAGTATCACCAGAACAAATATTTTTATCGGGACCTAAATTCAAATTCTGTTTACCGTTGGTAAATACACAAACCGTATCACGATAAAGCTGATCACACAACTGAACATAAAAACACTGATCAGCATTGCCCACTAAAGAATAATTTTCGCCTGTGAAAAAAGAAACTCCACCTGTGGGTGCTGTATACCAATTAATATTAGTGCCCACACCATTGATATCTGTTGCACTTAAAAAAGCGGTTTCTCCCGGACAAACGGTATCATTTTTTACCACTAAAGCATTCCATTGCAGAGGCGGTTGTATTTGTTCTGTAATTCCATCACTCCCTTTGGTTGCGCCATTGTGTGGAAAATTTAAAAGAGATTTGGAATTGGTAATACCATTATCTCCGCCACTAACAGTAGCAGATAAAAGCAATTGCGTTGAAGCAATATAACCACCACCACCACCACCGCCGGTGCCTTCATTTTCATATTTTTTTACAGTAGTAAGATTTCCAATGTACTGATCTCCTCCTTTACCACCCACAGCGCTAACAGTAATATTGCCAATTTGCTGATCACAAAACAACAAAACAGAACCACCACCACCGCCACCGCCCGAAGCATCATTATAATTTCCTAAATTAGAAGAAGCGCCATCACCACCATTGGACTTAATATTACCATTTCCGCTAATTGAACCACGCACACGCAAAAAAACAATTCCTCCACCATTTCCTCCACCATATAAAGTAGCATTATTGTTGGCATCACCAGCGCCGCCGCCACCGCCCATAAAAATTAATTTTCCCTGAAGATTATCTAGAGGTCGGCCTCCCAACCCTCCTAAATTTTTTCTAAAATCACCACCCCATGCGGTATCGCTTATACCTAAAGTAAATCCCGGACCATGAAGCAAAGGATTCGTTTGTCGTTTACCATAACTATACCCTCCTCTTCCGCCACCCGCTGAAAAAGATTTACTAAAACTTTGCGATTCTAAATTCCAAGCCGTTTTGTAAGTTGCCGCAGAAGTATCGGGCATTCCCATTCCAGTCCACAAGGTTACACATCCACCATTTGCACCACCACCACCACCGGCATTGTGTGAGTTTCCACCACCACCACCGTTGGCAATTGCACCTCTCCCATATCTGCCGCCCAAGGCATCATATTCAGTGTAAAAACCTGCAATACTTTCTCCTTTAGCAGCACTTAAATTAGAATCGATGCTTACATAATCTGTATTGATTGTAAACCAGTTTTTATAAGTATACTGCTCCAATATTCCACCTCTAAAGCCTAATGCCGATACATCTATACTTCCATCCACTACCATATTGCCTTGTACTTCTAAAGCCACTACTCCACCGGTTTTTCCGTTCCATGCATCAGCAGATATTTTTCCTGCAACACCAATCGTTAAAGAACTATACCTGGGTATTCTTACCACCATTGTTTTACCCGAAGAAGAATAACTGTTTTTTAAAGCACATTTAATAAAAATTTGAGAAGGTAGTACCGATATTACTTCCTGTAATTCATAAGCCCCGGCAGAATTGTAAGCTGTAACAGCACCAAATGAAGCATTGTTGGTTGTACTTACACTGGCGCCTTGTACCTGAATAATCATAATTAAATCTCCGGTATTTAAAGAAGATGAAAAACGATTGTTGGCATTTAAAGAACTATTGTTTACCTGAAGCAAAGTACCGCCAGCAACAGCAGAGGAGGTAAGATAAGTGTACTCATTTACAACGGCAGTTGAAGACAATACCTTGCTGCCATCCTTTCCCTCTTGTGCATAAGAAGGAGGATACAGAAAAATGAAAAGCAATACACTGTATAAAATTCTCTTGTAAAACATTAATTGTTGAAGTGGTGTTTTATATCACTTTTATCTAAAATAGTTACATAAATAAGCACATCGTGAAGTTTACAACTCTGTAAAAACACGAATTAATACAACAGCAATTTTCTTTGAGCACTAACCTTACCCTCATCACCCACCACACTTAAAAAGTAAATGCCTTTACTTAAAGAAGAAACATCTACCTCTAATTGCTTAGCCAACGAAATACTTTCTTGCCTCACTAAAACACCTGCACTATTGTACAACACATAAGAATTAAAGGGCAATTCACTATAAAGAACAAATTTGTTCTGTACAGGATTTGGATAAATTGAAAATTGAATTTCATTTTTTTCATTTACGATATCGGCAATACAATCAGGAGGAAAAACAAGTAAAGGATAATTGGATTTAAAAGCATTGGTCGCCTGTGCAATTTTTGTGTACACTCCATAAGTATCTACTTCATTGGAAGTCCAAGCCATACATCCTCCATATCCATTGGAATAAGAAAGATCATAGGCATTGGTAAGTGAATAAGGTAATTCCAATAAATCTTTTCCAGGCATCTCACCAATCAACACTGGTCTATCATTAATTCCATAATCCAAAGGCGTTTTTTCAAACGGAGAGGAGAAATAAGAATACATCCATTCGTAATAATGAATTTGATAAAAATCGAGAGAAGCATTCGAGTTATTGTACGCTGATTGCAAAGCAGAATTTTTCCAATAATTTCCTACGCAACCCGGTTTATCACTATTCCATTTTATTGAGGCCGATCCCAAAGTAACCAACACTGTACTGTTTTGGTGCAGTGCTGCTGCGCTCATTGCAAAAAAATGCTGTAATTTATTCACAGGTAATTTTCCACATTCTGTAGTTTCATTAATCCACTCCGGTTCATTACACAGATCGATTGCAAACAAATACTTATTCGATTGGTAACGTTGAGCAAAAGGAACTAAATATTGATCAATATAACTTTGAGAATTTACAACATTGGTGATGACCGATCGCCATAAAGCATATTTAGGATGATAATTTTTACAGTGATCAAAAGACATCATCGTTGCCAAAATATAAATACCATAACGTTTTGCAATCGCAAATAAGGTATCGCAATTTTTCCAAAATGCTGCACTTACTCCCGTTATCAATCCTGTATTATCTATGGTGGGAGCTACTTCCCCATCGCAACTAATCCATACGCGAGAGGAATTTATTCCATCGCTTTTCAATTGTTGAAAATGATTTTCCCAAAAATTGCGATCGAAATTCCCCCCCATATCATCCCAATTGTGCCAAGGTGTATTTACGCCATTGAAAAAAAACGGATGACAATCATTGTAAAATTTATTTCCCTGAATACTTATTTGAGCATTTAGTGGAGAAAAAAAAGAAAATAAAAAAATAAAGAAAAATATTTTTTTCATAGTCGTAGTATATAAAACTAAAAATAGAGGAATTAGAAGGCACCCCACCAGCAATGTTATGAAATGCAGAAAAAACAGAACAAACGACAAGAAAATATTTTATAAATAATTAAAAAAAACAAGCAACCCAACCATTGAAGAAGCACGAACGTATCTTCTGGAAAGCTTGTTAAACAAGTCTGTTCATCAAGCGCTATTACTTTTCTACACACCTTAAAAAAACAAAGAGTATGAAAAAAATTTTACTTTCTATCACTACCATTTTAACCTGCTTGAGTGCTACAGCACAAAACAATGGAACTTGCAACACCTTTAACAATGAAGCAGGATTGGGTGAATGGGATCCTAACAACAAAGTCACTTACAATGTTGCCAATAATGAACTCACTATCAATTACACCACTGCAGGATTTTGGGGACAAAATGAAATGAAATGGGATTTCCCCACACCTATTGATATTTCAGGAATCAATTCACCTATGGTAAATTACGAAATATCGGTAAGCAATGTAACCATTAATGGTGGAAGCGGATCGGGTTGCGGAAGCATCAACTACATTTTATTGGGCATAACTCTTTACGATACTGCTAACGCTTATTCAACCGGAACAGCTTCTAACGGATACTATTTGAATTCTTTTGCTTCGGGCAGTAATTCCATTTCAGCACAAGGTATTCTCACCAATAAAATTGCCGGATTATCTATTAAACCAGCTTCTTTCGGTGACCCTAATTGCAGTGTTTCAGGCTCATCATCCATCACCGCAACTATCAAAATAAAAAATCTGAGTGTTGGAAATGCCAACTGTTCGGGAACCAATATTCAAGATATAAATACGATAGTGAACGAATCACAAATTTATCCTAATCCATCTAACAACAGTAGTACTATTTATTTGAAATTAAATTCAACTTCATCGATAAAAGTGATGCTTAAAGATTTAAATGGAAAAGATATTTCGCTGATCGCAAATGGCAATTACAGCGAATTGAAACAAGATATCAATACCGCTGAATTAGCGCCCGGAGCTTATCTTATTCACTACAACATCAATGGAGAAAATACGCAACCCAAAATGCTAATGGTGTACTAACATGATGCAACGATTTCATTTTTCTTTTTTCTCACTTTTTTTTCTCTTCAACTTTGCTTTTGCACAGCAAAATCATTTGATTCAATTTGAAGGAAAACCCATTTTCATTAACGGGCTCAACGTGGCATGGAATAAATTTGGCGGAGATGTAGGTAACCACTATATGTGGGGTTCTATGTACGATGCACAATGGTTTGAAGAACTATTTGCGCAGTGTGAAAACCACGGTATAAACTGCGTTCGTTTGTGGATTCATACCGATGGAAGAGGAAATCCGGAATTTGATGCAAACGGCTTTGTGAAAGGAGTGGATGGTGATTTTTTTGCCGATTTAGACGATATTTTTTTACGTGCTAAAAATCATGGTATACTCATCATGCCCTGTTTATGGTCGTTTGATATGTGCAAAGATTTCACCGGAGAAGCAGGTGTTTTTGCAGGAAAACATGAAGCACTGATTAGCGACTCTTTAAAAACACTTTCCTACATCAATAAAGTTTTAATTCCTATGGTAAAAAGATACAGCGAACACTGTAATCTTTTTGCCTGGGAAATAATTAATGAACCCGAATGGGCCATTAGCAGACCACAAGACGAAAACTCTAACTGGGCTTATACAACAGATGTTACCGTTGAACTAAAACACATGCAGCGATTTACCGCAATGCTTGCAGCAGCCATTCATAAAAATTCCAATAAAATGGTTACTACAGGTTGTGCCGCCTTACGCTGGAGTTCAAATGTAGCTCCCGCTGTTGGAAATTGGTATGGCGATAAAGAATTGCAAAATGTTTATGCCGATAGCAATGCCTATCTCAACTTTTACCAGATTCATTATTACGATTATATGCACAGCGCAAATGCCGATCCTTTCGACACCAATTACTCTTATGAATATTGGAAAATGGATAAGCCCTGTTTGATTGGTGAACAACCAGGAAACCTCAATAGAGATAGTATTTACAGCAACAGCGAAAAAATAAATAATGCTTTCAAAAACCATTATGCCGGGCACATGTTCTGGTCGTACAATGGTTATGATGGAATAGGAAGTTTCAAGGATTTTAAAAATGAATGTAAAGTATTTGCCAACGAAAATAAAGAGTTGGTTCAGCCTTTCATTCCCTGTAAAACTATGAGTGCTTCCAATCTTCAATTTAAGATACAATACAACGCCGCAAAAAAAAGAAATGAATTGAAATGGCGTGCCGAAAATCCTAAAACATTAGTGTATTTTGATCTGGAAAAAAGTGAGGATGGAATTCATTTTATTTTACTACAAAGATTTCCTGCCAATGAAAATGGAGATGAATATTATTTCTACAACGACAAATCAAATGCAGCATGTAAGTACCGCTTAAAATACAAAGACAGCTCAGGGTTTGAAGCAGTTTCACAAATCTATTTTTCAGAAAATTAAAAATGAAATTCATGATCCAACGCTTTCTAAAAAATACCATTTTACTTATTTTATTTTGCACTTTTATTTTATTGGATAATTCTTCTTTTGCACAAAACAGCAACAAAGAATTTACTAAAATTCAAGTGAGTGGATATTTGCGCAGCAACATTTGTTTTAGAAACTTAAGCGAAAATTATATTTCTGGCGGAGCTTATACTCCTCAAGCGTTTATTATTAATGGTGTGTATCCCGATAATCCTTTGGGTAATGGATTGCACATTGGTTATCGCGAGCCTTTACTGATGTTGCGACTACAAGGAAAACCAACTAAAAATACAAATATTGATGTTGATTTTTTACTCGATAATCAAATGACAAGTGATTTACAAAACATCTCTAACGATTATCCTAAACGCATTCAATCGTATCGCTATTTAAATTTCAGCGGCGACTTGCTCACCTCATATGGCAAATTCGATATCGCGGCAGGGGGTGTTATTTTCTTTAATCTCACTCCCGCTACTTTATCGAATTTAGAATACCGCGACGATATGTTTGAGCGCTATCCCTGGGAGTGGCAAACCATTTCTTTCAAACGCTATACTTCCTTTTATGAAGACAAAAATATTAGTAGAGATTCACGCTGGGGAAGCGGAACAATCCAGGGATTTACACTTTGCGGAACAAGAATGCCTCTTAGAACAGGATTTAAAATTGCTTATGGAAAATCAAACAATACCGGAGGTTTTCAAAGTTATTTAAACAACAACAATCAAGATGTTTTGGCGGCACAACTCAACAAAAAAATATTTAGTCATTTTGTAAGTCTTAATTATTACCACTCGCAAGCAATATTAAATCCATCAAAATTCGCCAACAACTTCAGTAACATTTCAAAACAAGAAATGATTACTGCCGAAGTAAAATTAAATTTTAAAAATTTTTCCGTGCATAGCGAAAGTGGAAGCGGAAGCATTGTAAATCCTGTTGATTCTATACAAAAATGGAATCCTTACCTGAACATAAAAGCAAACTTTAACAAGGAAATGCTGAGTTTTCCATTTAGTATTCAATACTATTATATAGGTGCCGATGTGGTGAATTTAACCAGTGCTATTTTAAATACTTCGAACAGAAATGTGCAACCTCAATACGGTCAGGAACTAAAATACAACACCACCATTTTTGAATCGGCTGTAACAGAATTAGGCCACCTGGCAAACAATCGTCAGAGTGTTAGTATTTCAGCAGGTAAAGACATCAAGAATTTAAAATTTTCTTTGGCACTTTCTTCCGCACAAGAACTCGAAAATAAATTCAATATGGTGAGTTTTCAGCACCGATTGAATGGTATCAATCGCTCGCAATTTATTTTTTACAGAAATGAAATTGGACCATACAAACGACAAATGACTCAGTGGCGAAGAAGCTGGGAAAAAATTGCCCTCAACGATTCTAACCCTTCTTACAAAAAAGCATTTAACCTCATCGATTTCTCCATCAAACTAAAAACAAATCTCTTTGGAAAACAATTGATTTTATCGAATTATATCAACTACAATTCGGTGCAGGATTACATTTCTCCTATAGCAGTATTTAACTCGAAAGCCTTTCTGCGATTGTTTTATGAAGAGTTCATGTTTTTTTACAATGTGCACCCAAAAATAACTTTAATTGGATTGATAGGCTACGAAAAAAATAGAGGAAACACCCGAACAATTTTAGCTGATAACGGAAAAGGAATCGACCAAACCGGACATGGTTATGGTTTGGGAGTAGATTTCGATTTAACCCAAAATGCAGGTTTGTATTTGCGCCAACGATGGTACTCCTTCAGCGATAAAAATTTTACACTCGATCATTTTAGTGGTTACGAAACGAATGTAGAATTGAAAATATTTTTTTAACAGTTAATGCGCTACAACAATGAAAACACAAAAATTAATAATTACTCTTTTTCTCTCTCTGTGCTTCATTTTTAGCAAGGCCCAATCCCCTTTCTATTTCACAGGATATGGCAGAGCTTTAATCGCTAAAAGTGCCTATAACGAAAATAGCAACTATGTAAAAAATGATACTACTTCAGCAAAAAAATCATTGGCTGGAAATTTTGTTTTCGATTTAGGAATCAATGTTAAACCCAGTGAAATTTTAAAAGCCAATGTTATTTTACGGGTTAACAATCAATTTGGCGGATTCTTTAGTACGGGGTCTTTACTGGAGTTCCGACAAATACAAATCCATGGAATTCTTGCTAAAAAAATTGCTTATAGTTTAGGTGATATCGATTTGCAAATGACTAAATATACTTTGTTTAACAGCTACGAAGCTACCCGTTCGGAATTCGAAGCAGAAGCATTTAAAATAAGAAGAAACATTATTGATTACGATAATTTCAACAATGGAAATCAATGGCGCGTACAAGGCATTCAACTAAAAACCAAAATAGAATTCGAAAAAATAATTAAAGACTTATCCTTGTCGGCATTTGGTTCAAGAATAAAAGCATCAAATTTTATCAATACCCCCGATCGATTGCTTTATGGCGGAACTTTAAAAATACATCAAGGTAAATCTTTAGATCTGGGAATTAATTTTATTGGCATCAACGATCTTCCTGGAACAGCGCAAGACACCGTTGTTAGCTACGCTAACAAAATAATCACAGGAGATTTTGCTTACACCTATTCTACACGCAACTTAAATTTTATTGCTAAAAGTGAATTAGGCACATCGAATAGCGATATGTTTCAAGCTAAAGAAAATAAAAGAATAAAAAATTACGACCATTTTATTGATGCCTCGCTAGGAGTAAAACACAAATATTTACCTTTTAAAATTTTTGTATCGTACCGTTTTATTGGCAATGAATACTACAGTGCCGGTGCGCAATCAAGAAGAATTAACGACAATATTCATCCTACATTATTGCCCAACGGATTGGGAGGAAGTAACAACCGAAATATGAATATTTTCGACAGATTTACCGACCTCAATTTATACAACAAAACCATTACTACAACCCTGTCTTACTACTTACCTATGTACAACAATGTGCTTCCGTACGGAGCCGCAACACCTAACAGAAAAGGATATACACTAGAAACAGAATACGGAAACAGCGACTCTGTATTTTATGCACAGGTAAATGCACAAATGCTTAGTGAAGTAATAGGTGTAGGTATTAGTCAGAAAAGAAATTTCATTTTATTCAACGCAGGAGCCACTTTAAATCTTCATAAAATTATTGGCTGTAAAAAATTATTGGCTGTGTCATCGGCCATTAAATATGAAAACACACAAGGAGCAACAGCAGCAAAAATTAATTTGCAATCGAGCATTGTAGATTTTGCGTTGACTTTTGAAATACTTAAAAATTTAAACTTCTCTTCTGGCATTAAATTTTTAAATGCAAAAGGTTCTGAAAATATTATTCTAAGAGATGCCTTTAACAATATCACTTCTTACGAGCAATTTAAAGTAGGCAACACGCAAAGTATTATCACCACAGGACTAATTTACCACTTGAGCAAACAAACTTCTTTTGCTGCCAATGCCTTTTGGCAGCTCAACAACAATCACCAAAACAGCAATGAGAACTATGCTGTTCACCAATTGTTCTTTAGCTACTTGTTAAAATTTTAATTCGCCATTTATGAAAAAGTTATTGATATTTCTTTTCAGCGCTGCAACGGTTATCAGCGCATGTAAAAAATACAACGAAGAATTTACCGGAGCTCCTTTAGGTATTGCTCCCGATGATTTTGCAGTGGTGAATAATTCTTTTGCTGTTAGCAAGAACAATCCTAATTTCATCAACGATACCATTTATTTCATGGCCACTTTTAACGCCAGCGTAACCTGGAAAATTCGATTGAAAGGAGAACTCTCCGGAGCAATAAAAATCATTTCAGGTTATTCAAACAGCATCAACGCCAATAATTCCAAATGGAATGGAACTACTGATATTGCTAAACTTTTCAGAGGTGGTGAAAATGTAAATGCGAGTTTAACAGTGTATGGTTGGACCGATTCTTTAACCACCACCATAAACATTGTATTGCCCAAAAAACACGGAACTATTTTAGGAAGATTTGAAAATATTGTACCCGATGGTGCAGGAAATTTTACCGATCAGGGATTGTATTGGTTTTCATCTTTCGATGCCAACGAAAAAGAATTTATGAATAAAGTACTGGATGCCGATGCTCCAGAAGGAAATTATTGTATTCAGCTGAAAGGGCACGATGCCAACGGAAATTATTACATTGGAAAAGCTGGATTAAGTTCTTCTTCTCCCTTTACTTTTGCTTTTGGAAGTAGTGATGCCAACAAAGTTTATTTCAACTTATATGTGAAAGGAGAGGGTGCCGGTTCTGTTGCAAAACTGGTGATCGAAACTTTTGAAGACGACAATGATGATCATGTGGTGTATTATGATAATTCTGAAGATAAATACTCTTCTACTATCGACCTGGGTTTCGATGGATGGAAATTGATTTCGATAAAATACAGCGACTTTGTTTTAGAATCAAGTAGCAGTCCGTACAAAGACAAAAATCCCGACAAAATTCATTTGATTGGATTTTACTGCGGGCCTAAAAGTGCTTCTGCTACCAGTTTACAAGTGCAATTCGATTTTCCAACAGTAACTGTCGACGCACCAATGATACCTTAAATCATGAAAAGAATTATATATTTTTTAATCCCTCTATTTTTTGCTTCTTGTGGCAGCATGAAAGATGCTCAAATAGAAAACGACATTGCTTTGATTCAAAACGATAGTTTAGAATTACCCCAAACAGCAATGAAGATTGAAAATCATGATCAGGGAATTATTTACGATTCTGCTTCCGATATCAGCCGATGGGATATTAGTCACCGAAACATAAGCTTTCAAAAAAAAGAAGGAAGCCTGATGTTTAACCTCCTCGATGCCGGAATGGATTGGGAATATGCTTCACTAAAATTTAATGCTATCGATTTTTCAAATGCGCAGAATTTAAATATTCGAATGAAAAACGAAGGGAAAGAAAAATCGAAAATAAGAATTGATTTATACGATGAAAATGGCAATTTCACCAACTTTGTACCTCAGGAAAAAACCATCGATAACAACAATGAATTCAATAATTATATTTTTATTTTTAAAGACAATTGGATTCAAAACTGGCCATTTAAGGCCAATGTAGATAAAACAAAAATTGTTGAAATACGAATTAATTTCAACGGAGGGGGTCCTAATTACTCAGGCAGAATTTTTATTGAGCAAATAAAAGCCATACCTTAAAACATCTCTTTATATTATTAACGAAAGGCTTGTAAACATGTATAAGATAGGTATTGATTTAGGCGGAACAAAAATTGAAGGCATTGTTCTCAATGAGAAGAATGAAGAAATTTTTAGAAAAAGAATTGCCACTGAACAAGAAAAAGGATACGAACATATTTTAAACAATATTTATTCTCTCTATCAACATTTGTTAGAAAACACAAAAGGGAATACCACTACTTTAGGAATTGGAACTCCGGGGGCTGTTTCAACAAAAACCGGATTATTGAAAAATTCAAACACCACCTGTTTGAACGGTAAAAATTTCTTAGCCGATTTAGAAAAAAAACTACAAAGAAAAATAGCCATTCAAAACGACGCCAACTGTTTTGCTATGGCTGAAGCATTGATTGGTGCAGGTGAAAACAAACAATGGGTGGTGGGTGTAATTATGGGAACTGGTTGCGGAGGCGGTATTGTTTGCAATGAAAAAGTGCTTAGCGGAAAACAAGCTATTGCCGGTGAATTTGGTCACACTACTTTAGATTACAAAAACGGAGCACTTTGTTATTGTGGAAAAAAAGGTTGTGTGGGAACTTATATTTCGGGAAGCGGATTAGAAAACAGATTTTTAGAAAATACCGGAAAACGTATTTCAATAATAGAAATCATTGAACTTTATCGCAAAAAAGACGAAGTAGCAAAAAAAACAATGGATGATTTTTTTGAAAATTTTGGAGTCGCTATTTCAAATCTTATCAATACTCTTGATCCCGACGTTATAGTGCTGGGAGGAGGACTCTCCAACATTGATGAACTATACACCACAGGCATTGAAAAAGTTAAAAAATATGTGTTCAACGACGAGCTGCTCACCCCCATTGTAAAAAACAAATTAGGCGATTCGGCAGGTGTTTTTGGAGCCGCCCTTATTGGCATACAATAACTACCCAACCTTTTGCTAAGAAAAAACGTATTCTTTGAGTATCACCAATAATTTTTTATTATGAAAAAAGCGATACTCTCCTCTTTATTATTGATTTGTTCAGGCTTTTATGCTGAAGCACAGATAGTTAACGTATCCACAGCCACCGAACTACAAAATGCATTAAATGCGGCAACACCCGGACAAACGATTGTATTAGCCCCCGGTACTTATAGCAGATCAGGAGGTTTTTTTGTAGGCCCTGGTATTCATGGTACAGCACAAAACCCTATTACAGTGCAAGGTAATGGCGCCACTATTACCTCCAACAATATTGGTAATGGTTATGGCTTTGCACTACAGGGCAATAATTATTGGATATTGAGTGATTTCAAAATATGGAAATCGATGAAAGCTTTGGTAATTGATAACAGCAACCATAATGTATTATCAAATATCAATGTAAGTTATATCGGACAAGAAGGCATTCACGTACGAAAATTCAGCTCTTATAACCTGGTAGAAAATTGCTATGTAGATTCGGTAGGAATTACATCAGCAGCTCAAGGAACAGCGGAGGCTATTTATTTAGGCTCATCGAAAAACAATTGGCTCTCTATTACGGGTAATGCCAATACCCCTGATACTTGTAACTATAACACAGTAACAGGATGTAGCTTTGGCGATAATGTGCCTTCAGAAAACATTGATATTAAAGAAGGGACAACAGGAGGAATTATTACCAATAATGCCTTCAACGGAAAAGGATTAAACGGCATTAATTCAGGAGACTCCTGGGTAGATGTAAAAGGAAATAATTATAAAGTTGATTGCAACAGTGGCGCAAACACTTATAACAGTACTGGAGACGGTATACAAACTCATATTTTATACACAGGCTTTGGCAATTATAATTCCTTCGCAAACAATACTTTTACCTTAGGATCTGCCGGCCTGGGTATCAATGTACAAACTTCGGGTTCACAAGGAAGTGCTCTTAACAATATTGTATGCAATACAAATTCTGTAACAGGTGGAACGGGTGTAAGCAACGCAAATACACAAAGCTGTTCTGCTTCCTGTATCAGTACCTCAATGAAAAATGCAGATACAAAAAAATCTATCGATGTGTATCCTAACCCTGCTTCTCAATCCATACAGATAAATACCAACAGCGCCTTCACCAATTATTATATCGTGGATATACTGGGTAAAGTAGTTACGAAAGGATCGGTGAATAAAAACAACAACATTGACATTAGTGCTTTGGAAAATGGTTTGTATTTTATTACTGAATCTTCTACTGGTTTAAGCACAAAATTTATTAAACAATAAACAACAACATTAGAAATAAAAAAGGGAGGTTTTGGCCTCCCTTTTTTATTGTGTTTATAACTTGGCTTAACCACGGAATAAAAATTTTAGAAAGCTTAATACGATAAGTGATTGAATTGTTTCCCTTTTTGATTTAGATTTACAGCCTATTATATTTCCAATAATAAAGATTTTAAAACCGGATATATTCAACTAATTAAATAAGAATAGCTATGAGAAAAATAATTTTAATCAGCTTATTAAGTGTATCATTTTTTTCGTGTGATAGAGTTTGTGTTACTTGTACTTATGGTGGGACCTATATAAAAGAGGTAAAGAAATGTGCTTCAACAAAAGAAGAGGCAGAGACTAAGGCAAGAGCAGAATTCACAGAGAAAGAAAAATTTGATGTAATTAGCTTTCAGTGTGAGGAAAATAAGTAGCGATTTTCTGCTTATCTAAGATTAGATCACACGAACTCCAATCTCGAATATAAATTGCTTTTGTATTTTCTCCCCACAGGCAAACACATATCATCAATACAAACAAAGCCTGTTCTGAGTTCTTTCACCGCATCGATATTAATAATAAACGATTTATGAATTCTGCAAAACAAATTAACGGGTAGCATTTTTTCGATTTCGCACATAGTCATTCTTAATACTCTTTTCTTTTCATCGGAATAAATTTCCATATAATGTTTATCAGATTTAATCCATTTAATTTTATGAAAAGGAATTCTGATAAAAGTAGTTCCATCTTTTGCAACGAAGTAATTTTTTTCCACCATCTTCATTTCTTTCTCTTTATCTAAATTGTAAAAAGTAAATTCTAAAGTGGTGTACAAATTCTCCAAATGAATAGGCTTTACATAATAACCTTTAGGTGCAAAGGGTTTTATTTTTTCAAACAAATCTTTCTTCATGCTATCGGCAACCAATATTACCGGAGCAACATTGGTATAATTTATTTCTTGCAACAATTCAATGCCTGCTTGAGTATCCTGCATATCAATATTCAGAATAATTAAATCAACAGGAAGATATTTTATTTTTTTAGACACCTCTGTGTACTTATCACAAACTGCCACCACCTGGTGTCCCCACTCCTCAAGAATTGATTTTAATTCTTTAACAAAAATGGATTCTTTTTCCGCAATCAAAATTCTTTTTTTGTTCATGATTAGTGGATTTAGATTAACAATTATCTTAATAAGGTTACTTGTCCGATTTTACTTCCCTTTTTGTTATTCATTGTATTGGTATAAGAAATTTTCCAAACATACACGTCGATTTCACAATCGTCCATGGAGTTAAATTTCTTACCATTCCACCCCTGATATGGATGAGTGCTTGTGTAAACCAATTCGCCCCAACGATCGAAAATGAGCAACTCAAAATTGTTGTTTTCGGGTGCGAGATGATTCAATCCATCTATAAAGAAAATATCATTGTGCCCATCGGCATTAGGTGTAAAAGCAGAAGGAGCATAAACCGTAAATCCTTCTTTAATGATTATATTTTTAACTGCGGTATCGGCACAACTTGCATTCATGGCAATTAAAGTTACAGGAATGGTATCGGCATGTGTTACATTAAAAAGTACCGATTCATTAGTATTTGCAGATAAATTAGGTGTAGCTAAATTGCCAAAATTCCATTGGTAAGAAACAGCATTATTCGATGCATTGATAAAATTCATTTGCGGATTTAACGCTGTAACAATTTGTGGAGAATAAGTGAAATCAGCAATAGGAACTTCATGCACTAACACTTTGGTAGTTGCGCTATCTACACATCCATTATCGAAAATAAATTTCAACCACACATCGTAAATTCCTGCTTGAGAATAAGTGTGTTGTGCTGAAACAAATTGATTAGCCGACAGAGATTGACTACCATCTCCAAAACGAAATACAGCCATAGTGATTGGAGACATAACATGCTGTGTAAACTCTACTGTTAAAGGTGCGCATCCTTCATTGATACTGCTAATAATATGAACATCAGGAATAGTGTCTACTGTAATTTGTACCGAATCAACCGAAGAACAAATGCCATTTTGTGAATACTTAATCCAGTAAGTTCCTGCGTTCAACAACGATGGATCAAACAGCCCCGTAGCACTCACCCCTAGACCACTAAACACCCCCCCGGTTGCATTGGCATGTAACTGTTTTTTTCCACCATTTTTACAAATAGAATTAATTGCTTGAATACTGGCGTCTCTCACTTCCTGCACAGTAATAACAATAGTATCAAAAACAGCACAAGCTCCGTGAGTAGTGTAAGTAATTGTATTATTTGCCGAAGCGGAAGCAGGATTAAATAATCCTGAAACATTGATACAAGCACCACAACTTGCCGACCAGGTTCCTGCCGACGATAAATTACTTACACTTAATTGTTGTGCATTTTGCGACGAACACAAAGTGGTAACAGAATTAATGTTGGCTATATCCAGCACATTAATTTGCAAAACCATTTTTATGGTATCACCACATTGTCCGGCTTTACCATAAAACAAAGTATCGGTTCCCACATTCATCAGAGAAGGATTAATATATCCTTTGGCAGCATCCATAATTCCTGTTCCACTTTTGGTCCAGAAAACTCCACCCAAAATATTTACCTGAATAGTATCTGCTCCATGATTTTTACAATAACTATTTTCTTGTGCAGATAAAAACTGAAAAGCAATACCGTTGCTTACGGTTACCATTACCCAATCGGATGCAGCACATGAACCCGTTGTGCTGTATTTAATTTTATAAGTCCCCGGCACTACAGAGCCCGGATTAAAAATTCCTTGTGCTACGTTTGTTATTCCGTTACCGCTCCAAGTACCACCCGAAGTTGAACCATCACTCAATTGCATGGAGTAAGGCTGATCAGAAGAACAAAATGGACCGGCAGTTAATACTTTCACCGAATCATTTGCAACGATTGTAATTTCCAAGAAAGCAGTGTCACCACAGGTTCCGGCTACACCGTAAAACAGGGTGTCGTTACCAACATTCATTAATGATGGATTTAAAATTCCTTTGGTTGCATCAATAATTCCTTGCCCACTTTTGGTCCAGAAATTACCTCCTGCAATATTTACTTCAATGGTATCGATAGAAGAACTTTTACAATAATTTATTTTTGTCGACAAAATTTGAAAAGCAGCACCGCTGGTGACAGAAATGTTTACAGAATCTTTTGCTGAACATACACCTGTTGTGGTATATTTTACAGAATAACTTCCGGCACTTAATCCCGTTGGATTAAAAACGCCTGCTGCTGAAACACCAGTTCCTGTCCATGTTCCACCGATAGTAGAACCAGTAGTTAGTTTCAAAACGTAAGGTGCAGCACCGGCACAAAATGGTCCGGCACTCAATATTTTTGCAGAATCGGAAGCCAATACATTAATGGTTTTTGTTAGAGAATCTACACAGCCATTTGCATTCACCACCACACGATAGTTGTGTGTACCTACCCACTTCAATCCATTGATAGAAGCGTTGGTAGAAGCAACATCTAATTTCCATTGATAAGTGGGAGTTCCTGTTGTAACTGTTGCCGAAGCGGTTAAAGTATGTGCTTCATTTTTACAAAATTGTGTTTTATTAGGATTCACTGAGATAGCAATATTGGTGGGTAATGATTTAATAACCACCACAGCAGAATCAGATTTTTTTACACAACTTTTATTAATATTTCCAGTGTTGGCAATCACAATACGATACCACCCATTGGCAGAAACATTAGGCAAAGTAACTTTACCTCCCGAAACTATACCAGTAGCTCCCACAGAATCAACCCACGTTACCCCATTATTATGACTCACCTGCCACTTATAATCCAATCCATTGCTAAGTGCTTTGGTTACAATAGTAGCTTTATTGGGTGCACACACTCTCAACACACTTGCGATAGGGTCAATTTTAGGAATATCAACAGGTGCAGCACAACATGAAATAGCTTTCACCACCACAGGTACAGGATCACAAGCACTGGAATTACTAAAATTCAAATCGGCAAACATTGTGCTTCCTGAAGAAGTAACACTCACCGTAGTATTGTTTCCATTTACTCCTGAAGTATTGGAAAAATTCAATTTAATACTGGAGGTTAAAGTATATGCTCCTGGAGTTAAAATCCAATTTGCATTAATCGTTGTAGGTGAATCACAATTAATAGTTTGTGTGATAGTACGTGTACTTCCATCGGGATTGGTGAGTGTTAATGTAATTGGATTTGAATTACCTGTTCCTGCTCCTTTTCCGGAACACGGACCAGCATACGCCCTGCTACCCACCACAAAAGAATTGAATTGAACAATACTGTTTACATTAAACTTAATGGGATAAATTGTTCCGGGATACCCCGTCATAGAAGCAGTGGTAGGCCCCCATGTTCCCAAAGGAGTAGTTTCTGCATTTTGAATCCATAAAGTTTGATCTGTATTGGTGTTGGCAGGAACATTCCAATTTACAGAAACACCGCTACCAATGATAGGTAACATGGTTTGACTCGTTGACCACTTGTAAGGTTTTCCATCACCTACTGATAATGTAGCAGCCACTCCACCTCCACTACAAAAATCAAGATTGGTTGGAGGAGTGGGTAAATGCGAAGTAACATTAAATGTTTTAGAATAATTACAACTTAAACCTGCCGCGCTCGTGATATTCACCGTATGAATTCCGGGCTTATTTACCGTATAATTTCTGGTGCTGCTGGTACCCGACGAACCACTCCATTGAATTGCAGAAGCTGCGCCGTTAGGAATATTAAATCCTGCATCTATATTAAATTGCGATGGACTGCATAAATCGAAATCACTTACAGGCACCATCATGTTTTCTATTACCACCACATTATCACTCACCGAACAATGATTATCGGGATCATCAATACAAACTCTATACGTTCCTGAAGTGTTGATGGTCTTCGTCCAATTGCCCGTAGATACTTGCGTTTGCGGATTAGTATTTCCACTAAACCAATACACTGTTGCATTGTTAGTTTGTGCTGACGGAGCATGAGGATCGAGCAACACCGAACCATTATTCAAACAAATATTTACGGTATCAGGTAAATTAAAATCAGCAACATAAATATTTTGTGCATTCAAATTCTGACAACTATTAATAAAAGAAATATCATCAATACACACATCCAATCCTGATGCTCCCCCATTCACATTTACAAATTCAAAACGCACACTTACTTTGCTATAAACACCCGCAGGAACCCATTTGGCGCTCAACTGAGTCCATTGCATTAAACCACTTGGTTGTATTGCAATAGGAAGTGTTTGTTTGTTAGGAGTATCTTCTGTTCCATTAGGATTAATAGGCATAATAGTTACCTGCATTTTTGCCGGAGTATTGGCATTAAAATTTGCTAACCACGCAGAAAAATAATAGGGCTGACTAGGAGAAATATTTACCGTTTGTTCCCAGGCCATAGGCAAACCTCCCGGATTTTTAGAGCTGGTTTTAATTTGATATAAATCGATCACCAATGCATGTCCTTTACCATTGGCACCTAAAGTGTGATCTTTAAAATTTTTATCACCACCATAAGAAATTCCCCAATAGGTATTATCTACAAAAGGAGCATTTTGATTACCACAAGTAAAAGTTTCGGCAGCCATCACGGCATATTTATCGGCAATATTGAAATTACAGGGATCGGTAGCTTTGTAATTAGCCGGTGGGCCAATGAAGTTGAAATCGCTATAAAAATCGAAATCACTCCCTGGTGTGAATTGATGATTTTTTCCAGCAGGACCTTGTAAATATCCGGCTTCAAAATCTCCATTTCTAATCGCTTCTTTCACCGGCACATTAGTACATTGCGCGTAGCCAGAAGAAAGCTTTAGCAATAACAAAAGCGTTACTTGAAATAGTTTTTTCATAAAAGTAGTTTCACAAGAGCAAGAAAAAAATCCCCGTTGGTAATTGCCCTTCATCTTAAGAGTACGGACACCAAAATGTAGAAGTTGGGTAGGACTATTAAAATAATTCTCTTCTCTTTATGAAACTACTTGAATAGTATACTTTAAAAGGCATAAAAGAGGGAAGCTCCATATACAATAGGACTGTATGGACCTATATCGTTCGACATCATTTTATAGCTCACCGCAGAAAAAAGAATGTTGGTTCGGAAAGTTAAAGCGTGCTGATTTAACTTAGCTCTTATCCCTGCATGAAAAATTAATCCTGTAGTAGAATGATAAGAATTAAAAGAGCGTGTAGTGTAAAATGCATTGTAATAGCCTAAGCCAGCCCCCATAAACGCACCCACCTTTTTTTCTGAAGAAGAAGTTGATCCACATCCATAATTAAAATCAAAAGTGAATGGAACACTCACCGCCAAAACATTATTAGAAGATACACCAAAACTGGGAATCAAAGATATTGAGGTAGATTTTTCAATATTCTTTTCATGAATATTATACCTAACACAACCGGAAAGAGCCAAAACATTTTGAGGAAATAAAATACCTTTAAAATTAGAAATGCCTAATTCGTAATGAAAAGGATTTTGTGCCTTTAATGTACTTGCTACAAGTACAAAAAAGAAAATGGAAATGATTTTTTTCATAATGTAAATATTTAAGTTTTATAAATAGAAGACCTTCGAAAACCCTATGGTTGCTATTATCTCCGAAGTTTATTTATTTTCAAAAGCACCCAACCAACCCAAAAAAAAATACGTACGAGCACATTTTTCATACGACAAAAAATAAAAACAACCATCACCCAACCACACCTCAAATGGAGGCGTACTTCATTTTAAACCAATAAAATTTATATTATGAAAAACATTATGAGAATTTCACGCGGACTAATTGCCTTAAGTGGTATTTTTCTTTTCTCTTGCGAAAAACCAAATGAAGTGCCAACGGTTTGTGGTAAACCGCCCATTAAAGATCCAAACACCAATTCCTGTTATGACTCCACATTAATTGATTACACTCTCGATATTAAAAAAGATTACGATCCTGTTTGTGGTTGTGATGGTGTAACGTACGACAATGTTGATGTTGCCGTGTATCAAAATGGAGTGATTCACTACAAAAAAGGAAGATGTGAAGACACGGAAAGAGGAGAAGATAAGTGTCATGATTCCTCATTAATCAATAATGAGATTATGATAAAAGCACTCTATGCTCCGGTTTGTGGATGTGATGGAGTAACCTACGACAATGAAGCTGTTGCAACTTTAAAATATGGGGTTGTAAGCTACACAGAGGGCCCTTGTGGAAAAGACAACAACGCTTGTGTAAATGAAGAATTAATTGATTCTACTTTTACCATTATGTATGATAAAGAGTCTACACCTGTTTGCGGTTGTAATGGTATTACTTATGATAGTGCCGAAGAAGCACTTCATTATGGCGGAGTAACGCATGTTACCGATGGACCGTGCGGAAAACCAAATATTTATTACCTAGGAGACAATAAATAAGTAAGCGAATAGTACCCAACGACTATTCATTCCGCCGCGTACTCTTATCAAGGAGGAAGTGTTTTCACTTCTTCCTTGATTTGTTTTAACTACAACAAAATGATTGAAGAGCAATTAATCAAAAGATGCATTGAAAAAGATCGTCGCGCTCAATTAGAGCTGCATAAAATCTGCTTTCATCTATTGATGCCTGTTTGCTATAAATATGTGAAACAAGAAGAATTAGCACGTGAATTATTCAATCAGGCATTTTTAAAAATACTTTCTTCATTACAAAAATACGATCAGCATAAGGACTTTAAAAAATGGAGTCAAAGCATTGCTATCAATACATTAATCGACGAATACCGAAAAAACAAAAGAATAAAAATGATGGTAGATAACAATTGCGATTTAGATTCTTATCTCTTCATAAATCAAACTGGAGAAAACAACAATGCGCAACAAACACTGGGAGAAGAAACAGTAAAACAACTACTGGAAAAATTACCCAATGTTTCGAGAAAGGTTTTTCAACTGTTTGCGCTTGAAGGTTTTTCTCATCATGAAATAAGTGAAATGCTTCAAATCAGCACAGGCACTTCAAAATGGCACGTTTCTAACGCTCGTGAAATATTAAAAAAATACATTTCTCAATTGTTGTAAAATAAATATTGGACTCTTTTATATGGAAAAAAATATACCGCAATTTGAATATAAAGATGAATTTTGGGAAGAAGCTCTTCCTTTGATCATCGCAAAAGAAAAAAAAGAATCGAGAAAAAAAAGAATTGTTTTTTTCTTTATTAGTACCACTCTTATAACAGGTATATGCTATACTTCTTTTTGGCAAAACACCTCTCCTGTAATTTCACAAAATACAGTACCTGCAAAACATTTAGAGCAAATATTTCACTCTCTAAAAACAAAATACAAGATGGTGAAAACCAAGCTAAAAACAAACTATGCTCAAAAAGAAAAACATTTAGTTTTTATTGAAAACACAAGATCTTCTATTAATAAAACCGAAAATGAAAATGAGGAACTAAAAGATACTACTACTACAAAAACAAAAGATGAATTACAGGAAAATATTTCGGCAGAAAATAAAAATATAGTTATTTATAACGACTCTGTTTTTGCTGCTGCATATATAGAAAACAATATTTCCAAAAAATCAAATTCACTACACTATCAAGTAAGCGCAGGACTTCTGTTGTACAATGAATTTAAACAAGATATAATGTCTTTTAAAAATTACACCAGTAGTTTTTCAGTGATAAAAAATATCAATCCTAAAATTGCTATTTCAACGGGAATAGAATACGCACAATACACCCATTTATTTGACATTGTTAAAAGTGAAAAGAAACAAAATGAATTGAGCGATGTTATTCAAAACGACAAATCAAACACCTATAGTAAAATAGCTACCCCAAACACAGATTCAGGTTTTTACGCTATTAAAGGAGATAACTTTGCCAACAATACTATCATTAATATTGAACAAAGTACTTCCCTGAAAAATGTTGAAACAGGAACTCTCGGATTACCCATAGAACTAATTTATTCGCAAAAAAGATTAAGCCTATCCTTGAAAACAAAAATAGAATATATGCTTTGGAATAAAATGGAATATACTTATACCGAAAGAGCCGATTACTTGCCTAACACGGTGTACACATATAGTACAATCAATGACTTCACTAATATTTCCCGATGGGCACATACTTTTTCTTTAGGACTCGACTACCGTTTTTACGAAAAAACATCTTTCGGTATTCATGTTTCTAAAATGTACAATTCAAATTTCAATAGCAATGTATTGGTGTACTGCAGCATGAAATATTTAATTCATTAATTATCTTATTAAAGTTACCACTCCTGTTAATTCTCTTGATTTTCCTGCTCTATTGGTATATTTCACTACGAAATAATAGGTTCCTGACGGAGCATTTTCACCATTAAATCTTCCATCCCAATTTGGAATAATTTCTCTCGATTCATACATTTTTATTCCCCAACGATCATACATTTCAAAATCTAAATTAATCATGTTTGCCATTAATTCCTGAAAAGTATAATCGTTCACACCGAAAGGGTGAAATACATCATTATACCCATCATTATTAGGAGTAAACACATTAGGGAAAGTGAAAATAATATCATCACACAAGGCAGAAAAAACAACAGTATCTGCATTTACACACATATTGGAATCTACAATCTTAACCCAATACGCACCACTGGTTTTAATTTTAATGGAAGATGTATTTTGAGTTCCTGTACTCCATAAAATACTATTGGCTTGTTGATATTGAGCATTTAATATTATTTCGTCATAACCATTTTCACAAATAGTTGAATCATTCTCCAAAGAAATATTTGGTAATAAATTTTTCTTCACAAACACAGAATCGCTGGCCGAACATCCCAAATCATTCGACACGGTTACTTTATACCCCCCTTCTGAATCAACTGTTATTTGGGATGTTGTATCAGCATTCGACCAAAGATATTTTAAGTCGTGTGGTGTTCCGGGAGAAAGAATTATATTTTCAAATTCACAAATACTTTTATTATCTCCTAAATCCGGAATCGCGATTTCCAATTCATTCACGAAAGCAGAATCCTGAGTGAAACATCCATTCACATCTTCCACACGAAGCACCACTGTTTGTGATCCTGAATTCACCGTAAATTGATTCGTGCCTAAAATATTATTCCACCAATATTTATCCCAATTATTTGGCAAAGAAAATTGATAAAAACTTCCAGCGCAATATTCTGCATCCACTAAATCAACAGTGTCTACATCAAAAACAGAAAACAGCTGTAGTGCAGAACTATCAACACAATTATTCCCATCTGTAAAATAATATTTGGCGCTATGTTGTCCTGATGTTAAAATGGAAGGATCACCAATATTAGTAATTATATTTCCATCAATAATCCATTTTCCTCCAGATGGATTTGCTGTTAAAATTTCGGGTGTAGTATTTTCGCAAAGATCATTTACTGTATTTACCGAAATATTAGGTAATGCATTTATTGTTAAATCAACACTTGCTGATAGTGATGTACATCCGTTGCTGTCTACTGTTACAGAATATGTGCCCGCTACATTTACTGTAATACTTTGTGTCGTGTTAGTATATCCATTCGGACCAGTCCAATGATACGCTGCTTTGCCTGCACCTGTATCGAACGTTGCGCTTTCACCAAAACATACGCTTTGATTATTTAATGTTGAAACTAGTGGTAGAGATTTTATATTCAAATCTACACTCTCTGTCAATGATGTACATCCATTGCTGTCTGCTGTTACAGAATATGTACCTGCTGCATTTACTGTAATACTTTGTGAGGTATTTGTATAGCCATTCGGACCAGTCCAATGATACGCTGCTTTGCCTGCACCTGCATCGAACGTTGCGCTTTCACCAAAACATACGCTTTGATTATTTAATGTTGAAACTAGTGGTAGAGATTTTATATTCAAATCTACACTCTCTGCCAACGATGTACATCCATTGCTGTCTGCTGTTACAGAATATATACCTGCGGCATTTACTGTAATACTTTGTGTCGTGTCGGTATATCCATTCGGACCAGTCCAATGATACGCTACTTTGCCTGCACCTGCATCGAACGTTGCGCTTTCACCAAAACATACGCTTTGATCTATTAAATTAGAAACCAAGGGTAATGATTTTACAATTAACAAGGCAGAAGCATTTGCTGAACAATTAGCATTAGAAACTGTAACTGCATAAACTCCCGGAATAGATACAGTAATACTTTGCGAAGTAGAAGTGTAGGAAGACGGTCCTGTCCAATTGTAACTATTCATTCCTGCTCCCGCATCAAAAGTAGCCGTTGTGCCACTACAAATAGTTTGATCGGAAAGATCCACAACGGGTAAAGCATAAACTTGAAAAGTTCTTTCTGAATAAGAAGGACAACTAGGGGAAACAGTTGTTAAAGTGTGGCGAACTGTATAATTACCTGCAACAGAATTATTGATATTAAAAATGTGCGCCGAACTTATGGTTGCTGTTGAACCCAAAGGAGCATTAGAGATCGTCCATGTTCCAGCATCAGAAGTACCATTGTAAGAATTCAAATCAAAACTTCCATTGCTTGTACAAACAGAAGGAATAGAAGCAGTAAGCGTAGTGTCTCCACATGGAATAGCAGAAGAACAAACATACATTTCTGGTAATCCTAAACTAATAGTTGCAGGCGCAAATGAAATAACATCCTTAACAAAATTAATGGCAGCAAAAGAAGAATTCGGACTATTAATCACACTTAATCCGCTTCCTAAACGTGGGGCACAATACAACTTATTATCAGGAGCCAAACGAATACTACCAATATCATCCGTAGTAGCATTAGGCAAGCTATTTAAAGCCGTTGTGTTTAAATCATACTGATACAATGACGGATTTCCTGAAGAAATATAATTGGAAAAATAAAATTTAGAATTGTCGGGAGAAAATTCTGCACCATAATAAAACATGGTATTGGAGGAAGATATCGTTGTTGCATTAGAAACCACTCCGGTACTGGTATTAAAATCGAAAAGAAAAGCACCAACACCCTGAGAAGTTAATCCCATTTTATGAATATTTGGAGCAACAGCGCTATGACTAAAAACCATACTTCCTCTTCCTTGATCGTTAGCCGCAAGGGTTGGACCTACTGTTGAAATCACTGGAGAACCACCGCCACTTATATTATTTACAGTAGAACCTGAGGTAATTTTATATGCATAAAACTTATTGCCATTCACCCCCACACCGTGTACCACTATCCAATTGGTATTACAATCTCCACTCACCACACCTATCATCTCTCCAACTAAATTAGCCGCTAAACCATTTCTGAGTTGACTATTTTTTTGTGAGGCCACAATATCCCCTTTACCGCCTTTGAGCGACATATCCACCACCGTAAGGCGCATTCCTTTAGAACTTCCTGCCATTACATCCTGCATACAATCAACAGAAATAATCATATACCTCACAGTTGAACCTGGCATTTGCATAATTACCGCCCCTTGTACACTGCTACCCGTAATGGCTCCTCCATCACTAGAACCATCCAATCCTCCTCCTACACCTTGCATTACTGTATGTGTAGCATCCCATACTGAAATGCCATCTGTATAAAAAAGCAAGTTCCCCGCATTATCACTTACTACAGATATAGCTTCATAAATATCCGTTGGTCCTTTGCCCACAGGAATATTTGAAATAACAGGATTTCCGGTAGAAAAATTTAAGCCTAGTTTTTGACCAAAATACCACTGTTGATATTGTGCGTTTACAGTAGTAAACAACAGAATAAAAAGCACTAAAACATTTAATTTTAAAGCGTTTTTACTTTTTTTAATTAAAATACAAAACAAGTTTTCCATAACTAAATTTTAGAAGTAAAACATCTCCTCCCGTTTAGTTAAGTTTTGTTGGTGATAAGGAAAAATAAAACTGCCCGTACAATTCCCCCTCTACATAAGAGTACGTTACAAAATTCATGGAGGTTGGGTGTAAAAAAAGCGCCCCGTAAGATTACGGGGCGCCTCCCAACTTTAAAAAACTACTATTTAACCACTGAAAAAACTGTTGATTGATTGGAACTATTTACTACTGTTACAAAATAAATTCCCGATGAAAAATTGCTGCCAAATTGTAAAGAATTTACTGCACTCGCTTGCTCTATCTTTTCTCCTAAAGCATTATAAACATTAAGAGTATAAGAACTATTATCAGAGGCTTTAAAAATAAAAGAAGCGGAATTTGTGTTATTGTAAATAGAAACTTCCCCTTCAAACAATTCTACAGCAGAGTTGGTTTGATTCGAACACAATTGATTATTAATTTCATTCCATAACGGTTGGGTGTAAGGCACCGCATCGTGAACATAATACCACCAAAAATATCCACCCACATAATTAGGAGTAGAAATATTCATGTTGTAATATCGATCAATAAAACCAGCTTTTTTAATCACTGTATCGGTACCACACTCACCCATTCCAATTTTAGAATTGGGAAATAAAACATGTAAACTATCAAAAACTTCTTGCCAATTGGGTTGAAATAAATTACAATCGTCTTCATAATAACTCACTAAAACATAATCTAAGCCTTGTTTCAATTCATTGGGAACATTGGCTTTTGTCCAGGTAAACATTTCATTGGCAGCATTATCAAAACAATCAGAATTATAATACAAAGTGAGCTCAGCCTTTTTTCCTCTTTGTTTTACCTGATGATAGGCGTCGGTAATTTTAGCCACCACATCAGAAGGATTGCCCACCCACTCGCCATTGATTTCATTTCCAATTTCCCAAATATCTACTTTATCTTCAAAAGCATCTAAATACTCTGTGGTGCGTGCCGCATATTCATTTACAGAAACAGCATCCACATAATAACTATCTAAAATTTCCCCCAAAATAAATGCAACATCGTGAATAGAATCTACTGCTTCTACATAATCAGTTGCGGGCACAAATTCATCGAACACAATTCTTGCAGTCATTTTTTTACAATGCTTAGCTAAAGATTTTTTAATAGCCGAAACATTAGAAACATCATCGATAGTTACGCCATAAAGTCGTGTAAGATCAATGATTTGCTGACCCAACAAAAAATGTTGTGAAAAAATAAAAATGAATAAAGAAATTAATTTAGTTCTCATAATCGTATGGCTTTATAAGTGAAGGAGGCATTTGATTCTTGTTGAATTTTTACCCAGTAAATACCAGGCGCTAAATTTTCGCCAAACGAAATATTAGCATTTGCTGAAGTACAAAATACTTCCTTCCCTAAAGCATCATAAACCCACACATTAATTAACGATTGATTCTCTACATGCACTGTAAATACGTGATTGGTGGGATTAGGATAAAAATCAACTCCACTTAATTTTGCTGTTTGCATTGATGTAATTACACAATTGTTCCATTCAGGAATTGGATTTAAACTATCGGTAAGCCATCGCAATTTGGCCGGATTCATACCCGTACCATAAGTAGTTCCTTTTCCAATATTAGGCCACGGCATACTACCAAAAAAATTGGGCTTAGCATTCAAATAATAAGAGGCCGGAACTTCATATTGAGTAAGGGTATCAACACCTACCACATTTCTGTTTTCTCTTCTTATAATTCCCTTAACACCCGAGTTATCGTGATCATTTTCAATACCGGGATTTTTATTTTTAGTACCTACAAAAGTAAATTCATTGGCAATAAAATTTTGGTAATGAGAAAGATCTTGTATCCATAAATTTTTAAAGCCTTCAACTCTATTTCTCAAAAAAGTATTGCCTGGTCCGGTAGGTCCCCAGCTATCAGAAATAGTTCCTCTACGCACCACATTTCCTTCAAATAAATTTTCAAAAGCATAGTGTCCATGTAAAGAAATATCGGCAGGAAAATCAGTACCATCCCATTTACTTTGATAAACATAATTGTAAGCATACACATTAGAATTTGCGCCTTCTTTCACAATCAATGAATGGCGAAGCATGCGAAAAATATTATTCTCCACTAAAGAGTTACAGGTATGATCGGCACACATCACACCATAGGCAGCACCACCTGCTCCCCAGTAATAAGCATTTTCAATATAACTATCACGAATTGCAAGATTGGTGGATCTGTCTAACCTAAAATGATAACGCGCAGTAAATTCACTATGCACTCCTTTCACCCAACAATTTTGTGCATAAATCATCATGATATTATTTCCATTATAGCCTCCCGTTTTATCGGTTCTAATCATGTGTAAATTTTCAATTCCAACTTGTTTTATTGGATCCAGAACATGCACTCTGAATTTGTATTTTTTATCATAATCAATACTTAGAGGCCTATCGAAAGTGAGTGTTTTTGTGAGAAGATCTACCGCAGTAATTTTAACCAGCTGACCTTTTAAACATTGTGCCCAATCGGCATTATTCCAACTATGACCGAAATGCAAAGCAGTATCATTTTCCTGTTCAATTTCCAATAATTGACCTACTGCTAAACCTGTTGTATTGGCTACCACAACAGTATATGAATCTTTCGTTTTTGGGTCGGTAATTGTTGTAACATTTTGTGTTGATTTTCCTACCAATGAAAAACAATCTAAATCTTGGGTAAAAGTGAATTTTAATAAAGTTCCTGTAACCGATTCTCCCCTAATCACCACATTCGATTTCAAATTAATTTGTGTTTTTATTAAGTAAGTTCCATTAGGAAAATAAAGTACTTCACCTGGGTTAATTAATTTAATAGCATCGTTAATTTTTTTAGCATTATCGGTAAGTCCTGTATTGTCCATACCAAATTCTACTACAGCATCTCTTAAATTGGTATAGCATGGAATTTCGCCTTCGTAGCCTGCCGCCGACCAATCTATTCTTCTCCAATCGGGTATCAATTGAGCAAATAAAAATTGCGATTGAATACATGCCAACAATACTATACGAATGATTTTTTTCGCTTTCATAGTAATAAGAATTAATTTGAACAGAAGCCTCGTAACTTAAGAATACGGAGCAAAAAGGAAAGAGGTTGGGTAAGTCAAAAAATTCAAGAAAGAAGGATATAAATCAATCTCCTTCTTTCTTGAATTTATGGGGTTAGTCTTTCACCACTTTTAAAATTTGTAGTGCACCATTGGCTTGCTGAACTTGCAGCGTATAAACTGCTGCGGGCAACAGAGCAACATCTAACGATTGAATATTATTTTGTGTCAGTAATAATTTTCCTTCAACACTAAATAACTTCACCGATGAAATTTTTTGATTGAAATAGAGGTGCTGATTAGCCGGATTAGGATAAACCTGAATAACGTTATCAATAGTTTCTGCAACATTAGTTGTAATGGAAGTCACATACAATAAATAATTGTTGTATAAATCATCTGCAGCGGCGCCATTTCCTGGTTCCATATAGGCCCATTCGAAAGTTAAAATTTCTACCGGGTTGTGTAATCCAGCTTCCCACAATTGTGCTTTATATCTATCGATAGTAGCAGAAGTAGCCGCAAAATTACCATTGTCGATCGGCCATCCCGAAGTTTGTTGAAACGATTCAATATTTACACCAAATTGTACCTGATGTGCATCGCAAGCTTCTTTAATTTTTGAAAGATAAAGGGGTACATCATAATTCACATTTTTGAGAGTAATACCCACTCCATCCTGCGGAATTACTAAATCTAAATCGGGAGCAGCAATAAAAAAATCTTCATACCATTGCTTTAGCCAATCGGCAGGCATCCACAAATTAAAGAAAGGGGAAATCATTACTGGTTTTTGCGCATTTTTTGTATGCGCATAGGCAGCAACATCTTGCACCCATTGAAATAAATAGGTTTTAGCGTTGCCCGATTGCCAGGAATAATCATCAATTTCTTCCGGAATATACCAACCTTTAAAGGCAGTGCTTGAACCAAATAAATTATGAATGTCATCAATCACATGTTTTTGTGTAACCAACAAATTCGAATAGGTAGCTGCATTGGTTTTACTGGCATTATCCCATTTCGAAGGGGTATAATACAAACCAATATACAATCCTATTCCTACATTTTCAGCCGCTTTAACCATCGTGTTAATGGTGTTGAAAGTATTGCCCTGAGTAATTCCCGGAACTGTAGTTGGAGAATACCATGAATAAATATCATATACTCCGTATTGTATTACAAAAGAAGTCATCTTCATGTCTTTCATTTTCTGAAATTCCTGCTCCCATCTCGCCTGATTCCACAAACCACATTTACAACCTACATCATTCCACAATTGTGTAAAAGCACCTGTTACGTAAGCATCACCAGAAGTAGGTGAAGTGTAATTGGTGTGAATTAATAATTCATCAAATTTTATTACTGAGGTATCTCCTTTTCCCGATACATCCTCCACATAAATTTCCCATGCCCTTAAACGATTTAAATCAATACTACTATTCACTGCTCCTGTAGAGCCCACACGGGTAAAATCAACCAAATTAAACTCAGAGGTAGTCCATCCCAATTGACCTGCAGTTACCGAAGTGCTCATCCATTGCTCATCTCCGGCAGTATTACCACCCGAAATGTCATTGTCTTCATACAACTTAATTTTAATGGCCAGCTTGTTTGATCCCCCTTTATGTTTAAGGATAATTTTATCGACATTAAACGACCAATCTTTTGGGTATTTCACATAGTTCATCATCGATGCAAAATAGCTATTGGCAACATTCCCCACTTTTTTAGCAATTGAATAATTCATTGCCACACTCGAAGGTGCGGTAATAAAATCTTGTGCATCATTGCTCGTGGTAACTGTTGTTCCTGCAGTATAAGCTGCGGTATACAATAAAGCTTTGTCGTTGAATTTATCTCGAGAAATTACATTTTGAGCATTCAACACAAAGGTTGAAAACACTGATAACACCAGTGCAAATACAAAAGTCAAAATATTTTGATCACCTGTTTTAGTATTCATAACCTAGTAGTTTTATGGTTTAACCATAGAATACGTTTTGAAAACAACATTGGTTGGGTACAGGAAAACAATTTGCTGAAAAAAGAAATAATCCGTGTTCAAGAAACTAATCTGTTTTCTTTAGATTTCTAAATGGAAAAGAATCATAAACGTGTCGCTTAGCATATCTACCCGGAGAATCGGCATTGATTAATTTCACAAAGGTGTTTTTAGGAACACCAAAATATTCGTAGATACTTCCATCCACAAAAGTGATTTTTAAAACCGATTTTTGAAATTCAAAATCAGCAATAACAGAAGTGGTAAGAGTTTTAGTATACGCTTCTTTATTCTGTTCATGCGTTTCGGGGGAAATACTCACTAAAAAATGATAGGCTTCGATAATTGCTTTACTCTTGCTTTCTGCTTCTAACTTGGCTTCTTCCTCCTGAAATTTATCGGGATGGAACTCCTTCATGAAATTTCTGTAAATGGCTTTAAGCTCTGCTAAATCAGCATTTGCGCCAACACCCAAGAGTTTTCGGAAGTCGTTTATCCTTTTCATAATGCCGCGAAGATAGGGTTATTTATCTAAGGGCAGCGAAAAGAAAATAAATTACATTTTCACCAATTCACCATTTAAACGCATTAATTCTAATTCTGCAATTCTAAGTCGAAACTTACTATCAATCACCTGAACTTGAGATAATTCATATGTTTGCTGAGCTTGCATTAACTCTAACGAGATACAACGACCTAATTTAAATCTTTCCATCATTGAATGGAGATGTTCTTCTACAATCAACGAATTCTCTTCGGCCATTTTTAAGATCTCTTTACTGGATAAATAAGAATTGTATGCGTTTAACAATGATGCCTCCACCACTAGTTTTGTTGATTCTAATTTCAAATTTGATCGATCTAAAAATATCTTGGAATTAGCAATTTGTCTTCTTGCATTACCTCCATTATAAATGTACCAAGATGCATTAACCCCGGCATTAAAGCCCAATGTTTGATCTAACTGAATCCAGGAAGCTTGTGCTTTATTTTGAGAGAAGTTATAATTGCTGTAAAGAGATATTTTTGGATACATTAAAGAATTAGCTTGTTTTACAATCAATTTTTCTTTCTCCAAATTTAATTCTTGCAAACGAATAGAATGATTGTTTAAAACAACAGTTTTTTTCAGCTCTTCGAAAGACGGATTATAAGAAACAGAAAATTCATCGCTTACAACAAAATCTATTTCTAAATCACGACATAAAAGTTTATTCATATTTACCTTTTGCGCCTTTAGAATATTGTCGTCATAAAGGAAATGCATCTTTTGCCAATTCAATTCTGCCTTAGCCTGTAAATAATCATTCTTTGATAATAGATCTAAATTCCACTTCGATTCAGCAATACGCATTCTCTCCTCATACATTTCAATAAATTTTTGCTTATAAAAAACTATTTTTTGTTGTTTTGCTAGCGTATAATATTGAATCATTACACTATCCACCACCAACTCAAGACTTGACTTGAAAGCTTCCTCATTCCAGGAAAGCTCGTTCTTTAGTTCTCTATATTTTGCAAACATTGCACCGCCATCAAATACTGTCCAACCAAAACCAACACCAGCTATAATAATAGAAGAAGGGGCTCCTTTTCCATATAATTCTGTATTATCACTCAGTCTTTGGCGACGATCGTAACTTGCTATGGAAGAAGATGAGTTTAAATTTATACTGGGTAACATTCCTGCATTACCATAAGTAGCATTTTTTTTTGCAATTTGAACATTCGCTTTAGTAGCCAGAAGATCGTAGTTGTTTTTTAAAACCAATTCAATCGCATTTTCCAGCGATAGCGTATCGTTGCCTGCATAGCTGATATTAAACGCTACAATAACTGCCAAAAACAAATATGATTTCATAAATTAATTGCTTAGTATTTTTGATATTGTTTAGTTTCAAAAATAGATTTAAAACCCTCTTTTAAAGCATAAATTAAATTCATGTGATAAACGTAGGTGATACCTGTTTGCCAATGAACCTCGCTTAAAAGACTTTGTATAATATTGAATTTTTTCTGAGTCAATAAATCTAATTTACTATCCTCATCAGGTTGAAAATTAAACGATGCTATATACATATGTTCAGGCAAATGAATTACCTGCTCACGAATCTTTCTGCATTCCCCAAACCATTCATTAATCCAATCTTCATCCACCATTTCATTTTCTAGTAAGGCATCACTTAAATAATCGCTAATGCCTATAAAAGCATCTTTCTGTAGTAAATAATTCTTCCTTACCTCATTAATATAATTATCTCTTAATTCATCATTGGTTTCCACCGTATTAATATGCCTTAATTGAAGATTAAAAAAATAATCATAAAATAAATGCATTTGATCTTTCTCCAATCCGGCAGCATGTAATAAACCTAATGTAATAGGAATCGACTTTTCTAAAGCAGTTTCTAAATCAAAATTTTCTCCGAACTCAGCCATAAAAGAGAGTAAACAATTTGAAGTAATGGGTAAAATACTTTCATATAATAATTTGCTCGCACCTAAACCAGAAAAAATATGATAATCTTTAAATTCTATCTGATCATATTTACTCTCCAGCGCAAAAAAACTTGACCCCTTGTATTTATCAAACTCTTCAAAAACAAATTTCCGAATCTCTTCAACATGGTACATTGATGTATTAACAGCAATATTTACCTTGAATTCATTTTCATCCACCTGAAATCGGGTAATGTAAATACTTGAAATTTCTTTTCTGGAATTTAACTCTTTGTATAAAGAAGAAAGAAAATTGAAATAGATAACATTCCAATCAGTATACTTCCATGTAAAAAGAATCCAGCGAGGTTTGTAGATGGCATCTACCCATTTTTTATCGGTAATATTCATAGTTAAGTTAGTGAAGCAGCTAAGTTAAAAACAAAAAGCAATTATTTATATAACTATTTAGTACTTTTGAACATAACTTAACAATGCCTGATCACGTGTAACCGAACAAGAACTATGAATTCATTACCATTTTTTAGTATCATCATTCCGGTTTTTAATGTGGAGAGGTATTTAGAGAATTGTTTAAATTCTATTATCCATCAAAGTTTCACTGATTTTGAATTAATTCTCATTAATGATGGAAGTACAGATGATTCAGAAAAAATAATTTTAAAATTTCACCAGCAATATTCTTTCATTAAATACATTTCGCAAAATAACTTGGGGCAAGGTACTGCGCGCAACAAAGGAATTGAAATTGCTCAAGGCAAATATTTCTGGTTCATTGATAGCGATGATACTATACCTGAAAATGCATTGACCTCTATATATAAGGAGCTTACCAATGAAGAAGAGGTAGATGCTTTGCTGTTTACAAAAGAAATAGTAAACACTTACGAAGAAAATATTGAGAAAGAAAGAAATCATGGAATAGATAAGGGTATTGAAGCAGGGATATATTCTGCCGACAAAATAATGAAGTCATTTCTCTGTATGAAAATTTTACCTTCCTGTGCCAATAAAATATATTCAGCAAAACTTTTTCTTAATGGTAAATGTAGATTCCCTGGGGAAGTATTCTTTGAAGATCTCGCACAAAATGTAAGTTGCCTATCCAGCTGTAAAAAGATAAAAGTAATTCGCGAAGACTACTATACCTATATTCAACGGCAAGGATCCACCATGACTTCTGCCTGTACAGAAAAACATATCAAAAGTATTTTTTTTATTCTCGATGATATTAAAGCATATCTGCAGAAAATCAACCAATATGAGGCGCTTGAAAAATATTATTTCCGCTTGTATTGGTATCAGCTCAACTACTTTTATTACAAATTTATTCATGAAGGAAGCGAAGAAAATGTAGAAATGTTCATTCAATATTTAGATGTATCCACTTCTAAACTTCATCTGCAATTTTTTGTGCCTTTCGATGACAACCCCGATCAATTTCCATTTGTTTATGTATTAAGTGGAATGATGGAAAATCCATTTTTAAAAGATCAGGAAAACAGAGTATTCGAAAGCCTCAATTTCCCGGAAGAATTTATTAATACCTATATGTAATTTCAAAATGAAAGAAAAAATATCCTGTGTTTGTATTACACACCAAAGAGTCAATTATTTAAAAGATTCTATCTCCTATTTTAAAGCACAAACTTACGAGAACAAAGACCTCAACATTTTTTACATGGCTGAGGACGAAGAAACCAATGACTTTGTTAATTCGGACAATAGTTTTAATAAAATAGAACTTATTGATGTACAAAAAAATGATGACAATATATTGAAATGTAAGTCAGATGTGACTCACAAAGGCGAATCAAACATTTATTTCTACCGAATACAATCCAAAGAACCCATTACTTTAGGAGATAAAAGAAATCTTGCTACGCAAAGTGTTCAAGGAGAATACATTTGTATTTGGGATGACGATGATATTTACAGTAAAGACCGATTGTTTAATCAGAAAAATTTTATTGAATTCTCAAAAAAACCAGCCTGTGCATTAGCCAGTTTAATTATTTATGATAAAAGCACTGGCAAAAGATACCTGGCCAACCCCCGCAATGACGGATGGGAAGGAACTTTAATGTGCCTTAAATCTGAAATGGGAATTTATTCAAGTTTGAACAAACAAGAAGATACTCCTGTATTACATCATTTATTGGCTCAAAATAAGTTATCCATCATGGATGATCCTGAATTGTATACCTACTGTTTACACGGCCAAAACACAAGTAGCGGAAGCCATTTTAATACAGTATTGAATTATGCAGAATTATTGATTTTAAAAAACAACTGAAACTAAATCAATGGTTATAAGCTCATTGTAGAATATTTTTAATTGTGCTCTGAGGGTTATTAACCACTGTAAAAAGTATTTTTTTATATTCTTCAATGAAGTTTTTTACCGTTTCTTCATGAAATAATTGTTTAGAATATATCCACTGGAACTGAATTGCATTTCTATATTCATGGATAAAACAACTGTTATCAAATATAGCAGGGGCTCCCTCTTCATGTTCTAACCGCCCATTATCCTCTTCGGATTCCCTTTCACCAAGATTTAAATAATCAAGGAACAATAAGGATAACTTATGGTAAGCATTATTACTTTCTTCAAGAACTTTTTCCCACGGATAATTTTTATGCTCATAGCAATTTATGAAATCATTCATAACCCGTTTAACAAAATATAAATATTCTTCTTTTTCGTCTACTTCTGCTTTAGTAAAAATAATATTTGTAAAAAACCCTATTGTTTGATTTAGTTTAGGGTCGTCTTTTAAAGAAACGCAATTTCCAATTACAATTTCCTTTTGATTCGATAATTTGTGAAATAACAAATAGAATACGCTAAGAAATATAGAATACATGGAAATAGCATTTTCTTTGGAAAAATCTCTTAACTGTAGAATTATATTTTGGTCAGAAAATGTAAATTTAAAAAGGCCTCCTGAAACAAATTTAAATGAAGAACGTGTTCCGGAAATATATTCAAATTTCTCTATTGCAGTTGGTTTACAAAAATTTTTAATTTCAAATTCAAATGCATCTAAATAATTCATTGAATTTGATTTGCGGTAATCATAAGGAAAATCTGTAGGTAAATAGGTTACTTCCCTAAATGAACTTACATATTTCTTCCAATAATTTCTCAGAATATTTCCATATTTACCTTTAAGCAAAGTGTCTTCCCATTCACTAAATTCATGGTATTGAAAATTAATTTCAGGCAAATTGATGTGCTTTCTATTTTTTAAACATTCATATATTTCGTCTATTTCACTAATAATAATATGCTCAGACATCCTATCATAAATGCTAGAATCAATAGTATAAAAAACATGGTGATTCTCTTCATTAAAAGAAGCTACTGTTACTCTAAATAAAGGACCTTTATTTAAATCGAAAGAAGTGTTCAGTTCTTTGTGGTAAATTTCCTTAGAGGAACTTGAAATATCAGCAACATTTGATAATTTTAACACCCTTAACGCTGGGGTTCGTAGGTTTTGAGCCTGAGTAACCTGAACCAAATCTCCGTCGGTAAATTCATAGTGAGAGGTAAGGCAATCATGCCTAAAAACAAATAACCATAACGCTTGTTTGAATAAATCAAGATTTATTTCTTTAAAAATCTTTATTAAGCACCCATTTTCAGCAATCCAAAAGGAAGAAAAGTTATACTTTGCCCATTGAGCCTTTTGCGAATAGGTAGTTTTATAAATTCCTTCCTGTTTTTCTATTTTCTGAATTAAAGGTCTGTGATCCTTGCTTTCGATGGAGACTAAAAGCTCAATTAGCTTTGCTTTATTCTTCTGTATTTCAGAAATGATTTCATTGGTTAATACATTTTTAGGTGCGGAAATCTTCAATTGTCCTTCACTACACTGTAATTCAATTTTCTTTTCAGTAAGAAAATGAATAAATCCATTGATTTCGTTCATCGAATAAGGCATTAAAAATTGCCCACAGAGTTTGATCTGTGGGCAATTCATATTAAATACAACAAGAAGGGTCTGCAATTTTATTTGTGCTCAAGATGTGGGTTGGATACCCATCTCTTTTCCACCAGTCTAAACCTCCTAAAAGCTCTTTTACATCAAACCCTAATTTGGCCATTTTCAAAGCGCCTTTTGTAGAAGCATTACATCCTATACCATCACAATAAGTAATAATAAGAGCATTTTTATCTAAATGCTTCGTAGTATTCTCATCCATTAGTTTATGATGAATGTTAATTGCATTCACAATATGTTCATTTTCATATGCTTTTGGCGACCTTGCGTCTAAAACAATTACATTTTCCTTATTGTCAACCGCAGTCCAAACATCCGACGAATCGGCTTCAAATGAAAGTTTACTTTCATAATGCTCAATTTTGATTTTTAATTTTTCGTTCATGATTTAATTGGTTAATATGAATATTTAATTGGTTACAAATTTTTATGAGTGCATCTTTTGCTGAATTAAATCTCCCTGCCATCAATAGAAAGTTATGACCCATATTTTCAAAGTGAAGATGTACTGATTTGGAATTTTGGGATTGTAGTTGCATTTGAAATATAAATGATTCATCTCGAAGCACATCAAATTCAGACGAAATCAAAATCAAATTAGGTATCTCTTCATTAAAAAAAGTAAAGTTATATTTTTTTAATTCATCATCATTTAAATGACCAAAAGAAATTCTTTTAAACCACTCCATTAACTTTTGGTCTAAGAAATATCCTTCACCATATTTTTGATAAGATAAATTTGTAAAATTCCAAGAAAGAACCGGATAACATAAAACAATTAAATCGATATTTTTTTCCGACTCTTGGAAAGTTTTTAGAACAAGATTACCGCCGACACTATCTCCCATTAAAACAATATTGTCTATTCCTAAAAATAATTTATTCAAAACAACCCAATCCAAGGTATTTTTACAATCCTGATAAGTATTTACTATTTCATAGTAAGGAGGTTTTCTATATTCAACAAAAATGACCTTAGAATTACAAGCTTCACTAATAAATTCGCATAATGAGTGATAAACATCTACATCATATAATACATACCCACCTCCATGAAAGAAAACAATTCCGGTTTGATAATCTTTTCTATCGGCAGAATAAACCCTAATCTTAATAGCTTCTTCATTACCAAAAAATAATTCATGCTCAACATAAGAAGTGCTTTTTTCATTTTTTAAAGTAAATGGCAAAATGCTTTCTTTAGCAATTTTCCTACT
This sequence comes from Flavobacteriales bacterium, assembly GCA_023251075.1. Classification (GTDB taxonomy): domain Bacteria; phylum Bacteroidota; class Bacteroidia; order Flavobacteriales_C; genus JAHEZL01. The sequence goes on along the minus strand of JAHEZM010000005.1, from coordinate 27,972 downwards.
CTGCTCAATGGGTAGTTCATAAATTTTTTGCGGGTTAATTTTATTACTAAAGCGCCTTAGTTTATCGATTTCTTTATCTAGAATATCTTCAATTTTATTTTCCATTTATTTTTCTTCTATTAGATTTCCGTTTTTAAAAATAAATTTTGAATAGCGGTCTAAATTATTTTCTCCCTTCTGAAATTTAATCTTTCCTAATGCAGTATCCCAGCTGTTGTGTTGTAGCAATTCTATTATTTCAGAAGAAAGGAGTTGCTTTTTATTGTAAATAAGAGCGATTTGCAAAGCGATTTGCAAAGCTGAATAAGTTTCAAAAAAATAAGTTCCTGGAGCTTTATTAAATCGACTTGTATAAATATCAGATAATTCCCGCATAGTCTGGTTCTTATCTAATGAATATCCATACGCTGTAATATCAACCAACTTATTTTTAGCTATTTCATCACCGATATTAGGATGAATTACGTCATCTGTAAATAATATAGGACACGAAACACCACTATAATTTCTCAAGAACTCCATACTATTATAAAAAGAACCAGAGTATAATATAAAATTTACACTTTCAGAGTATTCCGTAGCTATGATGATATTAAATTTATCTGCAAACAGCTTCGCGAAATGCTGAATATTTTTTCCATGTAAAGAACCATCATGGGTTGCCCAAATAAGAATCCTGTTTTTTTGGGGATTGATATCTGCAAATAGATATTCTATCAGGTCACTGTCTTTACCTATTAAACGAAAAGCATTGGAATGATTCTCAGTTATTCTATCTAGAGTTGCTGCAGGTAATAGAACAGGAATTTGATTATTATATGTTTCTAATGCTGATAGGGCGGCCGAAGAAGCAAAATGACCAATTACTATATTTGCTTTACGCTTAATTAAATTTAAAGCACTTTTCATTCCCCCTATTTCACTGGCAAAATCGTCTTCCCATAATAAACTAGGAGATCGTGAACTATCTATATTTAAATGCAATGCACTAAATAAGCTTGCCGCATTTTTAAAAGTTTCACGATGAACAGATGTAAAATCGCTTATACTCGCTACCATTCCTATTTTAAAAATAGAGTTCACTTAAGTTCATTAGATATTTGTAAATACTCTATTATTTCCTTTGTTGCCTTTTTGCTTACGGCAAGTGAAGATTTAAAACCTCTTCCTGACATTCCAGATAGATAATATGCCCCTTTGAATATCTTGTGAAACTGATAAATAGGCCGACAATCATTAGTATAGGAATCATGGCCATTAAAGCCATTGATCACATTTGCAGAATAATTTTTTCCATTGACCTTAGAAATTTTTGATAATACATCCTCTAATTCTATTTCTGAATATTTTGGCAGCTGTTCCGGAAATTCGTTAATGTGTTTTCCAGGAGTACCACAAAAAAAGAATTCACCATTAAGAGGCCTGGTGAAAACATTATTAATTTCATCAATAACCGGTAATATGAAGGGGGTTTCACGCTCACTTATTAAAGTAAGAGGTACGGATTTAGTAAAGACTTCTAAATCAGGAAAAAAATTTCTGATGGAAGACCCTACTGTGAAAACAACAACACTTGAATGAAGATTTGCAAATGTGGTTTTAACGCTCCAATTTCCATCATTATTTATTGCTGATTCAACATTACAATTTTCTAGCAATAAACCACCATTGCTTTTATAACCCTCTATAAGATTTTTAATTGTTAACCGTACATCTGCGTATCCACTATTTTTTTCATATAAAAGATAATCACCCGTATGATTCTTTAAAAAGGGAAAATTATCAATAAGCTGTTCCGACTCGATTAACTCTGTTTCATCTGAACAACTCCTTTCTATAATTTCTTTTGCTCTAATAACAGACTCGTTTTTTAGCAGATATAATAATCCCGTTTGGAAAAAAGGAGAGTTTCCTGGATATCCTATAGAGTTCCAATTGGCAAATTCATAAAGTCCTGCAAGATTATTAGCAATTAAAGATTCATCTTCATCATAAACCCGCACAATTCCTCCTGAGTATTTACTTGATCCCGCACCTCCAGGGGTTTCCTTTTCTATTAAAACTATTTTTAGTCCATATTTAGATAAAGAATACGCCATTGATGCTCCGTAAATACCCGCTCCAATTATTATTACATCGAAATCTATGTTTTCCATACTGTTATAATGCCGACCAGAAATAAAAATTATTTGCAGGAAAATTATCTTTTTGTATTTCTAATAAAGGTCCCATGACATTTGTCTTTAAAACACAATTTTTAGCATTTTATTCAATATAATTTTCAGATGGTTGTATAGCTTTCATGAAAATCTAACGCTTTTAGTACCTCAAAAGAATTATGATTTTTAAACTGATATTTAGATTTTAATTCTAATGAAAAATCAGGATGTATAGCTTCTCCTAAAATACTATATAACAACACCATTTCTGTTTCATCATTGTTGCAATATTGATTTATATACTTCAGAAAAACATACAGTTCAGTGGCCAATTTTTTCATAGAATATTCAGGAACTGAAGAATATCGGTTCCATGCTTCCATTACCTTGGACAGAGCTTCTGAATGCTTGTTGACAACAAGATCAAAACTTATCTTTTTTTCTGATACTACAATGAAATTATTTAAAAGATCTTCCTTTGCTTTTGTAAATTCCTCATTCCATTGGATGAACTCATTTTTACTGAAATTCGATACTTTTTCCTCAGGAGAATAAATAGCTAAATAATAACGAGCAGCATCTAAAGAGTATTCATTTAAGAAATCATTTACCCATATAGCATGCCCCCTACTTGTTGAAAAATCTTTATTTTCTAGTTTTAAAAATTCATTAGTAAACACATAATTATCTTGGACCAATTCCTCATGATTACTAAGTAAAGAAGGATAGACAATAGCATGACTAAAAGAGCAATCAAACCCTAAAAACTGAACCAACTTAGTATCCTTGGACAACCAAAATTCTTCAAATACTTTTTTATCGTTTTTTGCATCATATTCTTTAGTGGCTGCAATATAACCTGCAATACCACTAAACCATGTATGAATAACATGATCTTCTGAATCAACATTAATTGTTATCCCAGATTCTCCCGGACGGTCAATAAACCATTCTGAACTTACCTTATCTAAAACTTCTTGTATGTATTGATTTAATTTTTCTCGCACTCTTGATTTTTGGTCATACTTCTTTAAAAGAAGATCTTTATATATATCTAGTTTTAGGTATTCCCTCTCCACTTTAATTTTACCGAGTGGTTTCTGAGTAAAAACAGATTTAAAATCTCCCATTTGATTCATCGTTGGGGGGTATCCGCACCCTTCGCACTGACTAGCATCAGAAGATGAGCCACAAAAATTACAAGTAGCTGTGGCAAACCCTTCGTAACCATATATTTTTTCTTCAGCACTATAAGGAACTTCGTCCATTTTTTTCCCTATTGCATGCTTTGCTTTTGCTCCTTGATAAAAATACTTTACCGCTTCAAAAAAATAGGAATTGTTTCCTGATTTCATAAACCAATCAACAGATATTTTAGCTGCATTCAAGGTTCTTTTTATCTCATCACAATAATGACCTGCCAATTCAAGTGGGTTTTCCCCAACTTGAACAGCTTTCCGTAATAAATAGCTTTGATGATCATCTGAATAACAAGTGAAAAATACTTCATGATTTTTAATTCTTTGCAATCTTGCGAAAACATCAGCGGACAGAAATGGGCCTGATAAATGACCTAGATGCAAATTTCCATTAGGGGTTGGAGGTGCGATTGTTACAATATATTTAGCCATGGTTAAAAATTTGATTGTTTTGATTAATGTGATTACCTATTGATTCAGAATTCCACCACAGTGCATAAAAATGAAAATCTTCGTTATATGTGTTTTCTACGTAATGAGAAGTCCCTTTTGGAATAAATACTTGATCTCCTTTTTCTATTTCAAAAAAATCACCATCAATAAAGACTTTTGCTTTACCACTTATAACAATAAAAAATTCATCTTCGTCATCAGGTTGATTAACATGTTGGAGAGAATTCGTATTTGATTTTACGACACAATAAGCGCCCCCAAAAGGGAAATTGGCATTTTCCCATGGAAGTAATCTCTGTCCATCTAAACCATACTCATGTTTTAATCCTTTCCAATTTACTTTTTTTATTAAATCCATATTGATTATTTTTTTGAGATTGATACTTTAATTGAATCGTGCAAAATATTTAATACATCATCGATTTGATCCTTTGTAATAATTAGAGGAGGTAAGAATCTGATCACGCTACTATTCCTACCACCCAATTCAACTATTAATCCTCTTTTTAAGCATTCTTGCTGTATAATTCGCGATAATTCTTTATTCCCCGGATAACTGCCCAAATTATTTGGATCATCAGCAATGTTTACTATTTCAAGGCCAAGCATCAATCCTTTACCTCTAACATCACCAATCACTGGAAATAGAGATTTCAAATAAATTAATCTCTCATTAAAATATTCCGAAACATTTCTTACATGAGATAAAATATCTTCTTTTAAAATAAACTCTAGAGTTGCAGATCCTGCTTTCATTGCCAATTGATTTCCTCTAAACGTTCCGGTATGCGCACCAGAAGCCCATTTGTCAATTTTTTTATCAAATAACAATACTGCTAATGGCAGACCTCCGCCAATTGCTTTCGAAAGAACTAATATATCAGGGGATATTTGTGCGTGTTCAAATGCGAACATTTTTCCTGTTCTCCCTATGCCTGTTTGAACTTCATCAATAATTAGTAAAATATTGTATTTCGTAGCAATTTTTCTGATTCCCTGTAACCAGAATTTAGAAGCCGAAATAACCCCTCCTTCACCTTGTACAATTTCGAGAATTATTGCAGCAGGTAAAGTAATTCCGCTTTCAGGATCTGATAAAATATTATCAATATAATGCAAACTTATTTCCTCTGCCTCATGACCCCCTATTCCAAAAGGACATCTGTAATGATAGGGATAAGGAAGTTGCATCACCCCACTCATCAAATTAGAAATTCCTTTTTTTGGCGAAAGATTTCCTGTGATAGAAAGGGCTCCATGGGTCATTCCATGAAACCCTCCATGAAATGATAAAATATTGCTCCGCCCTGTAACTATTTTTGCCAGCTTCAATGCAGCCTCTATTGCATCTGCGCCACTTGGACTACAAAATTGAATAGTTGCAGTTCTTTTAAAATTTTCTGGTAAAATATTAAATACATCCGTAACGAATTGGTCCTTAATTTCTGTTGCCAAATCAAGGCAATGTATAGGATGATCAGAATTAATTAAAGAAATCATGGCCTCTTTAATATATTCATGATTATGTCCTAACGCCATTGTGCCTGCACCCGCTAAACAATCAATAAAGACCTTTCCCGAAATATCTTTAATGTATATCCCTTTGGCTTTGTTTGGAACAATTGGAATTCTTCTAGGGTAACTTCTTACATTAGACTCAAATAAGTTTTGCCTATTCAAAATAGGATTGTCAATAATTTCATAAGGTTTATGCAAAACATCGGCATCCCATACCAGTGGATAATCAATTTCAATTTCACTCATTATTAGGTTAGTTTGGTTAGGTTAGATAGGTGATTTAGTTTGGTAGTTTAGTTTGCATTTTCTAATTGGAAACTCTCTTCTTTTTTCTTTAGTGCGCTAACAATTGCTCGTGATCTTAATGCCAACAAGCTGAAAGACCCAGCGTCTCCCATTCCATGACTGGATTCACAAAAACCATTCATGAAGCAATAAGCATTCTCCAGATAAGGCTTCATTTTTACCCGATAATTAGGATATACATCAATACATTCGTCAGAATTTAAAGATAAATGCCTACTTAAATCCATAAAAACTTTTGGGATTTTTTCCTGATGAGGTTTAGTTCCAATATTTTTAAATCCTGTTGCTAAAATTACTAGATCAATATCATGAACAGATGATTTTTCTTTCTCAATAGAATCAAAGTGAATTTCGATTTTACCGTTTTCAATTACTTTAGTTATATCAGCACTCCTTTCAATAAAAATCTTTTGTTTTCCCTGTATTTTCTGCTGATACATTTTACGATACAATTCATCTAATACATCTAAATCTGTAGCAGAATAATTTGTAAAATGTAAATCGTTAATTAATCTCTCTTTATTTTTCTTTGAAGATTTGTAAAATAAATCTACGAATTCAGGAAAATATACTTCGCCTGTAAACGGACTCACATCTTTCATTCGGTAACCAAAGCTTTTTGTTACTCCCAATATATCAGCTTGAGGAAATCTTTCTGAGGCATGAAGTAAAATTTCGATTGCACTCTGACTTCCCCCTACGACAGCAATACTTTGAACATCTTCCTCTTTAAGCGAATTAATTGTAGAAAGATATTTCGTTAAATGGATAACCTTATTAGGGTCAAGGCCAACAAATTCGTTTGGAATATAAGGTGTTCTGCCAGTTGCAACTACAATGGATTTTGCAAGATATTGAACCCCATCGTTAAGTATTATTTTATAAATATATTCCCCCTTATCTTCTTCTACCGTTATGCTGCTAATAGTTGTATCGTATTTAACCAAATGTTGGAAATGAGATGCCACCCAAGTAATATATTGGCCGTATTCAACTCTAAAAGGAAAATGCATTCCTAAATTAAAATGCTCAAAAAGCCTTCCTTGCTCAAATAAAAAATTTGTAAATGTATATTTACTTCTCGGATTAGCAGGAGTGACAAGGTCTCTTAAAGGATGATTTTGAATATCTGATCCTTCAAAAAGCATATCTTTTTGCCATACTGTTGATGATTCCTTTTCTAAAAAAAGAACTTTTTTATCGTATCCTAATTCTTCCATTGCGATTGCCACTGCAATATTTGCAGGGCCAAATCCAATGCCTATGGTATCATAAATTTTGCTCATATAAGTTTAATTATTTAGGGTCTGTTTATCAAGTTTTTTATAAATAGAGATTAAGTCTGTTACGGTATTGGGAGTTTCCATTTCATCAAATATTTCAGAGAGGTCACTTTTAGTTTTCTCTTCTATTTGCATTAATACTGATAAAACCATCATAGAATTCAAGCCCATTTCCATTAATGAAAATTTATGTATATCCGAATACTCTACTTTAGAACCCAGAACCTCCTCAATTATCTCTATTATTACTTTTTCCATATCATTAATTTATTGGTAAAATGTTGTTATTGTTTAGGCTAAAAATCTTTGATTCAGGATAGCTTATAATTTTTTCTGAAAACTGTCTAATCATTTCCTTTTCATCTATTTTTCCTGTCTTTCCAAATATGAAATCATTTGAGAATCCAATAATATTTGGAAATAAATAGAATGGAATTATTTGCCTTAGTTCATTAATAATAGCTTCTGAAAAAACTTTCGAGATCTCTGTGTGAAAACATAATACAACGATGATATTCTTTTCATTTGTTTTAGAATCATTAATAATTCCAACGGCAGCATTTGTTATTTTAGGGTGCAGTAATAAAAAATGCTTTATCTCCCCAAGATTAATTCTCCTACCATTTATTTTATGCTCACTATCTTTCCGGCCTACAAATACATAATCATTGTCATCATTTTTATAGCAGATATCACCGCTTCTATAGTAAATTTTTTCATCTATTATTTTAAAGACCTTATTAGTTTCTTCTTCATTATTCCAATAACCATGCATTAGCTGATCACCGCCAATTAGGAGTTCCCCTTTTGTGTTGATTTCTTTGATTATATTTCCATCATCATCAAGTAAATGAACATAATTGTTTGTAAGGGCTTTTCCAATGGGAATTACAGTATCAGATGATTTTATTGTATGGGTTAAACAAACAATGGTTACTTCTGTAGGGCCATAAGCATTAATAACACGAGCATGGGGCAGTTTCTTTAACCACTTGTTAATTACATTACTGTCACAAACTTCTGCCCCCGTCATAACCATTTCTAAATTATTTAAATTAGCATCATCAAGTTTTTTGGTATTACTAGTGATAAGGGTAAGTATTGTCGATACAGCAATTAAATGAGTAATTTTTTCCTTTTCAAGAATATTTAAAATTATTGAGGCGACAGGAAGCCCTCTGTATATGTAAACTGTAGAACCTGTTGAAATTGGAAGAAGTGTATCTTCAATGGAAACATCAAAGTGAAATGGGGAAATACTAAATCCGTAGCTTTTTTCATTAAATCGTAAAACTTCATTGTGATTATGAAAATAATTTATGAGTTTCCTATGCTCAATACATACACCTTTAGGAATACCCGTAGATCCAGAGGTATGAATGATATATGCAATGTCATTAACAGATGATTTTTTTACAAATGGATAAGAAATATTTTCAAAATTATGCAAGTCCTCAATCTCTTTAAATGAAAAAAAGACTACATCAGAAAGTATTTTTTGTTTGTGTAGTTCTGAACCAAAAATCAATTTAGGCTCAAGAGAAGATTCAAAAAAATCAGCTCTTTTAGAATAACTTTCTGGCTCAATAGGAACATAAATTGCTTCTGATTTCCATATAGCAATCATTATAATAACTACTTCACAATATTTTTCTGAAAGAACTATTACTCTATCACCAGCCTTTATTCCTTGTTGGGTTAATTTTTTCGACAACAACGAACTTAATTCCTGCAGTTGCTTGAATGTATAACTGACTTTACCATCGTTTATAGCAATCTTGTTAGGGAAATTCTTGTAGGGAAATTCTAATACCTCACCGAGGTGAGTAATGTTAATTCTAGTAGCATTATTGTCACTACTCACCCATGAGGGAACTTCATATTTCAATAAAACCTCCGAGTTCATAAAACAAGAGAATATCTATATTTCTTTTTTTTAACCCCTCCAATTCGATCATAAAACCTAATGGCATGTACATTATCATCCGGCGTTTGCCATTGAATTTGACGAATCCCCTTTAATTTAGACTCTTCTTTAATCTTATTCACCAACTGCTCACCAATTTTATTGCCCCGATACCGATCGGTCACAAATAAACAGTCCATATGAACATAGTATCCTGCTTCCCAAGTTGAAAATTCAAGGGAATAGGAAGTATATCCTACCATTTCATCATTTACAACAGCAACAAAACAATAGAGAGAAGGACTATCTTTAAATAAATGATGAGCCAAACGAACAGATCGCTCTTCCTTATCAAAATATGCAGCCTTTTCATAAGCAGCATGTGCTTCACAAAGTTCTACTAAGCTATTTATTTCCTCTTTTCTAATTTCACGAATAATTGCCATCATACTTCTGTATTTAATGTGTCTTTTAAGTATTTCAGGATATTTTCTTCATTGAGCCCATGTTTCAGAATATTATCGGTCCAAGATCGTTTTTCAAAGTACAATACTTCCAATTCCCAAACACAAGAGATAATATCCTCTTGTATTGGATGATATATTCCATTTCCCTGACTATGTAATATTTTGCTGGCAATCATATTTTCTCCGGTCCACCAGTTTAAAACAATATAATTACCATCATTTCCCTCATGAAGAATCAGACATCCTATTCCATAACGTGTGTCTGAGATAGCAGGGCTAGGAAGCAAATCGAAAGCACCCCAAATACTGTCAATTAATTCTTGAGGAACAATTCCATTCTTTGAAGAAATACTGTAAACTTTTAAGCGCCAATCATTTTTTTCAGCTACTTGTATAAATCTAATTGGCCTTGTTTTGTATATGTTCATGTTGCTATTTTATTTTTCGATTAATGTTTTCTTTGTTTTAATGAATTCTAGCTGAAATTTTTCAGGCTGAATAAGCCTATAAATCAGTTTTATAAAATATTCTGATAACACCTGACTATCTTTAATGAAATCAAAAACTTCTTCTTTTTCATTTTTAGAAACTTTTGAATCCGCAAAAATTCCTTTGGCATGGGAATTAAGCATTTTAGTGTGGTAAGCTGCATATTCTTTAATCCCTGTATACAACTCTTGTTTATTTCCGGCTTTCAGCCCTTTAACAGTATGTTCCACTAACCAAGATGCACTTTGAAACGCAAAGCCACACCCTACTCCACTCATGGGATCTAACGCTAAAGCAGCATCTCCTATAAATGGAATATTTATATATTCAGCTGGCCTACGAATACTTTCTATATTTAACATGCGGTGCACAGAATCTCGAAGTTTAGAATTTGCTAACATTGGGCCATCGGGAAGAACAGAAAAAAGAGAATACATTTTTTCTTCACTATTGATTAACCATTCATCCATTTGTTCCCTACATATATAGGCTGACAATAAAACCGTATCGTTTTGAAGAGGATAAGCAAATGCCATGTTTTCTCCTAGTGACCAAAATTGAGAGACTGTTCCTGATTTTAATTTAGCATTATTATAATATCCAAAAAATGTAACTCTGTCATTAGCAAATTTTTCTTCTTTTGCGTTAATCAACTTTGCTATAGTTGAATACTTTCCATCCGCTGCAATAATTATATCGGAATAATAATTAACAACTGTATTCTGCTGGTCGGATGATATACCTATAGGAATATCATTTTCAAATAATACCTTAGTAACATTCGTATTTTGAAGAAATGTAATGCTTTTATAACCCAGCATTTTTTGCTTCAAAATAGGATCTAATATTCTCCTTTCAATATTATAGGCATATACACTTGAATCTTTAATTACACTTCCTCTAATCCAATCTTTTCCATACCAAAAATCAGCGGTACTCCTTATACCTCCGTTATCTTCAATTTCTTTCTGAATATCTAAGCGGCTTATTATGTGAAGAGCTGAAGGTTGAATAAAATGAGTGCAAGATTTCTTATGGCTATTAACATCTTTTTTATCTATAACCAAAACATTGAACCCTTCTTTCGCATATAACATTGCTGCTGTTGCTCCTGCAATACTAGCACCAACGATAATTATATCATAATTTTTGTTGCCCATTTTACCTCTTTTTACTTTAATCTTATTTCCTTTAATGAAATAGTTGGATTGTCCACAACCGTTTTAAATAAATTCTCAAAAACACAAGTGTAATATTCCATACTTTCCCGAGAAAGTAAAGTATTATCATATTCCCATGAATAACATAACTCACCATTATTTTGATACACCTGCAAAAGGACATCAAAAATTGAAGTTTTCTTATCCTCGGGAAGAAATGTAAATTGTATATTTTCATCCTTAAACTCAAATGGTGTTTCTTGTAAAAGAAAGGCCGATTCAAATAAAGGATTTTTACTCCTCTCCTTTTCAGCTCCAGTTAATTTCAATATTTCATCAAAAGGCATATTCTGGAATTTATAGAAATTAAAAATCTTTTGAGTGGTTGAAGAGACTACTTGGTCAAAAGTTTGATCATCATTTAATGTAAAGTGATAGGGTAGGGTGTTTACAAACATTCCAAAAAAATTATTATTTAGTTTATTTCTTCCGGATAATATTGTTCCACAGATAATCTGTTCAGAATTTAAAATTTTATGAAGAAAGACAAGATAAATTGAGAACAGCAGGCAATAAAGGGTTGTTTTACTTTTTAATGCCTGTTGTTTTATTTTTTTCGTATCCTCTTTTGAAATGCGAAAAGTGATTCGCTCCCCTTGAAAACTTTTTTTGCTATTTGCCGGATAGTCATAAATTATTGAGGAGGATGCTCCTTCCCAACCTTTCAGATGATGTTGCCAAAAATCCTGTTCAGCTTTTGTAATCGTTATAGTCTGTGCATCTTCATGATATACAATATAGTCTTCATCATAAATGCTATTCGTGTTGTTGCCAACATCTATATAATCACTTATAATATCTTTTACTAAAAAATTAATTGAGATTCCATCAGAGATGATATGATGGAAACAGAGAAAAAATAAATATTCTGATGTTGTTTTTTTAAACAAAAAAATTGAAAAAAGAGGGCCACTATATAAATCAAATTCTTTTTTAAGTATAGAGCTTATGCTTATACTATTTTCATATTTACTATATGTATAGTAGGATCGATCCTCCTGCTTTTCTTCAATATACTGCCTTAACCCATTTGCAGTCAATTTAAAACGACTTCTAAGTGCCGGATGCTTATCTACCATTTTATGTATTGACTGCTCAAATTTCTTTACAAAAAGATCTCCCTGTATGGAATAAACAACAAAATTATTATAGGCAGAAGACCCTTTCTCAAATTGACTTAACAACCAAATTCTCTTCTGAGAATTTAGAGTTTCAACTTCTGTAATATTATTAACCATTTAATTATTCTAAATTTTTATTGTTTAATAGCTATTTGCAAGTGCTTCCAAACCTGAATATATTTTCGATTTGCCATACCCGCTAGGGTTAATTTTAGTTCTATGAATCTGATTAAATAAATATTGCCCTTGATTCTTTATTAAAGAAAGCTTGGAGCTTAAATATTCAGTTAGCCCCTTATGAGAAACATGGTAATATTTATTGTTATTATACTCATATGCAATTTGATCATCACTGCCAACGCGGTGTAGATTTATTTCAGAATTATTTACAATGTTTTTGAGATGAAGATTGGTCCCTTCTTCTCTCCATATACCTTCCTCCCATTTATAATTTTCAATTAAAAATGGAGAAGGGGTATTTAAGTGATTAGGGATAATGCTCCCTTTTTCGAAGGAAAAATTATTATAAAGTAAGATAATATCAGATTTATCAGGAGATAAATAATTAATATATGCGGAATGAAGATTATTAGAATTAAATTCATTTTTGATTCTTTCGCTATCATCATGTTGTATCGCTTGCAAGAATTCTTTATTTTTTATTACAACTTCCTCCCTGTTTAATTGAAAAAATCTTTGGTAGAGATCGTCGTCTTCAAACCCATAACCACTCATGGTTTCATCATATCCCGAAATTTTAAAAAAATCCTCTTTTAATGCACAAAACCTCCCTAAAACATCTCTTTTATAATAAAATATTTTCTTGGTATCGGGCACAATAACAATATTAGAATTTTTATTAAATTCTTCATTGATGTAGTGCGCAAACCCTTCTCCAGTAAAATTATCGGCGTCTATGTTGCATATAATTTCTCCTGTAGCAAGCTTAAACATTATATTTCTAGAGTGACTTCTGTCAAAATATTTTGGTTCCTCTGTTCTATAATAAGCCACCTTGCCACTTTCGATTAATGTTGCCATTTCATCCATTATCCACTCTTTCAGCCCATCATCTGAATTGTAGTCTAAAACAACAAATTCCAAGTTCTCATAAGTTCTATTGTCTTGTATGTTTTTCAACAGCGTTTGCTTAAGATGCTGAAGTCTATTCATGCATACGGTACAAAATGAAATTTTATAATTCATAACATTTTTAATTTAAATTCATATTTCATTTGGTACCCTTAAGGAACTTACATTGGTTTCCCTGTTAAGAGAAATATCTTCGAAAGAAAGTACTTTTTTCTTTTTGCCTTTTGTATCACTATATATTATCTTAAATGGGTTGCCAATTACTGTACAATTTGGGGGAATATTGCAATCCACTATTACAGAACCTGCACCAATATTTACATTATCACCAACAGATTTTGAGCCTAGAATAATTGCTCCCGCACCAATCATTACATTATTTCCTATTGTTGGATGTCTTTTCCCTTTTTCTTTACCTGTAGATCCAAGCGTTACATGATGGTATAACACACAAGAACTTCCAATTTCAGTTGTTTCTCCTATGACGGTTCCTATCCCATGGTCAATAAAAAAAGGTTTCCCTATTTTAGCACCAGGATGGATTTCTATACTGGTGAAAAATCTAAAAACATTTGAGAAAAACCTTGCTAAAAATCTTAATCCTAATTTGTATAGTGGATGAGTGATATATCTATATCCTACCAGTACAATAAAACCTGGGTAGATCAATGGCTGCAAACCTTTTGCCGATAAATCTTTTTTGTATATGAAATAAATGTCTTTAAACATTTTGTTTTTTTATATAGTGATTGTATCCATTAGCTCATTTGAAATTTCACTTTTGCTTGATTCTTTAAGAGAAATTAAAGCCTCTATCTGATCCGCCAAGTCCTTAATCGTAGAGTTAACATAAAGTGCATTTATACCGATATTAAAACCAAATTCTTCTTGTAAGAAGAAACTTATTTCAATTAAATTCAAGGAATGGCCTCCTAAACGAAAGAAGTTTTCTTTTATTGATATTTTTTCCATTTCAATTTTCAGAACCCTTGACCATATCTTTTGTATTTTCTTTTGGGTTTCATTAATTGGCTTGATGATTTCCGCATTATTTTTTATAGAAAATTCGGGGAGCTCATTGCGTTTTAATTTTCCTGAAGAAGATCTCGGAATCTCAGATAAGTAGATAATTGCTTGTGGAATCATATATGCCGGCAGATATGATTTTAGGTGTAAGTCTAATTCCTCTTCATCTATTTTATTATTTCCAGAATAATATGCTATTAAATTATTATCTGTAGTGCCTGGTGAAGTTTGCGTGATTACAATGTCTTTAATCCCAACAAACTTTAACAATACATTTTCAATTTCTTCAAGCTCAATTCTAAACCCTCTAAGCTTAATCTGATTATCTTTTCTTCCCAAAAAACCAATGGAGCCATCAAGAAGAACCCTCCCTACATCACCGGTTCGGTAAAGCCTTTTTTGATTATCAGAATTGATAATAAATTTAGAATTTGTTAATTGCTCATTTTTAATATACTCATCCGCCAAACTAATTCCTGCAATAAATATTTCTCCAGGTACCAACGTTGGTAATTCTTTATAATATTTATCTAAAACAAAAATCTCAACTCCTTTTAAAGGAAAGCCAATAGGAATATTTTTTTTACCATCCCACAACGAAAGGTCGTAATGTGTAGCATAAATTGCTGCTTCCGTAGGGCCATATAAATTTATTATCTTAATAGAAGTATTAAGAGTTCTAAACTCAATAATCATTTCAGGTAAAACAGGCTCTCCCGCTAAAAATATATATTTTAATGATCTGACTTTTTCCAAATTTCCTTTACTCAGTAACTGAAGGAAATGTCTAAACATTGATGGAACAAAATTAATATGAGTTACTTTATTTTTCTCAATGGAATTAATAATTGCCAAGGGATCCCGTTCATCGCCATCTTTCAATATTGCAATATTTCCTCCAACCAATTGCCATAAAAATTGTTCTGTTAAAGAAACGTCGAATGTATACGTTGTTTTATAAAGCCATGTGTCTTTTGATGTTGTGGGATAAAGTTCATTAAATGCATCTAAAGTATTATATAATGCATTAGAAGATACCTTTACCCCTTTAGGAGCTCCAGATGATCCTGAAGTAAATAAAATGTAGGAAAAGTTTTTTCGTAAATCATATTCTCCTTCATCCTGAAGAAACTCTAACTTTTCAACAAAAATAGTATTGATATTATGCTCACTAAAAAATATGGAATGGATTTCTTCAGTCAGAATAAATTCTATCTCAGCCTGTTCTATCATTTCTAAAGTTCTCTTCAGAGGATCTTTAGGATTAAGGGGGATGTAAGTAACGCCATTAATAACACAAGCGTTAATTGAAGCCAATGCATTAACGGATCTATTTAAATAAATCCCTATATTCTTTTTAGAATTATTCTTGCTCTTAATAATACTTTTAGAAATGGCAAAAACTTTACTTTTAAATTGTCTATGATCAATATAATTATCGTCATAAGCAAGAAAATTGCCATTAATAATCTTTTCAATAAACATAAAATTTAGTTAGGTTAGAAACTTTACTTTTTGTTGAGTATAATTACGTTATCTTGTCTTCTATTTAAAATATTTTACGCTTCGGTTAATTTTTCTTCATTTTCATTAATTAGCTCATGAACAGATCTTTTCAAAAAATATATTTGATTGAATTCAAATACATCTACAATGCCTAACTGACGATTGATTGTTTTTAAACACTGGGCAATAAAAGGCCACAATCGTTGTCTTTCTATACTACAAGGAAAAGCCATATTCATTTTGAAATTTTCTATAGGTTCAAAATCCTGATTGATCTGTATAGCAGTAAGCAATTTAAATTCTTCGTTTAAATTCTTCATAAAGCCTAACAACCATTCGTCCAGTTCCTCTTCTTGATTTTTAGTGCTTTCTAATACATAGCTGATATATTCTACCAAACCATCTTTTTGTGCCAGGAAATTTTCTTCAAGTCCAGCTAATAATTCATCCTTTGTGTTTTGATTATCGCCTATTGATACCTGAAGAGTATCGGTCATTAACTGATCATAAATAATCTTTATTTCGCCTAGATCTGTCTTAAAGGAATTCAAAAATGCTAAGTGAACTTGAAAGCCTATCGCAATGGCCGAATCTGAGTTCCATCCCTCATCTTGTACCAAATCAAGAACTAGTTGGGAAGAAATACTTAATATATTCTCATAAACCTTTGTGGCTTGCACACCTCCGGTTTCCATTACATCTAGAGAAAAATTATTATTCAGCCTCACGTGACCATTGGGATAAGGAATAAACCAATCTAGAATAGGAAGTTGAAATTCTTTAACTTTTCCGGGATTTTGATTTAAAAATGGTGAAAATATTTTTTCTATTTCCTCTTTAACAATTTTCAAGTTCTGAAGATTTTCGAGTTCTAAAGCGAGCATCAAGTGCTCACCCCTTTCTCTTCTTCTATCAAAAAAATGTCTTTTAACAATTGCTTTCGATGATAAATTGTTTGAAAATGGCAGAACCGCTTCTACAATTAATTTATCGAGATTATCGTAAAATATAGAAACAGAAATCCAAGTATTGGTATTTGTCTCCTTCATTGTATAAAGATTTCCATTAACCATTTACCTCTTCTTTTACAGTATTCAATTCCTTTAAAATTTCTTTTAAAGAATAAATCAAATTCAATTCATATACATCTGTAACGCCCAATTGTGAATTGATTGAACGCAAGTAGTATTCTAACACAGGCCACTTTCTTTGATACTCTGGTGAAGCTGAATTACTTTCATCCATTGAAAAATTTTCAGGCACTACATATTCTCCTCTTTTTTGAAGAAGGTTCAACTCATCTGATATATTTTTACAATCATAATACCACTGCTTCATCCACTCTTCTTCAATATCATCAGGATTTTTCAGCATCTCTATTATATATTCAGCATAATTAACCAATCCCTCTTTCTGACTATCGAAATTTTCAGATAAACCACTAATGAGGTTTTGTTTAAAATTATCTTCCGATCCCTGAGTCTTCTTAATTATACTATCAAAAAAATAATCATAAAAAGATAACAATTCATTAAGATTAGAATTAAAGGCAAGCCCTAAAGACAAGTGAAACTGTATGGCAACACCCATTGCCGATTCAGGATTCCATTCCTCGGAATTAGAAATAAAATCAACAATATGTTTGGAGGAAGAGGACAATAAAGATTTTGCCAGTAAAGAGGCCTTCAGCCCTCCGGTTTCCATTATATCAAAAACAAAATTCTCTTTATATTCAATATGATTAGACGGAAAAGGTAAAAACCAATCATTAACAGGATATTCAATTTTTCTTTCTTCGGAAGGGTTTTGATCCAAATACTTTTTTACTATATCCTGAATTACTGCTCTTACCTTTTTTTCATCACTTCCTGTGTTCAGCTCAAACATTAAAAAAAGATTTTTTCCTCTGTCGTACGCTCTGCTGAACATATACTGATTAATCTCTTTGTTAAATAAATCTTGGGGAATATCTCTAACTACATTGGTTAAAACATAATTTTCATGATCATGATAGATTGAAAATGATATCCAGTTACGGATGGTCAGTTTAGTCATTGTAGTATTGTTAGGACATTTTAGGTTCGGTGACAAAAATAATTATATTTGCGACACTTTTACAAAAGTGACCTAAATAAATTTTAACTAAGCATGACAACTAACAGAATTTCTATTGGAACGGTTTGCATGAATCGTTTACACCATTTGAAAAAAACTTTGACTAAAAACCTCTTAGATAATAAGGATTACGACAATGTTGAATTCGTAATTCTGGATTATAATTCCTCTGACGGATTGGAAAATTGGATCAAAAAAGAATTAACATCTTTTTTGAAATCTGGCGTTTTAAAATATTATCGTCACACCGAAAATGAGTGTTTTGATCGTACTCATTCACGCAACATGTTATTTAAATTGTGTAGTGGTGACATTATTTGTAATGTAGATGCAGATAATTATACAGGAAAAGATTTTGCAAAATACGTGAATGATAAATTTAATGAAGCAGAAAATATTTTTTTAGTTGCGGATACCAACCGACAATTTTATTTTCTTAGAAATGCATTCGGAAGATTTTGCGTGAAAAAATCTGATTACATCAAATTACGCGGATTAGATGAGGCAATGAAGAGCTACGGATCGGAAACGGTTGATTTTTATGAGAGACTAAAGAAAAATGGAAATACAGAAGTTATCATTGAAGACACTCGATTTTTAGATACTATTAGTCACGGAGATGAAGAAAGAATATCGAATGAATTTTTTCTTAAGAATCTTGAACACTTATATATCAAGCATATATCTATTGAAGAATCTGAGCTATTGTTTTTATACAAAGATGGTAGCTTCGGAAAAAATAATCTTTCCTCAAAAACAGATGATCCGTTTTTACCTGCATCGCTAATTGAAGGCAGTTTAAATAAAGGAAAATGGAGTCGACAAGGAAATCAACTTATGCTTTTGTTTGATAATGGTGGAAGTCAAAGCTATACTGAAGAAAATCAAACTTTAAAGGCACCGGCAGAAAACAAAATGTTTTACCTCGTGAATGATCAAAGGTTTTTATTTGAAGTGGCAAAAAATTACTCTTTCATCAATAATTACAGCAAAAAAGAAAGCAACTCTCAAAATACCAATTTGATTAATGAGAGAAGTTTTGGGAAAGGAATTGCTATCACCGTTGACGAACAAGAACTAATCATTAATTGAAATTTTGATGAAGAAATTTCCCTTTTATCATCAGCTTGACGCTATGGATTGTGGCGCTGCTTGTATTAAGATGATAACTAAATATTACGACAAAAATATTTCGATTGATACCATTCGCGAAAAATCGTTTATCAACCAAATGGGTGTTTCCATTTTAGGAATTAGTGATACTGCAGAGAATTTAAATTTACATACTCTGGTGGCAAGATTACCATTTGAAACCTTAAGTGAAGAAGCCCCTTTGCCTTGTATTGCACACTGGAGAGATAGACACTTTATTGTTATATATAAAATAAAAAAAGACAAAGTTTACATTGCCGATCCGGCATTTGGCTTGGCTACTTTAACAAAAGAAGAGTTTAATAACGGTTGGATAAAAAGAGAAAACAAAGCAGATGAACCTGAAGGGTTTGCTCTATTTTTAGAACCTACTCCCGAATTTTATAATCAGGAAGAAGAAAAAAAAGATCGAACCAAAGCCGGAATAAAATACTACTTCAATTACCTTAAACCCTATAAAAAATATTTCTTTCAGTTATTTTTAAGCTTAACTATTGCAACGATTATTCAGCTTATATTTCCATTTCTTACTCAATCATTGGTTGACGTAGGTGTTAGCAATCAGGATTTAGGATTTGTATATGTTATACTACTTGCTCAAATTATTCTTTTTCTGAGTGGTAAAGTAGGAGAAATAATAAGAGCATGGCTTCTTCTGCATATTACATCGCGGATTAATGTTTCCATTATTTCCGACTTTCTCATCAAGTTAATGAAACTACCTATTTCCTACTTCGATAAAAAAACTCCAGCCGATATCTTGCAAAGAATATACGACCACGAAAGAATTCAAAATTTCTTTACCAGTGCCTCTGTTGAATTTCTTTTCACTGCGGTAAACATTATTGTATTCGGCACCATTTTGGCTTTTTACAATACTACTATTTGTTTGATTTATGTGGTGGGGAGTTTACTTTATTTTGCATGGATCATCATTTTCATGAAAAAGAGAAAAGAACTCGATTACAAAAATTTTGATCAAGCCATTTTAAATCAAAACAATACTATTCAATTGGTGAATGGAATGCAGGAAATAAAATTGCAAAATTGTGAAAAACAAAAAAGATGGGATTGGGAAAGAATTCAAGCAAAGCTGTTTAAATTAAGTGTTAAAAGTGTAACGCTTACACAAACCGAACAAATTGGCGCTTCTATCATTAACGAATTAAAAAATATTTTTCTTTCATTTTACGCTGCCAGCCTGGTTATTCAAGGAGAGATGACTTTAGGGATGATGATTGCAACACAGTACATAGTTGGGCAATTAAATTGGAGCACGGGAGGAATTATTACCTTTTTACATACTCTTCAAAATGCCAGAATAAGTGTGGAAAGACTATCAGAAATTCATGGAAAAGAAAACGAGGAAAATGACGATATTTTAGGAAATAGATTTGACCTGGAACCTAGAGACATCAAAATTAAAAATGTTACTTTTCAATATGATGGTCCGAGATCCCCTATCGTTATTAAAGATCTTTCTTTAACCCTACCACACGGAAAAGTAACGGCCATTGTTGGAACGAGTGGAAGCGGGAAAACGACCTTACTCAAACTACTTTTGAAATCATATTCTCCAACCGAAGGGAATATCTCGTACGGTGAAACAGATATCAAAAATATTAGCTTCAAAGAATGGCGAAATTTATTTGCTTGTGTATCGCAGGATAGCTTTATTTTCTCTGATACTATTGCCAAAAACATTGCCATTGGAGAAGAAATTATTGATAAAAAAAGATTGAAATATGCCACTAAAATGGCCAATATTCGTGAATACATTGAACAATTACCTGTTGAATACAACACAAGAATAGGTGAGGATGGAATCGGTTTGAGTCAAGGTCAAAAACAAAGAATTTTGCTAGCCAGAGCCATTTACAAAAATTCAAATATTTTACTTTTGGATGAAGCAACCAACGCACTCGATGCCAATAATGAAAAGGAAATTATAAATAATCTTGATGAGTATTTCGTTGGGCGAACTGTAGTAGTAATTGCCCATAGATTAAGTACCGTTAAAAATGCTGATCAGATTGTTGTATTGGAAAAAGGTGAAATATTGGAAATAGGTAAACACGACGATTTAGTTGCTAAACAAGGTGCTTATTACAACTTAGTGAAAAACCAATTAGAACTTGGAAAATAAATGGTAGATATTGAAGAAAATATAAATAGGAGTAATGATATTAAAGATATCATGGGTAAAATGCCTCCCTATTTAATAAGAAGAGGAGCCGTATTGGTTACAATAGTTTTTATATTTCTATTGTTTTTATTGTACATCATTAAATACCCGGATGTGGTGAGAGGAAATTTAGTGATTACCACCAGTAATCCTCCCTCACGATTAGTCGCAAAAGTGGATGGCAAACTACTATTACTAAAGAAAGACAAAGATCAACTTAAAAAAGACGAGATCATTGCATACATTGAAAATTCAGCAGAATACAATTCCATTCTTAAGCTAAGAGAACAAAGCACTCTTTTCGACAGCATCAGTAATTCCCCTTTGCTGCTTTTAGAAAAAAACATCAATATTCCTTCTGCTTTTCAATTGGGTGAAATTCAAAGTTATTACACTGCTTTCTACGATGAATGTCAGAAGTTTAAATCGTTTATTTCCTTAAATGAGAATTATTCGCAAATTGTTCAAATTCAAGAAAAATTGCAGTTAGCACGAAAGAAAGAAACATTACTTCTCGATAAAGAAAAAACAGCTTTAAGAAAAGTTCAATTACAAAAACAACAATTTTCTAAAGATTCTATCTTGTTTAGTAAAAGTGTAATATCGCAACAGGATCTTGATCAAAGTGAAAAACAGTACATTGATATAGTTGCCAGATACCAAGATTCGAAAGAAGCCACTATTGCAAATTCTAATGATATCATTTCTTTCAAAATGCAGATAGAAAATTTATCGATTAACGACAAGGAAAAATTTCGCTACTTTGAAATTGCAATAAAAAGCACTTACAAAGAATTAGAATCTCAATTACACCAATTTCAAGAAAAATATTTTGTAATATCTCCCATCTCAGGTCAATTATCCCTTTTTAATTACTGGAGCAATACCCAAATTGTAAAAAAAGGAGATGAAATAGCATCTGTCATTCCCAAAGAAAAGCAAAATGAAATAATAGGAAAACTTCAGGTTCAAGGCCTTCGCTTCGGAAAAGTGAAAGAAAAACAAAAAGTGAAAATATTGCTCGATAACTTTCCAGCTTCTGAATATGGATATATCTACGGCAGTGTAACTTCTTATTCGGCTACCAATAACAATAATACTTATTTAGTGAATGTTGTGCTGCCTAATGGGCTTACCACCAGCGACAGTTACAAAATACAATTTAATACAGAAATGCACGGAATGGCAGAAATAATTACGGAAGACGTTAGCATTATGAATAGAATATTTTATAGGGCTCGCAGAGCTTTTAACAAAAAAATAAACTAGTAACGCTTGTAATATTTTAAAAAAAGTATAATTTCGAAACTACTAAAACCTAATTTTATGACTGAACAGTTGGAAACTAATCAACCTAATCAAGAGCCTGCAAGTAAAGAGCAAGCAAGTACTTCTGAAAATCAACCAGTTGCAACTGCAGGCAAAAAGAAAATGTCTTTGGCGGAATTTAAAGTAAAAAGCTTCGTTACACAAGTTAAAGTGGATCAAATGCAATTTCTTAAAACTGCAGGAGGATAGCGGCAAAAGGGGGCATTTTAAATGCCTCCTTCTTTTTTTCATATATGAAAATCGATTCTTTGAAGATTCATTTTAATTTCTTTTGTACCTTCCACCGAAACATGACTTATATAGTCTGTATCCAATTGTACTAGATGTAAATAGTAGTATTTTCCTTTTGCAAAGCATGGTATTTGAAAGGTATTTATTTCTTTCAATTTCATTGTAATGCCTTCTCCCAAAGCCTTCACAATAGCTTCCTTTTTTGTCCAGATTTCATAAAATAATTTTTGTTTTTCCACTGCGTTTGACACAACATCAATTGCATTAATCTCTGCTTCAGAAAATATACTACCAAACGTTTGAATATCTACATCTTTCATTTCTTCTACATCAATCCCTAATTCCACTTCAGAAATTGCACAAAGAACATAATTTCCACTATGGGTTATATTAAAAAAAGGACCTTCTTTAAAATAAGGTTTTCCCAATTTGTGAAATTGTATCTCTGCAATATCATTTTTGAAACCTAAAAAAGATAAGCCTTCCCGAAGCAAAAGCCTTCCCAAAATATGTGCTTGCCTGTCTTGCCACCTTTTGAATTTCAAACTTCTTTCAGCGTCTTTTGCAGGTAGTTTATTTAGATATTCACTACACAAAATGGAATCCCACTCTTTATCATTATATGTATATAATATATATACCTTCATTTTTCCAGATCTAAAATACTAATACCTTAAAAAAATATAATACTTTCACAGTCGGTTACCTAATTAACTTATATGCTATTGAAATTCACTATCCGACACTCCAAAACGTTGTCGTGGCTCGAAGATACACTTAATTCATTTATTCAAGAGCACCATTACATTGTAGAATATAAAATATTGAATAGTTGGCTTTATGGTCCAAATACTACTGTGTTTTTTACACTAAAAAATGAAGAAGATGCAAAGCTCTTCAGTAATAATTTCAAGAAAATAATTACACAATATTTAGAAAAAAATAAAGATCAATTTCAAATTCATCATAATACACAAGGATTTAGATTCTTCCCACTCAACACCTCTACTCATAGCATAATCAATAATGACGACATACCAACCTTCACCCATTTTTTCTCTTTCTCCAATAATGCGAAAAATCAAAAGATATTAGAAATCAATAAACTATATCAAAACTTTATCACTTCATCTGTTGAAAATAAGCTATTTGAAAATGAGGACGCATCAACCATTTCCATTAAATTAAATGCACTGCTTACATACTATATTCAAAGTGAAATAAGCAATTGTAAAGAAGTATTCAATAAAGCATATACTTCATTTATAGCTGATTTCAAAACATATAACTACGATCAAGTAAATAAAAATGTGGAAGATATTTTCTTGAAACGCAATGACTTATATAAAGATCTCTATAAACCGCAATCTGAAGCAATTAATTCTTTTATTGAATTCATAATTTCAGCTAAGCAAGAAGATTCTATCGATGATGAAATACTGATGAAATATGATTCTGTATTAGCTTCTATAAAGAAACTATTGAAAGAGGATTTTTCAGTGGAAGAAAAGTCAAATTTCTTCTCGCAATTTATAAGACTTAATAACCATATGGCCAGTAATTTTGATGATCAGGATGGTTTGCTAATTTATTTCTTACTTCAATATAGTTATTTGCTTTCTGAAGCAATTTAAAACAAGGTATTTTCAAATTATTTATTTGTGATGAGAATTAACAACAAGGATTTAATCGGTCAATTAAAGATTTATGGAATTGGATTTGACCCTATTAATAAATCATGCTACAAAAAATATTTATTAGAAAAATTAAAAGAGGAAATCAATCTTAAGATAGTGAATGATATTCCTGAAAGTGCTGAAGTGGCAATAATAAATATTGACCGACAAACAATTTCAGCTATTCTCGAAAAGAGCATTCCAAATGATAATTGCTTTACTATTTTAATTGTACATGAAGTTAGCAGATCTATAATTCCTTTTTTAAAATTAGCCAATCATGTTATTTTCATCAATGAAATACAAGAGTTCATTTGTAATGAATATTTAAACATATCACATCCCTCCACTGTTTTACCCTATTTCTATAAAAAAACAGAAAAAGAAGAAACCAGAAAAAATGATTTTTTTATTTATTTTGAAGGAGAAAATCTTAGATCAGAAGTTTCTTATTACTTAGAATTAATAGAGTTCTTAATGCATGAAAAAAAAGATTTGGATATAGAACATTTTCATCTATTTTACGAAGTGGATAGTGCTCAAATTGAAAAATTTAGTGAATTCCAACAACAGTTGGCGGCAAAAGACTCTAGAATAAAAACATATAACTCTAAAAATCTCGATATTGATGAACTATTTTTAATAATGACGCAATGTAATTATGGTCAATTATTTAAAAATGAAACTACGTTAATTCAGTATTTGAATTTAGTTGAAGAAGGTTCCCCCTCAGTCATGCATGAAACTTTAGCAGAATCACCTATTTTGAATTTAATGCAACATAGCGGAATGCGAATTGTTACTGGCGCTACCAAATCATTTTACAATTTTAATTATCTCAAACGTAGTGACTTAAAGGATTGGACAAGTGGTATCCAAACATTAATCAATGAAAACTACAATAGTTATTTATCTGAAAAAAGTAGGGTGGAAAAAAATGTTACGATTGACCAATTACAAGATCTTAATATAGTATGGGGGAAACCCTTAACCAATAATTTTGTTTTTTCTATTTGCTTTAGAAATCAAGAAAATAAAATAATAAGATGCCTGGAAAGTATCGTAAATCAAAAAGAAAATAATTTTGGTATAGTACTTATTTCAGATTGTTCAGGTGATCGTTCCGTACAAACCATACTTGATTATATACAAAATTTGAAAATAGATATTTGCTTGGTTGATAACGAGGATAGAAAATATGCCTCACGAAATTTTTATAATGTAATTCATTCATTGGTACAAAATGATGAAAGTGTAATTATTGAAGTAGATGGTGATGATTTTTTAGCCGGAGATCATGTTCTATCAACATTAAATAATTACTATAAAGCCGGAGCAATAAAAACTAACGGATCCTATGAAATGTATCCTGCCGATCAAACTTTCACCACCAAAGCACAAATAGAATTCAATCATCAAAACTATGATACCAGCCGACCGTGGTCGATTTATTGCACAAGCTGGCTGCATCTTAGAACGGCAAAAAGGCATTTACTAAAAAAAATAGAGCTTAAATATTTTTTAGAAAGAAAATCGAAAAAATGGCTGATGGACAGACACGACAGCGCCATTCAACCAAGAATAATTGAATTAGCAGGAAATAAAGCTGTTTTTGTGAAAGAAATCTTATACTATTATGATGTTTCTGGAGAAAATCACGATCACTCCACTGAATCTCAGGATCAGATTATTTTAGAGGATTATAAGAAAATGGATAAAATGTATTACCCTCTATCGTTAACTTATACAGAATAATAGTTTTACGAATTCAAGTACTTCATGTCTTCCCAGGAAATTTCCTCCAATCCAATAATTTCAGTATTTAAATGTTGTAAGTGATTGGGATTCAATCGAACGTCATCAAGCATCCATTGCCATTCTTCGTTTTTTGTATCATCATTCCACTCTATTGTCCAGGAGTATAATAAAATATGACTAAGTTCAGGTGTTTCAGTAATGTATTGTAAAGTTTGATCGTAAAAATCTTTTGGAACTGAAATTCTTAAATCATAACTTTTCCCTTCACGCAATTGATTTAATACTTTACACAAGCGAATTAAATCCTCTTTACTAATTGTAGTAGTTCCATTTACACTAAATATTTTTAATGCAAAAAGTACACTTTCATAAGTTGCACATTGAACAAGAAAAATTTCCGATAATAAATCCATTCTCTCTTTAAATCCATCATAGGTTAATAGTGACCCTGGTTCGTTATCACAAACATCAAAATGATGATTCGACAACATGTTATATCTGTTGCAATAAACTTTATAAACAGGACGCTTATCATCATACTTTGCAGAATAACCCTCTTCAACATCACCTATGGCCATGTTTTCTTTTTCCCAATAAAACTCAAATCTTGTTTCTAAAATATCCATCAAGTTCTGCCATGTCTTAATGCCAAAATTGTGAATGGGGGAATTCACATAACTCAATTCTCTGAAACGAATTGCCGCTCCTACCTGACACCATGCACCCAAGCTAAGTACGCCATCATAAGACTTAATATCAATATTTGTGGATGAAGTTTCCATTTAGTTTAGTAATTTTTAGGTTGACACGAAGATAAACGAAATAAATAATTTATTTATCTTTTTAGATTGGAAAAAGTCCGATACCAATGACCCTCCCGAAAGTATTCGGAACACTCTAGAGAGCTGAGCTGATCAACCATTCTATATATTTTCTACTTTTCTTTTTCTTAATTTCTGCTTCTCTAAAGATTGCTTGTGTTCTATTTTCAAATTGTTCGGTGTATTTGAGTTCCCAGTCGGAAGCTTTTTTAGTGGATTTACTTCCGCTGTTTCTGTGGCGAAATAATCTGTCTGCTAAATTTTGAGTTTGACCAACGTAAAATTGATCTGATGATTTAGAATAAATAATGTAAATGAAAAACATGTTTAGTTAGATTTGAAAAAAGTGGAGGATAACGGATTCGAACCGATGACCTCTTGCATGCCATGCAAGCGCTCTAGCCAACTGAGCTAATCCCCCAATAATTTTTCAAAGATACTATTTTACCTGATTCCGCAAATTTCAGTTTTTTAACTCTGCAGATTATTGATATCTAATAATTTTTTAGAAATTCACCCCTGTATCTTGCGCTTGACTTTTTACAAAAATATTCGTCTTATTATTTTATATGTTTAAATGCTAATGAAAGAGTTGTTCAATTATTTCTTAAATGAAGCCAATTACTTCGTGATATACGGACTTTCATTTCTATATTTTTGTGTACTCTATTTTGCACTGGCTCCCTTGTTTTTAAGTATATGCCGAAGATTAGAAAAACACAAAATACTAGAGCTAGTAGTAATTAATCGTCTCCCGAAAAATCAAATTAAATCAGAAATAAAACACTCTTTGGTCTCTATTATTATTTTCGGGTTTTCTGGTGTGGTAATGTTATTTATGTATCGCGAAAAATGGGTTGATTTCATAGAACCCACTGTTAGTAATACTTTGCTTGGTGCGCTTATTCTCACGCTGTGGAATGAATTGCATTTTTTTGTTGTTCATCGCATTATGCATAT
>JAHEZM010000032.1 GCA_023251075.1 Flavobacteriales bacterium | reverse complement strand
TTTCTCTTGAGTGTTTAATGAAGTGATAATTTCTATTAATTCCATAAGTTTTTTCTTTCAAAGAAACACTTACAGACCGTATTCTATTTACGGTTTGCCTTAATATGGGTCATTACCCCTCGGAGGAGGAGAGCGCGATTTTGCATGTGGGCTGAAAGAGGATGGATTAAAATAGATTACTTTTCTACCCCACAAATATTAAAATCCATCCTCTTCCTCTTTCACAGGCATTTACACACTCTCCTCCTCCGAGGAGAAAGATTAGTTACCCATTAAAAACAGTGTTTACTAATATTGCCAAAAATGAGTCATCACTTTGCGTTAGTAAAGACTATTGTGTATGAAAAACATGCTGAAAAACCGACTTCCCCCCTTCTCACAAAATCCTTCCTCTATTTTTCTTTACCTCGCTTCTTTTCTTTTTATCATCAAAGCGTTTTCGTTTTACTGATTTAGGGACTTTGGTTTTTTTACGGGGTTTTGGTTTTTCAAAACATTTTTCGAGGAGAAGAAAAAACTTTTTAACAACCAATTCTTTATTGGCCAATTGAGATCGCTCACTCTCTTCGCTTAGTTGTAAAATTCCTTCGTCGTTAATTTTGTTAATGGCTTTGTTAAGAATTAAATTCTTTTGTTCATCGCTTAAAAAAGCACTTTCTTGAACATTAAAAAGAAGCTGAACTTTTGTTTCTACTTTGTTTACATTTTGTCCGCCTTTACCTCCACTGCGTGATGTTTTAAAAGATATCTCACTCAACAACTCTTTCATTTCCTAAATACTTTAATTAATAAACCACCACTACCTTTCCTAATTCTTCATGAGCAGCATCAACACCATTGGGTTCATTTGATTTATAACTCACTTTGTAAACATAAACATCTTGTTGAACGCGAACTCCTCCATATGTTCCATCCCAACCTGTGGACAAACCATTTCCATGAAAAATTAATTCTCCCCAGCGATTAAAAATATACATTTCAAAATCTTCAACATATTCTCCACGCGCTTTAAAAAGATCATTTTTAGCATCGTTGTTTGGAGTGAAAGCGTTAGGAATAAAAACTTTGGTTGGACAATAATCAATGATTTTAATTTTATCGGAAGCAGTGCAACCATCTACTTCTAAATTCACTGAATAAGTACCTTCTGCATTTATAATTATAGAAGAAGTTGTTTCTCCAGTGCTCCATAAATAATTATAATTTATCCCATCGTTGGAGGAAGCATCCAACACCACCCCATTCGTTTCTTCTATAAAGCAATAATTGGGTTGAATAATATTCACCGTATCATTAAGAGCAGTTTTAGGTAAGCTAACCACACGCAAGTATATTGCATCAGTATCGGTACAATATCCATTATAAACTATCACCTGATACCAACCTGTTGTTTTCGCGTTAACACTCTGAGTAGTCTCTTTACTGTAAGTCCAGAAATAAGTAATATTCTGACCAAAATCGGTGGCTTTTAAAATTTTATTATTGCCTTCACAAATCACTGTAGTATCAACCACATTTAGTATTTCAGCATTGGGTAATGCTAAAAAAGTAGCCTCAGCAGTATCACTTGCTTTACAATTGTTTGGATCGGTAGCAGTTAAAATATATTTATCGGAAGTGTAAACATCTTGTGATGATGCCGTTCCTAAAACAGCACCTGAACTTTGTGCGGTCCATGAATAAGTCACCCCGGCTTGATTAATATTATCCTGAAAAGTTTGAGTAACTCCATCACAAGCCACCACATCATTTCCAATATTCACTTGTGGTAATGAAACCGAAGTAAGAATGATAGTGTCTTTTGCACCACAATTATTGGCATCACGAACCTGAACGTTGTAAGTTCCCTGTCCTTTAGTAATGCTTGCAGTAGATTCGCCTGTTGACCATAAATAAGAGTTAAAACCAGCAGTGGCGGTAATGGTAGCAGTAGAACCTTCGCACACATTAACATCATTACCTAAACTCACTACAGGGACAGGATAAAACGATAATGTCATGCTATCAGCAGCAGTACAACCTCCGGCAGCAGTTACTACCACTTTATATTTTCCCGCAATATCCGCTGTAATATTTTGTGCGCTTCCTGTTTTAACACCCGTCCATGCATAAGAAACAAATCCACTTCCCGCATTTAAAACAATAGAAGCTCCATTACAAATAGATTTATTTCCACCAATGTTTAGCACCAATGAATTTACCACAGTAACTACTGCACTATCTCTGTCTTTACAACCTTTGTTATCGGTCACCTCCACCCAATAAGTACCTGATATATTTGTAGAAAAAGTTGAATTGGTACTTGCATCACTCCATAAATAAGAAGTAAAAGATCCTGCGTTAAAATTTGCTGTTCCTCCGGTACAAAGAGTTTGATCATTACCAATATTAGCCGTGGGGAGCGAGTTAATCGCAATGTTTATTGTATCTCTTGCAAAACATCCACCCAACATTCCTTCCACATAATAAACACCTGTAACATCAGCGATGATACTTTGTGAAGTTCCGCTTTTTGCGCCACTCCAAGTGTAAGAAGTAAAACCCGAACCGGCATTCAAATTCGTAACTACTCCGGCACAAACACTAACATCTGCTCCTAAATTTATTACAGGAACATTGGCTGAAGTTACAATAACAGTATCGCGATCTTTACATTGAAAATTATCGCTTACTTCCACCCAGTAAGTTCCCTGTCCGCTGCTAGTTAGCGTAGAATCTGTGGTTGCATCACTCCACAAATAAGAAGAAAAAGTTGGTCCGGCATGTAAAATAATATTTCCTGAACAGGTAGATTGATCATTCCCTAAATTCACTGTTGGCAAAGAGTGTAAAGTAACATTGATGGTATCTATATCAGAACAAGAACCCGAACTTGCATCGATAATATATTCACCCGAAACATCGGCCAGCATTGTTCTTCCGCTACCACTTTTTATTCCGCTCCAAGTGTAAGAAGACAATCCGGCACCGGCATCCAACAACAAAGAAGTTCCACAAACATTGGTGTCGTTACCTAAATTAATCACCAAATTATTTACAATATTCACCTGCATCGTATCACGATCTTTACAATTATTATTGTTAGTCACCTCCACCCAAACAGAGGAAGAAGAATTAACGGTAATATTAGAATCGATCGGCCCTGAGATTGCATTACTCCACAAATAAGAAGCGAAATTCGGACCCGCTTTCACCACCACATTTCCTGTACAAGAAGTTTGATCCGGACCCAAATTTACTGTTGGAAGGGAATATAAATTTACATTGATGGTGTCTTTTGCATTACAAGAGCCATTGCTGGCTGAAACAATATACTGACCGGAGACATCAGCCAACATAGTTTGACCACTTCCCGTTTTTACTCCGCTCCAAGCATAAGTAGTAAAACCTGCTCCTGCATCTAAATTCACCGAGCCCCCACACTGACTGATATCATTACCTAAACTGATTGTTGAATTGTTATTGAAAGTAACTCCAATATTATCATTACCTGTGCATCCTTTGTTATCGGTAACCGTTACCGAATAAGTTCCTGAGGCAGAAACTGAAATAGGATTAGTAGTTTCGGAAGTACTCCAAAAATAAGTCCACGATGGTTGAGTATTAGGCACCGTTAACGCCACTGAAGCACCGCTACAAGTAGAAACATCATTTCCTAAATTTACTACTGGTTTAGGATTTACTATTACCACAACAGTATCGGAAACCCTACAGGTATCAACAGTTTTAAGCGAAATATCATCTATAGCAAAGTCATTTCCATTACCATTTAAGTCGTTATAAATATCGTAAATACAAACCTGGGCAGAAGTATTTACTCCTGAAGCCCAGGTATTGGTAAAATTTTTCCAATCACAAGTGGTGGTAGTTAGGTTAAGTGTTGAACCTACCACTACATTGTTAATTTTAAACTGCAATTTGGCAGGATTAATATTCGCAATTCCATCTTTACCCATCGTGGCAGCCCATGCCGATAAAGTATAATTTTGATTGGCATTTACGGCCACTGTTTGACACCATATTTTTTTGGTAGTCGACAATTTATAACCGTTTACCGCCAGCATATTACTCGATAAATTAGCCGAAGTGTGATCCATGCAGGTATTCGTAAAATCCCAATAAGCATCATCTGTTTTTGGAACAATTTTATAATAGTTGGGCTGACTGATTACATCGTACTGCAAATTACCTACTGCATTAGTGTAATCACTAGTAAAATTAACGGTATTGGTATTGAAATTCCCATTATTAATCAACTCCACAGTGGCCGATTTTAATCCATGAACAATATAAGTTCCACTGGTTTTTACTTTCAACGATGGGCCAGAAGCTCCGGTATTCCAAACAAAACGATCATAAGTTCCATTGGCAGTGAAAGTAACACTATCACCACTACAAAACGTTACGTCGTTTCCTAAACTGATCGATCCCGGGTTGCAAATAGGGAACAAAGCCACGTTCTGTGAAAAAGCTCCACAAAAAATTAAGGTAAATAAAACAGAAAGGGCGAACCGTTTTCTCATAGCAAATGTGAATTCAAAATAGGGACAAAAAAGCACATAGGCAAAAAAATAAAAGCAGTGTTTTACTCTTCCAACTGCTAGTAGGTCAATTTTCTTGTGATTAAGAAGAGTATATTCTATGTTTGTAAACAAACCACGAAGCATGAAAATCCTTTTGTCTCCGGCTAAAACACTCGATTTCGATTCGAAATTACCCAGCTCAAAATCAAGTACCCCAGTATTCATTCCTCAAAGCATGGAATTAATTGGAGGACTGCGTAAAATGTCTATTAAAAAAATAGGTCGTTTAATGGAATTAAGTGAGAAGTTAAGTGAGTTGAACTTTCAACGATACCAAAATTTTACAGAAAAACACAGTGTTAAAAATTCGCGACCAGCAGTATTTGCATTTGATGGGGAGGTAGCCAATGGGTTAGATGCCTATCATTTCAGCAAGAAAGAATTAGATTTTGCTCAAGAAAATTTAAGAATTTTATCGGGACTTTACGGCATACTTAAACCTTTAGATTTAATACAACCTTATCGCTTGGAAATGGGCACTTCATGGGGACCCAAAAAACACAAAAATCTTTATTCCTTTTGGCAAGAAAAAGTAACACAACAATTAAATTCTGAATTGAAAGGAGAAGCTCTTATCAACCTTGCTTCCAATGAGTATTTTAAAGTCATCAACACCCAAAAAATATCAGCACAAATTGTAAGCTGCCAGTTCAAGGAAAAAAAAGGAAAAGAATATAAAACCGTAATGGTGTTCGCCAAAAAAGCAAGTGGTATGATGGCGAATTACATCATCAAAAATGAAATTTCAAACGTTGAAAAATTGAAAAACTTCAATAGCGAAAAATATTTTTTTAACGAAAAATTATCGAGCGAAAAGGAATGGATTTTTGTAAGATAATAAATCAACGTACTACATATTCCAACAAAGTATAATATGAATTATCGAACCCTTTCAATTTAACATTGATACTTAATTTTCCACGAACAGCTTTTATTGTTCCTTTGTAAATTCCATCCTCGTTTTTAAAATAAGTCCAATCTTTTCCATTTATAAAAGCTATATCCAAATCCTCCTTGCTTACAAATTCAAAGTAATATTCATTTCCAATTCCCAAAAACTTTTCCAATTCAATCTTTTTTATTTTTAAATCATACTCTGGCTGATAAGCATTAGGTATCCGGAATTTTTTATCCGTCAACATTTTTGATAGAATATCTTTAGCAGATACCCCCAAACAAAATATATCTTCATCCACCTCTGGTAAGAGCTCATATTCTAACTTTGAGATAGGTTGATCAATCAGTTGATCGGCGGGTTTTTGTGGTAAGTGCTTAAAAATAAATTCGTGTGGGTCGGTACAAAACCAATAATCAGTATATTTTTTTACCGATTTCAATTTCCCATCAACATTTTTGCCATATCCCTCACCCCAGGTTACATCCAGCAATTTCCAATCTCCATCAATCTTTACTGAATTCCACGCATGATTAGTTTTCAAGAATTTTTGACCAATTTTATAACTATAACCTTTAGCGTACCCAGAAATAACTTTTACTTCTAAACCACACTTTTCAGCGATCGAAGCATATAAATTACTATAGCCTTCACAAACAGCTCTTTTTGTTTTAAATACTGTATTAGCAGTACAATCATTATAATTTCCGGTATTGTAACCGTCATCATCATAATTAATATTTTTTGCTATCCAAGAATATATTAACCGGGCTTTCTCGTAATCATTAGAGGCTTTTGCAGAAAAATATTTTGCCAATGATTCGATTGAATTACTATTAGAAGCTGGAGTATTAAATGCATATTGATCCATATTTTCATATGCACTCACAATTGTTGGTCTTTTATTCTTTATTCCTTTTTTTGAACTATGAAGACCCCCTTTTCGTTTTACTTTTTCTGTTTTTTGTGGCAATGAATCATTCGTTTTATTAGATTTTTCGCCACTAATTATTTCACTATCTTCTTTGCAAGAATTCAAAAAAAAGAAGGAAATCGAAAATAGAACTATAGCAACAACCCCAATTATATTTTTCATTTGATTTTCATTTTACAAAACACAACCATCCAGTGATTCAGGATCTAAAATAACAACAAAAAGCCAAAAACATTTCTGCTTTTGGCTTTTTACTTTTAATTTTTTCTCACACTAATATACCACAGCCAACTTACTTAATCTTTCTTTTCTACTGGTTTTTCCGGTTTCTAAATTAACGTCGTACATCACTTTTACCACATACACATCTTGTTGTACTTTTGCTCCACCATAGGTACCATCCCAAGCTTGATTGATATCTGTACTGCGGTAAATTTGCTCTCCCCAACGATTAAAAATTAAGATTTCAAAGTTAGGAACGTTGGATGCGTAAATTTTAAATACATCATTTTTATGATCTCCGTTTGGAGTGAATGCATCAGGAATAAAGAAGGTAGTAGGACAATAATCTATTAGCGTAGTTACATCAGAAACCTGACATTTATCTTTACTAATAGTTACTGCATATGTTCCTTCCTGAGTGATATTAATACTCGATGTTGTAGCGCCTGTATTCCACAAATAATTATAGGTAATTCCATCGGTTCCCAATGCTGAAAGTGTAACACCATTTTTCTCTTCAACGAAACAATAGTTGGGTTGTAAGGCACCAATTTTATCGTTCAGTACTCCTTCCGGAAGAACCACTTTACTCACATAAACCTTATCGGTAGCTTTACAATTTCCATTGCTTACCTCCACTGAATAATCGTTACTGGTTGAAACCGTTATTGTTTGCGTTGTTTCATTACCCGGCAACCAATGATAGGTCATTCCTATATTTCCAGCATTCAAATTAATTGTTTCAATACCGCAGATAAATGCACTATCTAAACCATTAATTAAATTCACATTCGGCATTGCCCTGAAATTTACATTCACTGCATCGCTATTGGTACAGGTATTTGCATCAGTTATTTTTAACTGATAGGTATCACTAGTACTGGCCACGAAAGTTGAAGAAGTTCCGATAACAGCAGCTCCGGTAGTTGTTTTAGTCCATGAATAAGTAACACCTGTTTGTCCGCTAATATCCGCTAAAGTCATACTCACTCCGGCACAAGTATCAATACTATTTCCTAAATCGATTAATGGTTTGCTGTTCGATGTAACAGTAACAGAGGTATCGGCAAAACAACCTGTTGATGTATTGGTAACTACTACAGTATATGCACCACCATTGGTAGTGCTAATGGTGGCAGTTGTTGCATTTCCTGGAGTCCACAAATAAGTATATCCTGCTCCGTAGTTATGCCCCAAAACAGCAGCATCACCACTACAAACAGAGGCAGCCACAGGAATTAAAGTCATATCAGGAGCATTATGAACCACAACATTTAAAACATCGCTACCCGAACATCCATTACCATCATCTACCGTTAGCGTAATATTTCCTGCTGTACTCACTACAATATTATCAGCCGTAGAACCTGTACTCCAACTCAAATTATATCCTCCCGCAGCATTGTAATTAGAAGCGAGAGTAATGCTCGAACCGGCACACATTGCAGTGTCAGGAGTTCCTGTAATTTGAACCGATAGATTAGCTTTTACAATTACATTCGCTGTATCTCTTCCTGTACAATTATACTTATCGGTTACATCCACATAGTGCAATGAATTTACTGCAACGTTGGATAAGGTTAATGTAGATGCCGTGCTGCTATTATCCCATTTATAGGTATAAGGACCATTACCATTATTGTAAGAACTAATATCGAAAGTAACATTACTTCCCGGACAGGTTTGCTGATCTACAATAACATTAGGACTTGGTTTTGGAGTGGCCACAACATTAATTGTATCAGAATCTTTACAGCCATTGTTATCCTCCACTGTAACCATATAAGTTCCCACTCCTTTATTTACTGTTTGGGTACTTTCAGTAGTACTCCACGCATAAGTTTTGAATGAACCTGCATCGAGTACAACTGTACTCCCTGCACACACATTTTTATCAGCACCTAAATTCGCAGTAGGTAGAGTATTCAGAGTTAAAGTCATACTGTCGGTTCCGCTACAACCATTATTATCAACTACAACTTTATATTTTCCTGCAGTTTTTGCTACAATGGTAGGTGTGGTTGCACCAGTATTCCAGGTAAAACCATATCCTGCTCCACTGTATCCGCTATTTAAAATAATACTATCTCCGCTACAAATAGTAGCATCAGCTAAATTAACCGTTAAACTGGTGCTTACGGTAACATTAGCGCTGTCTTTATCTTTACATCCAATACCATCGGTAACTTCTAAAGTATAATAACCAGCGGCTGATGCAGTGAAAGAATTTGCACTACCCGATGCAGCGTTGCTCCATTTGTAAGTATAATTTCCATCACCTCCGGAAACAGTAGGTTGAAGTACTACATTAGTTCCCTGACAAATGGTTTTAGTACTACCACCAAAATCAATCACTACGGCTGTACCCTGAGCAACATTCAAACTGTCGCTAGCTTTACAACCATTGGCATCCGTAATTACCAATTTATATTTTCCCGGAAGATCAGCTACAATAGTTTTGTTGGTTCCGGTTTTTACGCCCGTCCACGCATAATTTGGAAAAACCGCGCCTGCATCCAGAGTAACAGTAGAACCCGAACAAATACTTTGATCCGGACCAATTTCCAAAGTGGGCAAAGGAGAAACAATCACCGTTACTTTTTTAGTAAATGAGCAACCTGTAGCATCTGTTACTTTCAAAGTATAGGTACCCGGAACAGTTATAGGTAAGGTGTATGTACTCAAACTAGTGGTGTAAGGCACACTATTACTGCCTAAACTTGCCACAATATTGTATGGAGCAGTTCCTGTTAAATTAAGCGTTAATGTTGCTGTTTCCCCTGCACATATTGATGTATCTCCGGAAATAGTAATACTTGGCGAAGGATTCACTGTAACTACTGCCGATCCTTTTCCAGCCGTATCACACTTAGAATCCCAAACACTATCTACTTTATAAGTACCGGCAGTTTTTACATAAAAAGTGTAAGGGCTACTGGTGATTCCTGATTTTATAACAGGAGTTCCACCGTTGTTGTATTTAATTTTCCAGGGTTGAGTACCTG
This sequence comes from Flavobacteriales bacterium, assembly GCA_023251075.1. Taxonomy (GTDB): domain Bacteria; phylum Bacteroidota; class Bacteroidia; order Flavobacteriales_C; genus JAHEZL01. The sequence continues at coordinate 25,130 of JAHEZM010000032.1, read as the reverse complement.
TTAATGCAACCGATAATTGCGTTGAATCTCCATTGCAAATTCCTGCCCCACCACTAATAGTAGCGGAAGGCTTAACACATGGAGTAGTATTACAACTAGGATCATGATTAACAGTAACCACATCTTTCAACGGGCAAGTTGGAGCGGAACTACTTATGGCAGTTACACTATATACCACATCGGCCGATTTATCAACAGTGGCGGAACCTGTTGATGTGGTATTCGTGTGCGATTCTCCATTAAGGGCAGGTGACCAGGTGAAAGTGTAGGTTGGAATAGTTGCCGGACAAGTTACTTTATAATTACCTGCAGTAAATGGTGCATCTGGTTGTGCTGAATGATCTTTAACTAATTTCGTATATACCTGCACATTATTTTCATCCCACACTGTAATCTGATAATCTCTAATCTGTGATGCACCCGGAGTATTGGTTAATGCCAATTCAAAAGTCATATCATCACCCGTATTTAATGAGAAAACAGATTCATAAATTTGAGCAGGATTGTATGGATCAATTTCTCCTTGTGGTGCAGTACGGGTATAATGATCACTATTAGCCAATCCTGTTGAAGTTGTTACCCCGAAATTTACTGCATTTTCCCACCAGAAATAAACAGGTACATGAACCCTAACTTTCCAATTACATGGAGCTGGCAATTCTTTTACTTCTGCTTTTAAATTAGCAACACAATTGGCTGTACTCAAAATATTTGCATCTACATAAAAATTGGTGTTTACGTTGTATCCAACAATAACAGTAGTGCGTGCTTTACAGGTAGGATCACTTACGTCGGTAACTTGAATGTTATAGGATCCATCTCTAATATTATTGATTGTAGCAGTGTTTCCGGTTAAAGTATCTAAAACAGCTACCGTAGTACCGGCAGGTGTTGTAGCGGTATAGCTAATTATATATTTTGCGGGAGTATTGGTAAAAGTTAAATTAATTTTTCCATCCGTAGAACCCTTACAAGGTGTGTTTACAGAATTCGCAGTAGCTGTAAAAGAACAGGTATTACATTGCTTCGCGTCAATTTTAACGCCGCATAAATCTCGTGAATCCATACAGGAATTGTAATTATTACAACCTAATCTGAAACATCCTGCCGTATTACAAATTTCACCCGCATACACTTCACTTCCCGCAACGGTTGGAGTAATAGTAAATGACTGAGTAGTGGCTAAAATAGTTGCCGGTGCAGAAGTTTTATACCATTTAAAAGTTGGTGTTGTACCACCTCCGGCATCAACTACCATATTCAATGTTACCGACTCACCAATACAAAGTGATTGTGTACCATTCAAAAGTTCAAAATGACCATAAGGAACTTTTTTACCCGAACAGCCAAAAACATCAACCCCTATTGGAGAACCTTCCACTGTTTGAGGATAATCGCGAGGCAAATTAAGAACAATGGCATCGATTACATCTCCCATTTGCTCGAATTTAATAACACCACCCACTGCCAAACTATTAAAGGTTGCCTGAACAGAAGCGGTAACGGAAGCCCAGTTTACCTCCGGATACATGATTTTAATGCTGTTGATGTAATTGCTTACCATCGTCCAGGTCATGTCGTTATTATAATAAGAATCAAAAGAACTCCCTGTTGGATATTCGCAATATGAAGTATTATTCTCTAATACAGAAACCCATTTTGCTACATCATTAGCATAATTTGCAGTTGTTGCAGACATACCTCCCCAACAATTGTTGTTGTTCTGACTACCATTAAACTTTGAAGCATTACCTGCAAAAGCGTTAATACCACCATTGTATCCCGATGCCGATGTTTTTATATAGGCGTAGGGATCTGTGGTACAATCAATACTTTGATAAATATCCCACCCCACTTGATTGTTATAAACTTCAGCAGTATAAACATCGAAATAAGATTTAACCATCGAAGAGGTTTCAAAATTAGTTGGCCCCATAATCAAATTAGGATGCATCGATAAGGGAAAACGACCCAAAGGATAGTTTTGGTTCAACTGACCATAGGCTGATCCAGGACCTTCAATTTGATAACAACCATCGTGATTCATGATGGTAGTGGCATTCGCCATATTGTTGGAGGCATGGCTGGCAGGAGTCCATGTGGTTCCTGTAACACAACCCAACTCGGTCTCTTGAACTACCGTTCCTAACCAATATCCAATTTGAGGGTATTCCACACGTTGAATCACGTTTCTCGAATAATTCCAAGCCACAGCAATCGCCAATGCCCATTCTGGATGATTGGAAGGAATAAAAGCCGGACGAACCTCCGAGCCATTGCGAAGAATAGTTCCTTGTCCTAACCAAATACCTGTTCCTTTTGAAGGATCCGTAGGAGTTGAAGCTTTGATATAAGTTAAGGGATCAAACTTTCCGGTTTCTGGTTCTGCCGGACAATCGTTCTGAGCTTGCATTATCTGCGCACCAAATAGAACAAAAGAAAGAAATAAAAAGTGTAAACTTTTCATAGTTGTAAAATCATAGTTGTTTCGTCGTGTTCAGAAATTTCTGAATTATAGCTGTGCTATAATCCCCCTATTTCCAAATAAACAAAACTTTATGATTAATACCAAAATAAAATTCTTGATAAATTTCAACTCAATGAGTCACAATTACCTGAAAATCTATAAAATACGTGAAAATATTTCAAGATTTCCAATGTGCACTCCCTCATGATAATTGCTATAAACAAAGGCATCTCCCACATTATTTAAAGTAATACCGGCAGAAGTGGTATAGGATTTATATTCTTTGAATGAACCTTTCTCCAAATCGATTTTTAACTGATCTACAGTTTTTAATAAGGACTCCTTCACCATTTGTAAATCAGGTGTGCTGGACCAATCCTTCGGAGAACTTCCAATTTTAAACAATTGAAAATATTCATCACTCACATTCATTGGTAAACCGCTTAAAGAATACATTAACCTTTGTTGAGACACCACACAATGACCTATTTGCCACAACATATTATTGTTGCATCCTTTCGGAATAATCAACAATTTCTCCATTGCCGTGTTTTCCAGGTACCCCAGCAATTTTTTTCTAATCATGTATAAATGGTTCAAATGAAATTCGTGTGTCATATCAATAGTTTTAATGAAGCTAAAGTAAAATAATTATCCATAACGAAATCACCTTTTAGAATCGCGAATCATTTTAACAGTAAAGAATACAAAAAGTATTGCCAACACCAGTAAAAATATCCATATCTCAATCTCATGCTCATCCAAAAAACGATTTACTTCCTCTGTTTCATCTTTTACTTTAAAAGCTTTGGGTTGACCCACCCACAATTTAATTAGTGTTTGAGGAATTTCTTTTTCGAATGCGGCCGAATAATCGGGAACAAAAGATTCAGGATTACCATATATAACCGTATATTGATGATTTTTGAATAATTGCCCCACCAATTGTACTCCGTTTTTTTTATCTCCTCTTAATAAGTAGGGCCAAATTTGTTGGGCTTCGTCTATCAAACGTAAATCTCCAAAATCTGATTTGCAATGTTTCAATACCTCCTCACTAATTTGAATCGCATAAAAACCATCCTTCTCTATTTTTTGAACCGACACCGAAAAAGGATAGTTCTGAGCAAGCAAAGTACAGGAGAACAATACATATATAATACTTAAGCAATATCCTTTCTTCATGCTAACAATATAAGGTGTTAATGGCAAATGTAAAGTAAAACAAAAACCAACAACTCATGTTGTTTACATTTTCTTAAAAGCGCTTAACATTAACTTAAATTTCACCGGACAAGCACCGGACAAAATTTTATATCCCTTATTTCTCTAAGATTTAAGCAGTATCTTAAGTATGACCCTTTTTAATGAGACCTATTTAAAATTTTATTTATGAAAAAACAAACCTACCCCGTTTTGTGCTTAATCACTTTCTTATTTATTTGTTCCGTACAACTTTTCGCACAACCCAAAATTATTGGTTACCTACCCACATGGGCTGGTTTTCCCAATAGTGTAAATAGCGTGCAGCTCACAAAATTAACCCATTTAAATGTTGCCTTCGCCAACCCCAACAGTTCTGCCGCAATTATTTTAGCAGATGGTCGAACTACTTCCCACCTGGCTACTGTTGTAACTGCTTGCCACAATCAAAATGTAAAAGTATTCTTATCTATTGGTGGGGCTGGAGCATCGGGCAGCACTTACCAAGGAATTATGAGTAACTCTACCAAGATGAATACTTTCGTTACCAACTTAGTAAATTACTGCACTAACAACTCATTAGACGGTATTGATGTAGATATAGAAGGAGATGTGTTAAACGGATCTTATGTAACCAAAGCTCAATATGAAACATTTGTAACCGCTTTGGGCACAGCATTACACAATGCCAATTTCAAAATGAGTTCCGCACTTGCCAACTGGTTTGGATCTAACGTAACTAATCTTGCAGCAGCCCAATACGATTGGATCAATATCATGTCGTATGATGCAGTGTTGCCTTCCGACAATGCAGGTGAACATTCTACCTATAACCAGGCGGTATCTGATTTTAATTATTGGAAAAACACCAAAGGTGTTCCCGGATCTAAACTGGTAATCGGTGTACCTTTCTATGGATACGGTTGGGGATCATACGCTAACAGTCAGGAAATAGCTTATTCAACTATTGTTGCTACTTATGCCAATGCCGAAACAAAAGATAAAATTGGAACAAGTCCCAATATGATTTCTTACAATGGTATTCCAACCATTCAACAAAAAACAACTTATGCTTGTGCCAACGGAGGTGGAATTATGATTTGGCAATTAACAGAAGATGCTACCGGAGCAAAATCATTATTAAGTGCAATTTATGATCAAATCACAGTATGTAGTACCGCTCAGGAAGAAGTAACTAATGTTAATGATTTTTCTGTTTACCCGAATCCATGTTCAAAAACCGGTTATGTTCAATTGAATACAGAAAATGCTTCTTTCACCACTATTAAAATAGTAAATCAGTTAGGACAAGAAGTTCAATTAATTCACCAAGCAAATTTGGCTGCAGGAGATCATCAAATTTCTTTTGATGCTTCTGATTTAAGTAAAGGATTGTATTATATTCAGATTCTAAACAACCAACAAAGCACTATCAAAACAATGATGGTTGAATAATTTCTTAAGCTGAGTTAAGAAATTATTCTTAACTCAGCTTTCTTTCTTCTCTTACTCCCCCATGCATTTAACTCAGCACTAACAAAAACACAAATTATATTTAACCTTTTTAATGATTGTGCTAATTAGTTAAAGTCTATCTTCACCCGAATTAATTAGTAGCGTGCAAATGAGGACTGAAACCTATAAATTCTCTAAAAACGATAATGCTCAATTTTTCGCTACTCTAAAGAATAGAGTAAATTTTTATTTCGAAAACAATCATTTATCTAAATATGGCAATTACAAAATAATACTTAAAGCTGTTTGTATGCTTTGTATTTATTTGGTTCCCTTTGGGCTTATTAATAGTGGTTATATTGAAAATGCTTTAATTATTTTAGGCCTGTGGTTCGTAATGGGATTTGGAATGGCAGGAATAGGACTTTCCATCATGCACGACGGAAATCATGGTGCTTTTTCCAAATATAAAATTCTCAACAGAATTGCCGGATACACTGCCAATATAGTGGGCGGTGATGCCAAATTATGGAAGCTACAACACAACGTATTACATCATACTTACACCAATATTCACCAAGTGGATGAAGATATTGATGGCCCTTCTTTTTTAAGATTTTCTCCGCATCACACCAAAAAGAAAATTCATCGATACCAACATATTTTGGCTTTCTTCGCCTATGGATTAATGACTCTTAGTTGGGCCGGATGGAAAGATATTACTCAAGCTATTCGCTTTAAAGAAAAAGGACTCATTAAGAAAAATAAATTTACACAAGAGTTGACTTCTGTAATTTTTTGGAAACTACTTTATTTTTTTTACCTCATTTTCATTCCCATATTTCTTTTCAATGTTCCTGTTTGGTTGGTTTTACTAGGGTTTTTCATCATGCATTTTGTTTGCGGATTAATTCTAAGTTTAATTTTTCAGTTGGCGCACGTAATGCCTCAAAATGAATTTCCATTACCTAATGAAGAAGGAGTAATAGAAAACAATTGGGCGGTTCATCAATTGCAAACTACCGCCAATTTTTCGCCTAAGAGTAAATTTTTTTCGTGGTACATTGGTGGATTAAATTACCAAATCGAACATCATCTTTTTGCCAATATTTGTCACACACATTACAAAAAACTTTCAGTCATCGTAAAATCAACTGCACAAGAATTCAACTTGCCTTATCACTCTGAAGGAAATTTTTTTAGAGCTATAAAAAGTCACTACATAGTTCTCAAAAACTTAGGCAGATAAAGAAAATACACTAGCACCCCCTCTCCTACATTTTGTGTGTCCGGCATTTGTCTTAACACTTTCTTTTGATGGAATAAAAAAGAAAGTACATTTATCACATGAAAATAAAATCAACATTACTACTCCTATTTGTTAGTCAGTTTTTTTTCGCTCAAAGCTCAAAAAAAATTCAGGCCTTTCATGTAATCAATAATGAAAGCGATAAAGATTTAATTGTATTGGCTCAGCAATTGCCTCAACTGGCCGCGCAAGGAATCAATACTTTATTTTTAGAAGTGGATTACAATTTTGAATTCGATTCTCATCCGGAATTAAGAGGCGGTGATAGTCCGATTACCAAAGCCGGTGCAAAATCTTTTGCCAAAGCTTGTGCAGCAAATAACATTGAACTTATTCCCGAATTTCAATCCGTAGGTCATCAATCCTGGAAAGAAAATACTTTTGGTCTTTTAAAAACTTATCCCGAATTGGATTTAACACCCAATGCCTTCCCTAAAAATGAAAGTATTTATTGCAGAGAATGGGATGTTACCAATCCGAAAGTTAACCAAATCATTTTTCCGCTAATCGATGAAATTGTAAGTGCTTTTGGTGCAAAAGGAATTCATGTGGGAATGGATGAAGTATTTCTTTTGGGAACCAAAGAATCACCCAATAGTTTCGGTAAAAATAACGCTCAGCTATTTGCTAAAGCAATCAATGAATTTCATCAGCATTTCGTAAAAGAAAAGAAATTGCAAATGTATATCTGGGGTGATCGGTTGATTGATGCAAATACAATGAATTACGGTATTTGGGAAGCTTCTGCCTGTGGCACTTCCCCTGCCATAGATTCTATTCCTAAAGACATTATTATTTGCGATTGGCATTACAACAGCAGAAGTTCTTACCCTTCTGTAGATTTGTTTTTACAAAAAGGTTTTAAAGTTTTGCCTTGCAGCTATAAAGATGTTGATGCTGCCAATACCTTTATTAAATACACTTATTCATTACAAAACCCTAATATGATAGGGCATTGTTTTACTACCTGGGGTTCTATGGAAAAAACCGATGTTAGTGCATTTCCAGCATTGATTGAAGGAATAAAAACCATCAAAGAAGAAAAGTTTTTTGATGTAAAAATTGAATACCTCACCAGCACAGTTCCTGGTCAAATCGCCCTGAAACTAAACACTACCAAACCCTCTCTCCGTATTCATTACACTCTTGATGGCAGTGAGCCAACAACCAACTCTCCGGTTTTTAAAGACATTCTTTACATCAAGGAAAACAGCACTTTAAATGCCTTAACTTTTAACAACGAAAAACCAGCCGGATCAATAATTTCTGAAACTTTCTCTTTGCATAAAGGAATAGGTTTACCTATAGAACTTTTGAATACCCCCAGCACAAAATATCTGGCAATCAACGGAAAAAATGCATTGTTAAATGGTATTTCAGGTTCGGCTTCTTTTGGTGACGGACAATGGCTTGCATTCGAAAATTCTGATGCAGCAATGGTTATTCAAACCAATAATATTGAAATTAATAAAATAACAATGACCTTTCACAATCAGGTAAATGCATGGATTCACCATCCTCAGGATATTGAGATTTTTACTTCTGAAGATGGAGTAAACTTCATTTCTATAAAAAAACAGCATGTCAATAAAATTGGCCGACAAACTGTTTCGGTATCCATTCCGCTTCCCGCTGTGAAATCAAATTACATTAAAATTGTAGCACAAAAAGTGATCATTCCAGAAGGATTTAATGGAGAAGGAAATGGCGCATGGATCTTTATGGATGAAATCATCTTAGAGTAAATACTGATCCAAATCATTTCATTAAAACAAAACAAAGCCCATAACAACAACTGATTATCAGCAACTTAACGAAAGGAAACGAAGTTTGTAAATACGTAAAATTTTAGGGAAATTTTCTTACCTTTGCTTCGCGAAAAAGTCATTTTAATGAAACCATTCGAGAAGAGGAAACTGAAATACGAGTCGAAAGATACAACAGACCAAATATTCAAACAGATCAAAAAAAAAGCTGATCTATATTTTTCTGAAACAAAGAATACAAAAAATGGAAACATTGCCTTGTGGATCAAATTCACAATAATGCTTTTAATACTTATTCCCTCTTATTTTTTAGTTCTCCACGCCACTTCTTATTTGTATCTCACATTAAGCTACATTTTATTTGGAATGATATTCCTTATTATTGGAATCAATATTGGTCATGATGCTGCACACCATTGCGTTAGCGGAAATAGAAAAGTCGACAATCTTATCTTTAATCTTATTTTTTCACTACAAGGACTAAGCGGTTATTTTTGGCAAATTCGCCACAATAGCTCGCACCACATTTTCCCCAATGTTTACCACAATGATTCTGATTTGGAGTCTTCTGGTTTAATTTTATTACACCCTCATCAAAAAGCGCATAGCATACATAAATATCAGCATTACTATGCTCCCTTTTTATACATGCTTTTTTCTTTGATTTTTATTTTTGGTGTAGATTTCAGTTTCTATTTCAGAAAAGAACAAGCCAACCTTAAATTCAAGAATGTTCCTATCTCTGCTTTCATTCAGGTGATTGCCACTAAAATAGCCTATTTAACTTTATTTCTGGTATTACCCATTGTCTTTTGCCCGCTTGGCGCATGGACTATCGTTGGCGCTTTCTTCAGTATGCATTTGGTCATCTCTATTTTCCTATCATTTACTTTTTTTATCTCTCACCATGTAGAAGAAGTTCCCTACATTGAAGCTGATCATGCCAATGAATTGGTGCATGATGCATGGACTCATCATCAAGTAATTACCACTATCGATTTCAACCCTGATAGCAAAATAGCCAATTTTATTTTTGGCGGATTTAATTTACATATTGCACATCACTTGTTTCCTGAAGTATCACATATTCACTATCCTGCACTTACGAAAATCATTAAGGAAACTTTTGAAGAAAATAAAGTAGATTGGTACAAGTCTTTTTCATTTTTTGAAGGTGTGGCTTCACATCTGCGTCATTTGAAACATACTGCCAACCAAATTTTGGTGGAAAAAGAAGCTGAATTAAGTCATAGTAATGGCTAAATCTTTGCACAAGTTATTCGCCGATTCAATTTTTACAAATGAAATTTTACGCTAGATACGTTAAATACGCCTCCGAACGACCATGGTTATTGATATTATTAATATTAATAACTGCCCTAGTAGGCATCCCTATTAAAGATCTTAAAGTCGCCAACCACCCCGAAGACTGGTATCCCGAAAACTCCTACCAACTTCCCGATAAAAAAGAATTTTTAAAATCATTTGGGAACGATGAACCCATGATTCTTTTTTTAACTTTCCCCGATACTGCCTCTGAAGACACGCGCCAAACTCAAATTCAAAATATTCGAAATAACCTGAGATCCGTTTACGGAATTGAAGATAATTTTTCACGATTAAACTTGCTTTCTGCTCAAAGTTTTATTGATGAGAAATATATCAATAGAATTAATGATTCGTACTTCAAAGCCTCAAACCCTAATGGAGAAATTATTTTCATGAAGGTGAGAAAACACCCCGAGCCCGATCAAAACCGCCCCTTTCTTCTCGATACACTCAACACCAATGTACTTGCTAAAATACCAACTAATATTCGTGCCGATATAACAGGACCAGGAGTAATATTCACTGAAATAAACGAAATGAGTACCAGAGATTCGTGGTGGTTATTTCTAATATGCTACATACTTATTTTTGTTTTATTATGGTGGAGATTACGAAAAGCATCTTACCTGATTCTATGCTCTGTTTTGGTAGTATTGGCATTATGGCCTTCTATGGCATTGTTTGGTTATTTAAATGTACCCATCAATCTAGTAACGCTTATTGCTCCTCTGCTATTTGTAATCAATTACTTTTCTTTTTCTGTACACTTAGTAGCAAAACATACCTCCGACATAACTCCTTATTTGAGGAAAAAAATTCCACCCATTACCACCTCTGCCCTTACTAACATTATTGGTTTCGGTTCTTTAATGATCAGCGATATTCACGTAGTTTTTCAATTTGGCTTGCTCACTTCATTAGGAATTATCATTGGATTACTGGTTTTATTTTTAATTGGAACTCCACTCGTGGTTCGTTATGTAGACGTAAATAAAAATTTAGAAAAAGTAGATTGGATGAATAAACTTTTAGATGGTTTTTATTTCCGTTTGTCTAAAGGTCTTTCCGTAGTTCTTACAGTTGTATTGCTAGGGTGGATGTTCATGGGAATTTATGTTTTTCCAAGTGATCTTTTTTCTCACAATGGAAAAATTTCTGTGGATACCGACTCTATCGGCTTTATGAAGGAAGACAATAAGGTGCGACAATCCAAAGAATACATTGAAAAAAATTATGGTTCTGTAAACATTGTTGAGTTTATTATTAAAAAATCTGATGGCGCAGCTCTTTCCCCAGAGAACATGACCTTGATTTCCGACATTAGAAAAGACCTTAAAAAAGTGCCTATTGTTACCAGTATTGTAACCTACGATGTTTGGAAACCCATTATCAACGAACTTAAAATTATTAGTCCGAAAGAAGCCAACCGATTGGCTGCTGCTTACTTAACTGCCGATAAAAAAGTATCGCGATTAACCGTACGAATTCCTTCCGGAACAGTGAAACAAATGGAGAAACACTTGAATGCTGTACAAAAAGTGATCGATCAAAAAATAAAAGGATATGGTATTACCGTTCGTCCGATGGGCTATATTCCCGCATATATCGAACAAACCAACATCGTGGTAGATGAAATGCTGGAAAGTTTACTGGTTGCTGTTCTATTAATTTTATTGGTGATGTCGGTTTTTGTTAGAAATTTCAAAATAGGTTTAATTGCCACATTGGTTTCTGTTTTTCCACTATGCGCCGTTGCTCTGTTAATGAAATGGCTCAATATTCCTTTCGACGTGGCCACCTCTGTAATATTTTCAGTAGTAGTAGGAATGGTAGCCGATGATGCACTTCATATCATTTGGGCATTTAAGAGCAATCTGCACCTCAGAAATAATTACACTACCAATATTTTATTTGCCGATTCGGTAAGAAATATTGTACATCCTTGCACCGCAACAAGTATTATGTTTGCCATTGGCTTTGCAGTTTTAATGGGAAGTGAAATTCTTTTAATTGTTGATTTAGGAATATTAAGTGCCTCCGCAATTATATTCTCCTGGTTTAGTCACTTCTTCTTTTTCCCAGCGGTATTGCGATTGTTTTATCCCGATAAGAAAAAATAAGCATAAAAAAAATCCATATTATTTGTAGAAAATAAAATATGGACTATATTTGCAGCCCGTTCAAAGAAATTATTGGGAGCTTAGCTCAGCTGGTTCAGAGCATCTGCCTTACAAGCAGAGGGTCACAGGTTCGAATCCTGTAGCTCCCACAAAACCCTCACATTCTGAGGGTTTTTTTATTTCAATTCCTTTTATTTTATCACTCTATCAACAATCCATTTTTAAGAATTACTTCAAATTAAGTAACTCAACACTTTTTCATTAATTTATATTAGCCATATTATTTTGAAATAATGTGCGTTAATTATCAGAAAAACTAAATTCTATGTTAAATCTTTTTCTTCAGGTTCCCGCTACTGCAACTTCAGCAACAGCCATAAATGTTCCTGAACAACATGCTGTAAATATGAACATTCTTGATTTGGTGCTGAAAGGTGGTATTATTATGATACCTATTGCCATTTTATCAATTCTATCCATTTACATCTTTGTTGAACGATATCTATTCATCAAAAAACAAACTTCTACCGATGCTAATTTTATGAAAACCATCGAAGGTTTTATTATAGCAGGTAATGTTGATTCGGCTTTAACCTTCTGTAAAAGTTCTCAAAAACCTATCGCCAGAATGCTGGAGAAAGGTATCTCAAGAATTGGTATGCCTATGAGAGAGATTGAAGATTCAATTGAAAACGCTGCGAAATTTGAAGTATATAAACTCGAAAAAAATACCAACGTTCTTAAATTAGTAGCTGGAATTGCACCAATGCTTGGTTTCTTGGGAACATTGCTTGGTGTAATTCAATTGTTTTTCGATATCGCACAAGCCGGAGGAAATTTAAAATTAGATGTTGTTTCTAATGGTATGTATGTAAAATTAGTAACATCGGTGGCAGGATTAATTGTAGGAATTTGCGCCTATGTATTCTCCAACTGGATTAATACAATGATCAACAAAGCCATTCAGAATTTAGAATGGGATACCATGACTTTCATTGATATTCTTAAAGAACCTACACGATGATAAAGTTGCGAAGAAAAGAAAAAGAAGAAGTACACGTTTACACCGAAGCGCTGAACGACATCATGTTTTTTTTGATGCTGTTCTTCATCTTTGCTGCCGTAATGAGTACTCGCGATAGCTCTATTCCTGTAAATACACCTTCTTCTAAAAAAGCCAGTGATAGTGTACACCCACAAAATCAACAGGTATTAGTAGTTAAAAAAGATGAAGCCGGCAATATGGTTTATTTCATTCAGGATCAACCTATTTCTTTAGAACAAATAGCTGGCTATCTTGAAAAACAAAAGGCTGAAAAAGGCGAAAAAGAAACAATGGTACTTCTTAAAATCGATAAAGATTTAACGATTCAGGATTTGGTAGATGTGATGAATATCACCTCTCAGGCGGGCATTAAAACCGTATTGTCAACGAAAAAGCAATAGTGCCTCAGCCACTACAAAAGTACTTCCCCCAATATAAATCAAATCGGCTGCACCAGCGGCCGATTTTGCTTTATAACAAGCACTCTCTACACTCGAATACTCTTCACCTTCCAAATGAAAAGAGGAAGCTAATTTTTTCAATTCCCTAGTATACATAGCTCTTTCCAGCTTGGGTGCACAAAAATAATAATGTGCATTGGGAGGCAATATCTCTAATACTTTACTTTGGTCTTTATCTTTAACTGCACCCCAAACAATATGAAGATTTTCGTATTTCTCTTGCGTTAATTGCTGTACTACATACTGAACGCCTTCCTTGTTATGTGCTGTGTCGCAAATAATTTTCGGTTCTTTCCCTAGTATTTGCCAACGCCCCATAAATGCAGTATTCTTAGCTACATGCAAAAATCCATTCTCAATATTTTTTTGATTAATCTTCCAGCCTTTTTCAATGAGTAATTCTAGTACTTCATGAGCTGTAGCTATATTGTTTTTTTGATACGACCCCTGTAAATCACAGGCTATACTAAATGGTTTTGCGTAACGCAATTCAGCATTTTTTTCTATGGCTATCTGCTCAAATACTTTTTGTGTTTCATTTTGCTTCTCTCCTATAACTACCGGAACTTTCCACTTTATTATCCCTGCTTTTTCAGCAGCAATTTTTTCTAAAGTATCTCCTAAAATATTAGTGTGATCCAAACCAATATTTGTAATAACAGAAAGCTCAGGAATTATAACATTGGTAGAATCTAATCGTCCGCCCAAACCTACCTCAACAATTGCTACGTCAACTTTTTGCTGCGCAAAACATTGAAAAGCCAAAGCAGTAGTATATTCAAAAAAAGATGGTTCAATTTCATCAAATAAATCTTTGCACTGCGCAACAAAATCAATCACTTCCTGCTTCGAAATCATTTGCCCGTTCACCTTCACTCTCTCCCTAAAATCAATTAAATGCGGACTACAATAAATACCCACCTTATATCCAGCCTCCTGTAAAACAGAAGCCAGCATATGCGTTACAGAACCTTTGCCGTTGGTACCTGCAACATGTATGGTTTTAAATTGGGTTTGAGGATTGTTTAATAAATCACAAATACGGATAATATTAGATAAATCGGCTTTGTACGCTACTTGTCCCACCCTTTGAAACATGGGCAACTGTGCATACAAATACGCGATGGTTTCCTCGTAGGTCATATTTTTTGAACACTTATTTGATGACTAGAACAATGGTTTATTCTAATCACATCCGTTAATATAGCCACTACGTCCTTGCGAAAATTTTGTCCCCAAAATTGAAGCAATCTCATCATAATATTTAACCCAATAATATTCTTGTTTAACTAAAGTCAAATACAAAATCTCCATTATCCACAATGAGATTGCTTCAATTTTGGGTACAAAATTTTCGCAAGGACGTACCGGGTGTGTACAGTTTAATACCACTCTCCAGTCTCACTCTCACTCTGATTTACTTCACCACACTTTCAATAGCTTGTTTCAAATCGGCAATCAAATCATCGGCATCTTCAATACCTACACTCAAACGAATTAAAGAATCGGTAACACCTACTTTTTCTCTTTCTTCTTTGGGTATTGATGCGTGAGTCATGGTAGCCGGATGTCCGATTAAAGATTCTACCCCTCCTAATGATTCAGCACAAGCAAATATTTTTACTTTAGATAATACTTCTCTTGCAGTTTCCAAATGGTCATTTTTCAAAGAAAATGAAATCATTCCACCGAATTGTTTCATTTGTTTCGCAGCTACCGAATGGTTTGGATGCGTTGAAAATCCAGGCCAATACACCTTGCTTACAGCAGGGTGTTTCACTAAAAACTCAGCTACTTTTTTACCATTTTCAGAATGACGATCCATTCTCACATGTAAAGTTTTAATTCCTCTTAAAGCTAAAAAACAATCTTGCGGACCAGGAATCGGACCAGTAGCATTCTGTAAGAATCTTAATTTCTCTGTGAGTGCATCATCATTTAAAATAATCGCTCCCATAATCACGTCGCTATGTCCTGCAATATATTTTGTTAATGAATGAACTACCACATCAGCACCTAAATCCAAGGGTGTTTGCAAATAAGGAGAAGCAAAAGTATTATCTACTCCCAACAACACATTATTCTTTTTAGCAATTGCTGCAACAGCAGCAATATCAATAATATTCATCATGGGGTTAGTTGGAGTTTCAATCCAAATCATCTTCGTGTTTTTGTTGATATACTGGTTAATACTATTCGCATCTTCCATATCCACAAAATGAAATTTCAATCCATAATGGGCATAAACCTTTGTGAAAATTCTGTAAGAACCTCCATACAAATCATTCGACGAAATAATCTCATCACCCGGTGCAAAAGTTTTCAGCAACACATCCATCGCCGCCAATCCACTACCAAAACACAATCCATGTTTACCGTTCTCCAAGGCAGCAAGATTCACTTCTAAAGCAGTACGTGTAGGATTGTGAGTACGAGAATACTCATAACCTTTGTGTACGCCTGGTCGTTCTTGCACATACGTGGAAGTTTGATAAATAGGAGTCATTATAGCTCCTGTTGTAGGATCCGGCTCTTGTCCGGCATGAATGGCTTTCGTTGCAAACTTCATTTGAATATTTATTTGAGGCGTAAAAGTAGCAATTGTTTGTTCTTTTTCTAAAAGTTCGACTAATTTAGGCGAATGAAATCGACTCAAATCGACTGGCTCAACATAGGATTGATGTTTTTGGCCCTTATTCTGGCACTAAAAATTCCTTTTGAGCTTTTTCTATTCTCCTACGCAGTAATGGGTCCTCTGCATTATTTAACTGAAATTAATTGGCTGAAAGAAAGAAACTACTTCTCAAAAAATAAAAATGTTTTTTGGATCATGTTGGCCATTTCCATTTTCATTTCTGCGAGTCCGGTAATTACAGCCCTTTCTCATTGGAACATAACAGAATCCTATTTTGATTTTTGGACGATAGACCACCCTATCAGAAAAGGATTAATGCAATGGTCTCCTACTTTAATCTTCGGATCTATTATAGCAGCAGTTTGTGTTGCCTTTATTGAAAATATTTGGATAGCTATACTGGCTGCCGTGGGAGCAATGATTCTGGGATTTTTTCTACAAGGTCAGGAATTTTATATTGTTTGGCTAGGTGTTTTCACACCCACTCTAATTCACGTGTACATATTCACCCTCCTTTTCATGTTATATGGTGCATTGAAAACTAAAAGTACACCCGGAATTTTTGCCGTAATGGCCTTGATTTTTTGTGCCTTTATTATTTTCACTTACTCATTTAAGAAATTTGAAATTCCAAGCGAATTAACCTTACAACGCTTTGATGACAGTACTTTCAAATCAGTAAGTGAAAGAATTTTACAATACTTTGGAATGAAAAGTAAAATAGTAGGCCACATCAATGTTACTTTCATTAGGATACAATCTTTTATTGCTTTTGCATACACTTATCATTACTTAAACTGGTTTTCTAAAACCTCTATCATTAAATGGTATGAAACAGATAAAAAACAATTAATCTTTATCGGCATTATTTGGGTGAGTTCAGTAGTGCTGTACTATTACGATTACCATGCCGGATTAACCGTTTTGTTTTTATTAAGCTTTATGCATGTGCTTTTGGAATTCCCATTGAATGTGGTATCGATTAAAGGAATAATTAACATCGCGAGGAGGAAGGAGAAGTAAGTGATCTGTGTTTAAAAAATCAATATAAAAATCGCTTTATTTATTCTTCAGTATTACAAACAATGATTCAATAATCTATTCCAAAAAATTAGCTTTAGCCAAATTTGAAGTTCAACTTCAAATTTGTATATTTGAATCATGGCTTTTATAAACAGAGAAATACAGAGTGAATTAGAACACCTATCAAAGCACTTTCAAATCATAGTACTTACAGGTCCTCGTCAGTCAGGAAAAACCACTTTATGTAAAATGGTTTTTAAAAATTATCACTATGTAAACTTGGAAGATGCTAGTATCAGACAACACATTGAATTATCGCCAAAAGAATTTCTAAAACAACATTCAAAAGGAATTATCATTGATGAAGCACAAAGATATCCTGAGTTATTTTCTTATCTACAAGTAGTAGCCGATGAGAACAAAAAAGCACAATTTGTTCTTACAGGTAGCAGTAACTTTAGCTTAATGGAAAAAGTTACCCAATCGCTTGCAGGTCGAGCAGCAACACTAACTCTTTTACCGTTTAGTTTAAAGGAATTAGGAAGAAGAATTAAAACCATCAACACCGATACGCTTATAATAAATGGCGGATATCCAGCTGTTTGGGGGAAAAAGACACCTCCTCAAGATACTAGCAAAAATTATTACAACACCTATATCGAAAGAGATGTAAGACAATTGCTCAATATAAAAGATCTGTCAAAATTTCAATTATTTATTCGACTTTGTGCAGGAAGAATCGGCACGGAATTCAATGCGTCCGCTCTAAGCAGTGAAGTCGGAGTGTCTGTACACACCATACAACATTGGGTAAGTGTACTGGAAGCATCGTACATTATTTTTCGCTTAGCTCCCTATTATCGCAACATAGGTAAAAGACTAATAAAAACACCTAAATTATATTTTTGCGACACAGCATTAGTCTGTTTTTTGTTAGGTATTGAAAATGAAAAGCAATTGGCTACTCACCCTTTACGTGGAGGACTCTTTGAGAATTTAATTGTTCTAGAATTTCTCAAAAGAAGATTCAATGCAGGTAAGCTGTCTAATTTATTTTACTACCGAGATAAATCACAACACGAAATAGACATTATTTGCGAAAATGGAAATGATATAGATGCCTTTGAAATTAAATCGGCGAAACATTTTCACAGAGATTTCTTCAACAACATACATTATCTTAGAAGAATAATGACCGATAACTTAGTTTCAACTTGCCTAATTTATGACGGTGATGAAGAAACCAGAAGTAAAGAAAACGGAATAATAAACTTTAGAAATATTTAATTAAACTTTGTTTCCTCTTACATCGCTTCTGCAATCACTTCCTGCACTTCAGGAACCAATCTCTTTAACAAGCCTTCTATTCCTTGTTTCAAAGTAACGGTAGAAGACGGACAACCACTACAAGCTCCTCTTAAAACTACTTTCACTTTTCCATCTTCAAAGGATTTAAAATCGATAGATCCACCATCTGATTCAACTGCCGGACGAATATATTCATCTAAAGCACTAATTATTTTTTTGTCGGTTTCTGAAGTAGCAATATTCAAAGTTTCTGTAAGCACATCTGCAGAAGTAACTTGTGCTTCATCTCTTTGAACCAACTCTTTTATCACCACACCCCCTTCACCAATATAATCGCGAATAAATTCACGCAGCTCCATAGTTACCATATCCCACTCAACAGCATTGCTCTTACTCACCGACACATAATTATTGGCAATGAAAACCGACTCCACAAAAGGGAAATTCAGTAATTTACTGGCCAAGGGTGAATTCGACGAATCGCTTGTTTTAGTGAAATCCAAAGGAGTTCCCATATTCAAAAGTTTATTTGCAACAAACTTCATAACGTCGGGATTTGGCGTCATCTCTGCATATATAGTGATAGGTACCTTTGTCATAACTTTCTTTTTATTCTAATTTAATTCAAATCAGCTTTCTCAGCTTGCACCAAAGTTAAGGTAAATTAAGGAAGAGCAATTTAAATTTAATAGATTTGCTTATCAATTTTTTCGATGAGGCACACAACAGACTTTCTAGTTCTTGGTTCGGGAATCGCCGGATTAACCTATGCACTTAAAGTGGCGCAGCATGGAAAAGTGGTAATCATCACTAAAGAAAATCCAGAAGAATCAAATACCAAATATGCACAAGGTGGTATTGCTGCCGTGTGGAATGAAGGTGATAACTACGAAAAACATATTAAAGATACTTTGGAATGTGGCGGTGGTTTGTGCAATGAAAAAGTAGTGGAGATTGTGGTGCGCGAATCAACAGAAAGAATTAATGAATTAATTGAGTGGGGAACCAAATTCGATAAAAATGAGGAAGGTGAATACGATTTAGCCAAAGAAGGCGGACATTCTGAACACCGCGTATTGCATCATAAAGATATTACTGGCTGGGAAATAGAAAGAACTCTTCTTAAAAAAGTTCACAAGCATAAAAATATTACTGTTCTCGATCACCATTTCGCTTTGGAAGTGATAACACAACATCATTTGGGTATTGAAGTCACACGGAAAACAACCGATATCGAATGTTTCGGAGCTTATGTGATGAATAACAAAACAGGAAGTATTCACACCTATCTGGCCAAAACAACTTTAATGGCAACAGGTGGTGCAGGTCATGTTTATCTTTCCACCACCAACCCTTTGGTTGCTACCGGCGATGGAATTGCGATGGCCTATCGTGCAAAAATTACAGTGAAGGATATGGAGTTCGTGCAATTTCATCCCACATCATTGTATAACCCCGGTGAAAATCCATCTTTCCTGGTATCAGAAGCGGTAAGAGGTTTTGGTGCGCGACTGCTCAACCGAAAAGGAGAATATTTCATGAAAAAATACGATACTCGTGAAGATCTTGCTCCTCGTGATATCGTTGCCCGCTCTATCGATAAAGAAATGAAAATTCATGGAGATGATTTTGTTTACTTGGATTGCACACATCTCGACATGGAAAAATTTAAAGAACATTTTCCCAATATTTACAACAAATGTATTTCGCTGGGAATTCGTCCGGAAAAGAATTTTATTCCGGTAGTACCGGCGCAACATTATACTTGTGGTGGCGTGGAAGTGGATGAAAACGGATTATCATCGGCAAAAAATTTATATGCTATAGGGGAATGCTCCTGCACTGGTTTACACGGAGCCAATCGATTGGCATCTAACTCACTTTTAGAAGCAGTGGTTTTCGCTCATCGCGCTGCCCTCCATGCTTCTAAAGCAGCAAAAGAAACCTCTTTAAAAATGGAAATCCCTCAGTGGAACGACGAGGGAACAGAAGCCCCGGAAGAAATGGTTTTAATTACTCAAAGTTTAAAGGAGGTAAAAATGATTATGAGCACCTATTTAGGTATTGTGAGATCAAACATTAGAATGAAAAGAGCTTTAGACCGACTGGAAATTATTTATCAGGAAACGGAAGCTTTGTACAAAAAAACAACCGCTTCACGCGAGTTATGCGAACTTAGAAATGTAATCAATGTTGCGTATTTAATTATTAAATGGGCCTCCATGCGAAAAGAAAATGTGGGCCTTCATTATAGTATGGACTATGCTTCCGAAATCAATACCCTATGAGTTCGGAAAATAATATTCAAAATCAATTTAGCTTCAAGAAATTACTGATTCCAATTGCCATCAGTGTTTTAGCTTGTGTTCTTATTTTCAAACTTTTCGATAGCGAAAAAAGTTTGTGGGAAATTATTCAGTCGCTCCATTTCACTTTACAGTCTTGCGTTTGGCTCTCCTTAGCTATTATTGCTCATTGCTTAAGGGACTTAATGTACATGTGGCGTTTACGGGTACTGAGCGATAAAAAAATTACATGGAGAAATTCATTCGATGTAATTATGTTGTGGGAAACTGCCTCTTCTATTACTCCTTCTTCGGCTGGTGGTTCCGGTTTCGCTATGTTTATTATTAACCGGGAAGGAATAAGCTTTGGTAAAAGTACTTCCATGTTAATCGTAACGGTTTTATTGGATAAAATATATTACGTGCTTATTTTACCTATACTATTACTGATACTTGGAGAATGGGATATATTCCCTCCTTCGATGAATTTAATTTCTGGTTTTGAATATTATTTGTGGGCAGGTTATTTTGTTTTATTATTCCTCACTATCCTTTTGTACTATGGTTTGTTTATCAATCCACAACTTCTTAAACGACTCATTGTAAAACCCTTTTTCGCTTTGCCTTTTCTTAGAAGATTCAGAAGAAAAGCAGCAAAAACAGGAGTAGAAATTGAAATTGCTTCTCAGGAGTTAATCAAAAAACCTTTTTCCTTTTTTCTGGAAGCTTTTACCGCTACTTTTTTATCATGGACCTTTAGATTTTTAGTACTCAATTTTATTTTCCTGGCCTTTATTCCCGATTTCGACCAGATTATTATTTTTTGCCGCCAATTACTTACATGGCTAATCATGCTTCTTCCTCTTTCACCGGGTAGCTCGGGTATTGCTGAATATGCTTTTATGGAAGTAATGAGCGACGTTTCGTCGAAGGAAATTATTTTTGCTTTAATTTTATTGTGGCGTGGAATTACTTTTTACCCTTACTTAGTGATAGGAATAATAGTATTCCCAAAATGGTTGAAAAGAACAGATAGTATTACTTCACATGAGTAAAGATAATTTCTCTAAACAAGCCAATATTTACGCAAAATATCGTCCCCAATATCCTGCCGAATTATTTGAATTTATTTTTTCAAGAGTAAATACTTTTGATTGTGCTATTGATATGGCTACGGGTAACGGGCAAGCAGCTATTATACTAGCCAAAAAATTCAACACAATTTTAGCCAACGATTTGAGTCAGAAACAAATCGATAGCGCCGTCAGTACTAATAACATTGAGTACTCTGTTCAAAAAGCTGAAAACACAACTTATCCTAATCATTGTGCCGATCTTATTACTGTAGCTCAGGCATTGCATTGGTTCGATTTCACAAAATTCTTCACTGAAGTAACCCGATTATTAAAACCACAGGGAACCTTTGTTGCATGGTGCTATGGATTAAATTCGGTAAATAAGGAAGTAGATGAAATTACAAAGGATTTCTACACGAATATCGTTGGACCATTTTGGGACGCGGAAAGAAAACACATTGAAAACAATTACCGATCCATTCCTTTCCCTTGGAAAATGGAAGAAAAACAATTCTTTTATAACGTAAACTGGACTCTGGAAGAATATCTCGGATACTTAAGCAGCTGGTCGAGCGTACAACACTACAAAAATAAAATGGGTAGCGATCCTATTCTGGATATTGAAAAAAAGCTTAAAATTGTATGGATAAACAAAGCCCTGAAGGTGACCTTTCCAATCCATTTGAATTTAGTATGTTTGTAAATATATTACTGTCATTATGATCAAAAGAGCTATCCTATTTTTATCGGCAACAATGTTAATTGGCTGTGATGAACAACCTGCAGAAGCTACTGTGGTAAAAAAACCTGAAGTAAATCTTTCTGCAGATCAGGTGAGAGATTTTAAATCGGCCGCAAAAGTGTTTGATGCACTCCCTACTCCTATTGAAATGGCTGAAATCATTAAAAGAGCCAAAGTAATTTATGACCCAAAATTATTGAACGACGACAAAAAGATATCCCAGTATGTAACATCTATGGAGAAATCATTAAATCTTGGTATTTACTTCGCCGATTTAAGTTTCACCACTGTTTTCGATCATCCACAAGAATCAAAAAACTATCTGATTGCAGCACAAAAAATATCTACCGATTTAAATATCAATGATGTTTTTAACGAATCTACTATCAGTAGAATGGAAGCCAACCAAAACAAAAAAGACTCTTTGCTTCAAATCATTAGTGAAGCCTATTTATCTACCGACAATTATCTTTTTGAAAATAAAATGCACTCTGTTGCCGCTGCTGTAATGGCAGGAGGGTGGGTAGAAGCTCTTTATATTGCAACTCAACTTAAAACAGAGAATAACGACTTAACTCTTATTCGCGAAAAAATTGCAGAACAAAAACCCTCTTTAGATAATCTGGTAAAATTATTGGGTGATTGTAAAGATGCTGATTTGGCTCAAATCAAAACCAAATTGGTAAGTATTCAGGATATGTATAGTAAAATGCCAGTGGATAGTACTATTACAAATGCAAAAAGACTGATCATGTCGGAAGATGATTTTGCAAAGTTAAAATTAACCATGCTGAACATCAGAACATCAATTGTTCACTAATTACAATTACAACTTTCGTCGAAAAGCACTTTTGTATTGGGCAAAAGATTTCTGATGTCCATTTGCTGATCGGCATTCATGGCAATAGATCTTAAATCCAATACTTTCAATTCTGTCAATTCACCAATCTCTGCGGGAAACTCAGAAATATTATTACTCCATAAATCAAGCTGAATTAACTTCGTTAAATTTTTGATTTTTGAAGACATATAATAAATCTCATTATTTCCGGCACTTATAACCAATAGACCGGTTAGCATAAATAGTTCTTCAGGTAACTCTTTTATTTTATTGTTCTCTACGATCAATACTTTCAGCTTGGTTAACTTTGATATTTCTTTGGGTATCACTGTTATTTTATTGCTCGATAAATCCAGGTATTCTAATTCTGTAAACTGAAAAATTTCTTGTGGAATTTCAACGATTTTCTTTCTCTTCAGCACTAACTTTTTAACATTGCTGGGATCTTCCTTCGCCATAGTTAAATCGGTAAATGCAGCAGTGCTATGCAAAACACTAACAATAGAATCGGAGCTGCTTTGCGCGATTGAATGGAAAGAAATAATCAATCCCAATAAACTCAATACAAATTTCTTCATGCGAGTATTTTTTTACAATTGTTTTTATCCTTCTGCAACTGCTCTTTTAGTTTATCTATCGAATCGAATTTTCTTTCATCTCTAATGCGCGAATGAAAAGAAACCTTTATCTCTTTACCATATAAATCTCCCACAAAATCAAAAACGTTCGCTTCAATAGAAATAGTATCTGTATCACTCACCGTAGGACGTTTTCCAATATTCAACATACCATTATAGAACTTATTATCGATAGAAACTCTAACTGCATAAACTCCCAGTGAAGGTATGATTTTATAAGAAGCATCCACCGCAATATTTGCCGTAGGAAAACCTATGGCTCTACCTCTCTTATTCCCCTCAACAACCTTGCCCAAAATAGTGAAATCATGCCCTAAATATGAATTGGCCAATCGTACTTCTCCCTTTTCTATTGCATCCCTTATCTTAGTGGAACTAATATCTACATTATCGATTTCCTGCGCCGGAATTTCCTCCACATCGAAACCATAAATGGGTCCGTATTCTTTTAAGTGGCTAAAAGACCCTTCCCTGTTTCTACCAAAATAATGATTGTAGCCAATCACCAATTTTTTAGTACCAATTTTTCCCACTAAAATATTTCGAATAAAATCGATGGAAGTAGTTCTCGAAAACTCCTTTGTAAAAGGGATTACCAATAAATGATCAACACCCGCTTTTTCCAATAAATCTATTTTTTCAGGTAATGAATTAATTAAGCGAATACTGCTGTCATTATAAATTACAATTCGGGGATGAGGCTCAAAGGTAATTACCACCACTTCCCCTTTCTCTTTAACAGCAATTTCTTTTAAACGATTAATAATGGTTTGATGCCCCTTGTGCACCCCATCAAATGTACCCGTAGTTACCACCGCTTTATCAAGCGGATTAAAGTCTTCCAAACGATAATAAACTTTCACCTTTTCAACGGCTGTGGAATATTTTAACAGCTTGTTCAAAAATAGGAAAATAAATGAGGAATATTATTACCTCTTTTTCCGAAAAAGACTTATCTTCGCACCCGAATTAAAGAAAGAAACACTAAATAACTCAATAAAAATGTCAAATCAGGTAGGTAAAATCTCACAGATCATCGGTCCTGTTATCGACGTTAATTTCAGCGGTGATAATGTTCAATTACCGAACATTTATGACGCCTTGGAAATTATAGGTTCGAACGGCCAAAAAATCGTTTTAGAATGTCAACAACACGTTGGTGAAGACACTATTCGTGCTATCTCCATGGACTCTACAGACGGATTACGTCGCGGAATGGATGTTGTAGCAACAGGTGCTCCTATTACTATGCCAGTTGGCGATCAAATTAAAGGCCGTTTGTTCAACGTAGTTGGAGAAGCAATCGATGGTATCGGACAATTGAGTAATGTAGGAGGATATCCTATTCACAGGATGCCACCAAAATTCGAAGAATTATCAACTTCAACTGAAGTTTTATTTACAGGTATTAAAGTAATCGACTTAAT
>JAHEZM010000031.1 GCA_023251075.1 Flavobacteriales bacterium | reverse complement strand
ATATTCAATCCTCACATGATAAATGTTCATCAACATTTTTTTCAAAATCTTTTTGATTTGAGAAATCTCTTTTAAGGTAATATCGGCATTGGCAAACTGACCTTCTTCAATTTGTTTGTTGATTATTTTTTCGATCAGCTGCTCAATTTTTTCAGAGTTGATATCCTTAATACTTCTCGATGCCGCTTCCACAGAATCGGCCATCATCAATACTGCTGTTTCTTTGGAAAAAGGTATTGGTCCGGGATAAGTATATAAACTTTCTTCAGGACTTTCTTCAGGAAAATCTTCTTTGGCTTTTCTGTAAAAATATTCAGCACGGGTAGTTCCGTGATGCGTTCTAATAAAATCAATTACTTGTTCAGGTAAACGATTTTTCTTAGCTATTTCAATTCCATGAAGTACATGGTCGATAATAATACGTGCACTTTCTTCACTCGATAATTCATGATGAGGATTAACGCCTGCCTGATTTTCGATGAAATACATCGGGCGCTCCATTTTACCAATGTCGTGGTACAAAGCAGCAGTTCTAATAAGTAAAGAGTTCCCTCCTACTTTATAAATTGCCGCTTCAGCCAAATTCGCTACTTGTAGTGAATGTTGAAATGTTCCGGGTGCTTTCAGCGACAACTCTCGCAGTAACTTATTATTGGTATCAGCCAATTCCAACAAGGTTAAATCAGAGATAAATCCAAATATTTTCTCAAAGGCAAAAATCAATGGATAAGCAAACATGATCAATGCAGAGCTCACTGCAAACCACATATAGTTGCGCAAAAGAATTTTACTAAAATCTCCTTCTTGCAATAAAGTGAGAGCGAAAAAAGTAATGCTGTAGGCCAAAAACACCATTGCTGAAGTAATAAGCAATTGTGAGCGACGGCGGAAATTCGCAAAGCCAAAAATAGCTACAATCCCTGCTACAAACTGATAAAACACAAAAGAGAAACTATCGGAAACCATGAAGCCCACTATCATCAGTGTAATTAAGTGTGTGAAAAATGCGGTACGTGTATCAAAAAAAGAACGCACTATAACCGGCACCAAACAAAAAGGAACCACATACACTTGCAACCAACTTACTTTTAAGGAAACCAAAGTTGCCAATACAAAAAAATTAATGGCCATTAGTAAAAAAACAATGTGGCGATTGTTATAGAAAATTTCTTTTCTGAAATAGAATAAGAACAAGAAAAAACATCCTAAAGCTACTGCCACCAAAACAACTTGAGCCATCGTTACTACTACTCTCTTGTTTTTCTCTAAAATTTGCGATTCGTATTTAAACTTGTAAGAGGTTAAAATTTCAAATCTTTCTTTATTTACAATCTCTCCTTTTTTAACAATTAATTGTCCGGCTTTCCATGTTCCTGCTTCTGTTTCTAATTTCGATAACTCTTCTTCGAGTACCAACTTAGTTTTTCGCGAATCATATAAAACGTTGGCAGCATCTTTCTGCAAAATATTTTCTAAAGCTTTTAAAAGAATTTCTTTTTCCTCGTAATTTCTTTTCCACATTCCTTCAGCAAATTCAATTGCTGTTCGCAAAGTAAAAATATCGTCTTTAGTATATTCGCCGGCAACATTATGTTTAACCACATAAAAAACCGATGTATCGGAAATAACCTCTCCCTGTTGCGTGAAATCCATCATTCCTTTTTTGTAGATATCGTTTACCACAGGCATCCCAATACGCACAAATTTTTCTCTTACTAATTCCATCTTGTCTAGTTCAGTACTCGACAAATTTGCACCAGTATTTTTCAGCTCATCAGTTAATAATTTACTGATCTCCAACTCAAACTCTACTGCTTTTTGTTCTGCCTTATCCTCATCGTATTTGTAATACAACTTCTGTTTGGCAGTAACATTGATTCTATCCTGACGCAATTCATCGGCATTCTTTTGTATTGGAATTTCATAAGGGGCGTACAAATCGCCATACTGCCAAGGCATATTTTTTTGAAATTCGTACTTAAACGACACCTCTCGGGGCAATAAAAACACAATAAAAACAACGGTTCCCAAAAACAAGAGCACCTTATAAATGGCATCGTGACGATTGCGTATGTTTTCTACAAATTTCTGCATGAAGTGTAAAGGTAAATTAATTTACTATTTTTGCCCCACAAATTTAAAATCAAAAACAATGGCTCACGTTTCACAAAGAGTACAAGACCTTATCGAATCGGCTACTATCGCTATGACTGCGAAAAGCCGCGAGTTGAAAGCACAAGGATTAGATGTTATCAGTTTAAGTATCGGTGAACCCGATTTTAACACTCCTGATGTCGTTAAGGAAGCTGCCAAAACAGCTATCGATAAAAACTTTAGTAAATATCCTCCTGTTCCAGGTTATCCTGAATTGCAACAGGCTATTGCTACCAAATTAAAAAGAGAAAACAACATTGAATACAAACCCAATCAAATTGTGGTTTCTACAGGTGCTAAACATTCTATCGCGAATGTGATGCTGGCTTGTATCAATCCGGGCGACGAAGTTATTTTACCTGCTCCTTACTGGGTGAGCTATGCTGATTTAGTGAAATTGGCTGGCGGTATCGTGGTTGAAGTTAAAGCTACAATTGAGAACGATTTCAAAATCACTCCTGCTGAATTGGAAGCAGCTATCACTCCAAAAACAAGATTGGTAGTTTATTCTTCTCCTTGTAATCCTTCAGGTTCAGTTTATTCTAAAGCTGAGTTGGAAGCATTGGCCAAAGTAATTGTTAAGCATGATGAATTGTATGTATTGGCTGATGAAATTTATGAATACATCAACTTCACAGGTGAACCAACTGCAAGCATGGCTTCTTTCGATTTCGTTAAAGACCGTGTTTTCACTGTAAATGGTGTGGCTAAAGGTGCTGCAATGACAGGTTGGAGAATTGGTTATTTAGCTGGGCCAGACTGGATTGCTAAAGCTTGTACAAAATTACAAGGACAAATCACTTCAGGCGCTTGTACCATCGCTCAACAAGCTACCATTGCTGCCGTAAACGGTGGCGTAAACTTAACAGGCGAAATGAAAACCGCTTTCTTAAGAAGAAGAGATTTAGTATTAGGTTTATTGAAAGAAATTCCGGGATTGAAAACCAACGTTCCTGCCGGAGCATTTTATATTTTCCCTGATGCTTCTTACTATTTGGGTACCAGCTTCAACGGAAAAGCAATTAAAACAGGCGACGATTTAGCCAACTTCTTATTGGAAGATGCACTGGTGGCTTGCGTAGGTGGCGATTCATTCGGTTCTCCTGAATGTATTCGTATTTCTTACGCTACCTCTGATGATGTTTTGGTAAAAGCTATCGGAAGAATTAAAGCTTCTTTGGCTAAATTGAAATAATATAAAATGTCAAAAGCATCTATAGAAAAAGCCTTTGAATCCTTCAACAATCAAACAGTTTTGATTGTTGGAGATTCAATGGTAGATGCTTATTTATGGGGACACGTTTCCCGAATCTCTCCCGAAGCTCCGGTTCCTGTAGTGTCTATCAGCAAACGTGAAAACCGTTTGGGGGGTGCTGCCAACGTGGCTTTAAATATTGTTGCCTTAGGCGCTACACCTATACTTTGCGGAGTAATTGGCAACGATAGTAAAGGAGATTCTTTTTTAGAATTATTGAAAGAAAGCAACCTTTCTGCGGAAGGAATGGTGATCGATAAATCCCGTAAAACAACTTCTAAAACCCGCATCATTAGTTCTGCACATCATATGTTACGTGTAGATGAAGAAACTACAGAATATTTAGATTCAACTTCAGAAAAAAACTTTATTGAAAAAATTTCTTCTTTGTTAAACACTAAAAAAATAGATGTCATCATTTTAGAAGATTACAACAAAGGAGTTTTAACCGAGAAAGTAATTAGAGAAACCATTGCTATGGCGAAAGTCAAAAACATTCCTGTTACTGTTGATCCTAAAAAATCTAATTTCTTTCTCTACAAAGGTGCTACTCTATTTAAACCCAATTTAAAAGAATTTGTAGAGGGCACTAAAATAGATTGGGAAGTATTCAATTTAGATACTCTTAAAGAGAAAGCTAAAAAATTTAAAGCCGAATTGAACATCGATAAACTGCTTATCACCTTATCTGAAAAAGGTGCCTTAATATGCGGTGAAAAAGAAGTTCATGTTCCTGCTGAAATACGTAACATCGCCGATGTTAGTGGCGCAGGTGATACTGTTATCGCTGTTGCATCATTGGCTTTAGCAGCAGGTTTAAACGATGAAGATATTGTTCGAATATCAAATTTGGCTGGTGGTTTGGTTTGCGAAAAGGTGGGTGTTGTGCCCATAAATAAATTACAGTTATTGAGTGAGTCTATAAAGTAAATCCCCCCCTATTTCGTCATTGCGATATTTTTTGTACCCGAAAATGAAGCAATCTTATAATGTTTTTAATTTCAATTGCCGTCGGTTTTAACCGATGGATTTGATTGTTTTTATAATTGGCTTTAGCCGAAACATTTTTTTTGGCTAAAGCCTTCTATGGGCATTCTTTTTCCGTTGGTTAAAACCAACGGCAATTAAATATAATTGCTTCATTTTTGAGTACAAAAAATCTCGCAATGATGAATAGAGATAATTTCAAAAAAAACTTAAAATATCAAGTCAGAAACCACAAACATTTTTCTATCTTAGAACCCCAATTAAAGAATTTAAATTTTAACTGCATGGCCACAAGAATTAGAACTTTCGAAGATTACCAAAGAGAATACAAAAAAAGTGTTGATCAACCTGAAGCTTTCTGGGCTGAACAAGCGGAATCATTTGTTTGGAAAAAGAAATGGGATAAGGTTTTAAACTGGAACTTTAAAGAGCCTAAAGTAGAATGGTTTGTAAATGGAAAATTAAACATTACCGAAAATGCTCTCGACCGTCACCTTGCCACCCGAGCCAACCAAGTGGCTATTCTTTGGGAACCTAATGAACCTAGCGAAGCCGCAGTTAAAATAACTTATAAAGAATTACACGAAAAAGTTTGTCAGTTCGCCAATGTACTTAAAGCACACGGTGTTCAAAAAGGCGACAGAGTTTGTTTGTATATGCCAATGGTTCCTGAGTTAGCCGTTGCTTGTTTGGCTACTGCTCGTTTGGGCGCAATTCACTCTGTAGTATTTGCCGGTTTTTCTTCTAATGCCTTGGCCGATAGAATTAACGATGCTAAAGCGAAAGTGGTAATTACCTCTGATGGAAATCCTCGTGGAGCTAAAGCTATTGCAGTAAAATCCGTGGTGGACGAAGCCTTAAAAACTTGCCCGAGCATCACTTCTCAAATCGTTTTCAAAAGAACGAATACTCCTGTGGAGATGGTAAGTGGACGTGATTTCTGGTGGCATGAAGAAATGCCAAAACAAAGCACTTCTTGCGAAGCTGTTGAAGTAGATTCTGAAGATCCCTTGTTTATTTTATATACATCGGGTTCAACCGGACAACCAAAAGGTGTAGTGCATACTACAGGTGGGTACATGGTATATACCGACTATACTTTCCGTAATGCATTTCAATACGAAGAAGGTGAAATTTACTGGTGTACTGCCGATATAGGTTGGATTACTGGTCACTCATATATCGTTTACGGTCCGCTATTGGCCGGAGCAACTTCTGTTATGTTTGAAGGTGTTCCTACTTATCCTGATGCCGGACGATTCTGGGAAGTTTGCCAAAAACACAAAGTAAATATTTTCTATACCGCGCCAACTGCTATTCGTGCGTTGATGGCTTACGGTGATGATATTCCTAAAAAATACGATTTAAGTTCATTGAGAGCTTTAGGCTCTGTGGGTGAACCCATCAACTTAGAAGCGTGGGAATGGTACTTTAAAAATATCGGACATGAAAAATGTCCGATTGTAGATACCTACTGGCAAACAGAAACCGGTGGATTTATGATTTCACCAATGGCTGGAGTAACCAAAGAAAAAGCAACTTACGCAACTTTACCAATGCCAGGTATTCAACCGATTTTGGTGGATGCTGAAGGAAAAGAAATCGTGGGGAATGATGTTGAAGGTAACTTATGTATTAAATTCCCTTGGCCTTCGATCATTCGTACTACTTACGGTGATCACGAAAGATGCAGAACAACTTATTTCTCTACTTACGAAAACAAATATTTCACTGGCGATGGTTGTAAGAGGGATGAAAATGGATATTATAGAATTACCGGACGAGTAGACGACGTTATCAATGTAAGCGGTCACCGTATGGGAACTGCCGAAGTGGAAAACGCTTTGAACGAACATCCGAAAATCATTGAATCTGCAGTGGTAGGCTATCCTCATGAGATTAAAGGACAAGGAATCTACGCTTATGTAATTTGCGAAGAGAAAATTGAAAACGAGGATGCTTTCCGTAAAGAAGTATTGGATATCGTGACTAAAATTATTGGTCCGATTGCCAAACCAGATAAAATTCAAATTGTACCGGGTCTACCTAAAACACGTTCTGGAAAAATCATGAGAAGAATCTTAAGAAAAGTAGCCGAAGGTGATGTTTCTAATTTAGGAGACACTTCTACATTGCTTGATCCATCTGTTGTTGATGGAATTATCAAAGGAGCTTTGGTTCCAGTGAAAGCCTAATTTTTCAGGTATAATTAAATAAAAAATGCACGGTGTTTAACCGTGCATTTTTATTATATAAGATTATCTCTTAATTTATCTTCACTACTTTGATACTCGATACACTACCTCCGGGTGCTCGCAAATTCACATTATAAGTTCCCTCGGCAAATTCCACCATAGATATTTTAAATAAATTTTCACCAATCATGGTTCCTATTTTTGCTGAATAAACTTCCTTTCCCGACAAATCATTAATTGTAATGAAATAACAACCCCCCACTGAAGAATTAAAGTAGAGCGATGTATAGCTTTTTGTTGGATTGGGAAACAATTGAGTAATCATTTCTAAATCATCGTTCATATTAACAATAATCGTTTTAAACTTTTCAAAAGCACCATCTGCATCATATTCCACCAATTGATAATAGTGAATTCCATTCCCTGGTTTTTCATGGGTGAAATCATACCTGATAAAATGATTAGAATTACCTTGTGCCGCCACTGTGCCAATTGAAGAGAAATTCTCACCATCTGTTGAATGCATAATTTCAAAATGATCACTATTCACTTCAGTAGCTGTTTCCCAAGTTAAACTAACATCAGATTCATATTTATGTGCCTCAAAAGAAGTTAATTCAACCGGAAGAGAGGTACCATTTGAAAAACCTAATAAGCTATTGAAGTTGGCAGAGGGATTAGTAGCCCCATCGGTGCCTAAGGTGACACCTCCTGCCACAAACGTTTTTATTAAATCTGTTTCTACACCTGTGGCGCTTCCTAATTTAAATGCATTATTGCTTGTCATTGCTGCCGTTTTAAGGGAAGGTGGCCCAGCCGTTGCATGAGTAAAGGTCAACGCCACTGTAGGAGTAAAACCTCCACCCAATGGAGTAACGCTCTTATCATCTGTTCCATCACCCACATAAATTCCTTCTTCTATGTTAGCATCAGCACTCGCATCCATAGCTATAAAATGATAAACAATTGTATTGGCATTTTGAACAGTACCTGCAGTAAACCCAGTACCACTCCATGCCCACATAGCGTGCTGGCTACCGTCGGAACCGTCTGTCCAATAACCATCCAGTGGACTTCTATTTGCTTGAGTAAAAGTTGATCCGGTTGCATTTTCCGGAAAAATCCAAAGCACCTCTGGCTGTCCTGATGTTAAACCTGAATGATCTGTTGCAGTTACAGCATTCCCTGTAAAAGAACCAATATTAAAATCAGTAGTTTCATCAAATACCACATACTGATAGAGCACATTATTTACATTTGCTGAGGTACCTACAGTAAATCCACCCGCATCAATTGAGCTAATATAACCGGTAGTTACAGCAGCTGTTGAACTTAATAATTTAGCATAACCAGCGGCCATTGTATTGGTGGTTATCCAGGCACCGTAATTTCCAACAGGTTTTACCAATATGGCTTCCGGAGTAAAGGAGATTCCTGTAATGGCTTTGGTTGCATTTCCATTTCCAATGTAATTACCATAAGCATACACACATGAAGCAGCGTAAGTAATGGAATTAGTAAATAGAAGGGTGAAAAAAAGTAACAAATATCTCATAGAAAGTGATTAATTAAGGCGCAATTTAGCACAAAGGTTTATTATTGTCAATCGATCCACCACCTTACGGCGTATTTAGTCAGCAACTCAAAACCCACCAAAATCAACACAACACTAGAAAATAAAGAGAAACAGAGTGATTTAATTGTAGTTATTAAATATTTTATTTTAATAACTTCGTTTCTAAAACATATGAATGTGAACTACAAACCAAACTTGAATTCACATTTCATTTTTGTATTCATTTCAAATAAACTACAGTTGCTCCGTTTCCATATTTTCTAAAACTGGCATCATCAACTTTTATACCTTCATATCTCTTTAAAAATTTCCGCACCTCCTGTTTGAGGGTACCATTACCCACTCCATGAATAATCACTACTCTGTGCATTCCTGTTGCAAAAGCTTGTCGCATGGTTTGCTCTGTAAACTGCAATTGCATAGTTACAATCTGCGCATTCGATAATGTGCGATAATTGCTCGTGAGTCTTTCTATATGAATATCAATCTCTATTTCCACATCATCTCTTCGATGCGAGTGTGGTTTTGAAATATTTTTTTGATTTTCTTCTTTCATGAAAATCATGTCGGAAAAATCATCTTCAACCACCAAAGGCTTGGGGATTTCTTTAGATCGTTCTTCTCTCATTTGTTCTTCGGTAAGCTTGTGCACAATATTTTTAGGAAGAGCGGGAATTTCAAATCCGTCGGTAGTAAGTATAAGCACATTTCCGCGAGCATCAATCGATTGCACAACGCCTTCCATTTTCTCATTGAGAAATAAAACAATATCTCCTTTCTTAAACTTCACAACTTTTAAATAAAGCCCTATTTTTACCAAAAAAAGGAAAAAATGTCGGAACATAAAAACCCATGGACTATATTGAGTGAAGAAGAAGTGCATGATACACCATGGATTAAGATAAAAAAATACGATGTTTTAAATCCAGCGGGTAAACCAGCCAATTACAGCACTGTTAATTTTAAAAATTTGGCTATTGGTATTCTTCCTTTGGATGAAGAATACAATACCTGGCTGGTGGGACAATGGCGTTTTCCTGTTGGAGCTTATAGTTGGGAAATACCCGAAGGTGGTGGAAAAAAAGGTGTGGAGCCATTAGAGTCTGCGAAAAGAGAACTTTCAGAAGAAACAGGAATTAAAGCGAAAAACTGGACTAAAATTCAAGAATTTCACATGAGCAATTGCGTGAGTGATGAATATGCTATTTTATATGTTGCTCAAGATTTAACCTTCCACGAATCTCACCCTGATGAAGATGAGCAATTAGCACTTAGAAAACTACCTTTCTCAAAAGTTTACGAAATGGTGTTGAACGGGGAGATTACCGATAGCATGACTATCATTGCAGTTCATAAAACAAAATATTTGATAGACAAGGGAGAAATCTAATATGGATCTACATCTACGATCACTCTACATTTTTTAAATGGGTCGGTAACATTGAAAAGATTTACCTTTTCATGAATCAAATTTTTCACTGTATTTACGGGTAAAGTTCTTGGAATTTTAATCAGTATTTCTTTAATATATTCACCTCTTATTCGAGCAATCACAGGAAACTCAGGACCCACCACTTCCACCTCTGTTGATAAAACCCTCAATTTTTCGGCTAAAAATTCAGCTGAAGCATTGAGTAATTCTGCACTTACATGTTTAACCGTTAAAGTAATAAAACGATAAAAGGGAGGATAATTCAAATTTCGACGTTGCAAAATTTCGGAATGATACAATGCCTCATAATTGTTCTCCATCACATATTGAATAATGTTGTGATGAGGATTGTAAGTTTGAACTATTACTTTACCTCTTTTATTTTTTCTTCCTGCTCTACCACTCACCTGCAACATCATTTGATAAGCTCGTTCGTGCGCACGGAAATCAGGAAAATTGAGCATTTGATCAGCATTCAAAATTCCCACTAAAGCAACATTATCGAAATCCAAACCTTTAGAAACCATTTGTGTTCCCACCAATATATCAATATTTCTATCTTCGAAATCGGCAATGATTTGTTGATATGAATTTTTAGTTCGGGTAGTATCCCAATCCATTCTTCCAATTTTTGCTTTTGGAAAAAACTGCTTGATTCCCTCTTCAATTTTTTGCGTACCAAAGCCTACCATTTCCAATTCAATACTTCCACAAGCTACACAAGAAATACTTTTCTTTTCAGAGTAACCACAATAATGACACTTCAATAAATTAGTGAATTTATGATAGGTTAAACTCACATCACATTTGTTGCATTTCGGTATATGTCCGCACGTACTACATTCTATCACCGGTGCAAATCCTCTTCTGTTTTGAAACAATATAATCTGCTCTCTATTTTCCAATGCTTCTGTCATATTTTTGATCAAAAGCGATGAAAAGATAGAAGTCATTAATTTCTTTTTCTTTTCCTCTTGTACATCTGCACATTGAATTTCGGGTAAAAGAATTCCACCATGACGTTTATCTAATTTCACCAAAGCATATTTTCCCTGTACTGCATTATGATAACTTTCAATAGAAGGGGTTGCTGAACCCATCAAAACCTTGGCCTTAAAATAAGAAGCTAAAACCACCGATACATCTCTGGCATTATAACGTGGAGCAGGATCTTGTTGCTTAAAACTAGCTTCATGCTCCTCATCCACAATCACCAAACCTAAATTATTAAAAGGCATAAACATAGAGGAACGAGCGCCCAACACCACTTTATATTCATTGTTCAATACCTTATTCCAAACTTCTAATCGTTCGCTATTGTTGTACCGAGAATGATATACTCCTACCTGATTACCTAAAACCTTTTGCAATCGGGAAATGATTTGTGTAGTTAATGCAATTTCAGGTAACAAATACAACACTTGTTTTCCTTGTTGAATTTGCTCCTCTATTAAGTTGATATATATTTCCGTTTTTCCAGAACCTGTAATTCCATGAAGTAAGGTTACATCATACTTTTTAAACGATTGCTTTATTTCAGATAAAGCTTGTAATTGAAAATCATTCAATTCTTTCGACAATAACAATTCACTTTCTACAGCATTCAATCTTCCTGCTTCTCTCTCTTCCTCCACAAAAACACCTCGTTTCATCAATGATTGTAAACCGGAAACAGAAATACCATCATGCAATAAAAACTTCTTTTTCGAAATGCTAAACGAAACCAATTGAGGTTGAGCCAAAGAAATAAATTTCAACAACACATCTTCCTGCTTGGGTGATCTGGAAAGAGATTTAAACAAATCGTTCAAATTAATTTCATTGCGATATTCTTGGGCGAGAGATAAAAAACTTTCTAGTTTAGGTTTGTATGTATCCTGAAGTTCCTCAAAAAAAGAAATCACTTTACGATCAAATAATGATTTCAAAATAGGATGAATAGTTTTGATGCCTAGCAATTCAGAAATCTCTTTATAACTCAAAATTTTTCTGTTTTGAAGAGCTTCTACTAAAACCTCTTCTCTTTGCGACAACTCCCCTTCCACTGAAAAGCCATCCTGAAGAACCACTTTTGTTTCGCTGGAAATTAAAAAGGCGGATGGCATGGCACATTGCATCACTTCGCCAGGAGTACACATATAATATTCCGCTATCCATTCCCACAACTGTATTTGAAAATCTCTAACGATAGGATGTTCATCCAAAACAGCGGCAATATCCTTTGCTTCATATTTTTCGGGAGTGGTATCGTGCAATTTTTTCACAATACCGGTGTAGAATTTCGACTTCCCAAAAGGAACCACTACTCTTTTACCAACATTAATAAAATCAATGATTTCAAAAGGAACCCGATAAGTAAAACTGCCTTTGATGGGAATGGGCAATAATACATCGGCGAATTTCTTCATGTAATAAAATTTGAAATAAGATCTTTCAAGTTTTACACTTGAAAAGATCTAAATTTTAAAGCGACAATACCTCTGCTAGTCTTAGCAAGTCGGCATTCATACTACCCGTATGTTTAATTGCTTTTTCGAATGGTGTATAGGCAATTTTTTTATCTACAATACCAATCATCACATTTTTCTTTCCGCTCACTAAAGCCTCTACGGCAGCCATTCCCATTTGAGAAGCACGAACACGCTCCATGCAACTTGGAGAGCCACCACGCTGAACGTGCCCCAACACCACTACTCTTGTATCGTAATCAAATCTTTCTTTCACTTTTGCTGCTACTTCAGCTGCTCCGCCTTCTTTACTACCTTCAGCAACAATGATGATACTGCTTTGTTTTTGACGACGTTTGCCATCTTCCAGTTTTTTGATCAAATGATCAATGTAATGATCTTTAGATTCAGGATATAAAATAGCTTCTGCACCGGCACCAATACCTGAACGCAAGGCAATATACCCCGCATCTTTGCCCATTACCTCTACAATAAATAAACGATTGTGAGAATCGGCTGTATCGCGAATTTTATCTACCGCTTCAATTACAGTATTTAATGCAGTATCATAACCAATGGTAAAATCAGTACCAATTAAATCATTATCAATAGTACCCGGTAAACCAACTATTGGAAAATCATGTTCAGAGTTAAAAACCGCAGCCCCCGTGAAGGTTCCGTCACCACCAATCACCACCAAAGCTTCAATATTGTGTTTCTTTAAATTATCGAAAGCTTGCTGACGACCTTCTTTAGTCATAAAGCGAGCACTTCTCATTGTTTTTAAAATAGTACCCCCTCTTTGAATGATATTGGCTACCGATGAACTTGGCATATCTATAAAATCAGCATCAATCAACCCATCATATCCCCTTCTAACCCCCACTACTTCATACTTATTAAATATAGCTGTTCTTACTACTGCTCTAATTGCTGCATTCATTCCCGGAGAATCGCCTCCTGATGTTAAAACTCCTATTTTCTTCATTTCAAAACATTATAATTATCTTCCAACTCGCAAATATAGATAAACATTCTTTTGTTTTTAAAAGATTATCCATAAATTAATTTCAAGAAAAGTGATAGAATTAAGAAGGTTTTTTTATTATTGCATATTGAAATCTTGCGGGAGAACAAACAATTTGTTTTAAACAAGGGAATTTCAAAAGACTTTTACACTAAATTATAGATAAACTGATGTGTATGAACATTAGAACATTTTTCAAAGGATTTGCTTTAGCAGCAGTAAGTATTACGCTTTTGACTGCTTGTCCGGATGGCGATGATCCTAAAGACGATAACGGAGATGGAAAAGGAACTTTACCTGGCCTTCCTCCAATTGCGACTTTAAACGGCAAGAATTTTAGCATACCATCACCTTTGCAGTTATCCTTGTTAATTAAACAAACCGGGGCCTCTTACAATGCTGCTATTTTAAATAAAAACGATAAGGTTGATCAGTACACTACTCAATATTCTAAGGCATTAAACCTTGGTATTTACGGAGCTGATTTAGGGTACACTTCTATCTACGATCACTCTGATGATGCCTTGAAGTATATGAAAAGTGTTAAAAAGCTTTCTGATGGATTAGGTTTATCTCAAGCTTTCGACAAAGCTACCTTAGAAAGAATTCAAAAAAATGTGACCAACAGAGATTCTCTTCTTTTCTTGGTATCCAGTACTTATAGAGATTGCGATCATTACTTAAAAAACAACCATATGGAAGATGTGGGGGCTTTGATAGTAACGGGAGGATGGATAGAAAGTATGTATTTAGCAGTTAACTCAGCGGGTAAAAAACCTCATGCTGATGTTCTTAAAAGAATTGCCGAACAAAAATTATCTATCGACAACCTGATTGAAATGTTAAGTTTACATGGTGGTGCTCAAGAAGATGTGTCTGTTGTTACCAATAAATTATCGGAAATTAAAGAATTGTACGATCAAGTAACTTTCGTTTATAAATACATTCCTCCGGTTACCGACAAGGCGAATAAAATCACTACTATCAAATCAACTTCAACACCTCAGATGAGCGATGAAATTTACAAATCAATTACTGAGAAAATAATTGCATTAAGAAATACTATCGTTCAAAACTAATTTTTGGTCAGACATGAAAAAGCTATTTATCGCAGCTCTAATAACAGGATTTTCAGCAATATCATTCAATGCAAAGGCGCAAATGTGTGATACTATCGCTGATTTCTGTGGCAAATTCTTTACGTCGGCTTACGTTTCTGATGGACAGTCGTACCGTGCTTTACTAGCCAATGAAGATATCGCTTCATTTGAAACTACTTTTTACGGTGGAACCCAATATCGAATTTCTGCTTGTAGCGGATTTGGTGAAGGAGCCTTGGTTTTTAAACTATTTGATTCTGAAAAAAATGAAATTTTCAATAGCGCCTCTCACGGCAATACTCCATACTGGGATTTTAAAGTAGAATCAACTATTGAATGTACTATTGAAGCCAATTTGGATCAGACTTATACCAAGTCGGGTTGTGCAGTTGTTTTAATTGGTTTCAAACAGCAATAATGAGAATAATAAATATAGAAAGGCACTGGTTTTTATCGGTGCCTTTTTTTATTTTTATCGCAGCGCAAAAGAATGAGTGAAAGAATATTAAGAGCATTAATGCAGCTGTTTGCCATCATCGCGAAGGTAGATAGCTTGAATCACGATGGTAGATCGGTGGTTAAAGCATTCTTGAAACAACAATTAAGTATCGATCAGGTTGAAAATTACCTGGTCATCTTTGAAGAATATCTTGAAAAACATCAGAAACTTTCAAAAGAAGGCGAAAGAAAGAAAAAAAGAACTTCTGTAAATTCAGTGAAAGTACTGGTGATTTGTACAGAGATCAATTCTGAATTAACCCAAAATCAAAAAATCGTTGTATTGCTAAGATTATTAGAATTTATTTATTCTGATAAGGAAATTGGTGAACAAGAAATTGAATTTGTTGAAACCGTTGCTTCAACATTTAATATTGGTGAACAAGAGTTTAAAGAATGTACTGAATTTGTTAAAGCTTCAGCTACTTCCATTCCGCAGGCAGCAAACTTTTTGGTGGTAAACAATCAAAAAGATTTTGTGGTCGATCAAACCAAACATATTTTCTCGGAAGCACTTCCCTCTCCTATTATAGTTTTACAAGTTCAAAGCGTGGGAATGTATGTTATTCGCTACTTTGGAATGCAGGCAATGTACTTGAACGGACAGGTTATAGAAGAAAGCAGAGTTTATTTTTTATCACACGGTTCGTCGCTTAGAAACCAAAAGGTACTTCCCATCTATTATAGTGATATCACTAGTAATTTCAGAAATGTTAGTGATTTACAAACAATTCATTTTACAATTGACAATGTTGTTTTTCAATTCAATGAAAAACAAATTGGCTTGCATAACCTTAATTTATCGGAAGAAAGTGGTCATTTAATTGGGGTAATGGGTGCCAGCGGTGCTGGTAAATCAACCTTATTAAACGTTTTAAATGGAAC
Source organism: Flavobacteriales bacterium (assembly GCA_023251075.1). GTDB lineage: Bacteria > Bacteroidota > Bacteroidia > Flavobacteriales_C > JAHEZL01. The sequence goes on along the minus strand of JAHEZM010000031.1, from coordinate 19,327 downwards.
TACTGCTCCAACAAGCGGTAGCATTAAAATTAATGGTGTCGATATTCATAAAGAAACCGAAAAGCTGGAAGGTGTGATCGGTCATATTTCTCAAGACGACTTATTATTGGAAGACTTAACCGTTTTTCAAAACTTATATTTTAATACTAAACTTTGTTATGATTCATTAAGCAATGAGGCAATAACAAAAAAAGTATCTGGCTTATTAAAAGATATTGGCTTGTATGAAATTCGTCATTTAAAAGTTGGTAATCCTTTAAATAAGAAAATATCGGGCGGACAAAGAAAACGTTTGAATATTGCCTTGGAATTGATTCGTGAACCTCAGGTTCTTTTCGTGGATGAGCCAACCTCTGGTTTATCATCGAGAGATTCTGAAAACATTATGGATCTTTTAAAAGAATTGGCTTTAAAAGGGAAATTGGTGTTTGTGGTGATCCATCAACCTTCCTCCGATATATTTAAAATGTTCGATAATCTTTTCATTTTAGATACTGGTGGTTTTCCAATTTACTATGGAAATCCGGTAGATGCCGTTATTTATTTTAAAAAAGCCATTAACCACGTTAACGCAAATGAGAGCGAATGCCATGAATGCGGTAATGTTAATCCTGAACAAATTTTCAATATCATTGAAACAAAGGTGGTGGATGAATATGGTAACATCACTCCTACCCGAAAAGTTTCGCCAAAACAATGGAATGATTATTTCAAAACAGAATTAGAACAGCAGTTAATCGACAAAGTAGCCAAAGATAAAAGTGCTGTAAACGATATTCCTGCTGGTGTTTATAGAATTCCTAAAAAGCTCAACCAATTTAAAGTGTTTTTTGTTCGCGATGTTTTATCGAAACTGGCGAACACACAATATATGCTGATCAATTTCCTGGAAGCTCCTTTGCTGGCCATCATCTTATCATATATGGTAAGATATTACAGTACTGAAGCGGCCGATGCAGAATATATCTTCAGATACAACGAAAACTTAACGGCTTACTTATTCATGAGTGTGGTGGTAGCTTTGTTCTTAGGATTAACAGTAAGTGCCGAAGAAATCATTCGCGATCAAAAAATATTGAAAAGAGAATCTTTCTTAAATCTTAGTCGATCAAGTTATTTACTAAGTAAAGTAGGAATTATGATATTGATTTCCGCTATTCAAACCTTCACTTATGTAATTATTGGAAATACCATTCTTGATATTCAAGGTTTAACTATGGATTATTGGTTGGTATTGTTTGTTACGTCTTGCTTCGCCAATTTATTAGGACTAAATATTTCATCGGCTTTTGATTCAGTAGTTACCATTTATATTTTAATTCCAATTTTATTGATTCCTCAATTGTTGTTAAGTGGGGTGATTGTGAAGTTTGATAAATTAAACCCAACACTTGCCTCTCAAACCCATGTGCCAATGGCCGGAGAGTTAATGACTTCAAGATGGGCCTTTGAGGCCTTGGCTGTAAATCAATTTAAAGACAATGAATTTGAAAGAATATTCTACAAACAAGAAAAACAAATTGCCTTTTATAGTTATAAAAAAGATCATTGGTTAGTGGGCCTCCAAGATAGTTTAGCCAGTACCTTAGATTATTTCAATAAGCCTGTAAATAAAGGAAATTTATCAAAGAATTTGGCTCTGATTCATCATGAACTAAAACAAGAAATGAATAGAAAAGACAATACTTTTAAATTCAGCTTTGTATTGCCTGAAAAACCTGAACAGATTACCGGTGACCTGATTAAGAAAATAATGATCGATCTTCCTAAACTAAAAGAAGATTATATCTTTTACTATAGAGGTTACGACAAATTGAAAAATGATACTATCAACAAATTGAATGACTCTGCTGAAAAAATGAAAGAATTTCTCGTTTTCAGAGATCAATTTGAAAACGAAAGTTTGAATAACTTGATAAAAAACAGTGCTGAAACAGAGAAAATTATTGTATCAGAAGAACAGTTTGTTCAAAAAGACAATCCTATTTATCGCGACTCAGAATCATTCAGAGCCCACTTTTTTGCTCCTTCAAAAAAATTATTTGGCAAACAGTTTAACACTTTTTGGGTCAATATTTTTGTGATTATTTCCATGGCAATGTTTCTTTATGTTACTTTGTACTTCGATGTATTCAGAAAAATTATTGATGGAATTGGGAATATTTCATTGAAATTCAAGAAATAAAATGCAACCAAGGGGAAGAAAATATTTAAATAATACAGTGCTGCTCTTAACTGCAGTGCTTTTGTTATTGATTACATCTTCTAACTTCATTTTAGCCAATGGCAGCGATAACACCTCTGTAGCACACACAGAAAAATTCTCTAATCCACTACATAAACTTCGTGTTTCTAAAGATTCTGAAGATTTTCATCACCAAAATATATTCACCGAAATTGAAGAGACTGAAGAATCTGAAGATGATCATCATGATTTTCAAGTACAGCCTGATTTCAATTTGGCTTTGGTGCAGATTCTTTGTGTAAGAAATGCTGTAGATTCTAAAAGTTCTGCTTTATACAAAAACCAACCTACTCTTTTTTCCAATCATCTATTTTTAAAAAATAGAATCCTGCTCATTTAAAGAAAAGAAATTAAAACTCAAAGCGCAACAATGCCCCGTTGTGCCCTATCATTTTAATTCTTTAACTCTTTAAATAAATCTCATGAACAAATTAAGCATCCCTAAAACCGGATTTGCCGGATTCAAAGAAAACTGGAAATCAGATTTACTATCCGGACTATTAGTTTCCCTAATTGCACTTCCTCTTTCCTTAGGAATTGCCAAAGCAAGTAATTTCCCTCCTATTATGGGCGTTTTAACAGCCATTGTTGGAGGTATAATTGTAGCATTTTTCGCAGGTTCTGAATTAACAATTAAAGGGCCGGCTGCCGGATTAATTGTTATTTGTGCTGGAGCAGTTGATGACCTCGGTGCTGCTGGTATGAAACTAGGATTAACCTTAGGATACGATTCTCTTCAAACCTTAACAAGTGCTGCAGAAGCGATGGGAATGAAAGCAGAACAATTTATTGGTTGGCATTTGGCTTTAGGTGTAGTGGTTGTAGCCGCGTTAATTCAAATTTTATTTGGAGTTTTGAAGGTTGCCAAACTAGCCGATTTCTTTCCTCTATCTGCTGTACACGGTATGTTGGCTGCAATTGGTATTATTATTATGAGCAAACAAATTCATACAGCCTTAGGTATCAATCCCGCTGAATTAAAAGGCAAAGCACCTCTGGAGTTGTTACAAATGATTCCTGAAAGCATTGCTAATATGAATGTAGATATTGCCATTATAGGTTTGGTGAGCTTGGTTATTATGTTTGGTATGCCAATGATTAAAAATAAAATCGTTAAAAAAATTCCACCTGCATTGATCGTATTAATCACAGCTGTTGTATTAGGAAAAGCTTTCAATTTAGGTGATGAAACTTTTAAAAGTTTAAAACCATTAGTAGATCCTGGTACTTTTGCCCTGCACTGGAATGTTGTTTTTGACGCGTTTACCAATTCAGAACTTTTGAGCATTGCCTTGAAATACCTTTTAATGTTTGCCTTGATTGGTAGTTTAGAATCATTGTTAACAGGAAAAGCTATTGATTTACTTGATCCATACCAAAGAAAATCTGATTTAAGTAAAGACTTAACAGGTGTGGGTATTGGTAATGCCGTTTCTGGTATTTTAGGTGGATTACCGATGATTTCAGAGGTTGCACGTAGCTCTGCAAATATTGGTAACGAAGGAAAAACAAGATGGGCTAACTTCTTCCACGGTTTGTTTTTACTGTTGTTTGTAGTGGCTTTGGTGCCTTTAATTAAAATGGTTCCTAACGCAGCACTTTCTGCTATCTTGATTTTTGTTGGTTTCCGTTTAGCACATCCTAGAGAATTTGCACATACATGGCACGTAGGAAAAGAACAGTTAGCTATTTTCATAGTTACCATTGTGGCCACTTTAGCTACCGACTTATTAATTGGTATCGGGGCTGGTATTCTACTTAAATTCATTATTCACATCATTAATGGAGTGTCGATAAATAGCTTGTTTAAAGCGAACTACTCTATCATTCAAAAATCTACTGAAGAATACGTAATGAACGTAGAGAAATCAGCTATTTTCAGTAACTATTTAGGTTTGAAAAAAGGATTAAATAAATTACCTAGAAACAAAAAAGTGATCATTGATTTTTCTAATTGCCATTTAGTGGATCATAGTGTTATGAAAAATGTAACACAGTTTATGAAAGACTATAATGATGAAGGAGGAAAATTTGGTATGGTAGGTTTAGAAAATCATAAACCTTTTGCGCACGACTCTTTGTCGGCGAGAAAATTAGCAAAATAAAATATTAATAAACTTCTGTTCTATCAAAGCTCACTTTGATAGAACAGAAAATAATTTCATTATTATGAAAAAAATTATCGCAGGTTTTTTTTTATCGTTTGTTGCTGCAAATATAAATGCACAGTCAACCAATGATAAAGCACCCTCTCCACCTAATTTGAACGGACAAATTAAATTCAATTTAAACGAAGATGGTTCGCATTATTTAAAGGCAACTTTTGTAAATCAAGTATGGTTGCGCTACACGCAAGTAAACCCAGGTTCACTGGTTGATGGAAGATCACAAGGGGATTTATTTGACATAGGTTTGCGCAGAACCAGAGCTCAATTTTTTGGACAAATAACAGATAGAGTATTTTTTTACTCGCAATTTGGAATGAATAATTTCAGCTACCTTTCTTTAAACAAACAGTATGCGGCTGCTTTTTTTCACGATGTAATAGGTGAATACAAAGTGGCTAAAGGTTATTGTTCTTTAGGTGCTGGACTAACCGGCTGGACCGGGTTATCTCGTTATTCATCTCCCGGTATTGCAAGTACTCTAACTTTAGATGCTCCTTTATACCAACAAACAACTAATGGTGTAAATGATCAGTTCTTAAGAAAACTAAGTGTATATGCAAAAGGTAAATTGGGTGGATTAGATTATCGTGTTGCCGTATCAAAACCTTTTGATCCTTTAAATGCTCCAACCGCTCCAAAAGCTATTTCCGCTACACATACTGATTTTTCTCTTCGTCCTTCTAATTTACAATATCAGGGCTATTTGATGTATCAGTTTTTAGACAAAGAAGACAATACCATCCCTTACACCGTTGGAACCTATGTGGGTACCAAAAAAGTATTTAATATAGGTGCAGGTTTTATCTATCAAAAAGATGCCATGTGGCAATTAGGCGCTGTAAATACCGATACCGTTTCATCTCCTATGCAATGCTTTGCAGCAGATATTTTTTATGATGCACCTCTAAGAAAAGAAAAAGGAGATGCCATTACATTTTATGCCGCTTACCACAATTTAAATTTTGGAAATAATTACATTAGAAATATAGGTGTAATGAATCCTGCCAATGGAGTTTCTAATAGCGCAGTAAATTTCAACGGTGGTGGTGATGCATTTCCAATGGTGGGTAGTGGTAATGTTTATTATGCTCAGGCAGGATATTTATTTCCAACCAACTTCTTAACGAAAGGAAAAAGTAAAATACAAGTGGTTTCAGGAATCCAATACGCTTCTTACTACCGCTTAAAAAATCCGATGTTGATGTATGAAGCAGGTTTTAATGTTTTCTTGCATAAAAACAACAAGGTTAGTTTCACTTACCAAAACCGACCTGTTTATAGTATTAGCAACGGACAAAATATTCAAAGTGATAGAAAAGGTATGTTTGTATTACAGTATCAAATTTCAATCTGATAAATAAAAAGAATGACAACAGATCACAGCACTTTTAACGAGCATGATGTACTTCACGAATTGAAGCACTATCTGCCAGCACAAGCGCCTCTAAAGGATTTTATTCACCACAATACTTTGCATGCTTTTCAAAAAATAAAGTTCTTTCCTGCCATTCAAAAGGCTTCTGAAATGTTTGGATACAAAGTATCGTTGCGATTGAATGAATATAGAGAGCTTTACGAAAAAGGAAAAATCAGAAAAGATATACTTACCAAAACCATCATCGACCAAAAAGGAAGTGAAAACTTAAATACCTGGTTGGAGAAAATGATTCATTGTAAGTTTGATGATGCCATTCATCCTAGAGTTGGAAGATTGCGCTCCTACTGGAAAAATGAATACCACATAGACATGGACGCCTTAGTACATCCAATTCTATATAGAACTTTATGCAGTTTTTTAGATCAAGGTATTGCTATTTGGAATTTCCCTTCCATGAACAAAGGTTTTTTGGAAACATTGAGAGAAATTGAAAAAAACAGTTACACTAGTTTTTTCACCACAGAAAGAGCAAAAAAACTACTTATTGAAGACCATTGTTCTATTGAAAGTTTATTGAAGATTGTTACTGGTGATGAAAGCCTGTATACTTTGTATTTGTACGATCAGCAATTTGCTCACCAGGGCTGGTCGGGAATGATCTCTGCAATAGAAGATCAACCACAAACACTGCTTGATAGAAAAAATATTTCACTTCACGATTTGATTGTTTTTGAATTGCTACTTGAGATTGATGCTCTTGATTTCAAATTTGGAAAAACGTGGGCACCTTTAAACGTTAGGGTAAAACAAGTTCCGGTAGAGTTGTTTTCTGAAGTAAATTCAACCGACTTATCTGAAGTAATAACGCTTTGGCAACAAGCCTTTGAATGGAGTTATTACGACGAAGTTTTAGCAGGTATTAAATCTAATAAAGGAGTAAAAAAAGAAGGCAGTAAAAGTTTTCAGGCAATGTTTTGCATTGATGACAGGGAATGTTCGTTGAGAAGATATCTTGAATACGAAGATCCAAAATGTGAAACTTTTGGTACCCCAGGATTTTTCAGCGTTGAGTTTTATTACCAGCCAGAACATGGTAAATTCTACACCAAACTTTGTCCGGCACCCGTAAATCCTAAATATCTCATCAAAGAAATAGGGAGTACTGAAAAAAGAAAAAAAGAATTGCATTTCAATGACCGCTCACACTCTTTAATACAAGGCTGGTTAATTTCGCAAACCTTAGGATTTTGGGCTGCAATAAAATTATTCTTTAACATTTTCAAGCCATCAATGAGTCCGTCGGCAGCTAGTTCTTTTCGCCACATGGATAAAGAATCGGCATTAACTATTGAAAACAAAACCACAAGTGATACGGAAAATGGTTTGCAAATAGGATTTACTATTGATGAAATGGCCGCGAGAGCTGAAAGCTTATTGAAAAGTATTGGACTAATAAAAAACTTTGCCCCTTTGGTTTACATTACCGGGCACGGTTCAAGCAGTGTGAACAATCCACATTTCTCGGCCTATGATTGTGGGGCGTGCTCAGGACGACCGGGATCTGTAAATGCTCGCGTTATGGCCTTCATGATCAATCATCCTAAAGTACGAGAAATACTGGTATCAAAGGGAATTGAAATTCCTGTAACTACACAGTTTGTTGGAGCACTTCACGATACTACAAGAGATGAAATTGCTTTTTACGACATTGAAAATTTATCACCAAGCAATAAACAATTGCATGAAAATAATGTTATTCATTTTGAAAAAGCTTTGGATTTGAATTCAAAAGAAAGATCAAGAAGATTTGAATCTATCGATAGTCATTTATCTCCTGTAGAAATCCACCGTAAAATTAAAACTCGTTCGGTATCCTTATTTGAACCTCGACCGGAACTGAATCACGCCACCAATGCTTTATGTATTGTAGGTAAACGAGAATTAACCGAAGGATTGTTTTTAGACAGAAGATCTTTCATGAATTCATACGATTATAAAATCGATCCTGAAGGAAATTTTTTATTCAATATTTTAAAAGCTGCGGCTCCTGTTTGTGGTGGAATTAACCTGGAATATTTTTTCTCGAGAGTCGATAATCAGAAACTAGGCGCTGGAACAAAATTACCACATAACGTAATGGGATTATTTGGCGTAGCCAATGGAATTGATGGAGACTTGCGACCAGGCTTACCTAGTCAGATGATTGAAGTACACGATCCAATTCGTTTAATGATTATTGTTGAACACTACAATGATGTTGTTTTATCTACCATTCAAAAAAACTCTGAAACATACGAGTGGTTTATCAATGAATGGGTACACTTAGTTACAGTTCATCCTGAAACAAAAGAATTCTCTTATTTCAAAGAAGGTTCATTTACGAAATATGAACCTTTAAAAGAAAAAACAGAGAAAGTAAAATTAACCCCTGTATTGGAAAACAATTCGGAAAATATACCAGTTTATTTAATTGATTAATTCATGGAAAAATATCTTCATCTTTTTGTTTTATTGCCAGTACTAGGGTTTTTATTCACCTTAATTGTACCGGGCAAAAATGAAACTGTAATTTCAAAAATTGCATTTTTCTCTTCTGGAGTTCACTTAGTGTGTGCTCTTGTTTTTGTGGCATATTGGTTATTTAATGATCATCCTCACATCGACTTTAAGGATTTTGTTTTGTACCAAACAGATAGTCACGAAGCAAACCCTTATGAGTTTTTTATCGATTTTTGTTTCGATAAAATCACTGCTGTTTATTTATTGGTAGGTTGTGTATTAACTTTTCTGGTAACGGCTTATTGTCGTTCTTATCTGCACCGAGAAGCTGGATACAAAAGATTTTTTCTTACCATTCAATTCTTTTTTACCGGATACAACATCGCCATTTTTTCAGGTAATTTAGAAACCCTTTTTATTGGGTGGGAAATATTAGGAATCTCTTCTTTTTTATTGATTGCTTTTTACAGAGAGCGTTATTTACCGGTTAAAAATGCGATTAAAGTATTTTCAATTTATAGAATTGGCGACGTAGGAATTATTTTGGCTATGTGGATGACGCATCATTTGTTTCATCAAAATATCACTTTCTCTGAATTATCAAATGAAGTATTGGTGAGTCATCATTTAGAATCACACAGCTTCATTGGAATATTTATCTCTTTTATGCTATTGGTATCGGCAGCAGCAAAATCTGCTCAACTTCCTTTCTCATCATGGTTACCAAGAGCAATGGAAGGGCCCACTCCTTCAAGTGCAATTTTCTACGGTTCCTTATCGGTACATATCGGTGTATTTTTATTATTGAGAACTTCTCATTTTTGGGAACATCAAACATCGGTAAGAATCATGATAGGTGTGTTAGGTTTAAGCACAAGCATTATTGCTACATTAATTGCTCGTGTGCAATCTTCGGTGAAAAGTCAAATTGCTTATTCGTCCATTGCTCAAATAGGTTTAATTTTTATTGAAGTTGCTTTAGGTTTCGATGATTTAGCATTAATCCATTTTGCTGGAAATGCATTCTTAAGAACCTACCAGTTATTGGTTTCTCCTTCAGTAGTGAGCTACTTAATCAGAGAACAATTTTACAACTTCAAACCAAGAGAGCATTCTATTGAGGATTCCTTACCTAAGAAAATTGAATACTCTATTTACATCTTGAGCTTGAAAGAATTCAATTTGGATTCATTAATGCAAAGATTGGTATGGGGACCAATGCATCGTGCTGGAAGTGCACTAAATTTCATTTCTGTTAAAAGCGTATTTGTATACTTTATTCCCGCTTTTTTACTAGGAGTTGTAGCTTTATTAAATGAAGAAATGATTCCACAAACAGTACACCAATATCTTCCTTCCCTATTTGCAATTTTTGGATTATTTATGGCAGCGAAAGCCTTTTCAGAAAGAACAAATCCTAAAATGAGCTGGATTTTAATTATCATGAATCATTTCTGGATTGCCTTGGCCGTTTCATTTAACGAACATTTTACTTACGCACATTCTATGCTATACTTAAGTGGAATTGTAGCGGGAGGTTTTGTTGGTTACAGATGTTTGGTGAGATTGAGCAGATATGAAAAACTAGACTTAAATCAATTTTCCGGTCACTCTTTTGAACATCCGAAAATTGGATTGGTCTTCCTTATTTCATGTTTGTGTTTGGCAGGTTTCCCTATTACTCCATCGTTCATAGGAGAGGATCTTATTTTCACTCATATTCATGAAGATCAAATTATTCTGGCTTGTATTATTTCCATGAGTTTCATCACTTGTGGTTTATCTCTTGTAAAATTATACGGAAGAATTTTCTTAGGACCTCACGTAAAAACATATCACGACACACCTTACAAATCATCATAATAAAAAAGGGTCCCGAAAATTTCGGGACCCTTTTTTATTCATTTAATTTTTTTTAGGGCTGAACGACTATTTTAGCTTTACCATTTTTTTGAACGATGTGACAGCAATTGTGTCCGATTTTAAATTCTTCATTCACTTTTAAATTAGCCCCACCCCAACCATGAAAATTAAATACTGTTCCATCTTTTTCCACTTTATCCATATAAGTATCACTGAAAATAGTGTAATAACCGGTAGTATCAACTAATTTATTGGGTTTAACATCAATAATAACTGTTGATGTAACAGCATTAATTACTTTAAAGCTATCCAATATATAAGGCTTATTTAGTGTATCGGTCACCTGCATTGCTACGGAAGCAAATTCTTGTGTGCAAATGATATCATCTGTACATGAATCAACTTTTTGATTACATGAATCAAGCAATACAAATGAAAATGATATTATCAGGATGGCAAAAAATATTTTCATAGAAACAAATTTAGAAATTCAAGTAATTAAAATCTTTTCACATACACAACTTTCTTTGTCTCGAAAAACTCTTCTTTAAAGTAGTCGGAGAGGCTATATAAAGTTGTTTTACCTCTTACAGATGCAATTTCTTCATCAAGGTTGCCTCCCTTAAGATACAATAATCCGTTGGATAACGAATTAAAGCTATTCACCAGATATTTATCTTTAACCCAATTCAAGAACTCAGGTAAAGAAGTCACTGCCCTACTTACCACAAAATCAAACTTCCCCTCTATTGCTTCTGCTCTGCTATGAATACCCTTAACATTTTTAAGTTCTAAAGCTGCCGCTACTTCATTCACCACTTTAATCTTTTTTCCAATAGAATCAACCAGTAAAAATTCTGTTTCGGGAAATAGAATGGCTAGTGGAATACCCGGAAAACCACCTCCTGTACCCACATCCATCACTTTAGTTCCTTTTTTAAAGGAAATTACTTTGGCTATTGCTAAAGAATGTAAGAGGTGGCGTTCAAAAAGCTGATCTATATCTTTTCTGGAAATAACATTGATTTGTTCATTCCAATGTTTGTAAAGAGGCAAACATTGCTCAAACTGTTTTTTTTGAAGAGGAGTAAGATCTGGGAAGTATTTAAGAATTTGCTCCATTGAAAATTAGTTCAACATTCAAAGTTTGCTAACCTGAAACTTTGAACTCGATTAAATACTTCCTTCTGTATTTTTCATTATTTGAAACAGGAATTCTCTTGCTCTAAACAACTGAGCTTTCACTGTACCTAATGGTAAATCTAATTGTTCAGCGATTTCCTCGTAGGAAAGTTCTTTAAAATATCTTAGTTCAACCAATGTTCTGTAACGTGGTTTTAATTTTTTCACCACATCTTGCATCAATTGAATTTTTTGATCTTTAATAAAAGTTTCTTCAGGATTTAAAACATCTGCTTTAACATCGATTTCCATCTCACCATCACTATCATCCATGCTTCTGTTCAAAGAAAAAGTGTTCTTCTTTTTCTTTCTTATGAAATCGATACAATTGTTAGATGCTATTTTGAATAACCAGGTACTAAATGCATAATTGGGAGTGTACTGGTGTAATTTTCTAAATGCTTTACCAAAGGCTTCAATAGTTAAATCATCTGCATCATCTTTACTATTCACCATCTTCAGAAGCATGAAATAGATAGAATCACGATAACGATCCATCAATTCAGCATAAGCTTTCTCAGACTTATTATTTATTGCCTCCTGCACCAAGCGATAATCGTGCATCGCCTTGTCGGAAAGATTTGGACCGGGTACTACCATCTGTCGTTTTTAGTTTTCAAATTCTTACTCGCTGCCATTAAATTAAGCAACATTAGCGTATTGCCAAAAATAATCGATAAAATTAAATTTACTCCTGATGTAAGCTTCCTTAATGCGAAATTAAAAGTATAGTACCTAATCCACAAAGTAAACATCCATAGGATCAAAACTACCAACAATGAATTGTTTAAAAGGATATTTAACCATAGCAACAAAGGGAAATAGAGAAATGAAAGATTGATTACCGACAAGTGGAATAAAATATCTGGTCGGTATAGCTTACCTGTGGAAAGATGCCGTTTTTTCTGGTTAAAATAATCACCAAAAGTGTTTTTAGAGATCGAAATAGTATGTGCATCAGCATTGGTAACAATGGCTACGTTTTTTTCATTCGCTGCTTCCATCACAAACAAATCATCATCACCCGATGCAATATTTTGATGATTATTAAATCCCCCCACTTTGTCATAAACTGATTTTTTATAAGCTAAATTTCTTCCCACTCCCATATACGGCTCACCTTTTATAGCAAAAGAAAAATATTGGAGAGCCACAAAAAAAGTATCGAACTGAATAAGCTTGTTTACCCATCCTGATCGCTTTTCATATTTACCAAACCCCAACACAATTTCAATGTTTTGAGTAAATCCATTCATCATTCCTGATATCCAGTTTTTACTGCATGGCCTGCAATCGGCATCACTTAATAACAAATGTTCATGCATTGCATTTTCTACTCCTACCGATAAAGGATATTTTTTACCAATGCCTTCTTTTTGTTCAGCCGTAATTTGAATCACCTTAAGATTGGAATATTGCGTTGCATACACCGCTAAAATATCCGCAGTGCCATCTATAGAGGAATCATTAACCACAATGACTTCAAAATCAGGATAATCTTGCTCCAGAAAAAAGGGTAGATTTTTCTTAAGATTTAAAGCTTCGTTTTTAGCACAAATAACAACTGAAACAGGATATTTTACTTCATTTATTTTGGCGGATTGATAGCGTGCCAATTTTAAAACATAAAAAACAAGAAAATAAAGCATCGACAAACTGCATAAAATCAAAAGATAAAAAAGGATGTTCTGCAAAAGAGTCATGATGAAGTAAAAATAGAAATCTTATTCATACTTTAATCAAAGCCTGTAAACCAATGAACCGAAAAGTGCATTTTCTGTTTATATTTGCCCCAAATGAATTTTACCTTAAATCATAAAGATGCGCACTCTAAAGCTCGCGCAGGAACAATAGAAACTGATCACGGAATAATTGAAACGCCTATTTTCATGCCTGTAGGCACCGCGGCAACGGTTAAAACTGTTCACCAAAGAGAGTTGAAAGACGATATAAAAGCACAAATCATATTAGGCAATACTTATCATTTATACTTGCGCCCGGGATTAGAGGTGATTAAAGGTGCGGGCGGTTTACATAAATTCAATGGTTGGGATAAGCCCATTCTAACAGATAGCGGAGGTTATCAGGTATATTCATTGGCCGACAAGCGTAAAATAAATGAAGAGGGAGCGAAATTTCAATCGCATATCGATGGTTCTTACCATTTATTTACGCCCGAAAATGTAATGGATATTCAAAGAGTAATTGGAGCCGACATCATCATGGCTTTTGATGAATGTACTCCTTATCCCTGCGAATATAGCTACGCTACGAAAAGCTTAGACTTAACTCACCGTTGGTTAAAAAGATGCTTCGATAGATTCAATTCTACTGAACCATTGTATGGATATTCACAGGCCCTCTTCCCTATTGTTCAGGGAAGTGTTTACAAAGATTTAAGAGAGAAATCAGCAGAAGTAATTGCTTCTTTCAACGCTGAAGGCAATGCTATTGGTGGTTTATCTGTTGGGGAACCTCATGAAGACATGTATGCCATGTCGGAATTGGTTTGCAATATTCTACCCGTTAGTAAACCTCGTTATTTAATGGGGGTTGGAACACCTGTAAATATTTTGGAAAATATTGCCTTAGGAATAGATATGTTCGATTGTGTGATGCCTACCAGAAATGCCAGAAATGGTATGTTATTTACCAGCCAAGGTATCATCAACATCAAAAATAAAAAATGGGAAAGCGATTTTAGTCCGCTAGATGAATATGGAACCAGTTATGTAGACAAGGAATACAGCAAAGCTTATTTGCGTCATTTATTCGTGAGCGACGAAATTCTTGGAAAACAAATAGCGAGCATTCATAATTTGGCTTTTTACGTTTGGTTGGTTCAAGAAGCAAGAAAACAAATTTTGAACGATAACTTTCACAACTGGAAAGTAAAGATGGTTAAACAAGTAGCAACACGTTTATAAATTGCTGAAGAAGCTCGACATATTTATTATAAAGAAATTCTTAGGAACCTTCTTTTTTATCATTGCGATTTTTATTCTGATCACTATTGTATTTGACGTAAGCGAGAAAATCGATGATTTCTTAGGAAATGAAGCTCCTGTTTCAGCCATTATATTTGATTACTACTGTACTTTTATTCCTTGGCTTTATAGCATTCTAAGTGCTTTAATCATATTCTTAGGCGTAATATTTTTCACCTCTAAAATGGCAAGCAACAATGAAATTGTAGCTATTTTAAGTTCAGGAACAAGCTTTAACAGAATGCTTCGTCCGTATATGATAGCCGCAGGGTTTTTATTTCTTGTATCCATATTCACCAACCATTTTATTATTCCTATTACCAATAAAACCAAGCTGGAATTTGAAAAACGTTATTACAGAGATGATTTACATATCGAAATTGGCTCAAACATTCATAGAATTATTAAACCGGGGGTAAACTTATATATCAGCAATTATGGTAGTCATACCAACACAGGCTACAATTTCAGCATTCAGGAAATGGAAGGTGAAACCTTAAAAAAAATATTTTCTGCCGATCGCATCGTTTGGGATTCTTTAAAAGGAAAATGGAGTGCTAAAATATGGCGAATAAAGACTTTTAATGGTGTTTTTGAAAAGGAATTAAAAGGAGAAAGCAAGGATACTTTATTGCCTTTTTTACCTGAAGATTTCGACGATAAACCCAATAGTATTCAAACAATGAATTATTTTGAAATTAGTCGATTCATCGAAGAAGAAGAAAAAAAGGGATCAAATCTAGTGAAGCGCTTCAAATTAGAATTGCATAAACGAACAGCAATACCCTTTTCAATCTTAATTCTAACAGTAATAGGTGCCTGTATTTCCTCAAGAAAAGTAAAGGGCGGATTAGGTATGCATATCGTTTACGGCATTAGTCTCGGACTGGTATATGTATTTCTGTCAAGAGTGGGTGAAGTATTCGCTACCAATAGCGGATTATCTCCTGTTTTTGCCGTTTGGCTCCCTAATATTTTCTTTACAGCAATTAGCTTTATTATTTACAAAAGAGCACCCAAATAATAATGCTGTTTTATTGGATGGAAGTCGGTTTTTAGTGTACTTTTGACTAAAATTTCAGGCAAAGTATAGTATGAGAAAAATTCTTTTAACTACCGACTTATCAGGCGCAGCAGCAAATGCCGCCGACTTTGCCGTTTATTTAGCCAATAAAACTGGTGCTGATTTACATCTCCTTTATTGTTATAAACCGAAATATGAAGAGCACATTCAGAAAAAAATGGATGATCTCGATCAAAACAAAATGATATACGGTGAAATCACCGATTTCAGAGATGCTGCTTCTTTTCTTTTAAGAAGATATTCTGCCGATTTAAGAATGCGGGTTAAATCAACTCTGCACGAGCATATTGTTGATGGTTCATTTCAGGATATTGTTTTTGACTTTATTGAAAAAGAGCATATTGATTTGGTAGTTATGGCTTCGCAAGGTATTAACTCTATCGAGGATCGTATTTTCGGATCAAATGCCCTTAAAATTTTAAGAAATTCTGTTTGTCCGGTACTCATTGTTCCTCACGATTATAAAGATGTTCGCATTGAACACATCTTATACTCTACCGAAATAAGCAACAAAGACAAAGCTATTGAGCACTATTTAGCGTGGTTTGCTGAGCTTTTTGAAGCACATTTAACGCTATTGCATATTGACGATGGAAAACATGTGATCAACGCTAAGGATTTAGTACAATTTCAACGCAAAGCATTACATTTCAATTACAAAAATATTTCTGCTGAAATTGAACCCAGTTTAAGTATTTCCGACGGTATAAAAGAATATATTGATACACATCCTACCGATTTACTTTGTATTACTTCACACTCCACCAATATATTCAACAGATTTTTAAAAGCCAGCACAGTAAAAAATACCTTGGCTAAAATCAGCATTCCTGTTTTAGGATTTAATGAAGATTCATTAAATGTGTTGGAAAAGAAAAAAGTGAAGAAGAAAGCTTAAAGTCCCGCTATTATAAATTCTGCTGTAGCCGGATTACACGCCACTGGCACATTATACACACTACATAAACGCAATAAGGCCTTCACATCTGGATCATGAGGCATAGGTTCCAAAGGATCCCAGAAAAAAAAGAGGACATCCAATTTCCCCTCGGCAATCAAGGCCCCTATTTGCTGATCCCCTCCTAAAGGACCACTTTTGTACTTTTTAACCCTTAAACCGGTGGCCTCCTCTATCTTTTTACCAGTAGTTCCGGTAGCTACCAATCGATAGTTTTTTAATTTTTTGACATGCTTCAAAACCCATTCAATAATTATTGGTTTCATATTATCATGGGCGATCAACCCTATCATTTGCTCTGTTTTTATTGCCTTTTCCATGCTTTTTACTGCTATAATAACGACACTTCTCTTTCCTAAATTTAGTAAAAAAAAAGTGGTTTTTGTGTAAAAATAAATTTTGATAATTACACAATTTTTCTAATCTTGGGTCTCCCTTTTAAGAGGGGGAACTATTAATTAACCATTATTTAAAACCTATGAAAAAAATCAATTACTACCTCACACTGTGCCTTGTGTTTTTCGCAACACTGGGTGTAAATGCAGGTAACGTAAGGGTAATCGGCTACTTCCCGTCGTACCGAGTTACC
This sequence comes from Flavobacteriales bacterium, assembly GCA_023251075.1. Classification (GTDB taxonomy): domain Bacteria; phylum Bacteroidota; class Bacteroidia; order Flavobacteriales_C; genus JAHEZL01. Next base: position 2,374 of record JAHEZM010000031.1, on the reverse strand, counting down.
GATAACGTTGCTGCTCAATGCGGAAAGCTTACCGACATCATTTTCTCATTTATCAATCCCGGAACTGATGGTCATTTAATTATGACCAATACTGATGCTACTTTCGGTTTTGATGCTAATAAATACACTATCGTTAGAGATGCTGCTGGAAATGCAGGTACTAACTTGTGGTTTGCTCTGGGTGGAGCCGACAAACCAGGATTAAGGGCAGCAAGATTAAGCTCTGTTTGTAGCAACGCTACATATAGGAATAATTTAGCGACTGATCTTGTTAATATGGCTACTACCGGTAACACTTCTTGTTATGGAATTGCTATTGACTGGGAATTCCCAACCGACAATACAGCAAAAGCTGGGCATTTGGCCTTAATGCAAGCGCTAAAAACTAAAATTGCTGCTTCAGCAAATCCTAATTTGAAAGTAGCTATGACAGTAGGTGGTGAAACTTATGGAAATGTTAATCATACACAATATCTTGATCCTTCATTTTTCTCTACCAATGCAAGTTTGGTGGACGAATGGCATTTAATGGCTTATGACTTTCCAACGAGTTATGACGCTAACAATCACTCTTCTTTAGCTAGTGCAACTGGCTGTATGGATGGATGGTTTGGAAAAGGCGTACCTTACTCTAAAATGGTTTTAGGTGTACCTTTCTACGGTAGAGGGGTTTCTGACAGATCTACTGAATCTATGTACAACGGCTACCCTGCTAACAACACAAACTATACTTCTGATACATACAACGGACAGGGTTACAATGGTATCAATACTTTAAAAGCTAAAATTGACCTAGCGGTTAATAAGGCTTCTTTGGGTATTTTGATTTGGGATTTAGGACAAGATTTTGCTCCATCAGCTCAATATTCTTTACTAGGTGGAATTGATGCTTATGTATTAACACTTTGTAATATCCCAAAACCAAACCTTGGTCCTGATAAAGGGGTATGTGCTCCAAATTCATTGACTTTAAATCCTGGTGTAGCTGCTGCTAACGGCAGAACATTTACCTGGTACAAAGATGCTGTTGTAATTAATGGTCAAACGGGCCTAACAACCGATGTAACCACTGCAGGTACCTACAAAGTAGTTATTTCTCAAGGCCAAGGCTGTACTAAAGAAGATCAAATTATTGTAGTTGCTGGATCTCCATTCACAACCGCTGGTTCTAATGGATGTTCTGGTACTAACTTAACAATGACTGTAAACAATCCTACTCAAGGTAAAACTTACGACTGGTATGATCAAGCTGTAGGTGGAACTAAAGTGGGTTCAGGTACAACCTTAGCTCAGGTATTTAACAATACTACTACCTATTATGTAGAAGAAAAAGCTGCCGGTGTTGTTAACTACACTTCTTCAACTACTGTTGTTCCTGCTAACTACGCATGGAATGCTTACACAGACCTTCCTAGAGCTGACTTCATGACTGTTTTAGCTGACTTGAAAATTAAATCAGTTCGTGTATTTGCTAATGGTCCTGGTGGAGCTACTTTCAAAATCAGAGCTCTAAAAGCTTCTGACAATACATTGGTTGCTGAAAGTGCTGTTATTACCGTAAATCCTGATGGAACAAAACAAGCTTGGGAATACACTTTACAAGATGTTACTGTTAACTTCCAATTAACTCCTGGTGAATATTTCATCACTGCAGCTTTAACTGCTGGTTCTTTGGCAATGAAATACGGTCCAACTCCTTCTACTGCAACTAACGAACCTGGTGTTTATACTATCGGTGCTCACTGTCATACTAACTACGGAAGTGGTTTCTTAAAAACAGAAACTTCTGACAATGTTAGCTATGTAAATGCTGGTCAGTTATACAAATACGAAATTGAAACTGGTGCGAATGCATCTTGCGGAAGAACTGCTGCTACTGTAACTACAGTAACTTGCGGACCTCCTGTAATTACCATTACTAAACCAACAACTAACCAGGATTTCCCTTTTGATGGTAGCCCTATTGCTTTAGAAGCAACTGTTACTGACGAAGGATCTGTTGCCTCTGTGTCATTCGAAATCTGGGATGGTGGTAATAAATTAGCTACTATTACTCCAAATGCAAGTGGTAACACTTACACTGGTTCTTGGACAGCTACAACCTGGTATTCTTCTCATACTTACACTTTAAAAGTGTTGGCTACTGATAACAATGCCAATCCATCTAATGCATCTGTTAACTTTACTGTTACTTCAGGTGTAGGCGTAAATGAAGTTTCTGTAGTTAATGCAGTGAGCTTGTATCCTAACCCATCTTCAGAAAACGTAAACGTTACTGTTTCTGCAACTAAAGTGGGCATGGCTACCATTACTGTTTATGACTTAACTGGAAGAGTAGTTTATTCTGCATCTCAAAACTTAAGTGCAGGTAACA
>JAHEZM010000030.1 GCA_023251075.1 Flavobacteriales bacterium | reverse complement strand
AAATGGCTTACAAATACAATCACAGAAAGCTTCAAGATAAAGGCTTTGATATCCTGTTAAAAAGAATGATAGTTGCTGTTTTGCCTTAATATGGGTCATCGCCTTTAAAAAAGGGAGAAGTAGGATTTTCGGCCCAAACGCAAGTCTTTTCCATTGGTTGCCTCCCCTCCGAAAACTTATTTTTTTCGTCCGAATTTTATAACAAATAGTCGTTAAACCATTACAATAACTTTTCGTAAAGATGGTTTCTTTGGTAAACGGGAACATTTAAAACTCTTTCATATGAATATTAAAAAAAACTTAGCCATTAGCGATTCCGGATTCGTATTCGATCCTTCATCGGGAGATTCATTCTCTACCAATCCAATTGGATTGGAAATTATTAAAATGCTTAAAAGTGGAAAATCAGCAGAGGAAATCAAAAAGCACATCGTTGAAGATTATATGACTGATGAGGCGTCGTTTGAAAAGGACTTCTATGATTTTGTAAATGTATTGGTAAAGCTCAAAGTAGCTGAAGAAGAAAAGAAGTAAGGGATTAAAAACTTAACTCATGACAAAGAAGAAAAAAACAATCACCGTGGCTGTAACCGGCTTGAATGCCATTGACAGTCCGGGACCTGGAGTACCTGTGATAAGAGGATTGAGAGAGAGTAAAGAGTATGATGTAAGAATCATCGGACTTTCTTATGAAGCTTTAGAACCGGGAATTTACATGCATAATTTGGTAGATAAAACTTATCAGATTCCTTTTCCTTCCTCTGGAATGGATAGCTTGCTCACTCGTTTGCAATACATTCATTCTATTGAAAAAATAGATTTAATCATTCCCAATTTCGATGCTGAGTTATTTAGCTTCATTAAGTTGGCCGATCATTTCGATAAGGTAATGGGAATAAAGGTTTTTGTGCCCACAGAACATCAGTTTGAAGAAAGACACAAAGCCAATCTCGATGAATTCGGAAAAAAACACGGCATTAAAGTTCCCTACAGCAAAATGATTTTCAGTACTGCTGAAATTCCTATGCTGAAAGATAAATTCACTTATCCCTTGGTAGTGAAAGGGAAATTTTACGATGCATCGATTGCTTATACTCCTGAACAAGCAGCAAATTATTTCAATAAGATTTCTGCCAAGTGGGGATTGCCCATTATCATTCAACAATTTGTTCACGGACAAGAGGTAAACGTAACGGCGCTGGGTGATGGTAAGGGAACTACGATTGGAGCTGTGGCTATGCGCAAAACCTATATCACTGATAAAGGAAAAGCATGGGCGGGTATTTCTATCTCCGATGATAAATTAATGAAGATGACACGCAAAATGATTAAGTCGAGTAAATGGCGTGGCGGTTTAGAATTAGAAATAATTAAAACTTCGGAAGATGATTATTATTTATTGGAAATCAATCCGCGTTTTCCGGCTTGGGTTTATTTGGCGGTGGGTTGCGGACAAAATCATCCGGAGGCATTAATGCGAATGGCTATGGGTGAAGATGTAAAACCATTCAAAAAATACGATGTAGGAAAAATGTTTATTCGCTATGCCTACGATATGATTGTTGGTTTAGACGAATTCGAAAAAATAAGCACACTAGGAGAACTTTAAAAAACTAAATACTACTAACATGAAAAAGCAACAATATGAACGTCCGGTAATCACTCGTTTAAACACTGGGGTTACCAATAAATTTGGAACAAGAACTGAGTACGCACCCGTTACACACATCGATGGCGTATCGGTAAAAAGTTTGATTGAACAATTTGGTTCACCACTTTTTGTGATCTCTGAAAAAACAATTCGTAAAACTTTTAAAGATGCCATGCGTGCCTTTACCACAAGGTATCCGAAAGTACAATTCGCCTGGTCGTATAAAACCAATTACATTAATGCAGTGTGCAATGTATTTCATCAGGAAGGATCGTGGGCTGAGGTGGTATCAGGCTTTGAATACAACAAAGCACTTAAAAATAAAGTGCCTGGAAGCAAAATTATTTTTAACGGACCTGATAAAAGTGAAGCAGATTTAAGATCAGCTATTAAAAATAATTCATTAATTCATATTGATCATTTGGATGAGTTGTATCTCATTAAAGAATTGGCTGTGGAGTTAAATTTAAAACCCCGCGTAGCTATTCGTGTGAATATGGATACAGGGGTTTACCCAATTTGGGATAGATTCGGTTTCAATTACGAAAACGGACAAGCCTGGGATGCTATCAATAAAATTCTGTTGAATGATAAAATGGAATTGGTGGGCTTGCATGCACACATAGGAACATTCATGTTGTCGCCAAATGCATACGCAATTGCAGCATCTAAATTATCTGCGTTGGCTTTGGAGATTAAAAAGAAATACAAGAAAAATATTCAGTATTTAGATTTGGGTGGAGGTTTTGCATCTAAGAACACGTTGAAAGGATCTTACCTTCAAGGAGTAGATACATCACCTACTTTTGATCAGTATGCAGAAGCAATTTCAACCGCAATTTTAAATGCAGGATTCGTAGAAAATGAATTGCCTCTTTTAATTCTGGAATCAGGAAGGTCATTGATTGATGAAGCAGGTTCATTGTTGGGCTCTGTTATTTCAAACAAGAGATTATCGGATGGAAGAAGGGCTACTATCATGGATTTTGGAGTGAATATTTTATTTACTTCTTTTTGGTACGATCACAAAATTTCGCCAGCACAAGAGTTTTCTCAGTATACAGAAGATGCAGTACTATACGGTCCTTTGTGTATGAACATCGATGTTATCAGAGAAAATATAACTTTGCCTCCGTTAAAAAAAGATGATCATGTGGTGGTGCATACAGTAGGTGCGTACAACATGACGCAGTGGATGCAATTTATTGCTTTGCGTCCGGCAGTAGTTATTATTGATATGGATGAAAAGCCACATGTTATAAGAGCAAGAGAAACTTTAGATAGTATTGAAGGAAGTGAAGTAATGCCAAAATATTTAAAGGAGTTTAAGTTGTAAGGAGAATTTAACAGGTTCGTCATTGCGATATTTTTGTACCCAAAAATGAAGCAATCTTATTTTATGATGAGGTTGCTTCGCGGTATCTCGCAATGACGCGCTAAGTAATAAAATGGGATAATGTTCAAACTAAAATTATATCACAACGGAATTGTAAATTCTTACGGACAAATATTTTTCTCCAATCACCAATGGTTTGGGTATTTGTTGTTGCTAGCTTCGTTTGTTGATCCTTATATCGGAATATGCGGATTGATAGCAGCAGCAGTATCTGTAGTGTTTGCCGATTGGATGGGCTACAATCATGAGTCTATAAGAAGTGGTTTGTATTCTTACAATTCAATTTTAGTTGGATTTACTATTGGTGTTTTTTACCAATTCAATTTTGCTTTTTTTGGATTGTTGATTTTGGGTTCTTTTTTCACCATGCTGATTTCTGTATGGTTGGCGGCTTTTTTTTCCAGCTACCGCATACCATTTTTAAGTTTGCCTTTTTTGTTGGGAGTGTGGGCTGTAATGATGGGAGCCAGAGGATTTAATGCTGTTGAATTAAGTGAAAGAGGAATTTTTACCATTAATGAACTGTATAGTTTCTGGGGACCAGAAATGGGAAAACTCATGGCGGACATACACGCCATTAAATTTCCTTTACTCATCGATGTGTACTTGAAATCTTTGGGTGCGATATTTTTTCAGTACAATTTATTAGTGGGTTTAATCATTGCTTTAGGGTTGTTGATTTATTCTCGAATTGCCTTCTCCTTATCCATCCTTGGATTTTTAACGGGATATTATTTCTGTGATTTCTTTCAAGCAAATATGACAGAGTTAGAATACAGTTATATTGGCTTTAATTACATTTTATCGTCGATTGCTTTAGGTGGATTTTTCTTGATTCCATCGTGGAGAAGTTATTTGATGGTAATGGTTTCTGCAACAATGATTGCTTTAAGTATTAGTGCATTGGGTAAGTTGTTTTTTAATTTTGGATTACCTATTTATTCTCTTCCGTTTTCTTTAGTGGTGATGCTGTTGTTGTATGCTTTGTTGCAACGTTACAACACCAATGGATTGAATTTGGTTCAGTATCAGTTGTATTCCCCCGAGAAAAATTTATATGCTTATCATCATCGTTTAGAGCGATACAAAAACGACACTTATTTTCACATTCATCTTCCTTTTTATGGAGAGTGGTTTGTATCGCAAGGTCATGAAGGAAAAATTACGCACAAGGAAGATTGGCGCTTTGCTTTTGATTTTGTAGTAGTAGATGAAACACAAAAAACATTTAAAGGATCAGGAGAAGAGGTGAATGATTTTTATTGTTATGATTTACCTGTATTGTCTCCGGCAGCAGGCTATGTGGTAACTTTGGTAGATGGCGTGGAAGATAATTTAATTGGTGATGTTAACCTAGGTGAAAACTGGGGAAATGCAATTGTGATCAAGCATGGTGATTTTTTATACAGTAAAATTACCCACATCAAGGATGCATCATTTAAAGTGAAGTTGGGAGATTATGTGAAGAAAGGAGAGGTGCTGGCAACCTGTGGTAATTCGGGGCGTTCACCCGAACCGCATATCCATTTCCAATTACAAAGCACTCCTTTTGTTGGTGCTAAAACTTTAAAATATCCTATTGCTTATTATGTATCGAAATTAAATGGAAAATTTACTTTTCATTCTTTCGATTACCCTTTAGAAAATCAAAATGTATTTAGAATTACACCCACCAATTTAATTTCGCAGGCATTTTATTTTGTTCCGGGAATGACGATGGAATTTAAGGTAGAAAATGGTGCAAAGAAGTCATTGGTGAAATGGGAAGTATTTACTGATGCATTAAATCAATCGTACATCTATTGCGGCGCTAGTCAGTCTTACGCTTACTTTGTAAATAATGATACCCTTCACTACTTTACCGATTTTAAAGGAGATAAAAAATCATTGCTCTATTATTTTTATATCGCTGCACACAAAATTCTAATGGGGTATTTTCAAGATTTAGAAGTAAAAGATATTTTACCTGTTGATGGGTTTTTTAGTGGGGAATCGCAATTCATTCAAGATTTTATTGCTCCATTCAAGATTTATCAAAAAGTAAATTATTCCTCTACATTTAAAAAGATAGATGATGTAATGAATCCTCAATACATTAAAATTATTTCTTCTGCAGTGGCTCAAACTGCAGGTTCAGTGCATGGTGAAATGAACTTCACTTTAGAATTGAGCAACAATAAAATTTCACAACTAACTATTAACGACGGAGAAAAATGTATTTCGGCAAAACGTATTATATAATTGTAACATTTTTCTTGTGTTGTGCTTCCTCTTTTTCTCAAGATGAATTCAGTTCATCATATGTGGATGTTAAGAGTTATCAATTGTATGAAGCAAAAGATTGGGATGCTTTAATTTTATTGACTGATTCGGCTTTGGAAAAAGGAATTGATTATTACTATTTGCGAATGAGAATTGGAATTGCTTTGTATGAACAAAAGAAATATTTAATCGCGAAAAATCATTTTGAAAAAGCAATTGAGTTTAATTCTTTTGAAGATTTACCCAAAGAATATTTGTTCTATTGTTATTTCTTTACTGATCATTTTGAAGAGAGTAGAACCTTGGCCAGAACTTTCTCTCCTGATTTGAAAAAGAAATTATACAAAAATTGGAGAGCAGTAGACCTGTTTTCAGGCGAAGGAGGAACGAAAATGACAACTTCTTCAGAAGTGCCTAATGCCCAGTATTTTCAAGCTTCATTAGGGCATTTCATTGCGAATAGAGTGTATGTGTATCACGCTTATACCTATTATCATCAGGGTACTATGCAGGATTGGTTGTGGACGATCAACCAACATCAATATTTTATTAAGGCATCGATGCCATTAAAAAACGATTGGAATTTAGCTGTTTCTTTTCATGGTATCGGTAGAATTTTACAGACGTATGCAATTTCCTATAATTCTTACCCTAAGCCATATGATCCAATGTCTACATCGAATTTTGTGGAATCTTTTAGTTTGAGAAAAAGCGTTGGGAAATTTGATTATACTATAGGTTCCACTGTGCTGTGGCTCGATTCATTGTATCAGTTTCAACACGATATGTCGGCAACTTATTATCCTTTTGCAAATAAAAAATTAGCCTTAGGTGGAGTGTTTTATGTGCACACAAAGAATCGTTATTCGCAGTTAAATTTTGCAATAGTGCCCTACGTTTCTTTTAAACCTTCATCGAAAATTTCATTCTATGCTTCGTATTTGTATAATCAAGGAAATAATATCGCTGAATGGAATGGACTGTTAGTAAATAATTCTCCCGATTTAACTACAGGGAGGTTGACTTTGAATGCTACTGTGCGTTTAACTGAAGATTGGGATTTGTCAGCTACTTATCAATATGAAATGAAGCAATCAATATATACTTCAGATTACACTTTCAACTCCATTTTTATTGGATTAAAATTTAAATTATAACTAAAATTTCAGAACCATGAAAACGACTATTAAATTAATGATTAGTGCAATATTGTTTTTGGGAACAAGTATTGTAAAGGCACAGGAAAATCCTGTGGGAGCAGCATTCACACAAAGTTATTATTATGAAAAAGTAGGGAATTATTCCTCGGCAATAGCTTCTTTGAAAAAGGTTTACGATGCAAGTTCCTACGAAATAAATTTGCGCTTGGGGTGGTTAAATTATAGTGCTGCTTTGTACAAAGAATCAATGAATTATTACCAGCTGGCAATTAATCTAATGCCGGTTTCTATTGAAGCTCGCTTAGGATATGTTTATCCAGCAGCAGCTTTTGGGAACATGAGTGAAGTGATTGTTCAATATCAGAAAATATTGGAAATTGATCCACAAAATTCTACTGCGAATTATCGAATGGGGTATATTTATTACGATAAAAAAGATTACCAAACGGCTTTCAAATATTTTGAGAAAGTGGTGAATCTTTATCCTTTTAGTTATGATGGCTTGATTATGTTTGCATGGACTAATATGCAACTCGGTAAAATGCGTGAGGCAGAAGTGTTGTTCAATAAAGTGTTGTTGTTGGCACCAGGAGATAAATCGGCTACGCAAGGGTTGGGGATGATAAAATAATATTTTGATGGTTACCTTTCTAGCTTTTATCCATTAATGGTTATATTTAACTATTAATGGATATGAAATTATTTTTCACTTGTTTTTGGATATTTGTTATTTCTCTCTGTTTTTCTCAAAACACTATTCCTGTTGATACTGTTATAAAGGGAAAGAAATATTTGGTATATCCCTTTCTCGCTCAAGATGAATCGTTTGATTTCAATTATAACTATAGTATAGCTGAAATACCTCCAGTGTTAGATTCTTTACCCGATGGGCATTATTTATTATTAAAGAAGAATAAAAATAAAAAATTTTTGCACGCAAAGTTTAGTATTAAAAACGGGCTTTTTGAGGACACTGCTCTAATGTATGATCAAAAAGGTCGGGAAATATCTAATGGATTTTACCATAAGGGGATTCGTGAAGGTAGATGGATTACTAATACCAAAAAATATTACAATATAACAGAATATAAAGACGGAAAAATCAATGGACTTTCTTACTCTTATTACGATGGAGTGCTCTCAGATAGTGGTATGTGGGTTAATAATCTACAAGAAGGACCCCATATTACAAGATTTAAGAATGGTCGTGTTTTTAGTGAAATTAATTATAAAAGTGGTGTTCAAGATGGATTGTCCCGAATGTACAGCAATGAGTTTGGAGTTTATTATTTAGTATCGGAAACCATATATAAAGAAGGGGAGGTGAATGGTCTGATAAAGTCTTATTTGTATTCAACAGAAAAGGGCAAATCTTATTTGTATTTAGAGTGTGAAAGAGAGGGAGTTCCTAATATTGTCACACCTGTTGAAAGAAAAAATAAAAATTCAAGAAGCGTTTCTGTTCAAAAATCTCAAAGTTCACTGTGGAAGTATAAGAAATACTATAAACTATATTATGCAAATGGTACTGTAATGATAGATATGAAAACGGATAGCTTAGTTTCAACAGATTTTAATGGAAGACTTTTGTTTAAAGAAAATTTGGAAAATAGTATTGAAGAGAATACTTCTGTTTACAATATACATAGCGATAAAAAAAATGATGTTTTGTATTCTTTACCATTAAATCATCCCTTTAATGTATTTCATGATAATGGGCAATTGAAGGTTAGAAACTATATAGTTGTTGATAGTTCCCGATCATACTTAGATAATGTTTTTGATACTGTTTTTACCGTTAACAGTAACGTTGATTTTATTAAAAGATTTATTGGTGATTCAAGTAAGAAAAATAAAGTTTCGATAGAAAAGTACGATGATTTGAATAAGCTTAATTGTGTTTCTTATTATGTTAAAGTTGAAAATTATTTTCAATGGCAAAAATATTTGGAAATAGTTAAAGGTGATACAGTTTTTTATTCGCCATTGATATTAGCATTAAATAAAATTGAAAAGCATAGCAACGCACCTGCCCTTATCAAAAGAGAAATAAAAAGTGATCATCTTATTGAAGAATACGCTACTTTTTGGAAAATTTGGAGTCCTCTTGTTCGAAACACAACAAAGAGAGATACTGTTTTGGATTTTAGATTGATTTCTCTTGATCGTGTTTTAGTTTATTCAAAAATCTACAAGTCAAATGAATTAAAAATTACAAGTTATTGTTCCTCAGATAGCAATTATACAATAAAAAACAAAGGTGTGAGCTCTAATCATGTGGCGGGAGAAGTGTGGTTGTATAGTTATTTGTTTTCCGAAGCAGATTCGGTATTTATTAGGTTTAAAAATGAATTTTTTAACGGCAAAGTTGTTTTTGTTGGTGAAGAAAAGTCAGCTAAGAAAAATAAAATCAAACGAAATAAAATCTATTTGTATTCGCCATTCCTTTATGGTAGGGGAAAAGGGAGAAGCGAATTGTGTTTGTATGTGAAAAATGGTAGAATTACAAACAGGAAAATGAATTATATTTCACCTGAGGAAACTTTAATTTGTAGTGATTCTTTATTGAATGATGAATTACATGGCACTTCTTTTTCTTATTCTGAAAGACTGGTTAATGAATATTCGGATTTGAATGAAAATTCGAAAAAGAAAAAAGAGATTACAAAAAGTGAAAGTACTTTTATTTATGGGCGAGGTGTGAGGAATAGAATTGACTATAGATACGTTAATAAAAAATGGATACCTATTTATATTAGTGCGGGTAATGAAGATCAACAAGATATTACAGTTTACAATATTCAATCGGCTATTACTGAAAAATATTTGTATAACAAATCGGGAATAGTTTATCCCATCAAATCTTATTATGCTAATGGCGACTTGCAATCATTGCAAGAAGGTGCTAACGGATTGTATCTTTTATTGAACCCACAAGGAGATACGACGTTTTGTCGTTATAAGGAAGATGATAAAATTGATGGATGGAAATTGATTAGTAGTAATTTTCATTGTAATTATATTTTTGATAGTAAAACCAGGCAATACTTAGTGGTGAATCCATATGGTTTAGAAGATGTTTATAAAAATTATTTGCTTTATGATAAAGGTGATTTCAAAAGGTTTATTTTGAAAGATGAGTTTAATGTAACACGTATTTTAGCTATTCCAGATAGTTTGTATTATCATGATTATTTTATTCAAAACCTAAGAATGGTTGAGGATGGAATTTCTTATGGAACGGGTAATGGTGAAGTGGAAAATATTAATAATTGGCGGAAGTTGGTTATGTCGGGTGAATTGCAATTATTTCATGCCAATGGTCGTCCTTATGCTAAAGGGAGAATTGTTTCTGAACCAGGCTTTCAGGGAATACTGGAGTATAATAGATTTATTGAGGTTGCAAAAAATCCTGATGTTTCAATGCAGCCTAATTTACATGATTGGCATACAGAAAAAATAGGCTTATGGACTTATTATAATTCTCAAGGAATTAAAACTGTAGAGATTCAATATGATACTGCTGCTGTTGGTGAAACTTATAAAGAATATTACCCCAGTGGGAAATTAAAATACAGTGGATATTTTTTATCAGAGATAGAAGTATTAAAATGTAATGATGAAATGCATTATTTTGATTTTGATATAAATTATTCTTCTCATTTTTCAGAAAATGGAGATACTCTTGTTAATAAAGGAAATGGGTATTTGAAAATTCACGATAGTGAAAATGTATTGAAAAGTGAGTGTAATCTAATTAATGGTGAGTATGATGGGTGGTATAAAGCGTATGGTGAAAAAGGAGATTTAGTAGAGGTTGGCCGTTATGAAAAAGGGAAAAAAATAGGGCGTTGGCTCAGTGGAGACTTACAAGGCATTAACTATTTGAGTGATCAGTGTTTTGAATCAGAAGAGGTAAGGAAATTATTGCAACTTCAGGTGAAAAACAATCTATCTGTTACAGAGATAAGGTACGAAAATGATGTAGTGGTATATTATTACATTCACCAATTCACGAAATAATAATTGGAATCTACTTCACTTTCAATCTTCCCCATCTCACTTCATCTTTGAAGGTAAATTGAAGTTCTTCGTGGAAATCACTTAAACCTTTTACTACTTCTTCAGCCCAATTGAGGTATTCTATTTTGGTTTTGTAATCCCAGTCAGGAATATTTTCTCCGCATATATCGCGAACATTAGCAATCTTATCACAAATGCGAATAATTTTGGCATTTAATGAAAGTTTAGAAGCATTCTCAATTTGCTTTCTTTTGCTTTCTGCCTTGGGTAATGATTTGTCGTCGGTAACTTCTTGTACAATACCAGCGATAGTGTCGCCAAACATATTTTTAATATCGTCGATGGTGGCATCTGTATCTTCCACTACATCGTGTAAAATAGAGGCAACTATAAGCTCGTCGCTAGCTTGAGGAATAAACTGAGAAATAATTGCCGTTACTTTAATAGGATGGTTGATATAAGGTACCGACTCCATACCTTTTCTGCGTTGGGCTTTGTGCTGTTCGGCGGAATAATTCAGGGCTCTGAAAAGTAACTGTAAATTGGCCATTTCCTTTAATTTTTGCTCAAGATAATAAAATAATTATTTCTTGTTGGGAGTTGTTGTGGTAAGCGTATGTGTTTTGCTAATGTGAATAAGTGGGTGTTTTTTAGCACAGCACAGGGAAAAACCTTTATTTTAGAGCAATGGAAGAGAAAAAGCCAAAAAAATGGAAGAAACGACTGAAGCGCTTTGCGCTGTGGTTTTCTGTTTTTTTGCTGCTTTTGGTGGGTTTTACCTATGCGGTGTTTAAGAGTCCTGCTTTTCAAACTTATTTGGTAAAGGAATTCACCGATTATTTAAACAAAGATTTAAAATCAAAAATTTCAATTGAAGGAGTGGATGTTAAACCTTTCGATAATGCATTAGCATTAAAAGGGTTTTTGGTGTTGGATTACAAAGGAGATACATTGTTGTATTTGAAAGAACTTACTTTTAATGTAGATCAGTTTGGATTAGAAAAAAGATTTGTTGATGCTCATTTACTAAAAGTAAATCAAGGTTTGTTAGATATCAAACAGTATAAAGGGGATACGATCAATACTTTGGCTTTTTTTCTGGATGAGTTATCGGGAAATGAAAAAGATACCACTCCTAAAACTCCGTGGAATATTACTTCACGTAAATTAGAATTGAAGAAATTTGAATTTCGTTTCAATAATGAAAATGAAGCAAAGAGAGATTCGGGAATTGATTATGCGCACATACGAATGCGAAATATGTCGGGAGAAATCAATCAACTGAAATATGATGGAGATACACTTACGGCAGAAATAAAAGAAGCAAAAGGTAAAGAACAATCGGGATTTGTACTCAATAAATTTTCTTCAAAATTAAAATTCAATGGTAAAGAATTATTACTCGATAAATTCTGGTTTTCGTTCAACAGTAGTCAGATAAAAGGAACGGTGAGATTGAGATATGATGGCTTAAGTGATTTCGGGGATGTGATCAACAAGGTGAGAATAAAAACAATTATTTCATCTTCCGATTTATTGATGAAAGATTTGGGATATTTTGCTCCTTCATTATTGCAATGGAATCAAAGGATTTCTATGAAAGGAGAGATTCGCGGAAAAATAAGTTCACTTAAATTGAAAGATGTTTTTGTAGAAGCGGGTAATAATACTTTTTTAAATGGAGCAATTGAATTGGAGGGCCTACCTGATTTTGAAAACACTTTTGTATTTGCAACTTTAAACGAAGTGCGTAGTGATTATGCTGATTTAACAACATTAACTTACCCGAGTGGAGAAGGCATACAAACCATCCCTGTTCCTGAAATGGTACAGAAATTAGGAACCATAAAATTTAGAGGCGAATACACCGGATTTATAAAGGAGTTTGTAGCCAATGGTTCAATAAACACAGCTTTGGGATATGTTAGGGCCAATGTGAAATTAAGTGTTGGAGCGAATAAAACGCAAACACTAGATGGTGATATTAACGTGCCTAATTTTGAATTGGGCCGATTGCTTTCGAATGCTACTTTAGGATCGATAGTGTTGAAGGGAAATACACGAGTGGTGATTAATGAAAAGAAGACTACAGCATTTTTTGACGGGCAAATTCCACGAGTGGATTTTAATGAATATACCTATAAAAATATTACGTTGAATGCCAATGTTTCTGATAAGCTTTTTAAAGGAAGTGTAAGTATTGCCGATAAAAATTTAGACATGGAATTTGATGGTGAGGTGAATGCCAACAAAGATAGTTTGAACTATGATTTTACAGCTCATGTGCGAAAAGCAAACCTTTCTAAGTTGTCGTTAATTGATCGTGATACGAGTTTGTGTGTTTCGGCTTTTGCGAAGTTTAATTTAAAAGGAAATTCAATTGATCAAATTAAAGGAAAAGCATTTTTAGATTCTGTGAGATGGAAAGAAGGATTGTATGATGAGAAGATTGGAAAAATTATTTTTTTAACCGATGTAGGGAAGCGTGGCCGATCAATTACTTTGAGCAGTAGTATTGCCGACGCTGCCGTTTCCGGGCATTTCAGCATCGAGCATTTATCAGATTTAATGGCTGGTTATTTTCAGCATTATCTCGGCAATGTATTAACGGAAAAATATATAGTAGAAAAAAATCAAAACATTAATTTCAATTTCAAAATTGATGACTATCGTCCGATACAACGTTTGTTTACTCCCGAAATATTTTTATCAAAACATACCGAAGCATTATTTTCATTCAGCAATGAAGAAGGCGCAAAATTGCAAATGTATTCCGACACTTGTTCTTTCCCCGGGGTAAGTGCTAAAGAGTTTATGGTGATGGCCAATCCGGTAAATGATCAATATTATTTTAATGCCACGGCTACTAAAATTTATCCGGCAAATAAGGTGCCTTTGCAAAAATTCGATTTCACTTCGTATATGAAAAATAATCTTGTTCAACTGGATTGTGATTGGAACAACGATGATTCGCTAAAGAATAATGCACATATTGGTGCTGATGTTTCTTTTGAACCTAAAGGCGCTATTGCCGCTTCTTTAAATGATACTAAATTTTATTTGCAAGATAAGTTGTGGACATTGAATGCCGATAACCAATTGTTTTGGAATAATAATTTAGGGGAGGTGAAAAATTTACGTTTATCGATGGATGATAAAAGTTTATTGGTAAACGGTTGGCTGGGAGAAACGGATAAAGAGGTTTTAAATTTAAGCTTCAACGGAATATCATTAGAGTTTTTAAAGGTGATACTTCCTGAGGTTAAAGTAACAGGTAATGTTGATGGAGAAGTGGAAGTGGCTGCTATTCTTAAACATCCTAAAGTTACTTCTTCGCTGGTAGTGAACGATTTGTTTGTGAATGATCAAAAGTTTGGACAAACAGATTTAACCACTGCGTATATTTCTGATGAACAAAAAATAACCATCGATTTAAAAGTTAAAAAAGTAACGGGAAATACAGAGGATGGAGGATATTTATTGAAAATGGATGGCGACTATTATCCATTCAGGGAGAAGGATCAGTTGGATTGTGAAATTGATTTCAAAAATTTTAGAATTGCTTTGCTTCAGCCTTATTTCGAGGGAGTGTTGAGTGGAATAGGAAAAGCAAAAGTTTACGGAACACTTGATGTAACAGGAGAACTAGAAAGTCCATCAGTAATTGGTGAATTGCAATTCAAAGATTTTAGTCCAACTATTGATTACTTAAATGTTGCTTATGATTTAAACGACAAAGTGTATTTCAGAGAGGATGGAATTTATTTCGAAAATTTCGCCATGAAGGCTACAGCACCTTATTATTCTGCTACCAAAGAGGAAGGAGTGGGGATGATTAATGGAGTAATAACACACAATCGCTTTCATGATATTTCATTCAATATTGGCATCACGGCCAAAAAATTAATTGCTCTGAATACTAATTTGGATAATAACATCAATTATTACGGAAGAGCTTTTGTAAGTGGCGATATCATGGTGGGGGGAACTCCTGCAAATATTATAATGTACGCCAATTTAAAAACCGAAAAATTTGATAGAGGATTGAGTTCTTCTGATCATACTTTGTTGGTTTTACCTCTCGATCAGCAATCGGAATTACCTATGTATGATTTCGTTGAATTTGTAAATCCTAAAGATACCACTACTAAAAAAGTAACTGTTTCCAATGTGGTAGATGTTCCTTGGTTAGATATGTCGCTAGATATTACAGTAACTCCAGATGCCAAAGTAAAAATGATTTTCGATTCCAGGGTGGGTGATGAAATTACTGCGCAGGGAAATGCCGATATGCAGTTTCAAATTAATTCGAATGGAAAGTTCACTATGAATGGGAAGTATGAAGTGGATAAAGGAGAATATTTCTTTACGGTTAAAAATTTTCTGGGAAAGAAATTTAAGGTGAGTCAGGGCGGAACAGTGCAATGGAATGGTGATCCAATGGAGGCAGAAGTAGATTTAAAAGCGATGTATGTGGTGCGTTCTAATTTGAGTAGTTTGATAGAACCCGGCTTAACAGAATCGCAGATAAAAGATTACAATACCACTATTCCTATTAAAGTAGTATTGTATATGAGTGGAAATTTATGGAGTCCACAAACGTCTTTGGATATTGAAGTAGATGATATGAATCTATATGCTAAAAAGGCGATTGCAAAAGCGATTGTTTCTGAAACAGATAAAACCAAACAAGCCTTATCATTATTGATGCAAGGCTCTCTTTTACCACCGCAAAGTGGTTTTGGTGGTGGTGATGTTTTGAATGCAGGCTTGGCTAATGCAAAGCAATTTCTAACCGGACAAGTCAATAATTATTTGGCGCAGTTAACGGGGGAAGCGCTTAATGTTGGTTTTGATTACAATGGAAGATCAGATTCTTCCTCAACGGTAAGTATGACGGTGAACAAAAATTTATTTCACGATAAGGTGGTGGTATCGGGAACTTTCGATTTGGGTAAAGATGCATCCGATATGGAGATACAATATAAGGTAACGAACAACATTATTTTGAAGGCTTTTCGAAAATCTCAACAAGAGCAAAAGAACCAGGATGCTACTTTTTCAACTCAAGGGGCCAGTATATTTTTCAGGAAGGAATTTGACACCCTAAAAGAATTATTTTCCAGAGAGAAAAAACAGTAACTTCGACTCAAAATTCCAAATAATGCAAACAGCAGAACGAGTATCAGCTCAAGATTTATCAGATAATTTTGTTTTTCAACGTAGTGTTTTGGCCTATGTAGAAGCGGCGAAAATTATTGGCGGAAATGTTTTAGAAATAGGCTATGGGGAAGGTTATGGCGTGAAGCACTTAGCGGGAAAAGCAGATAGTTATTTAGGCATTGATAAATATCCTTCACCGGCCCATGAAAAAGAATTTCCTGGAAATGTGAAAGTGAGAATTATGAATGTTCCTCCACTGGAAGGAATTGCTGATAATAGTATTGATTTTGTCGTTTCTTTTCAGGTGATTGAACATATTGAAAACGATGAACTTTACGCTAAAGAAATTGCCAGAGTATTAAAGCCAGGAGGAAAGTTTATTCTTACCACCCCCAATATTAAAATGTCGATTACACGTAATCCATGGCATGTTAGAGAATATACTGTGGATGAACTGAAAAATATGCTATTGAAATATTTTTCTTCAGTAGACAGCAATGGTGTTTTTGGTAATGAAAAAATAATGACCTACTACAATAAGAATAAAGAATCGGTGCGCAAGATTACCCGTTTCGATATTTTTAATTTACAGTATCGCTTACCGCGGTGGATGTTGCAGGCTCCTTACGATTATTTGAATAGAAGAAATCGCAAGAAATTGTTGAATCAAAACGACAGTCTGGTCGCCAACATTAAAATGGAAGATTATTTTGTGGGCGCAGCAAAAGACGATTGTTTCGATTTGTTTTATATCGCAACAAAATAAATACAAGCAGCAATGCACTTAACAAGAGTACATCACATTGCTATCATTTGTTCTGATTATCAAAAATCAAAAGATTTTTATTGTAATGCTTTAGGTTTAACTATTCTTCGTGAAGTTTATCGCGAAAGCAGAAAATCGTATAAGCTGGATCTTTCTTTGAATGGAGAATATGTGGTTGAGTTGTTTAGTTTTCCTGATTCTCCTGCAAGGCCATCTTATCCTGAAGCTTTAGGGTTAAGACACTTGGCTTTTGAAGTGAGTGATTTAGATAAAGTAGTAGTAGAATTGAAGCAGAAAAATATTGAAGTAGAGAAAATCCGTACAGATGAATTTACTTCTAAACGCTTTACTTTTATTGCCGATCCGGATGGATTACCTATAGAATTTTACGAAAAATAATATGGAATTTAAGCTTAACGGACAAGAGTATATAGAACTCAATGTGTTGATGAAATTATTGGGTTTAGTGGATAGCGGAGGTATGGCTAAGATGTTTATTTTGAATGGTGAAGTGAAAGTGGATAATGTGATAGAAAATAGAATAAGAAGAAAGTTGAGAGCTGGGGATAAGGTGTTGTTTCAAGGCAAATCTGTTCGGATTTTAGCTTAAAATCTATTATTGGTTAAATTTTTTCTTCCTGAAAATCAGGTGTTTAAATTATATCCTACCTATTACTATACTAGACATATAGACTTTGTTATATATTTGTTCCGCAATTAAAAATTAAATTATGAATGCGATTAAAAAACAAACTTTAAACTCCTTAGCTCTGGTGTGGCTGAGTAATATTGATTTGAATAGTGAGAAAGTGATTTATTGTTGTTGCAGTTGTATTGCCTAATTAAAATAATTTTTTAAATCTATTACCCTATTAAATCTATATACTAAAGATGAAAACAAATATTAAGTCAGATAAAAGCAAGGGCTTATTACTATCAATATCCTTATGGAGCGCATTGTCATTTGCGCAAACCAAAACCGATTCCTTACCCGCAGAAGTGTTCACTATTGATCTAGAATTGAGAGGTAGAACAGAATTTAGAAATGGTTTCCGTCAGTTAAGATCAGATACTACGTATCCGGCAATAGCTACTTTTCAAAGAACACGATTGAATTTAAATTTTAAGAAAGACAAATTTGCAGCAGCAGTTTCTTTGCAAGATGTGAGAGAGTGGGGCTTAGCCGATCCGCGTTCTACAACTGGTACAGTGCAGGTTTTTGAAGCGTGGGCAGAACCTTTTTTCAATAAGAATCTATCTGTTAGAATTGGTAAGCAACGTTTCATGCTCGATAATCAAAGATTGTTTGCGCAAAACGATTGGAGAAACAATGCTGGTACACATGATGCGGTGAATCTGATTTACAATTCAGGTAAACTCGAATCTCAATTGTTGTTTGCGTGGAACCAATCAGCTGATGGTAATTACTACACCAATTTCAATCCTATCGGATTTAACAATTACAAATCTTTGTTGGTGAGTTATCTTAAATGGAGATCTAAAAATCAGAAATTGGCTCTAACAACGATCAATTATTATGAAGGTTTTCAGTATGGCGGAACGTTTACAAAAAACGCTTTTAACAGAACGGAACACCAGAATTTTAGATATACCAATGGCGGACGTCTAGAGTACACTTCAGGAAAATTTTATTTTACCGTTGCAGGATATTATCAGTGGGGACACAATCAAGTTGGAAAAAAACTAGCTGCATTATATCTGCAACCTGAAGTTAAATTCACTAGCAAGAAAACGGAAATAAAATTGGGTGCCGAATTTAAAAGTGGTAACAATCCGCTGGCTAAAGACAAATGGGCTACCGAGTATGATCATGCGTTTCAATATCCTTATGGTGTAGCGCATCGCTTCAATGGCACAATGGAATATTTTGCTTCTGGATATCCGGGTTCTATTAAAGATGTTGGTTTAATCAATCCCTACTTATTCATTGAGCAAAAAATAGGAGAGAAGTTCGCTATCTCTTTACAAAACCATTTGCTTTATTCTCAGTGGTTAGCTGTTGATAGCAAAAAGCTGCAAGCACTAGGAAATTATTTAGGATTCGAAAGTGATTTGTTATTGATCTATCGCCCGAATAAATATACTAAAGTAGATTTGGGAGTTTCTGCTTTGTTGCCTTCAAAATCTCTTGAGTTCATTTCAAGCGGAAGCAGCGCTTATCTTCCTTACTGGAGCTATTTGCAAGTAACATTCACTCCCCAATTATTAAGCATTAAAAAATAAAAACATTCAAAATTTTAAAAAATAATTATTATGAAAACAATATTTAAATCTTCGTTATTCTTCGCCTTGATTATCCTTATATCTTTCGCTACTTCTTGCTCATCAAATTCATCTGATGACAATCCGAATACAGCGGAGTTAGAAGGAACAATTACCGCCTCAGGAGCATTTGCACTTTATCCGCTAATGGTTAAATGGGGAGAAGAATTTAAAAAAATACATCCTGATGTGAAGTTCAATATTTCTGCAGGTGGTGCCGGTAAAGGTGTTTCCGATGCCTTGGGTGGCTTGGCCGATTTGGCTTTGGTTTCCAGAGATCTGAAAGATGCGGAAGTTAAACAAGGTGGTTATGCTATTGCGGTAACAAAAGATGCTGTGGTTCCAACCATCAACGAGGCGAATCCGAATATCAATGAGATCTTAGCTAAAGGCTTGTCTAAAGAATCTTTCTATAAATTATTCATCGAAAATTCGGCAAGTGACTGGAAACAACTCGGATTTTCAGCTTCAGCACAAACACATATCTACACACGTTCTGATGCTGCAGGTGCTGCCGAATCGTGGGCGAAATATTTGGGTAAAAAACAAGAAGACTTAAAAGGTGTAGGCGTTTTTGGTGACCCTGGTTTGTTGCAAGCAGTTTTGAAAGACCCCAGTGGTGTTGGCTATAACAATATTGGTTATGTATTCGATTTGAAAACTAAACAACCTTTACCGGGCGTGAAAATTATTCCAATTGATGTAAATGCTAATGGAGTGATTGATACTGATGAAAATAATTTTTCAAACTTGGATAGTTTGTTAAGTGCTATCAATACTGGTAAATATCCTTCTCCTCCGGCTAGAGATCTATATTTCGTTACGAAAGGTAAACCGGCAGATAAAGTGTTGGTGGAATTCATCAAGTGGGTGTTAACCGACGGACAGCAATTTGTAGCATCAAGTGGATATGTTGCTTTTTCGAAAGAAAAGCTTGAAGGAGAACTTAAAAAGTTGAAGTAAAATAGTAGATTTGCCGCCCAATGAATATTAGGATACTGAAAGATAAAATTGCAGGAAGAACGATGTTAGTGTTAACACTAGTATCGATTCTTTTGGCGGTATTGGTAGCCTGGGGCTTGTTTTATCGTTCTCTTCCTCTTTTAGAAAATTATTCTCTCACCGACTTATTGACCTCTTCTGCATGGAAACCCGAGAAGGGTGAGTTTGGTTTTTTGGGTTTTATCATGGGAACTTTATGGGTGACGGCGATCGCCATCATTCTTGCTTTGCCACTTTGCTTATTGGTTTCTATTTATTTATCTGAATATGCGCATCCTCGTTTGAGAAAGTTGATCGTGCCGGTAGTCGATTTATTGTCGGGAATTCCACCAGTATTATTTGGTGTGTGGGGAGTGTTGTTTATCATTCCTTTAATTCAAGATCATATCGCCCCCAGCTTTGTAGATAATTCTGCGGGATATAGTGTTTTAGCAGGAGGAATTGTTTTGGCAATTATGATCTTTCCTTTATTGATCACTTTGTTTTTAGAGGTTTTTTCTACTGTACCCCGAGATATGCTAAACGCCTCTTTATCGTTAGGTGCAACACCTTGGCAAACGGTAAAAAAAGTATTGCTTAAGAAAGCGATGCCAGGAATGATAGCTTCCACAGTATTGGCAATATCAAGGGCTTTTGGAGAAACCATTGCAGTGCTAATGGTGTGCGGAGGTAATGTTCCCGGAATTCCACATTCTGTTTTTGATTCAGGTTATCCATTACCTGTGCTTATTGCCAATAATTTTGGAGAAACTTTTTCTGTACCATTGTACGACTCGGCTTTGCTTTTTGCAGCGCTTTTGTTGTTTGTTATTATTTTCATTTTTAATGCTGTATCCAGAATCATTTTGGCTAGGGTAAAGCGCAAAATAGAATAGATGAAGGTGAAAGGCAGAAATATAGAAGAGCGTTTTTTTAAGATCCTAATGATCATCTCCGCTTTAATAGTGGTGGGTAGCTTCTTTTTGATAGTAGGAACTATCGTGGTGAAAGGTGCACCGGCAATGAGTTGGGATTTGATCACTAAAGTTCCGTCGGGTGGGTTTTTCCTCGGTGGAGAAGGAGGTGTTTTAAATGCTATTATCGGTTCGTTTTATATTGCAGCAGGTTCTTCATTGTTGGCTTTGCTGATTAGTTTGCCGGTGGTGATTTATATCAATACTTATTTAAGAAAACGTTCGTGGTTGGGTAACTTAACGCGAATGGGATACGATGTTTTATTTGGAATTCCATCTATCGTTTATGGTGCATTTGGTTTCACATTAATGATGTATCTCGGTATGCGTGCTTCCCTTTTGGGCGGTATCATTGCGGTTACTTTATTGGTGATTCCTATCATGATAAGAACGATGGATGAGGTGATTCGTACGGTACCTAACGAATTGTATGAAGCTACTTTTTCATTGGGAGCCACACGCTTAGAAACAGCTTGGGTAATTTTAAAACAAGTTGCTCCAGGTATCATGACGGCCATTTTATTGGCCTTCGGAAGAGGTATTGGCGATGTGGCATCGGTGATGTTTACAGCAGGATTTAGTGATAATATTCCCACCTCGATGGAAGACCCAACAGCCACTTTACCTCTGGCTATTTTTAATCAGTTGAGTAGTCCGTACGAAGGTGTTCGTGCAAAAGCATACGCCTCAGCATTAATACTCACCATTTTTGTTTTAATAATTAGTGTTTTAGCAAGATTATTAAGTAAAAAATTTTCAAAAAATAAAGTATGACCTTTGAAACACCTCATATTCGCGTTCAGGATTTGAACTTGTATTATGGCGCTAATCATGCGTTGAAAAATATCAGTATTGATATTCCTGATAAAAAAGTGACTTCTTTTATTGGTCCCTCTGGCTGCGGAAAAACTACTCTTCTTAAAACATTTAATCGTTTACATGATTCTTCTTTGGAAGTGAAAGTAGAAGGTAAAGTGTTGTTGGATGGTGAAGATATTTATGCTAAAGGTGTGGATGTAACAGCCATTAGAAAAAAAATGGGATTGTTGTCGCAACGCCCTTTCCCCTTACCTATGTCGATTTATGATAACATTGCTTACGGACCGAGAATTCACGGTGAGCGTGATCGTCATAAATTAGATCATTTAGTAGAGCAATATCTTAAAGATGTTGCTTTATGGGATGAGGTGAAAGATAGATTGAAAGCTCCGGCGTCACGTTTGTCGATCGGACAACAACAAAGATTGTGTTTGGCCAGAGGATTGGCTGTTGAGCCTGAAATCATTTTAGGTGACGAACCAACATCGGCTTTAGATCCTGTCTCTACCCAAAAAATTGAAGAGCTTTTTCTTCAGTTAAAAGAAAAATATACTATTGTTTTGGTAACGCATATTTTGCGTCAGGCCAGAAGGGTTTCCGACTATTGTGCCTTTGTTTATATGGGAGAAATAGTGGAGTTTGCGCCAACAGAACAGTTGCTTCTCGATCCTAAAGAAAAATTAACAAAGGATTATGTGAGAGGTTTCTTAAGTTAGTAGTATTAACCAATTAAATTAAAAAAACATGAGCTTACGTTTAGGGGACATCGCTCCCGATTTTACAGCAAAATCAAGTGAAGGTGATATTAATTTTCACCAATATCTTGGAGAAGGATGGGTAGTTTTATTTTCTCATCCAGCCGATTATACTCCGGTTTGTACTACAGAATTAGGAACTGTTGCCAAGTACAAAGCTGAGTTCGAAAAAAGAAATACTAAAGTGATTGCTTTGAGTGTGGATGGCTTAGAATCTCACCAAGGGTGGATTAAAGACATCAATGAAACACAAAATACTACAGTGAACTTTCCTATCATTGCCGATGAAGACAGAAAAGTTTCTGAGTTATACGATATGATTCATCCTAATGCAAACGACAAATTCACTGTGCGTTCAGTATTTGTGGTTGGTCCGGATAAAAAAATAAAATTAATCATCACTTATCCAGCTTCAACCGGAAGAAATTTCGATGAACTTTTACGTGTAATTGATTCATTACAATTAACGGCTAAATTTAGCGTAGCAACTCCTGCCAATTGGAAACCGGGAGAAGATGTGGTGATTGCTCCTGCCATTAACAATGAAGATGCAGCAGCTAAATTTCCAAAAGGATTTAAGATTGTTAAGAATTATTTGAGATTGACACCCCAACCGAATTAGTAATCCTATTTTGATAAAAAAGAAAAAACCTTCCATCGACTGATGGAAGGTTTTTTTTTATTTCTTTACTTTCTTTTTGAGTTTAGCCTCTCTATCAAGAATGTTTTTTAGTGTTGCCATTTTAAGCAGTTGTACGGTTTCGTTTCTAACATCTAAAAAAGTATCTCTTATTCCACAAGTTTCTTCGTCTTTACATTCCTCACAGCGCTCGTAAAATTTATAAGAAACACAAGGTAATAATGCAATAGGCCCTTCCAGTAGTCTCATCACATCAGCGATGTTAATCTCAAAAGTTGGTTTCAGTAAATAATATCCACCCCCTTTTCCTTTTTTACTCGCTAAAATTCCAGCTTTTTTTAGGTCGAGGAGAATAGCTTCCAAAAATTTTTGAGGAATATTTTCGGCATCAGCAATTTCACTTATTAAAATTGGGCCTTCATCCGCTTTTTTAGCGAGGTGAACTAATGCGTTAATTGCGTATTTGGTTTTTTTGGAGATCATTGAAACAAATATAGAAAATTTTATCACTCACATATTTAATGTCTTTATGGTTGTTTCTGAAGATGAATGAATTGAAATTATCGTTGAAAATTATTTTTTTTAATATGAATCAAATACCTATTTTTAAAGCGCAATAAACTACATCTTATGGAAAACACGATGACGGGGGCTCCTTTTTTAAGGAGGTTTTTTTTATTATTTCTATTGACCTTGGTGATAATATCTTCCAATGTTCAATCACAGGTATGTTCTGCAAATTATGCTAATCCATGGCAGTGGGGTTCTAATGCCACCTGGTTTTATGGCGATGGTGTATTTATGAATTTTGCCGGGGGAACTGGATCTCCAACACTGAGTTATAAAGCAATTGGTGCCAACGAATTAAATAGGGGGTATGAGGGAACTGCTGCAATAAGCGACAATGCAGGGAATTTGTTGGCTTACTCCAATGGTAGATCTCTGTGGAAAGCAGATGGTACATTGATTGCAAATAATTTATTGGCCGGTAATGAAGGTGGTTCTGTGGGTGAGAGGAGTTCTGCTGTTCAGGGTATCGTTGCGGTTCGTCACCCTTTTAACCCTAATAAAGTTTTTATTTTTACGTCAGATGATGCATTAACAGCGGTTGATGTTGGTTTGAATTATTGTATTCTCGATTTAACTACGATGACCAGCACCGTTCCTGTGCGTTTGAAAGATAATTTGGGAAATGATTATCGTACTACAGAGCAGGTAGAAGCTACTTTTCATTCCAATGGATTTGATATATGGATTGTTGCCCGCCAATCAGGAAAAGGCAATACAGCTAATTTTTATAATTTCTATTCTTATTCACTTACCTGTAGTGGCTTAAATACAACACCTGTTAAATCAAATATTGCTCAGGCAAACGTTTTAGAATTTGGACACCGTTGGGATTTTGGAAATCAACCTCTATCAACCGACGCATGGAACGATGATTATGAAAGAGGTTCATTGAAAATATCATGGGATGGGAAATATGCTGCTACAGTGAATGACATGAACGGTAATGAGGATAAAGATGAGGCAATTATGATTTCAGATTTTAATAACACCACAGGGGTACTTTCAAACGCTAAAGCAGTGGCAAATGAGGAAGGACAATGGTCGTGGGCGCATTTTGGAGCTTCAGATTATAGCCCTAATTACGATTGTGAATGGGCGCCAGATAGTAAAGGTTTGTATGTGGTGGCATCAGCGGGAGCAGGGAGATTATTGTGGTTAGATGGTTCTTTAGCAACCAAAGCGGCAATTTATGCCTCTGTTAAAAATGTTTCTAACTCGGCAGTAGTTTCGGGAGATTTAAAGTTGGGCGGTGATGGTAAATTGTATCAGGCAACTTTTAATAATAATTTAAATGTTTTTACTTTTCCTACCGGAGCTGATTTGAATGCAGGAACTAATGTAGTAGCAAGTACAAAAGCACTTACTCAAAACTCTAACAGAGGTCTTTCAAATATGTTTATTCCGCCAAGTGATTATCTGGTTATTACTCCTCCTGCGGCAATGGATTGTGATGATGCGCCGGTTAATTTAGCAGCAACCTGGTTTTGTAAAGGAACGAATGCAGAAGATCCACTAAATAATCCAAATGGTTGGTCGGCATCCTGTGGTGCTTGTATTACTGATGCTGCCAATGGTGTTTTTGACCCGTCGATTGCAGGTGCAGGTGCCCATCAAATTTATTACAGCTATGGTGCACTTTGTACCGTTATTGATACGCTAGATATAACAGTAGGAGCATGTGGTGCTTGTAAAGATACATCGTTGGCCGTATCTATTCCCAATGTGTGTAGTTCAAATTTAACTTTTAACCTAAACTTATATAAAGGAACAGCCGCCGCAGGAACATGGACTTTGGTAAGTTGGCCTGTAGGTAATTTAGCTTCTGTTACCGGTGGTAATACTTTTAATATTAATAACACTGTGGCAGGTTCTTACACTGTAAGATATACTGTTGCTGCTCAAGGAGGTGGTTGTGGAAATAATCCGGAGAGAACTTTCTTAGTCAATAAACCTAATGTTACTTTAGTTTTAGGTGATGATGCGGCATGTGTAAATGAGGCTGCTTTTGCATTAACAGGTGGATCTCCTGGTGGTGGAACTTATTCAGGAACAGGTATAGCGGTTTCTCCAAATTTTGATCCTGCAGTGGCAGGTGTTGGCCCACAAACTATTACTTATTCTTATACAGATGGAAATTCTTGTACCGCCACTGCAACAGATGTTATAACTGTAAATGCTTTGCCGGTAGTAACTTTAACGTTGGCCGATGATGCGGCTTGTGTAAGTGAATCTGCTTTTAATTTATCAGGTGGTTTACCAGCACCAGGAACTTATTCAGGAACAGGTGTAGGTGTTTCTCCAAGTTTTGATCCGGGAGCAGCCGGAGTTGGTCCACATACAATTACTTATTCTCATACTGATGTGAATGGTTGTACCGCAACGGCAACAGATGTTCTTACGGTAAATGCTTTACCTGTAGTAACCTTAACCTTGGGTGATGATGCAGCTTGTATTGATGAAGCCGCCTTCAATTTAACAGGTGGTTTACCAGCACCAGGAACCTATTCAGGAACAGGAGTGGGTATTTCCCCAAGCTTTGATCCAGGCGTAGCCGGAGTTGGTCCGCATACAATTACTTATTCTCATACTGATGTAAATGGTTGTACCAATACTGCAACAGATATTCTTACAGTAAATGATTTACCTAATGTTACTTTAACATTGGCTGATACTGCAGCTTGTATTGATGAAGTAGCATTTAATTTAACAGGTGGCTTACCAGCGCTGGGAACCTATTCAGGAACGGGAGTGGGTGTTTCCCCAAGTTTTGATCCTGCGGTGGCAGGAGTTGGAAAACATGCTATTACTTACACTTATACTGATGGTAATGGATGTACTGATTTGGCAATAGATACATTAACTGTAAATGCTTTACCTATTGTTACATTTACTCTTGGAGATGATGCGGCTTGTGTTGATGAACCTGCATTTAACTTAACAGGAGGTTCTCCAACACCAGGAACTTATTCAGGAACAGGAGTAGGTGTTTCCCCAAGTTTTGATCCGGGAGTAGCCGGAGTTGGTCCGCATACTATAACTTACACTCATACTGATGCAAATGGTTGTGTTAATTCGAATACAGATGTGCTAACAGTAAACGATTTACCAATAGTAACATTGGTATTTGCTGATACTGCTGCTTGTATTGATGAAGCTCCTTTCGCTCTAACGGGAGGTAATCCAACTCCAGGAACTTATTCTGGCGGTGGAATAACTGCTTCACCTACTTTTGATCCTTCTCAAGCGAATATAGGTGCTAATATTATTACCTATTCTTATACAGATGGAAATGGTTGTAGTAATACTGCCACAGATACATTGAGAGTGAATGCTCTCCCTGTGGTAACACTTACTTTAACAGATAGCATTGCTTGTATTGATGATGCCGCATTTGCTTTGTCGGGTGGTTCTCCAATTAATGGAACTTATTCAGGAACAGGAATTACTGTTTCTCCAACTTTTGATCCTTTCGTTGCAGGTGTTGGTCCGCATACTATTACTTACACGTTTACCGATGCAAATGGTTGTGTAAACTCTGCATCAGAAGATTTGAATGTTTATGCATTACCTGTGGTGAGTTTGGCCGACACTTCTGTTTGTCCGGGTGGTAGTATCACTTTAATTCCTTCTCCCGCAAATTGGTCGGCGTATTTATGGAGTACAACAGAAACAACAGCTACCATAAGTTACAACACTCCAAATACCCAGGTTTGGGTAGAAGTGACCGACACTCATGGATGTACCGATAGTGCTTTTGCTCAAATTGCCATGGGAGATACTTTACACGTGGATTTCCAAGTGAGTCCTATTTGTGCCGATGCTTCAGTAACATTGAACGCAGCGCAGTACGGGCCATTTTCAGCTCCTGTTACTTACAATTGGAATACTGATATAGGTTTAGTGGGTAATCTTTCATCAAGAACTATCAATCAACAAGGATTGTATGGAGTGGTGGTAATGGATGGTGCAGGATGTATTGGAAGTGATAGTGTTTTTGTAACAGTAAATGCTTTACCTCATGTTGATTTAGGTATCGATACTACCGTGTGCTTTACTGGTCATGAAACTTATAGAGTAACTGTAGCGGATACTTTTGCAAGTGTGTTGTGGTCGGATTTCAGTACTGATACCTTTGCCATTGTAAAATCAATTGGTGATTTCATGGTAACCGTTACCGATGCAAATAATTGTATTGATAAGGATACTATTCATGTGGGTGAATATTGTAAGCCAACCATATTGTGTGTTCCTAACGTAACTACTCCTAATGGTGATGGTCAGAATGATGAATTTAAAATTTGTAAGGATATCTTTGGTAAGGTAACCGATGGGAATTATAAAGATATTATGGATAATATCTTAGAGATTCATTTTGTGGTTTATGACCGTTGGGGAATCAGGATGTTTGAATCGCAAAATGTTTTCCCTGTTTGGGATGTGAAATTCAATGGCGGAATAGTAGCAAGCGGAGTGTATTATTGGATATTGACTTACACAGATTCTGCTCATAAAAATTATGAGAAAACAGGATGGGTTCAGGTGATTAGATAAAATCAAAAGATTAGAAAATAAAAAAGTCCTCGTTTTTTAAACGAGGACTTTTTTATTTCTTTAAAACACCTTTATAAATTAAATGTTGCATGGGCTGCTAACACATTTGATTTGAGGTGTTCAACTATACGTTGTTAGAACTTATGTACCAAAGAAAGTAAAAGAATTTTCAAAAACGATTACGTTAACAATATCACATCATTACTAAATTGTTAAGCTGATCAGTTTTTGTGCAATTTCAATAGATATTTTTTCTTGTGCTTCTTCTGTAGAGGCTCCTAAGTGAGGAGTAATAGAAATGTTTTTATGTAAAAGAAGTTCTGTATTTGTATTGCTGTTAAATACATCGAGTGAGGCATGACTAACAATTTCGTTATTTATTGCTTCCAGCAGATCAGCTTCATCTACATTGCTACTGCGCGATGTGTTGATTAATACTACTCCTTTTTTCATTTCCTGGAATAATTCCCGAGTTAAAATGGGTTTATTTTGATGCGGAATATGAAGAGAAATAATATCACTTTCTTTTAGTAAATCATTTAAAGAACTGATGGCGATTTTTATATCGAATTTATTTTCAGAAATATTGAAGGGAATAATAATTTCGTTTTTGCTGGGATGATAAGCGATCACTTTCATCCCAAAAGATAAAGCCAATCGAATCACTTCGCAGCCAATTCGTCCTGTTCCAATTACGCCAATTGTTTTTCCTTTTAATTCGTGGCCTTTGGAAAATTCTTTTTTTAGTTTTCCCAGTTCAGAAATGTTTTGTGAAATATGTTTATTGCTCTCACTTATATAGCGGTAATAAGATAGGAGATGGGCAAATACCATTTCTGCAACAGCGGTAGTGGAACCTCCCGGAGTATTGAATGCAATGATTCCTTTTTCTTTACAAGTCTCTTCATCGATATTATCCATTCCAACACCACCTCTTCCAATATGTTTTAAAGAAGGGCAATTTTCAATTATTTGTCGGTTAACTTTTGTAGCACTTCTAACTAAAAGAGATTGTATTTGATGTTGATTGATGAAGTCGACTAACTCCTGGCCCTTATATGCACCAAAATGCAAATCGAAATTTTTATCCTTCAACAATTGCATTCCTGCAGGATGAAAAGAATCATTAATTAAAACCGTTTTTTTCATAAAATAGAAGAAGCGCTTTGTTAAGCTTTTGCTTTTGCAAAATCTCTCATTGCATCTACCAATGCTTGTACGCTTTCAATAGGCATTGCGTTATAAATTGATGCTCGGAATCCGCCCACACTCCTGTGGCCTTTGATTCCACTTAATCCGCGATCTTCAGCCAAAGTCAAAAATTCTTTTTCTAAAGAAGCATCTTTCATTACAAAAGTTACATTCATTAATGAGCGATCTTCTACTGCGGCAGTACCTACGAATAAAGGGTTGCTATCGATTTCATCGTATAGCAGTTGCGCTTTTTTCTCGTTCATTTTTTCAATGGTGACCACTCCGCCCAATTTCTTTAACCATTGCATAGTTAGTAAGCAGGTGTAAATTGAAAAACATGGAGGAGTATTGAACATTGATGCATTATCGATATGTGTTTGATAATCCATCATCGTTGGAATAGCTCTGCCTGTTTTGCCGAAAATTCCTTTTTTAGCAATTACAATTACCACTCCTGCCGGTCCAATATTCTTTTGCGCACCAGCGTAGATTAAGTCGAATTTAGAAATATTCACGGGTTTGCTCATAATATCAGAAGACATATCGCAAATCAATGGAATATTCGTTTCTGGAAAAGATTTGTACTGCGTTCCGTAAATGGTGTTGTTACTTGTTAAATGCAAGTATTTTAAGTCTTTTGGGATGTTATAGTCTTTTGGAATAAAATTAAAATTCGCATCTTTTGAAGAAGCTAATTCTGCAACCTCCCCAAACATTTTAGCTTCCTTCATTGCTTTTGTAGCCCACACACCTGTATTCACATAGCCTGCCTTAGCACCTTGAGGCAAAAGATTTTGAGGAATCATGGTAAATTGTAAACTCGCTCCGCCTTGTAAAAACATAACATCGTAATCATCTGGAACATTCATCAATTCACGGAAGATGGCGAAAGACTGCGCCATTACATCTTCGAATTCCGGACTGCGGTGCGACATTTCTATAATAGATAAACCACTGTTGTTGTATTCAATCACTGCTTCGGCAGCTTTTTTCATTACTTCTATGGGAAGGATACAAGGTCCTGAACTGAAATTGTGAATGTGTTTGCTCATAAATAAAATTGAGCTGTGAAATTACTTTTTTGAGTTGGATTGAGCAATATGTTTTCTTACTTTTGATTTCACTTCTCTCTACTTTTCTCTTAAAAATTTATTTATGCAATACAGAAAATTTGGTCGATTAAATTGGAATATTAGTGAAGTAGGATATGGAATGTGGGGCATGGCTGGTTGGAGTGGAGGTGATCTCAAAGAAACAGAAATGGCTTTGGATAAAGCGGTTGAGTTAGGATGTAATTTCTTTGATACTGCTTGGGCCTATGGAGCTGGTAAAAGCGAAAATATTTTGGCAGATCTAATTCGTCGCCATCCAGAAAAACGCTTGTATGCTGCTACAAAAATTCCTCCCAAAAACCATCAGTGGCCTCCAATAAAAGATTCAAAAATAGAAGAGGTATTTCCTTTTGATCATATTGTTCAATTTACAGAAAAAAGTTTACAGAATTTGAAGGTAGATACTATTGATTTAATGCAATTTCATGTGTGGGAAGATAGCTGGAGTTCAACAGATGATTGGAAAAAAGCGATTGAAAAATTAAAGAAAGAAGGTAAGGTAAGGTCTTTTGGTATTAGTGTTAACCGATGGGAGCCGGTGAATTGCCTAAAGGCTTTGGAAACTCAACTGATAGATGTGGTTCAGGTGATTTACAATATATTCGATCAGTCTCCTGAAGATGAGTTGTTCCCTTATTGTGAAAAGGAAAAAATTGCCATAATAGCCAGAGTTCCTTTTGATGAAGGCTCTTTAACCGGAGCGTTGGATATTAATTCTAAATGGGATGAGGGAGATTTTAGAAATGTGTATTTTGGAAAAGAGAATCTGATTAATACTCTTGAGCGTGTTGAACGTTTGAAAAGCCTTGTTCCGGCAGAAATGTCGCTGGCTCAATTGGCTTTGCGCTTTATTTTGAATCATCCTACAGTTTCCACTGTAATTCCAGGTATGAGGAAAATCAGAAATGTGGAAAACAATATGAAGATGGGGGCTCTTGTAAATTCAGAACTAAGTTCTCAAACCCTCAGTCAATTAAAGGCTAACCGATGGGATAGGGTTCCAACTTCCTGGTCGTGTTGAGTTGTTTCAATAAAAGTAACAAACAGTTTTATCCACAGGCGTTTATAACTAAAGAGGGCCTTACCTTGTTGTCAGCGGTTAAATGCTTATATTTGTGGTCAAATTCAGAAAATGGCAAAAGTTAAGTTTAATAATAAAGATGCGGTCTTCTTTTCGGCTTTGCGTGAGAGAGTAGATGCATACTTCAAACAGAACAAGATAGAACCCACAGGAAATTTTAAATTGTTTTCCAAAACCTTCGTTTTAATTAGCACCATAGTGCTGATGTATATTTTGTTAGTTTTCGTTCAACCAGAAAGCGTTTTAATCAACATTACTTTATGTATGTTGTTTGGAGTAAATGTAGCAGCTATAGGTTTTAATGTAATGCACGATGGTGCTCATGGCAGTTATTCGAAAATTAAGTGGATTAATGAAATCATGGGGCACTCCCTCAATGTATTGGGAGGAAGTGTAATGATGTGGAAGCAAAAACACAATATTGCCCACCACACCTATACGAACATTGAAGGACACGATGATGATATTGATGCAGGATCGTTAATTCGTTTACACAAAGACCAACCTAAATTGAAATTCCATAAGTTTCAACACATTTATGGTTTGTTTTTGTATGGGTTTATGTACTTCTACTGGGTTTTTTATACCGATTATTATAAGTATTTCTCTAAACAGGTGTCGGATGGCGTTCCATTGAGAAAGTTGAAAACACATGAACATCTTAACTTTTGGATATCAAAAGTGGTGAATTACTCTTTGTTTATTGTTGTTCCTATTATTTATGTTGGTTTCTGGAAATTTTTGATAGGTTATTCTATTATGGCTTTCACTGGTGGAGTAGTACTTTCGGTTGTATTTCAGTTAGCGCATATTGTTGAAGATGCTCATTTCTTTGCTCCCAATAAGGAGGGGTTAACAGTAGTAGAGGCAGAGTGGGCAGTTTACCAATTGAATACTACAGTTGACTTTGCTCCCAATAGTAGATTTTGGACTTGGATGCTAGGTGGTTTAAATTTTCAGGTGATTCATCACTTATTTCCTAAAGTCAGTCATGTGCACTATCCCGAGATTCGTAAAATAGTACAGGAAACCTGTAAAGAATATAAGATTACGTATAGAACCTTTCCTTCTATGTGGCAAGCATTTAAATCGCATATGATTTATTTGAAACAAACAGGAGCTGCTGCCTAGTTTAAAATATTAAAAACAGAAAAGGTCGTGAAATTCACGACCTTTTCTGTTTTAATAGAGTGATAAAAAAGTTATTTTTAAGTGCTATAAATCCTCCAGCATTTTCATTACTTCCGGACGCTTTCTTACTGAAACAGGAACGCTACTACCATCGTTCATAATCAAATATCCGCCATCTGTTTTTACAAATTCTTTAATGCATTTTGTATTTACTAAGTGAGATTGATGTACTCTGTAAAAACCCTGATCGCTCAACAAATCTTCGAAATCTTTAAGTGTTTTGGTCACCAATAGTTTTTTCGATGCAGTGAAATGAAATTCGGTGTAATTTACATTGCTTTCGCAACGTAAAATATCACCAATATTTACAATATGAATTTTCTCTTGTGTGTGAAGAGCCAAACGTTCATTGGGTTTGTGGTGATTTTTCAGAGAGTAATTTAAGAGTTTGTATTTTTCATTCTCATCTAATTTCTGATTGCGGTATTTATTGATCGCAGTAACCAGTTCATCCGGATCAACGGGTTTCATTAAATAATCAATAGCTGCATAGCGAAATGCTTTAATAGCATGAGCGTCGGAAGCAGTGATAAATATAATTTTAAACGGAATGTCTTTTAAAATATCCAGTAAATCAAAACCACTTCCGTCCTGCATTTGAATGTCGAGAAAAAGAATGTCGGGTTGAATTTTGTTGAGCAATTTTGCTCCTTCAATTACACCGTTGGCTTCGCCGATTATTTCAATATCCGGACTATAAGTTTCTAAATCTTTTTTAAGCGTTATTCTTGCTTGTTCAATGTCGTCGATAATAATTGCCTTTATCATAATTCAAATTTAAGATATGGGAATTCTAACTATTACTTTGGTGCCACATGCTACACCTTTTTCATCATACAAATCTATAATTTCTAAAGATTGTACATTTTTATCTTTTTGTAGGAGGTCTAACCTTTCTTGTGTTACCAGTAAAGCTGTTGATTTGTGATAGGTTTCTTTACTCACCGTATTTAACTCAGCCGCTTTTTCTCTTCCAATTCCATTGTCGGTAACCGAACATTCTAACAAATTATTTACTTCCACAAAATCAACTGCAATCATTCCTCTTTTTTCAGAAATATGTTTTAAGCCATGTTTAATGGCATTTTCCACGAAGGGTTGCAACAGCATGGGCGGAATTTTTACATAATCTTTTTCAATACTGTCTTGAATAGTTACGGTATAATCGAAGCGATCTCCGTTACAAAATTTTTCTATCAGCAAATAGTTTTCAATGGTATGTGCTTCTTCTTCTAAAGTAATAAAAGTGTTTCTCGAGTTGTCGAGAATCTGGCGCATTAAGCGTGAGAATTTCGCTAAATAATATCGTGCAGCCTGATCGTTATTAGTACCAATTTGAGACTGAATAGAATTTAGCGCATTGAAAATAAAATGTGGATTCATTTGTAAGCGCAAAGCTTTTTGTTCGAGCTCCACAATATCTTTTTCCATCTGTATTTTTTTTCTTTCTTCAGAAGCTTTTTTCTCAATGCGATTGATTCTCCATTTGAAAACAAAAAAGATACTTCCTCCAATAATTAATACGATTAATGTAATAAACCACCATCTCATCCAGAAAGGCGGGTAAATTACAAAGGAGATCATTACCGGTTCTTTATTCCAAACGCCGTCTTCATTGCAAGCTTTTACCATGAAGTTGTAATTGCCCGGACTCAAATTGGAATACACTATGCTGTGGTCTTTGCTGGGTGGCGACCAGTTTTCGTCGAAGCCCACCAGTTTCCATTGGTATTTTACGGCTTCAGGATTGCTGAAATTAATGGCCATAAAATCAAAACTCAAATGATTTTGATCGTAGGGTAATTCTAGATGTTTTACCGAATTCCAATCACCCGCGAAGGATTTGTAAGCAGTGTTGGAAATACTTTCATAATATAATTTTACATCGGTAATACTAATGATGGGAGCGAATTCATTTTTTACTTTATTGGCCGGGTTAAATTTGGAAAGACAGTTGATGGTTCCAAACCAAATAGTTCCATCGTTGTCGTTGAAAACGGCATTCTGACAAGTTTCTATTCCTATAAAACCTTCACCTTTGCTGTAATGTTTAATTTGCAAAGGTTTTCTTAGTTTATCTAAAACCAAATAATCCAATCCGGTTTCTGTTCCCACAAACAAATGATTCAATCGATCTACAGTAAGTAAATAAACGTTGGAGGAAGTGAGTCCGTTTTCATGATTGTAAGAATTGATTTTAAAATCACCCTGATACAAAGCCATCGAAGAAATTCCTGATCCTGCGGTACCAATCCACAAGAAACCACTTTCGTCTTCGGCAAAGCAGCGAATAGAATTAGATCTTAATCCTTCGCGAACACTGATATGAATATTTAGAATGGTGTTGTTTTTTAAACATCCAATACCATCGTTTTCGGTACCATACCACAATCTATTTTGTTTGTCGAGAAATAACGAAGTAAGACGATCATGCAGCAAGCCATCTCGGGTATTGTAATTTTTAAGAATAAATCTTTCCTGCTTAAAGCTCAATTGATATAAACCAGTTCCGGCAGTGGCAACCCACAAGTTGCTGTCTCTATCTTTGATCAATGCTCTAATGTATTTTTTCCCCAATCCCTCCACTACATGAAATCCGGTGGAATCGTAACGATACAATCCTTGTCCATCAGTACCTAAATAAATATTTCCCCAGCTATCTTCAGCAATGGCTTTTACTTTAAAATCTCCAAATCCATTGGTGGCACTGTAAGATTTGAAAATACTGGAATCGAGAATACTAATTCCTTTATCAGAATTACCAATCCACAATCGATTTTTGCTATCTCTGAAAATACTGTAAATAAAATTGCCACCGAGCCCGGCCGATTTATCATAATTGGTGAATTGCTTTCCAAAGTAATTACAAACACCACCACCAGA
>JAHEZM010000044.1 GCA_023251075.1 Flavobacteriales bacterium | reverse complement strand
AAATGAAACCATCGGTAAAGAAGTAAAGCACCGCGAGCCAGCCAATGATAGAATAGGTAAATAAAAATTTGAAATGAGGTTTGATTTTATCATTCACTTGTTTGCTTCCATATTTGTAAATTCCCCAAACAATTATGCAATCCAGAACAAACCAACCCCAATAACCAATTTGAATCAAAAAGCCCATGTCTTGCTTGAAGATAAAGCCCCATAAAAATTCCCAGGCAATATTAGCACCAACTACGCCCGCTGAAATTCCGACAAATTTGTATTTAAAAAGACTCCGGATAACGAATACATAACACATTAACCAAAAGAAAGCCCCAACTCCGAACAAACTAAGTTCGAGAGTGGTGTAAGTTTCTAAATTTAACCAGTTTTGCATGCCCTTAAAGTATTAAAATATTCTTTTAAAAAAAACTATAACATCTTGTATTAATTCAAAAAACAATGGGAATCTTTGATTCCAGACCAGTCCTTTTTTGTATCTTCTGAAATCTAACCATCTGAAAAGGCTTAACCAAAAAGGTTCGTGCAAATTCCAGACCTTACATTTGCGACTCCAAATTCCTGAACTGTCGATGATGTTATTCACGGCACGTCTAGCAGCTTCATTCGCACCTTCCATGGTTGCCAAATCAGTATAAGTTTTTACGTAGTCGCTGGCTAGGAAGAGATTTGGCACCCGGGTATAAGAATAGGGCCGTAAATTCCATGAATTAACTGTATTTACCAATAAAGGTTCTTTATTTTTCTTTGGGATTTCAAATTCAATATCGGCATCCAGATACCAATCATGTAAATGTGAATCTTCTAGCACTACTTTTCCTTCAACGTTCAGGCTCTTTTTGAGCTGGGCCCAAATTTCATCTATAATTTCTTTCTTGATACAATCTTTTGCAGATTTATTATAAAGGATACCCGGGGTATCCCAATCAGAAATGTCTACAGAAAGCACACCTTTTATTTTTCCATCACCGTATTTGCTCAGATCGGTATCAAGCCAGAATTGCTTTTGTGAAATAGAAGTTAATGCCCACGGCGTATCAATGTAAATGGTGTGGCCTTTACAAATATCAACGTTCTCTGTCAAATAAAACTGACAACCATTCATCCACGAAACAGAATCACTTAAAGTAATAATACTTTGAAGGGTAGGATCAATGGTCAATAAGTCTTTGTCAATTTTTTTAGCCATAACTTCTACGGGCATGGCGGCCAAATAAAAATCAGCTTTTACTTCATTGTCGGCATTATTGATTGTGACGGTAGCACTGCTAATGTTTTTTTTAGTGCAATTAAATTTTTTAAGTGGTGCATTAAAGTAAAACTTCACTCCTTCTTTTTTAAGATGTTCCATCCAAGGGTCAATCCATGCTTCATTGGTTGGTGCATTCAAAATGCGGTCGCTGCTAATTCCCGGTCGTGCAATATCAAAAATCAGTTGGATAAAAATATCGCCACCTGTTTTGGTACTGGCTTTTTCGGCCCGTGCTGCAACAAGTGTTCGTGTTAAACCTTTAACAAAAATGGTTTGATAGGCCACCGAATGGCTATCTGCATCCATGAATTCCCACCAAGATATCCGTTCGTATTCATTTTTCCTCCGTTCACGGCAGCTGGTCATCAATTGCCAGACTTTCAATGCAAAATCTTCTTTGTCCTGAGTCGTCAATCCGAGACCGGAATCAAGACCTCTGTCGAAAATAAGTTTTAGATCTTTTAATGAGCGTGGAAAGCGGGCAGGTAAAATCAACGATCCTTTATCAAATCTGGCTAAGCGTATTCTTTCTGTTTCAACAAGATTATCGGCAATAGTTCCTCTTTTGTAGGGAATATCTCCCATTGTAGCCACCACATGTTTATAAAAACGAGGGAAGAATCTGAACCCATGCTCTCCCGGCAAATCCTTTCTTCCATCCTTACCGGAGCCTGGTACGCCAACGCTGCGCGCTTTACCGCCAGGTACTGCAGTAGCTTCATATACTTCTACATCAAATTTCCTTTTGATTAATTCGTGGGCGGCGCTCAGGCCTGCTACCCCTCCGCCAAAAATTGCAACTTTCATAAATAGAATTTCTTACTTAAGAATAATGATTTAAAAGTGTTAAAGATAAGAAAGCCTTTAACTTATGAATAGTAAAAATCATACAAAAACACGAAATTTCTTACATGAGGGACCGCCCCTAGACTAAATCAATAATCAAATTCCCTTAGTCATTTTCAAGTGAAATCAAAACCTACAATGAGGTTGAGTATGTATTCGGTAAAGGCATTGCAAAGATTCAAGATAGCCTTTTTAACCGGTTAGGATTTGTTTCTTT
The DNA here is from genome assembly GCA_023251075.1 of Flavobacteriales bacterium. Taxonomy (GTDB): domain Bacteria; phylum Bacteroidota; class Bacteroidia; order Flavobacteriales_C; genus JAHEZL01. Next base: position 657 of record JAHEZM010000044.1, on the reverse strand, counting down.
TTATTTTATTCTTTAGCAATTAATGCTTTTGAATAATGATTTTCTTGGTGCTAAAACCTGAATCTGTTTTTATTTTAATAAAATAAGCACCTTCTGCCTGAGCCGACAAATCAAGTGCCAATGTATTTTCGTTTTGCGGTTTAAGGTTCAGAATTTGAGAACCAATAACATTTACAACCTGTATTTCTTTAATTCTTTCTCCTGCCTTAATGGTGATTTCGCCATTTGAAGGGTTAGGAAAAACTTCAATGTTAACACTACCTGAGTTTTCTTTAATGCTTAATGGATTACTTAAATTAATATTATCAATATAAAAATTATTACCAAAATCGCTGGTAGAATTAAAAGATAGCATTATTTCAGGCTGCCCTGCGTAGGTACTTAAAGGAACAGATTCTTTTTTCCATTGACTTGCACTTGGCGTAAACGCAGTAGTTACATTTGGAGCCGTAGTAAAAGTAGTGCCGGCTTTGTTGTAAATAGAGGTCCACGATGCACCACAATCGGTTGAAATCATTACTTCTAACTTGTCAACACTTGTATTATCATAACGCGCGTAAGCCACATCAAATTGCAACACCACTCCTGAAACTGCTGAACTAAAATCTATTCTGGGAGTAATAAAATAATCAATTTGCCCTGCGATATTCATACTGC